>NZ_JAHBZJ010000014.1 GCF_019635455.1 Sphingomonas sp. | reverse complement strand
CTGCCCGCTGTGTTTGACTTTGCGTCTGAATGGGCCATGATTGGCACATGTCCTCGCAGGTCCTGATCCGGCACGTCGAAGTGCATCCCGGCAGCAGCACCGAGCGCCTGCCTGCCCTGGGCTGAACCTGCCAGCTGCAGGCTGACCTAGGGCACCTTCCCCAGCTCGAGCTGGAATCGTGATTTCCGATCGCATGCGCCGACTTGGGTCTGGCCGCGATCGTGCGCGGAGGTTCAAATGGACAGGTTCGTGGTCGAGGCCGACCATCGGGTTGTAGGGATCGCCATTCGCGTTCCCGGAGGATTTAGGTTCGTGTGTTCGGATCCTGATTTCCAGGAGATGGACAGGAAAGTCTTCCCACGCGCGCGTGCATTGGCGAGCAGTGTTGCGGAGCTGGCAAAGGCGCGTCGCAGCGCGACCAACACGGTTCATTAGGGAGGGTTAGACGTGAATGCTATCTGTCCCTCCGTCATCGACTCGCTAGTTCACATCTGGACCGCGCTTCACAAGGATCTCGATGTCGAGATCGATGCTGGCAATGCTCGTTATCTGCGTGGCGTCGTCTTGAACATGGATGATGAACTGGTCGCGCGTCTGCTTTCGGCGAAACTGGCGATGTCGCGAATACCCGATGCTCAAAACGACGAAACGCTCGCGCGATGTGGAAGCGACCTAGTCTACTCGGTCCAAGGCCGAACATTGCACGCAACATTGGTGCACGGAACTGACGTCAGTGAGCGTCGCCTTGGCGTTGGAACCCGTTTTGGGGCCGCGTTGCTGGGCCTTCGACCAGATCAATCGCTGCTTTGGCCGATGGAGCGAGGACGATTGGTAGAGGTGCGCGTGCTGACGATCACATCGCCAAGCCTCTCTCGCCAGCGCCCAATCTCGCCGCTTTTGAGGATGGGAAAGCCATGCGCATTTGGGTGACCCGAACCGAGCCGGACAATCGCTCCACGGCGGCCCGTCTACAAGCTCTCGGGCATGACGTTGTAAGCGTGCCGGTGCTCGGTGTGCGACCGTTCTCGACCGAGCAGCCTGATCTGCTTCCGGACGCCATCGTGTTCACCAGCATGAATGGTGTTCGGCACCATGCCGCTCGCGCGCAATACAAGGCTTTACCTGTGTTCGTAGTTGGGGACGCTACCGCTGGCGCCGCTCGGGATGCAGGGTATTCCGACGTCCGTTCTGCCGGTGGCGACGTTCGAGACCTGCAACGACTGATCTTGAATGACCTGGCTCCGCCTGCCCGCATAGTTCACTTTGGCGCGCGCGAAACGGCTGGGGACCTCAAGGGATTCCTCCGGCGCTTTGGCTACCTGGTGGAACGTCGGATCGTCTACACCGCGCAGGCCGTTGCGATACGCTGGTTGCTGCAAGTGAGGACAGAGCTGCCGTCGATCGACGGTATTTTGGTCCACTCACCACGGGCAGCGGAGCGAGTCGCACGCGTCTTGGCGGGAACCTCATGGCGAGGAAATGTCTGGTGCCTATCGGAGGCATGCGCGCTGCGGTTGACGGATTTGCCGGGAATCCGGTTGCACTTTTCATCCCGTCCCAACGAGGCAGCGCTGATCGAGATGGTCCGTCAGGACCGAGTGATTAGAATGCCGTGTCGCGCATCGCTGCGCGCCGTTTCGGCCGCAACCAGACGAACGTTCGCCTCCGCTCCCTGGCAGCCAGCCAACGACAACCCGGATCTGCCTGGCGAGGATGATGGGCCGAAAACGGATCCGCCCCCCGCCGCTTGAACCATCGGCCTCGACGGACCCCGGGCGTTGACCTTATTGGGGCTCTCCCCAACACAAGGTGACCCATGTTCGAAGAAGCACTCTCGTGGGCAAAGAAGAAGCCGGACTTCGCCATCGATCTTGGCACCGCCAACACTCTGGTCGTTGACAAGGCTGGAGGCGTGATATTCGAGCAGCCGTCGGTGTGCTGCTTTGATGGCTCGGTCGGACCCGACGGCAAGCTGTTCGCCGTTGGGGCCGACGCGCAACCGATGATCGGCCGTGAAGTCAATCGCCTGCGAACCGTTCGGCCGTTGCGAAACGGGGTCTTGGTGGATGTAAGGGCAACATGCGAGTTGCTGAAGTTCGCGCTAAAACCGCTGACGCCCAAAAGGAGGCTGCGAGCCTCTCGTGTGGTCATCGGCGTGCCAACGGACGCAACACAGGCCGAACGTCGCGCGCTGGGTCGCGCCGCGCACGATGCTGGGCTTGCCGAGCCGATGCGCCTCGCCGATCCGATGCTTGCGGCCATCGGGTCTGGACTGGACGTGGCTGAAGCCCGCGGCCGGATGATCGTCGACTGTGGCGCTGGCTTGACCGACATCGTCGTGATTTCGCTTGGCGGGATCTGCATCTCACGATCGGTGCGGGGCGGCGGGGATGCGGTGGACGCTGCCCTGGTCCATCATCTTCATCTGCGCAAGCAGTTCAATATCGGCCAGTCGACCGCCGAGGCGCTGAAGATCGCGTTATCGGAAGCGCTGATGTCGCCCGGACGCTCTTATGTTGAGGTCAAGGGTCTGGACATGAGGAACGGTCTGCCGCGCGTCCTCGCGCTCGACGTCGAGGAGCTTCGACCCATTGTCGAGAGACACGCCGATGAGATCGCATCAGCCGTGCGAGGCGCTTTCGCGGCAACCCAGCCTGATCTGGTATCTGGGATCCTCGACGACGGGATTTCGCTGACAGGCGGCGCTGCTATGACTGCGCTAGTGGCCGAACGTATTCAGCGCTCGACAGGGATTTCCGTCAGGGTGATGGATGCACCGCAGCGCGCGGTGGCGCGCGGATTGGCCGTTATGCTGAATTAGTCTATAGCTTTCTGTGTTCGATCCCGGTGCGAAATTCGTCAAGCAGTCCGCGGCGGCTGAACTGGGTAGTCCTGCCTGGGTGGCCTGAACCGGCGATGTTCCCGTCACGGCCAGGCCTGAGTTCTCGGGCTTCCGACACCGCCTGTCGCGCCCCGGCGCCATGATCAAACAACATCGCCGATTACAGCCGGTGCAGGAGTTCACCGGTATCGACCACCTCAAAGAGGTCTGGGGCGATGTAGCGAACCCCCTCACCAGTCGAGAGCGCCAATCGAACCGCACCGGGAAATGTGCGGTGTCCGCGTTTCCCTTGCATCGTCAGGGAGTGCCGAAACTTGATCACGATCAACGGCGTGCCGTCGTCTCCGATGCATCGGAAGCGGGCAGTCTCCTCCTCCATCTCGCTCCCTCCTTGTCCGGCTAGATCTCAGCATGTGAGGTAAGGTCGCGCCTCGATTCTGCGGACCATTCACCGGCGAAACACTTTAGCAACCCGTCTGCGCACTTCGGGAAGAACATCCGCCTCGAACCATGGATTGCGCGTCATCCATCCTCGAGAGCGCCAGGATGGATGCGGCAGCGGAAGATATTGTGGGAGGTAAGTGTCGAAGTTCCGCACGCGGTCGGTCATGCGTCCCGCGCCCAACACATGATCCTGCGCGTAGGTGCCCACGAGTAGCGTCAGCTCGATTTCGGGAAGCTGCTGTAGCAACCGATCGCGCCATAATTCCGCGCATTCCGGCCGCGGTGGAGCGTCGCCGCTGCGGGCACGGCCCGGATAGCACAGAGCCATTGGAAGGATCGCAACTAACTCCGGATTATAGAACTTCGCATCCGTAACATCCATCCATCGCCGGAGCTGATCGCCAGACGCATCGGAAAACGGCCGGCCACTCCGATGCGCATGTGTCCCGGGCGCCTGGCTTGCAATCAGCAGTCGGGCGCGAGGTGAGAGTTGAAAAATCGGCCTCGCGCCCAAGGGCAATTGCGCTGCGCATGCCGTGCATGCTCGAACCTCCTCCATCAAACGAGCGAAGTTCGGCGATGCCAAGTCCTGGAGGCTTCCTCGACCCAGCATAATGTTCCAACCCCTTGCGCAAGATAGCGCCAGGAGATATATATCGGATCACGACATAAATCCACTAATGACGGGACGGGGCGCTAGCTCAGGCCGCTGCCGATGGCCTTAGCGATATACTGTAGGTGAGCAATATGGCTGCCGAAAAAGCATCGGATTGGTCGGTTTTAGCCAACTGCATTGCTGGTGACATCGAGCCCAGTCCTGCTGATATCGACCGGCTGGCAAGCCGCATATGGCGGGAAACGCATCCGAGCTCGTGTCCCTGGGAACAGGTGGCGTTGGAAAGCGATCAACATCGTGTCGCGGTTGTCATCGCCGAGGCCGCTGCAGGTGGTTCGAGGGGGACCGGCGTCCTCTCCGAACAACATTCAATCAGTCCGGACGAATGGGACACTCAACACGTTCTAGGCGCTTTGTTCGTTGGCAATGAGACTGCGGGCGATCGACAATTGCATTCGTTAAACTCAGGAGTTTCCAACTACTTGGATGACAATGCGTTTTCCGACGGCGACTATGCCGTGTTGGCAGCGTTCAGACGCAACTTGCGCCGCTTTCTGCGGTTCAGCGAAAAGGCCGCTGCGGAAGTTGGCTTAACAGCGCAGCAGTATCAGGTGTTGCTGTCGCTTCGTGCTGCACCGAACGGGCAGCTCTCGGTGGGAGAGCTTGCCGAACAGATGCTTTTGGCACCCCATAGCGCAAGCGAATTGCTCAGTCGTCTGGAAGCGGCCGGATTGGTGGTCCGATTCAAGTCGGATGTCGATGGCCGCCGGGTAGACGTCTCGATATCGCGGATGGGATCAAGGATCATCGCAACGCTGGCGCATTCGCATCGTGAGGAGCTCAAGCGTCTGCGGCCCATGCTTGAGGCGCTGATAGAGGGATTAGACGCTGGCGATCGGCGTCCGGAACCGATTGCGTTAGGAAGGTCCGATGTCTGAAGCGCTTCCCATCTATACGATCGGGCATTCGACGAGGACGATCCCTGAGTTCGTAACCCTGCTGCGAGCCGGGGGCGTTCAGCTCGTCGTGGACATTCGCACGGTGCCACGCTCACGCACCAATCCGAAATACAATCTCGACGTGCTTGGGGCAGAACTTGAACCCTATCAGATCGGACACAAGCGGATCGCGGAGCTGGGCGGGCTTCGCAAGAAGTCCGAGGTCGAGCCGGAGATCAACGGTTTGTGGCGGAATCAAAGTTTCCACAACTACGCTGATTACGCTCTTACCCCTCCATTCCGAGACGGATTAGCGACCCTTCTTAACGACGCAGCTGAGCGTCCGACAGCGATCATGTGCGCGGAGGCTGTCTGGTGGCGATGCCATCGCCGCATCGTGGCGGACTATCTGCTGTTCGAGGGGCGCACCGTGCTCCATCTCATGGGGCATAACACCGTCACGCTGGCGACGATGACTCAAGGCGCGTTCGCGTCGGATAACCGGATCCGCTACCCCGCCGTCACATCCAAGTGATCGTCGCACGCATCTTATGCTTCCGTGCCGCTGCGCGACGGTAAGCTGCGCGCCCGTGCTCATGGGACTGCCCTTTCGCTGAAATCTAGATACCCGCCAGCCGGTCATGGTGAGTATAATCGACCCACGCCTGCTTCTACGCCATGCCCACCGACCAGAGGCCTTCGCTGAAAATTCGGTCCACCAGCAACCGCTCGATCTCGACGGGCAGCTTTTCCACTTCCGCGTCGCTCGCCGTCCTGGTCGTATCACCCGCGCCCGAGAACATCGCTGACATCCCTTCGATCGTCTGCCGCTTCCACGCCGCGATCATCCTGTGATGCACGCCGTGCTTCGCAGCGAGTTTCGCCAGTTTCAGATCGTCCCGGATAGCATCCTGCGTCACTTTCGCATTGGAATCCGCGACAGAGCGCTCCATTTTCCTTTTTGTTGCCGTCCATCCTTCCGTCGGGTTTAGCTTAGCGACCTGTCGAATTTTCTTGGACCACCTCAGTTAGGTACCAAGCCGCGCGCACTTCATTGGTGTAGGCAGGCCGATAATAGGCAAGGTCGCTCCGTGCCGTCTCGTCAAACTCGCGCGTCAACGCAATCCGCTGTCCGATACCAAGCTGCGCCGATCGCAGATATGCACGGGCTCGTACAAGGTCTCGACCCTGATAGGTCAGCATCGCGCCAAGATTGAGTTCGTACAGGATACGGCGCGGATGGGCCGGTCCGGCGACTGCCGCCGTCATCCGGGCTGCCGAACGCGCAGCATCGATTGCCTCGGCCAGCCGCCCCTGCGATTGCAGATTCGTGGCCAGGTTGTTGTATGTCTGCGCAACATCGATGTGGTCTGCGCCGAACAAACGCTTCTGAATATCAAGCGCTTCGCGATAATAGGGTTCCGCTTCCGGGAACCGGCGCTGCTCGTCGAGATTGGTCGCGAGATTCTGGAGCCATAACGCAGTTATGGGGCTGTCCGCGCCAAAGCCCTTTCGACCGATCTCAACCGCGCGTCGATAGGCCGCTTCAGCCTCGCCGAACCGACCCAGGGCATCCAGCGTCACCGCAATATTGTTGAGCGCATAGCCAACATCGCTGTGATCGGCCCCCAACCTTTGCGTTTTGACATCGACTGCAGCGCGAAGCAACGCAATGGCCTGGTCATATCGGCGCAAGTTGCGGAGCGCGATGGCCAGCGCTTCCTGCGCGGTCGCAGTGTCCGGATCGGACGGACCTGCACGCGCAATTCGAAGCTCCAAAGCCCTGCGAAGCAATGGCTCGGCATCGCGGTAGTTGCCAAGGTTTACAAGGTTGTCCCCGGCGTGAATCAACGCTGATTCCAGCGCGACACCCGCGCGCTGCTCCTCACGAATGGCAAGCGCTCTTCGTAGCGGGCCGTCGGCATCGGCGTAACGCCCCGCCCCCGCCAAGATCGCGCCCAGATTGCCGACGGTTACGGCCACTTCCGTGCTGGAGAGGCCAAACAGCTTTTCTCGAAGTGCCAACGCTTGAAGGGCCAGTTCCTCGGCTTCCCGGTATTCCGCGACGCGATACAGAATGACGGCGAGCGAATTACAGGCGTCAGCCGTTTTGGCATGTTCCTTACCATAGAGTGCCAGACTGGCCGTCAGCGCTTTGCGATACAGCGCCTCGGCTTCGCGCGGTTGTGCGTTTTCAAGATTGCCCGCAAGCTGCATCAATGCCGTGATCGTGCTTTCGGACTGTGGTCCGGTTGCGGCAATGCTCAGGGGGAGCGCCTCACGAAGAAGCGGCTCGGCTTCCGCCGGTCGGCCGAGGCCCGTCAGATGCGCCGCAGCCATTGACGCTGCCGCCCATGCCTCAAACTTCTTGGCCGGGTCGGTCCTGTTGAAATTATAGGCGCTCCGCCATAGCGCGGCCGCCTCTTCGCTGGCACCGTCACGATCGAGGATACTGGCAAGCTGTGCTTCGGCGATCGCAATCAGGGCGGGTGATTGCGGTGGATCGCCACGCGCCAGCATTAGTGCTTCCCTAGAGCGCGCCTCATTGGTCTTCCGATCAGATCCAATCGTCGATGAGATCAGCATCAGTTCGATGCATAACGCGGGCCGGGTCGCCTCAATGCGACATCGGGCAATGGTTTGCTCGACGATGACATGCGCGGTGGCTTTGTCACCAAGGTCATACGCGGCGGATGCCTCAGCAGGGACAGGCCATTGCATGTCTACCTCTTCCGCGCGGTTTGAATGACCGCCCAGCAGCATCAGCACAGCAGTTACTGGAGGTAGATAGGACATGCTGGCCACCATGCGAAGGCAACGAAACATCGGCAGGGAATCGTAAATCCTGGTCGCAACGCATGGCAACGGACAATCTCGGTTGCACCGTCCCACTAACGCCGTGAGCGCTGTCTTACCGATCCATCAAATGTCTGTGGCAGGCGACTTGGTCAACGACGGTAAATGCGGGTTGTCTGCGCTGGGTCTGGACCGGTCAGGGTGTCGGTATTCGGAGGAACTCGACGTGGAATCGCACGACACCTAAAGGTGCCACCCGGTGCCGAACGGTAGGTTCGACCACGCCGGGATCTGTGTCGGGCGTGAGGATGCGCTCGGATCGGGGTCTCCTCGGGTCGTCCACAATATAGCGGAGCTGCCCTTTCTCGACGACGATCAGGCCCCACGTTCCTTCCTTAGTATCGTGATCTGCCAGAAGGCCTGCCGGCACGTTCTCCTCGGTGAAGGACGGCGTGCGCTTGTATGGGACAGCGTCGGGCGGTGGGCCAATCCTCATTTGACACTCCGATCGCGCGCATAGTGCACGCCGAGTTGCAGGCTCTCGGCGATCGTCTCAGCCTTCGACTGGAATTTTGCGGCCGTCTCGGGATCGAGGAGGTCGTTTGTCGTGGTCTTCCACAGCGCCAGCCAGTGCGCGAAGTTGGCGTGCGTCATCGCGTCCGCGTGACGCAAATGTACAGCCATCGGGTGCCCTTTGTAGCGGCCGCTCGTCAGCATCACCGACGACCAGAACGCCTTGAGCCGATCGAGGTGGTGGGGCCAGTCAGCGACTGCGCCATCGAAGATCGGCCCCAAGACCGGGTCAGCCCGCACCTTTTCGTAGAAGGTAGGCACCAGCCGCTCTATGTCCTCTTCCGTAATCATAATTACTCTCCGGTGACGTTGCCGACTGTACCGCTATGCTATGCTCCAAATCACGAATGGCGTGGCGGGGGAACACGTCCCGCAGATCAGGCCGCGTTTTTCCACATCGGCGTATCGCTGCGCGGGACTCACGCGGCCTGCGCGCGTTCGTACGCTTGCACCTCAGCTGCGATGAGGATGTCGGCAAGCATCCAGTAGGCTTCGCCCCAGGCGGCCAGCACGGTGTCGGTCGCGATCGCCTCGCCAAGCACTTCGCGGATGGCCGGAAGCAGCGCTGCGGCGACGTGCGGATAGTGTTCGGGTTTGACTCCAGTTTGCACGTGCCGAAGCACCATGCGCTCGACCGCGCTGCCGAGATTGTTCAGCTTGTCGATGTTCTTCGCGTAGGCCAGGATCGCTCCGGCCAGACGTCGGGGCTGCTCCCCACTGATTTGCGCGGCCTGATCGAACATTGCTTTGAGCTCGGGATTTTCGAACAGGCGTCGATACATTGCCGTGGTGATTGCGAGACCGTGCTTTTCCAGTGCAGGCGCGGTGGCTTTGACGATCGTCATGGTTTCAGTCGAGACAGTGCGCATCAAGATACTCCAACGACAGGGGAACGGGGCGCGGATGGCAGCGCCCCGATAGGTTCAGGCCGCCTTTTTCCAAATCGGCTCGAGTGCGACGTGCGGCGGGCAGTCGGCGACGGGACCGCTCGGCAGACCGGCAAGCTCGTTGGCGAAACCATGATTGACGTCGCGGTGGTGCGCCTCATCGGCGCGGACCACCAGCACCACATCGCGTAGCGTCGCGTCCTCGGGCAAGTTCCAATAGTCCTTCGCGATCTGCGGTGCGGGCACGTTCGGACTGCGGCCCTCGTCTATTTCGGCCAGGTAGTGGGTATAGCTGATGACCGCTTCTTCTTCGAAGTACCCGACGACACGATGTGCGGTCTTCGAGCTCACGAGGTAGAGACCGAAAAAGAACAGGTAGAACACCCACTGCACGCCGATGATCACCGCACGCTCGAACAAGGTGGGCTTCGAGATTTCGATGAACGTCATCAAATGCATACGCTCATTTTCGGCTTCGTCCATCAAGGTGCGGATCCAGCCCTTGTCGTCGCAGATGCGGCGCAGACAGGACAAGTGCGTGATGGTGGCGCCGACCATGCCGGGGACCGCAGCGACCGTTTCCAGAACCACGGCGCGATGGCCATAGCGCTCGGCAAAGAATGTGTCGGCGGTCCAGCGCAGCAGCTTGGTGAAACTGTAGGCGATGCGATCGGACAGACCCTTGGGCTGATGATGGACGCCGAGGTCGATATAGGGCGGGGTCATGGTCGGTCTCCGGTTCAATCTGCGTTTGGTGTGACGCCGAACTAAGCCCATGACGGACGCGCCGAAATTCAGATCATGTCCCTACGTAGGTTGACGGAGGTGGCGTTCGGCACGACCACGCGGCATGAAAGGCGTTGTGACCGAAAAGCGCCTTTCCCTGCGCCACACCATCATCCCCACGCCGCCGCTGCTGGTGACGTTGGCGATGGCGGCGATCGCCGTCGCCTTGGGGGCGGGGGTGCGGGTCACCTTCGCCGCAGAGCTCGGGCAGCGCGCGACCTACATCTTCTTCGTGCCTGCCGTGGTACTGGCGAGCGCGCTCAGCGGTCTGCGAACGGGCTTCGCGGCGAGCGTCGCGGGCGCGGCCGTCGGCCTATGGTGCGACCGGATGATCGGACCGGTCGGGGCGGGCAGCTGGATCGCCCCGGGCGCGTTCGTCGTGATCGGCGCTGCAATTGCGCTGGGCGGCGAGTGGTTTCAGCGCGCGCGGGCCGAAGCCGAGCGCGTGACCGAGGGACTGGCACGGCGCGAAGCGCATCTACGCTCGCTGCTCGACACTGTACCCGACGCAATCGTGGTGATCGACGAAGCGGGACTGATCCGCGACTTCAGTCCGGCGGCGACGCGCATGTTCGGCTGGGAGGCCGACGAGGTGCATGGCCGCAACGTCAGCCTGCTGATGCCCGATCCGTATCGCAGCGCGCACGACGGCTATCTCGCTCGCTACTACGAGACTGGCGAAAAGCGCATCATCGGCAAGGGTCGCGTCGTGGTCGGCGTCCGCAAGGACGGCTCGACCTTTCCGCTCGAGCTTGCGGTGGGGGAGATGCGGGTCAGTGGCCAGCGCCACTTCACCGGGTTCATTCGCGACTTGACCGAACGGCAGCAGGCCGAGACGCGTCTCCAGGAATTGCAGGCCGAGCTGGTGCATGTCTCGCGGCTGACCGCGCTGGGGGAAATGGCCTCGGCGCTGGCGCACGAGCTCAATCAGCCGTTATCGGCGATCGCCAATTACCTCAAGGGCAGCCGCAGGTTGTTGGCGCGGGACGAAGTGCCGGTCGAGCGGGTGAGCGACGCCGTCGAGCGCGCCAGCGAACAGGCGTTGCGCGCGGGCGATATCATCCGCCGACTGCGCGAATTCGTCGCGCGCGGCGAGACCGAGCGCTCAGTCGAAAGCCTGCCAAAGCTGGTCGAGGAGGCGAGCGCGCTGGCGCTGATCGGGGTGAAGGAGCAGGGTATCCGCGTGCGCTATTCTTTCAGCCCGGAAATCGATCTCGTGCTGGCAGACAAGGTGCAAATCCAGCAGGTGCTGCTCAATCTCGTGCGTAACGGGGTCGATGCGATGACTGCGGGGGACGGCGCCGTGCGCGAGCTGACCATCACCATTTCGGCGGCAGAGGACGATATGGCGGAGGTGACGGTGGCTGACACAGGTCCCGGAATTGATCCGGAAATCGCCGAACGCTTGTTCCAGCCGTTCGTCACGACCAAGCGGACCGGTATGGGGGTCGGCCTATCAATCTCGCGCACCATCGTTGAGGCGCATGGCGGCCACATCTGGGCGGCGGCGCGTGAGGGCGGCGGGGCAGTGTTTGGATTGACGCTGCGGCGCGTCGGGCAAGAGGAGCTGTATGATGGCGACTGACCCCATGGTCTATGTAATCGACGACGACGAGGCGGCCCGGCATTCGCTCGAGTTCCTGCTCGATTGCGCGGAAATCCGCGTCCGCACATTCCCCTCCGCCGATGCCTTCCTCGCCGCGTCGCCGCCATTGGCGGGGGCGTGTATTGTCACCGATGTGCGCATGCCGGGGCGCAGCGGGATAGAACTGGTCGAAGAGATGACGCGGCGCGGCGCCAGCGTGCCAGTCATCGTCATCACCGGCCATGCCGATGTCCCGCTGGCGATCCAGGCTATGCATGCCGGGGTCGCCGACTTTATCGAAAAGCCGTTCGACGACGAGGTCATGCTGGCCTCGATCCGCAAGGCGCTTGCCCGGCAAGCTGATAGCGCGGCTTCGCACGCCGAACGACAACAGGTGCTGGACCGCATCGCATCGCTGAGTGGCCGCGAGCGCGAGGTGATGGAAGGGCTGGCGCGCGGCGACGCAAACAAAGCGATTGCCTTCGACCTCGGTATCAGCGCGCGCACGGTCGAGGTCTATCGCGCCAACGTGATGCTCAAGATGCAGGCGAAAACATTATCTGACCTTGTGCGCATGGTGACCACCGCGCGGCTCGGCTGATCGCGAGGGCTCGGGGACTCAGGCCGGCTTTGGCGCACGCGTGACGAGCCATATGCCGCCGCACACCATGACCAGAGCCGCCAGGTTTTTCCAATGCCAAATGGATTCGCCGAGAAATGCCGCCGAGAGGCCGACGCCGAACACAGGCACAAGGAAGTTGAATGCGGCGATCAGACCCACCGGGTTATGCTTAAGCAACAAACTCCAGATCGCGAACGCCACAGACGACAGCACGACAAGATAAGTCAGCAGCGCGCCGGATCGGAAGTCCAGGTAATCGATGTGCCCGCCAAAGACTGTCCCTGAAACGGTAAGCAAAACGCCACCGACCAGCAGCTGCCAACCGGTCATGACCATCGGATCGAGTGATTGCGATAGCCGCTTGCCGTAGATGGAGGCGGCCGCCAGCACGAAGGCGGCAATGACGACAAAGCCTTCGCCCAGCAGGGTAAAGTCCAGACCAAGCTCGTTGTTTCCGCCGACGTTGACAACGATCACGCCCAGAAAGCCGATGAGGCAGCCGAGCGCTTTACGACTGCTCATGCGGTCATCGGCGTAAATTAAGTGCGCCAGCGCGACGCTGAAAAAGACGCCCGTGGCGTTCATGATCGACGACTTGACGCCGGTTGCGTGCGCCAGGCCGACATAGAAGAACACGTATTGAATGGCCGTTTGGGTCAGACCGAGCAGCGTCAGCTGACCCGCATAGCGGACGCCCTGGACGAGCACCGGACGACCCACCGCAGCAGCGAAGATCAGCAAGCCGGCGCCGGCGAGGGTAAACCGCCACCCGGCAAAGAGCATTTGGCTCGCAATGTCGGTTTTGCCGATGCCAAGCATCGCATAGCCACCCTTGATTGCGGGATACGCACTTCCCCACAGCAAGCAGCACAGCGTCGCCAGAATGAAAACGCCTGCGCGGCGCTCGTAGAGGCTTCTGCGGTCAGGTTGCACTGCAGCCCCGGGCGGAACACGCGCCGCTCCAGTCCCGGCGAGCGCTGAGGGCTCGACCGGCCCTGCGGGATTGTGTCGCTCTGTCATCGCGCCAGCTCAAAACTGTCCGAGCGCGCCAGCCGCCATGCCGCGCTGTAGAAGTCCCGGTCGTGAGATCCCGTGAGCAACTCGCCATCTTCGAGAAAGATGTGCAGCTGAGAAAAAAGCCGAATCTCGGTCAGTGAGACGCGACGGACAAGGTGATGAGGACCAAGCTGTGAAGGATGGTCCAGGCCTGCCGCAGCGAGCATCTCCGCTAGAGCCTTCATGGTATTGCGATGAAAGTTGAAGACGCGCTCGGCCTTGTCCGGCACGACGAGCGCACGCTGACGCATCGGATCCTGTGTGGCGACGCCCACGGGGCAGCGGTTCGTATGACAGGAGAGCGACTGAATGCAGCCAAGCGCGAACATGAAGCCGCGGCCCGCATTGGTCCAGTCAGCCCCCAACGCAAGCACCGATGCAATATCGAACGCGCTGACGATCTTGCCGGCCGCACCGATCTTGATGCGCTTGCGAAGCCCTGCGCCGACCAGCGTGTTGTGGACGAACAGCAAGCTCTCGCGCATCGGCATGCCGAGGTTGTCGGCGAATTCGACTGGCGCGGCGCCTGTTCCGCCTTCGGAGCCATCGACCACGATATAGTCCGGCATGATCCCGGTCTCGCGCATCGCCTTGACCATGCCCATGAATTCCCAGGGCTGACCGACGCACAGCTTCATGCCGACGGGCTTGCCCCTTGCGAGCCGGCGAAGCTCTCCCAGGAACTTGACCAGTTCCAGCGGTGTCGAAAACTCGCGATGGCGAGCCGGCGAGATACAGTCCTCGCCTACCGGCACGCCGCGCGTGGCTGCAATCTCGGGTGTCACCTTCTCGCCCGGGAGGATGCCGCCATGACCGGGCTTGGCCCCTTGGCTGAGCTTGAGTTCGATCATCTTGATCTGCGGATCAGCGGCCTGTTCGGTAAAACGGACCGGGTCGAAGCGTCCGTCCGCCGTCCGGCAACCGAAATAGCCACTGCCGATTTCCCAGATAAGGTCGCCACGATGTTCCCGATGGTAGGGACTAATGCTCCCTTCCCCGGTATCATGTGCAAAGCCGCCTAGACGAGCGCCCTTGTTCAGCGCGCGGATCGCGTTAGCGCTGAGCGAGCCAAAACTCATCGCCGAGATATTGAAGATCGACGCCATGTAAGGTGGAGCGCCATTACGTCCGCCGATCGGAATCCGGAAGGTTGCCGGGTCGGCGACGGGCGCTGGGCGCGTCGAGTGCGCTATGAACTCGTAGCCATTCTGATAGACATCGACGAGCGTGCCGAAAGCGCGGTCGCTGCTCTCGTTCTTTGCACGCGCGTAAACCAACGAGCGCTGGGCTCTTGAGAAAGGAGCCTTGTCGTTGTCGCCTTCGATCAGATACTGCCGGATCTCAGGCCTGATTTCCTCGAAGAACCAGCGCAGCCGACCGATGATCGGGTAATTGCGGCGGACCGAGTGCAGCGGCTGCGCAAGATCGTACAGACCGATTGCTGATAACACTGCTGTTACTGCGAACAAGAGCACGGCCCAAGCATTCGGGAGATACAGACATGAGACAACGGCGCTCACAAGGCAGACGCCGTGAGCCGTGAAGCGGGTGAAAAACAAGAGTGCCTCCAGGCACGGAGTACCCGCGCCATTCGAGAAATTATTCTGGTTGTATGTTTGTGCGGCGCGACGACGCCGGCTTTGCCTAGGCGAACATGCCTAGGGGCGCAGTCGCGCCGTGCCGCTGCCCCCAGGGCTCATGGCATTTGAAGGATCAACAACGATCATCGAACTGTAATGAGGCTTTGTCTGTGAGCTTTCAAGCCCTGCTCACGCTGGGGACGAGCGTCAAACATCTGGAGCGTCAAGCAACTACTCGACTTGCAGTGGTAGGCCAGAATATCCGATCTTGTCCTCGAGTCCGGCCTTTTGAAACACATTGCTCAGAAACAATGCCATCAGCGCTTTGCCGAAGCGTCGTTTGCGACGCGGCAGCTTTGCCGTTCTCGCCGACAAAGGCTGCTAGGCAGCATCCGGCCCACTTGCGGCCGTTCATATATAGCGGCCCACACACCTGGAGTTGATAATCTCTCATAGTTGGCGTGGTGGATCTATAAATTCGAAACCAGGCTCGCGCTCGCCAGACGCGAGTTTTGCAGCAATGCGTGCTGGAGACCCGGCAAAGCCGATAAACGCCACCAATAATTGAGGCGGCACATCGTGTTGATATGCGTAGAGCATCTGCTTTGAGTATACATTGCGATCGGAGTCCGAGAGCATCCCCTCGTCGGCAAACATCGCCACCAAACCCAGCTTGAATAAGTTCGAGCGCGCTTGAGTCACGAGGCGCTTGGGGCGCCCATCCGCCGCAGCAACATCCTCAAAGACACGCTCCTTCCCAGCGTCGATGTATGAGCGAATCAATCGATAGGCGTCGCGTTTGAATTGTGAATTGGGCGGGTCCCGACGATCGTCAGCATCCCGTTGCCGCCGCTTATACCAGCGCTCAGTTATAGCGCTGGCGTCCTTTACAAACTGCCTCACAGCTCCCGACACGGCCACTCCACAAATTTGCATTGCGATGCCAATTTGATTGGCTTATATTGGCTTCAGGATGCAAACTTATATGCGTTCCGCTCGTGCGTCAAGGCACGTGCGGAGCGATCAGTATGTGGGCGTGACATGGCGACAGGACGGAACAACCGATTTGACCCCAAGCGGCGATGCCAGACCTTGGAAGGGATCTGCGACTATCTTAACATCACACCGTCAACCTACAGGATTTGGCGCGCGCTTGGCCTGGTTCCTGGCCCTATCGCAGGGACGACCCGCTACGATTTGCGCCAGCATGACATGGTGCTGGATATGAGGGCTGGCATTAGCTCGGTGGGCGCAGGGAAAGCCGTCTCTGCCCTCGAGCAATTCGAGGCCAGCCTTGCGCGTTAGGCTGATTGGCGTTTACCGCAATCGAAAGCGGCTCGCGAGCGGGGTCATGAAGGACTTTTGGACGCTTCGTGGTGTCGGTCCGATTAAGCCCCTCCCAGGCGATGAAACGGCCGAGTTCCGCCCCGGAACGCCGGCCTTTATGCGTTCGTATCAGGCCATGATCGCCGCGCCGCGGTTGGCTCGTACCGTCGGCACGCTCCAGCAAATCATCAACGGCTATCAACGCAGTTCAAGCTGGTCGAAGCTCGCCCCGCGAACCAAGTCGGACTATGTCAAAGCCATTATCCGCATCGAAAATAAGTGGGGCTCGTACCCACTTGATGCGATTGAAGATCCAAAGATCCGTAGCAGGTTGTTGAGCTGGCGCGATGAGATGGCGGTCGCATCGCCACGGCAAGCAGATGCTGTCTTCGGAGTTCTGCGGATCATTCTTGAATGGGGCCGAGATCGGGGCCTAGTCGCCATCAACCATGCCACCAGACCGAAGAAGGTCTACCGCGCGGATCGCTCGGATAAGCTTTGGTTGCCCGAGAACATCAGCACGTTAAGAGCCGCGGCCCCCTACGAGTTGCTTCTCGCATTTGAGCTCGCACTCGGGACAGGTCAGCGAAAAGGCGATCTCCTGAAACTCGAATGGAACGCCTATGTCGATGATGCGCGCCGACCGGGGCGCAAGCGGCTTCAGCTTGTGCAGGGAAAGCGCAAGCGGAAAATCGACATGCCGGTGCCGATCGCGCTTCAGGCGCTGCTCGACAGCACACTGAGAAGCGCGCCGACCATTCTCGCGCGGAATGGCAAGCCATGGGGTATGGTGAACTTCGATCACAACTGGCGGAAAGCGATTTTGGCCGCTGGCCTTGATGGCCTGCACTTCCACGACCTTCGCGGAACCGCCTGCACCTTGCTCGCAGAGGCGGGCGCCACACACGCCGAGATTGCGGCGATGATGGGCTGGACCGTGACGACAGTGCATCGAATGATCGAAACGTACGCCGCGATGACGGCCACATTGAGCGATTCTGCGGTCGCAAAATTAGAGTCAAAAGCAGGTGAAAGTGCGGAATGAGGTGCGGAATATCGGCCCCCACAGGACCGAACTCTACCGTAAGCTACTGATATTCCTGGCTGGGGCGGCTGGATTCGAACCAGCGCATGGCGGTACCAAAAACCGCTGCCTTACCGCTTGGCTACGCCCCAGCATGCGATGCGGCGCTCCTTAGAGTGCGCCGCGCCCGGTGAAAAGGGTCAACCGAACCGGTGGACCCAGCCATGGGGATCGGCGACTTCACCGCGCTGAATCGCGGTCAGCTTCGCCTTCAGCGCTTCGGTCACCTGTCCCGGGCCACCGCCCCCGATCGTGAATTCGCGGTCCCGGCCCATGACCCTGCCCACCGGCGTGACGACGGCCGCGGTGCCGCAGGCAAAGGTTTCCACCAGCCTGCCGCTGCGTGCGTCCGCCTCCCACTGATCGATGGCATAGGGTTCCTCGCGCACCGTAATGCCCTGCTCGCGTGCGAGGCGAAGCAGCGAATCGCGGGTGATGCCGGGGAGGATCGTCCCGCCCAGCGGCGGGGTCACGATGCTGCCGTCGTCGAACACGAAGAACAGGTTCATCCCGCCCAGTTCCTCGACCCAGCGATGCTCGGCAGCGTCCAGGAACACGACCTGATCGCATCCCTGCCGGATCGCCTCGGCCTGGGCGACCAGGCTGGCGGCATAGTTGCCGCCGCACTTGGCGGCGCCGGTTCCACCCGGCGCGGCGCGGGTATAATGTTGCGAAATCCAGATCGAGACCGCCTTCGCCCCGCTCTTGAAATAAGCGCCCGCCGGAGAGGCGAGGACGAGATAGAGATATTCGGCGGCGGGCTTCACGCCCAGGAACACCTCGCTCGCGAACATGAAGGGGCGCAGGTACAGCGACCCGCCCTCGATCGTCGGAATCCAGTCGCGATCGGCCTTCACCAACGCCTCGATCGAGCCGATGAAGAGGTCGTCGGGCAGTTCCGGCATCGCCATGCGCTGCGCCGATTCGCGGAACCGGCGCGCATTCTCACCCGGCCGGAACAGCGCGGTCGCGCCATCGGCGAGGCGATAGGCCTTGAGCCCCTCGAAAATCTCCTGCGCATAATGCAGCACCGCGGTTGCCGGATCGAGGGTGAGCGGGCCACGGGGCAGGATCTTTGCATCGTGCCAGCCACGCGCGTCGGACCAGCGCACCATCGCCATGTGATCGGTGAAGATCTTGCCGAAGCCGGGGTTCTCGAGCAGCCGCGTCCGCTCGTTCGCCTCGACCGGGGCCGGATGGGCTTCGAAGCCGAAGGTCGCGCTCACCTGTCTCTCCCGCATTGGACCGGACCGCATGATGCCGGTTGCGCACGCCTAGGCCCGCTGGCAAAACAGGTCAACATGGCTGTCCCAACCGCCTCCCCCCTGTTCCTTCGCGAAGCCGAGATCCGGCGCGGCGTGGAGCTGCTCTATTTCGGGTATAGCCACCTGACCCGCTCGATCGACGAGACGCTGGCGGCACAGGGACTGGGCCGGGCGCACCATCGCGCGCTGTACTTCATCGCCCGCCAGCCGGACCTGAAGGTCGGCGAACTGATCGCGCTGCTGGCAATCACCAAACAGTCGCTGGGACGGGTGCTGGCCGACCTGACCGAGCGCGGCCTGATCGAGACGCGCCCCGGCGCGCAGGACCGGCGCCAGCGATTGCTGCGCCTGACCGACGAGGGCCGGGCGCTGGAAGCGACGCTGTTCGAAGCTCTGCGGGACAAGCTCGCCGATGCCTATTCAAGCGCCGGCCAGGGCGCGGTGGGTGGATTCTGGGCGGTGCTTGAAGGGCTGATCCCGGACGCCGAACGCGCGCGCGTTTCCGCATTGGGGAAATAGCGCCCAATTCATTCGCGCGCGGCCGCCGCCATTTCGGCATTGCGCCGCGCCGACGCCGCAAGCGTGTCGACCAGCAGGCGCCGCAGCGCGTCGTCGCGATCGAGGACGTTGAGCCCTTCGCGCGTCGATCCGCCCGGGCTGGCGACCTTGTCGGCGAGTTGCGCCGGCGTGTCGGGCAGGCTGGCGGCGAGCGCACCCGCCCCTTCCACCGTCGCACGGGAGAGCCGCAGCGCCTGATCCGCCGGCAGCCCGAGCGCCGCGCCCCCCGCCGCGAGCGCGTCCACGAACCGGTACACGAAGCCCGGCCCGCATCCCGCCAGCGCGGTCACCGCGTCGAACAGCCCGGGATCGACCCATTCGACCAGACCGAGCGGCGCCATCAACTCGCTCGCCGCGGCACGGGCGGCGGCATCGGCCCCGTCGGACTGGAGCGCGACGACCCCCTTGCCGATCTCGACCGGCAGGTTGGGCATCGCGCGGACGACGGCCTGTGCGTCGAACCGGCGTGCGATCGCCTGCTCCTCGACCCCGGCGAGGATCGACACGAGCAGCGGCACGCCCGCGATCCGCGCGGCGACCTGTCCCGCAACGACATCGATCTGTTGCGGCTTGACCCCCAGCACCACGGCATCGGGGAGCGGCCCCGGCGGCAGCGCGCGGCCCTGCGCCACCCCGTCCGGAAGGACGCGATCGGTGCGGTTGAGGACGAACACGTCCTGTCCCCGCACCGCACCCGCCGCGATCCATCGCCGCAGCATCGCGCCGGCCATGGTGCCACAGCCGATCAGCCAGAGGGTGCGGGGTGCGTTCATGCCTGGTTCCATCCTGTTTCCCATCGCGAAGGTTTCAAACGTCCGGTCCGGCCGGTTGACCCGACATGATGGCCAGTGCGCGCGCCGCGCGGATCGGGTGGCCAGCGGGGGAGGAACGGGAACGCATCGTGGCACGGAATATGCCGACGCGCGCGATGCAGGAAAGCCGTTTCTTGCTGGATCAATACGCGCGCGGCGGGTCATCGTGACGGGGCGACCGAAGAACGGGGTGCGCTACGCGATCCTGGCACGCAAAAAGCGATCAGCCGGGCATCGGCCTTGCGGTCCGCAACGAATGCGGCTTCATCGCTGACCTGCGCACGACCGCCGATCCGATCGCCGCCATTCGCGCGACGGTGAACGATGCGGTGCAGGCGCCGGCGGCCGCGGCGCCCTGGCTAGGCCTCGCCCTGGGTTTCGATCAGCGCGGCGGCGATCGCCTCACGCGGGGTCTTGCCGCCCCACAGGACGAACTGGAACACCGGGTAGAAACGCTCGCATTCGTCGATCGCGCTTTCGATCAGCAGCTCGGCCTGCTCCAGCGTCATCGATCCGCCGTCATCGCCCGGGATCATCGCGGCGTGGCGGAAGAGGAGGATGCCACTGGACGACCAGAGTTCGAAATGGCCGATCCACAATTGTTCGTTGATCAGGCCGATGGCTTCATAGATGTCGCCACGCCGATCGTCGGCGACGCGCACGTCGGGGAAGGCGAGGAACTGGAGCACCCCGTCCTCCTGCCGCCAGATCGCGCGCAGCTCATATTCGGTCCAGCTGCCCTTGACCCGTGCGACGATCTCGTCGTCCTCGCGCTCATGGCTCCAGCCATGCGCGGCGTAATAGCTTTCCAGCATGTCGATCGGCGCGGCGTCGTCGCGCTCATATTCGCTCTCGTCGAGCATCCGGTCGTCCCTCCGCCCGGTCCTTGCCTGGGCGCCTAGGTGCCTTGCCACGCCGCGCCGCACAAGCGGCGATGGTGAACAAGGCGGAAATAGATGTGGAAAAGCGCGGAATTCCACGGGGTTTCGACACCCGGACATTCCCGTCAGATCACGCGACGGCGATCCACAATGCGCGGAAACGAACCGGAACCGATGGCTCCGACCTCGCCCTACGCCCCCGGCTTCTTGCGCGGCTTTGCGGCCTTTGGCGCGGCGGCAGGCGCGGCGCCCAGTCGCGCCTCGAGCGCGTCGATGCGCGCCTTCAACGTCTCATTCTCGTCGCGGGCGGCGGCGGCCATCGCTTTCACCGCCTCAAACTCGTCGCGGGCGACGAAATCCATGCCGCCGACAAACCCCTTGAACCGCTCGCGCGCCGCTGCCTCGCCCTCGCGCGCCATGCCGGCCATCGTGCCGGCGGCGCCGTTCACGAACTTCACGAAGTCGTCGAAAATGCGGTTTTCGCTCTGCATGGGTCCCTCGTCACCGCGAGCCGGTCTGGCCGGACCGCTTTCCAAAAAGTCAGATGTTCATCTGGGGTGCCGATTGTGCCGGCACAAGGGTTTCCGCATTCGGGTTCAGCTGGTCGATCTGGTAATTCAGCGAGCCGGCAAAGCACAGCCAGGCAAGATAGGGCAGCATCAGCACCGCCGCGCCGATCCGGATCCGTCCAAAGACGATCGTCGTCACCAGCGCCAGCACGAACATCACGATCAGCAGCACGAACGCCCAGAACAGCTGGTGCATGCCAAAGAAAAGCGGGCTCCACAGCAGGTTCGCCGTCATCTGGACCGCAAAGATCGCAAGCGCGGGGCCGCGCAGCTTCGACCCGCGCGCGTTGATGATCATCGCCAGCGCCAGACCCATCAGCACATAGATGGTCGTCCACGCCACCGGGAACACCCAGTCGGGTGGGGTGTTGGCGGGCTTCACCAGCATCTGGTACCACAGATTCTCGCTGCCGCCCGGGGCGATGCGGGCCGACGTAAAGCCGAGCAGGACGATGAACGGCACCGTAACCACCGCCCAGCGCAGGAACGCCAACCGCAACTGACCCTTTGACGCGATTTCCATGCCCGTCCCTTTATTCGGCGGGCTGTGGATCACCCATCGCCGCCTCAAGCTCGCGGCTCACCGCCTGGGGCGAGCCGGTCCATTTCGCAAGCCTACTATAGAGAATCGGGATCAGGAACAACGTGATGAGCGTGGCGAGCAGCACGCCGAAGACGATGACCACGCCGATCGCCGATCGCGCGCCCGCGCCGGCGCCGGTGGCCAGCATCAGCGGGACCGCGCCGGCGGCGGTCGCGATCGAGGTCATCAGGATCGCGCGCAACCGGCGGGAGGCGGCGATGCGAGTGGCGTCGGCGATGCTGCGCCCCTCGTCACGCAGCTGGTTGGCAAACTCGACGATCAGGATGCCGTTCTTCGCCGCAAGGCCGACCAGCATCACGATCCCCACCTGGCTGTAGAGATTGAGCGTCTTGCCGAACAGGAACAGGCCGATCATCCCGCCCGCCACCGCCAGCGGGACGGTCATGATGATGACGCCGGGATGGACGAAACTTTCGAACTGGGCGGCGAGCACCAGATAGACGATCACGATGGTGAGGGCGAAGACCAGCAGGATCGAGCCGCCGGTTTCCTTGAACGACTGGCTCTCGCCGCGATAGCCCACCGCGATGACCTCGGGCGATTTCGCCGCCTCTGCCTCCAGGAACTTGAGCGCCTCGCCCAGCGAATAGCCGGGCGCGATCCCGCCCGACAGGGTGATCGCGCGCAGCTTGTTGAACCGGCCAAGGTCGCGCGGGCCGGCGACCCGCCGGGTGGTGACGAGATTGGACAGCGGGACCAGCGAGCCGTCGCGGGCGCGAACCTGGATCGCGGCGAGATTGGCCAGCGCCTCGCGCCCGCCGGCATCGGCCTGGACGATCACGCGATATTCCTCCCCCCGGTCGAGATAGGTGGTCACGCGGCGCGAGCCGAGCAGGGTTTGCAGCGCCTGGCTGACCGCGCTGACCGATACGCCAAGATCGCCGGCGCGAGTGGTATCGACCTCCACCCGCATCTGCGGCTTGGTCTCCTTATAGTCGGAATCGAGATTGACGATGCCGGGATTGTCGGCGGCGGCGGCAAGGATGCGGTCGCGCGCCTTTGCCAGCCCCTCATAGGTGGTGCCGGCGAGGACGAAGCTGATCGGCTGGCCGCGCCCGCGGCCGAGCGCGGACCGCACCTGGGCATTGCCGCGGATCGCCGGTTGATCGGCCAGGATGCGATTGACCTCCTGCGCGATGTCCTGCGTGGTCTTGGTCCGCTCCTCCCACGGCTTGAGGAAGATGACGAAATTGCCGCTGTTGAAATCGTCCGACGCGCCAAAGCCGCCGGGCGTGCGGGTGATGAGCGTGCGGACGGTGCCTTCGTCGAGAAGCGGGAGCAGCTTGCCCTGCGCCGCCACCATGTAACGGTCCATCTGCGCAAAGCCGGTCCCTTCCGGCGCGCTGATCTGAACCTGCGCCGCGCCCTGATCCTCCGGCGGCACCAGCTCCGACTGAAGCGAGACGAAGGCGAGCGCCGCGACGCCCAGGAACGTGACGACGGCGATCAGCGGCAGCAACGGCCGATCGATCGCACGGTCGAGGCGCCGCGCGTAGAATGTCTCGAGCGACCTGAACCGGTCGTCCACCCATCCGGTCAGGCGTCCGCGCGATTCCCTGCGCAGCATCTTTGAGCAGAGCATCGGCGTCAGGCTGAGCGCGAGGAAGCCCGAAAAGGCGACCGCACCAATCATCGCGACCGCGAGTTCGCGGAACAGCAGCCCGGTCTGTCCCGCCAGGAAACAGATCGGCACGAACACCGCGCACACGACCAGCGTGGTCGAAATGACCGCGAAGCCGACCTGGCGCGTGCCACGGAACGCGGCGACGAGCGGCGTCTCCCCCTCCTCGATCCGGTGATAGACATTCTCCAGCACCACGATCGCGTCATCGACGACCAGGCCGATCGCGAGCACGAGCGCGAGCAGGGTGAGCAGGTTGATCGAGAAACCGGCCCCCCACAGCACCGCGAACGCGCCCAACAGACAGATCGGCACCGTGATGGCCGGGATCAGCGTGGCGCGCCATGACCCCAGGAACAGGAAGATGACGAGCACCACCAGCACCGCCGCCTCGGCCAGCGTATGCCACACCTTTTCGATCGCGCGCCCGATGAACTGCGAATCGTCGGATCCGACCGCGATCACCATGCCGTCGGGCAATTCGGGTTGCAGCGCGGCGACGGTGCGCTTTGCCCCGTCGGCGACCGCCAGCGTGTTTGCCCCCGACTGGCGTACGATGCCCAGCCCGACCGCCGGCGCCCCGTTCATACGGAACATGCTGTACGGATTCTCGGCCCCCTGCTCGACCCGGGCGACGTCGCCCAGCCGGACCAGATAACCGTCCGGGCCACGTCCGACGACAAGGCGGGAGAAACTCTCCGCGCTGGCGAACGGGCGATCGACGCGCAGCGTGGTATTCTGTTGCCGCGATTCGATGCGTCCGGCGGGCAGCTCGACATTCTGGCTGCGCAGCGCGGTTTCGACATCGGCGGGGGTGAGCGCGAACGCGGCGAGCTTCGCGGCGTCCAGCCAGACGCGCATCGACGGTTTCTGCTCGCCACCGACGAACACGCGCGCCACGCCGTCGATGGTGCTGAACCGATCGACCAGATTGCGCTCGACATAATCGGACAGCTGGAGCGGCGACCAGCCCGGGCGCGAGATGACGAGAAACATGATCGGCGACGCATCCGCATCCACCTTGCGCACTTCGGGCGCGATCACGTCCTCGGGCAGGTCCTCGACCACGCTGCCGACGCGATCGCGCACATCGTTGGCCGCGGCATCGACATCGCGCCCGGGACGGAATTCGATCGAAATGTCCGAAACGCCGTCGCGGGAGCGCGACGTGATCGTCTGAATCCCTTCGATTCCCGCCAGCGCTTCTTCGATCGGCTGGGTAATGCGCGCCTCGATCACGCTCGCGGCGGCGCCGGTATAGGCCGTCTGGACCGACACCACCGGCGGATCGGTGTCGGGATATTCGCGCACCGACAGGCTCATGAACCCGACGATCCCGACGATCGTCAACAGGATCGCCATCACCGCCGCGAGAACCGGCCGGCGGACCGAGACGTCGGAAAGCTGCATCAGCTCGTCTGGCGCGGCGCGGGCGTGGCGTTGCCCGGGCCGGCGGTGCGAACCGCCTGGCCTGGGGCGATCTTCACGATCCCCTCGGTCACCACGCGCTGGCCCGGTTTCAGTCCGGCGAGGATTTCGATGAGGCCGTTCTGGTGAAGCCCGGTGCGCACCTGCACCCGCTTTGCCTTGCCCCCCTCGACGACGAACACGAAGCTGTCATCGCCGTCGCCCGCGACCGACAGTTCGGGAACCGCCATCGCGGTGCGCGCGCTCGATTCGACTGCCACGGTGAGCAGCATGCCCGGTTTCAGCTTGCGGTCGCCATTGGGCAGGATCGCGCGGACCGTGGCGGCGCGGGTGGCGGGATTGAGCACCGGATCGACCGTGGCGACGGTGCCGCGAAACGGCTGATCGGGATAGGCGGCGGCAGTGGCGACGATCGCCTGACCCGGCCGAACCTGCGCCAGCAGCGTTTCGGGAACGGTGAAATCCAGCTTGATACGGCTGACGTCGCTGATCGTCGCGATCGCGGTTCCGGCGCCGACCACCGCTCCCGCGGAAATATCCCGCAGCGACACCCAGCCGCCAAACGGCGCGGTCACCACGCGATCGCCGATCGACGCGCGCGCCGCCGCCGCCTGCGCCCCGGCCTGGCTGGCCAGCGCCTGCTGCGCATCGACCGCGCTGCGGGTGGCGAAGCCGCGCTCCTTCAACGCCTCCAGCCGGTCGAGCTGCTGCCGTGCCTCCTGCGCGCGGGCCTTCGCTTCGGCAAGCTGGGCGGTTTCCTGTCCCTGCGCCAGCACCGCGATCACCTGACCGCGCCGCACGAACGCGCCGTCATCGAAATTCAGGCGCACGATCCGCTCGGTCACCGGCGCGCTCAGCGTCACCTGTTCGTTCGCGCGGGCGGTGCCGACCGCGTCGATCCGCTCGACGAAGCGGGCCGACTGGACCGGGGCGAGCGTCACCAGTGGCGCGTCCCGTTCCTTCTTTTGCGCCGCACCACCGCCATTGCAGCCGGCGAGTGCCGTCGCGGACGCGACGAGAAGAATGAGAAACCGCATGAACCAACGCGCTATGAAGACCGGGGGAGGAAAGACAAGCCTTTCCACGAATTTGTCGCAAAAGTGTGTCAGGCAGTGTTGCGGTGCAGCGTCGGTCGTGCGCGATGCGCGCTAATCGCCCGCAAAGCCGAAGGGCGAAACCCCCGCCTCACGCTCGTTCACCACCAGCGCGCGACCGGTCGGCGGAGCGGAGCGTTGCGGGCATTCGCGGGTGCAGGCGCGACAGCCCAGTCCGACCGGCGTCGCCTCACCCGCAAAATCAAGACCGCGCGCGGCGGCCAACCCCCGGGCCGCGTCCGCCGCAAGGCCGAGCATCACCACGAACCGCGCCTTGACCGCGCCCGCCCACCCCCCGGGCGGCGCAACGCAGCGCGATGAGGTGAACCAGCGCGTCGTGCCGGCGCCGGCGACATCCTCCAGCTCGACCAGCTGGACGACGCGCTCGTCGGCCCGCTGAAAAGCGGCATAGGCATCGAGCAGCGGACATGGCGCGATCGATTCGACGATCGGCGAACCGCTGGCCCCGGCGAAGCGTTTCGACACCTGTCCGGCGCGATCGATGCGCAGCATGAAGAAGGGCAACCCCCGCGCGCCGACACGTTGCAGCGTGGTCAGCCGATGTGCGACCTGTTCGGCGCTGGCGCCGAAGCGGCGGCGCAGCAGTTCGAGGTCATAGCCGGTCGCCTCACACGCGCGCAGGAAGCGGGCGTAGGGCATCATCACCGCCGCGGCGAAATACCCGCTGAGATGCCGGCGATAGAGCCGTTCGGCGGTGCGATCGGTAAAGCCCGCGCCGCGCACCAGCGCGTCGATCTCCGCGCGCGCCTCACTCGCCAGTTGCCGCGCGAGCGCGAAGACGCGGCTCGGCGGATCGAGCGCTTCCGACAGCTGCAACTGGCGGGCATGCAGGTCGAGCCGCACGCGCAGGCCCGACAGCACCTCGATCGGCAGCACACGGATCGACAGTTGATGCTTGACGCGCAGCCGATCGGCCATGGCGCCGAACGGATCGCTCGACGCGATACGCAGTTCGTCGGCCAGCGCCTCGGCCGCCGCGTCCAGATCGGCGAAATGATTGCGCCATCGCTCGATCTCGCGACGCACCGCGCCACCGGGATCCTCCCCCTCCCCCGTGCTCGCGACGGCCCCCGCGCCGATCCGGTCATAGGCACGCGCGAACGCCTCTGCCCCGCCCGGCGCGGCGGCGAGCCATTCGGTCAGTTCGGTGCGATCGATCTCGATATCGGCGAACAGCGGATCGGCGAGGCGACGGCGCATCGCCTCTTCCCCGCCGCCCGGCTCCCCCGCCGACAGCGCGCGCGGATCGAAATCGAAGGTTTCGGCAAGGCCCAGCAACAGGGTCGCGGAGACCGGGCGCTGGTTGCGCTCGACCAGGTTCAGATAGCTGGGCGAGATGCCGAGCATTTCAGCCATCGTCGCCTGGGTCAGGCCCTGGCCGCGTCGCAGGCGGCGCACCGCATGTCCCGCGAACAATTTGCGCTCCGCCATGTCCATCTCCGCCGTGATCGACGCGGCTTCGCAGCCCCGTCAGCGCGAGTCAATATTTTACAACATTTCCGCCCCCGCCTCCGGAGACGCTACAGCCGGACCCCGCGAAACGCCATGTCGGCGTGACAAAGCGCCCCGATGTTAGTCATGAAGTTCACACGACTTCAGTTGCAGGAGCATCGATCATGAATACCCCCGAACCGGCCCGCGCCCGCCCGATCTTTTCGACCGCCGATTTCGCGCTGCTGAAGGAAGCGGTCGCGGATTACACCCGCAAGATCGCCGACGAGCCGCGATCGGTGCAGTTCGCCAACCTGTACCACCGCCTGGGACGGCTGGGCTGAAACCCGCCCGGACGCGGCCCGCCAGCCAGCCATGGCGGGTCGCCGGTTCGGATTTTCCGTGACCCTGGCATTTCCTGCTGCTATCCGCTTTCGAAGATAGGGTATGGAGCAGGATCGCCGCGCATGAGCCTTGACGCAGATACGTTCGACGCGTTGATCGAAGCGGTACGCCGGTTCGTGGCGGAACGACTGCGCCCGCTGGAGGCGGAGGTAGAGGCCGCCGACGCGATCCCCGCCGATGTGATCGACGAGATGAAGGCGCTGGGCCTGTTCGGCCTGTCGATCGCGGAGGAACATGGCGGGCTGGGCCTGACCATGGCCGAAGAATGCCGCGTGGCGATCGAGCTGGGGCGGACGACGCCCGCATTCCGATCCACCTTTGGCACCAATGTCGGCATCGGCTCGCAGGGCCTGGTGATGGCCGGAACGCCGGAGCAAAAGACCCGCTGGCTGCCCGGCATCGCCAGCGGCGATATCGTCACCAGCTTCGCGCTGACCGAACCCGATGTCGGATCGGACAGCGGCGCGGTAAAAGCCCGCGCGGTGAAGGATGGCGACGTCTATCGCCTGTCCGGCACGAAACGCTTCATCACCAATGCCGACAAGGCACAGCTGTTCACGGTGATGGCGCGCACCGGCGACGAACCCGGCGCGCGCGGGGTCAGCGCATTCCTGGTCCCGCGCGACCTGCCCGGCGTCAGCATCGGCGAGCCGGAGAAGAAGATGGGGCAAAAGGGCGCGAAGGTCGCCGACGTCATCTTCGACGACGTTCCCGTTCCCGCCGCCAACCGGCTGGGCGCGGAGGGCGAGGGGTTCAAGATCGCGATGCGGGTCCTCGATCGCGGGCGGCTTCACATCAGCGCGGTGTGCGTGGGGGTCGCCGAACGCCTGATCACCGACTGTGTCGCCTATGCCACCGAACGGCGACAGTTCGGCAAGCCCATCGCCGAGCATCAGCTGATCCAGGCGATGATCGCCGACAGCAAGACCGAGGCGCTCGCCGCCCGCGCGCTGGTGCTGGAAACGGCCGCGGCAAAGGACGCCGGCCGGGACGTGGTGCTGGAAAGCGCCGCGGCGAAGCTGTTCGCGAGCGAAATGGTCGGCCGCGTCGCCGACCGGGCGGTCCAGATTTTCGGCGGCGCGGGCTATATCGCCGATTACGGGATCGAACGCCTCTATCGCGACGTCCGGCTGTTTCGCATCTACGAAGGCACCAGCCAGATCCAGCAACTCATCATCGCACGCGAGACACTGAAGCGCGGCGGCTGAAGATACGGGAGAGAGACATGGACACGAGCGGATTCTTTCGTCTGGACGGCAAGATCGCGCTGGTCACCGGCGGCAGCCGGGGGATCGGCAGGATGATCGCCGAAGGGTTCATCGCACAGGGGGCAAAGGTCTATATCTCGTCGCGCAAGGCGGATGCGTGCGACGAGACCGCCGCCGAACTCGGCCCGAACTGCATCGCGCTGCCGATGGACGTATCGACGGTCGAGGGGTGCAAGGCGCTGGCGGCGGCGCTGGCCGAGCGCGAATCCCGCCTCGACATCCTGGTCAACAATGCCGGCGCAGCATGGGGCGTGGCGTTCGAGGAATTTCCCGAGAGCGGCTGGGACAAGGTGATGGACCTGAACGTCAAATCGCCCTTTTTCCTGACCCAGGCGCTGCACACGCTGCTGAAGGCCGAGGCGAGTTTCGATGCGCCGTCAAAGGTCATCAACATCACCTCGATCGACGGGCTGCGGCTCAACCCGTGGGAAACATACAGCTATCATGCATCGAAGGCGGCGCTGATCTACCTCACCAAGCGGATGGCGGCGCGGCTGATCCATGACGGGATCATCGTCACCAGCCTGGCCCCCGGCGCCTTTGCCAGCGAAATGAACCGCGCCGCCCGCGACCATGGCGATGCAGTGGCCAAGCGTATCCCGATGCGGCGCATCGGCACGCCCGAGGATATGGCGGGCGCGGCGATCTTCCTCGCCAGCCGGGCGAGCGACTATGTCGTCGGCGACACGCTGGTGGTGGATGGCGGGCTGGTCAACGCGTCGCTGGGGACGAGCATCGACGCCTGACGCACGCGCGGCGCCTCAGCGCGACGTCGTGCAGAAGGTGCGCCAGGGATCGACGATGTAGCTGCCATCGGCGCGACGATTGTCCTCGCGCTCGAAATAGACCGCCGGGCTGCCGCTGTTGTCGGGCATCAATCGCCCCAGCGCACCGGCCCACGGACCGCTGGTCAGGCGGATCGCCTGCCCCTCGCGGACGAACCGGCCCGACCCGTTTCGTGCGACATAGGTGCCGGACGGTGACAGCGTCAGCGTGCCGAGCGCGCTGGGGCGGATTTCGCGGGTGCCGATATCGCCGGCGACCACGCCGCCCATACGCTCCATATAGCTACAGGTCAGCTTGCCGGCCGGCAGCACGCCGGCGGCCGGCGGCCGCGACCCGGCCGCACCCCATTTCAGCGTGCCGGTGAAGGACCCGTTCACCTCACCCACCTTGTCGTAATAGCCGTTGATCGTGCCGGAATAGGGTTCGCGATCGCACCGCCCGCGAAGCTGGAAGCGATTGCGCCCGGCAACCCCCTTCAGCACGCAAAAACCGTTCTCGAAATAGGCGTGGCCCTGATCGAGATCGACGGTCATCGTCCGCCCGGCGACGTCCACGTCGAGCGTCCCCTTGATCATCCCCGCCGACAGGACGCCGCGAACGCGCCAGGCCCCCGACTCGCCATCGCTGGTGGCCAGCGTGCCGGCGCCGCTGAACGGACCCGAATTCGGATTGACGCTGACGGGTCGCTGGGCGGCGGGCGGTGGGATCCGTGCAGGGCGCGAAACCGGCGTCGGAGCGGGCGCGGGTGCTGGTGCATCCGGCCTGCGGCTCGCCCCTGCCGCCGCGAGCGATCCGGTGAACGTCCCGGAAATGGCGCCCTCCCCATCCAGAAAGCCGCGCATCACGCCAGAGAACGGCTTCGCATCACAGCTTCCCGCCAGTTCGATCCGGTCCCGTCCCCGCTCGCCGCGAATATAACAGCGGCCGTTTTCGCGATAGGCGCGCGCCTGGCCCGGATCGAGCCGCATGGTCCGGCCGGCCAGCTGTACGACCAGCGTTCCGGTCAGCCCCGATCCGGCAGCAACGGCATCGACGCTCCAGCTGCCCTGCCGTCCCTCGCTATCCGAAAGGGTTCCGCCGCCGGCCAGTGCCGACGCGCTGCCCGGCGTCGATTGCGCCCGGGCCGGGGTCAGGGAAAGCGGCGCGAGGATGGCCGCCACGGCAATGATACCGACCGAAAACATGCGCACATTCATGCATATAGCCCTCAACCCAAGGGCGAACGCTATCCGGTGGAGAGCGAATGCACAATCGGCGACGCTTACCGCGCGATGCCCCCCGCCGCGAGCACCGCCAGCGTGACCAGATCGCCGGCGGTGCTGGTCATCGGGGTGACCTGCACCGGCTTTTCCATGCCGACCAGCATCGGCCCGATCATCGCGTCACCACCCAGTTCGCGCAGCAGCTTGGCCGAGATATGCGCCGACTGGAGGCCCGGCATGATCAGGATATTGGCGGGACCCGACAGCCGGGCAAAGGGATAGTTGGCGAGCTGGCGGGGATTGAGCGCCACATCGGGTGCCATTTCGCCCTCATATTCAAAGCCGACCCCGCGCGCGTCCAGCACCTTCACCGCATCGCGGATGTTTTCCAGATAGGCACCCTTGGGATTGCCGAAGGTCGAATAGCTGAGGAACGCGACGCGCGGCTCATGGCCCATGCGCCGCGCGACATGCGCGGTCTGTTCGGCGATGTCGGCAAGCTCTTCCGCGCTCGGCCGTTCGTTGACGGTGGTGTCGGCAATGAACACGGTATGGCTCTGGCCGACAAGGATGTGGACGCCGAACGCGGTCTGCCCCTCGGCGACGTCGATCACGCGGCGGATCTCGCGCATCGTCTGCGCATAGGTGCGGGTGACGCCGGTGATCATCGCATCCCCCTCCCCCAGCTGAAGCAGGAGCGAGCCAAAGATGTTGCGATCCTGATTGACCATCCGTTCGCAATCGCGACGCAGATAGCCGCGCCGCTGAAGCCGGGCGTAGAGGAAATCCACCATCGCCGGGACCAGCGGCGAGACGCGGCTGTTGTGCAGCTCGAAACTCTCCGGATCGGCGACGCCCAGCGCGCGCAGCCGGTCGTACACATCGTCGCGACCGACCAGCACCGGGGTGCCATAGCCGCCGTCGCGGAACGCGATCGCCGCGCGCAGCACCACCTCTTCCTCGCCCTCGGCAAAGATCACCCGCTTGGGGTGGGCGCGCGCGCCCTCATAGGCCAGGGTGAGAACCGATGTCGTCGGATTGAGCCGGGCGCGCAGCGCATGGCGATAGGCGGCGAGGTCGAGGATCGGCTTGGTCGCGACCCCTGAATCCATCGCCGCCTGCGCGACCGCGACCGACACCACCTCCATCAACCGCGGATCGAACGGCGCGGGGATGATATATTCGGGACCGAAGCTGTGCTGTGTGCCATAGGCCAGCGCCACTTCCTCCGGCACCTGTTCGCGCGCCAGTTCGGCGATCGCCTGCGCGGCGGCGATCTTCATCTCCTCGTTGACCGCGGTGGCGCGCACGTCGAGCGCGCCGCGAAAGATGAAGGGAAAGCCGAGTACGTTGTTGACCTGGTTGGGATAGTCCGACCGGCCGGTCGCGACGATCGCATCGGGCCGCACGCCCTTGGCCAGTTCGGGGCGGATTTCCGGTTCCGGATTGGCCATGGCAAAGATGATCGGCGCAGGCGCCATGTCCTTCACCATCTCCGGCTTGAGCGCACCGGCGGCCGACAGGCCCAGAAACACGTCGGCGCCGACCAGCGCCTCGGTCAGCGAGGTGCGATCGGTGGCGACGGCGTGCGCCGACTGCCACTGGTTGACGCCCTCGCGGTCGGGGGTGATCACGCCCTTGCGATCGCACATCAGCACATGGTCGTGGCGCACGCCCATCGCCTTGATGAGTTCGGTGCAGGCGATCGCCGCCGCGCCGGCGCCGTTCACCACCACCCTGATGTCCTTCAGTTCGCGACCGGTCAGCCGGCACGCGTTGATCAGGCCGGCGGCGGTGATGATCGCGGTGCCGTGCTGATCGTCATGGAAGACCGGAATGTTCATCCGCTCGCGCAGCGTCTGTTCGATGATGAAGCATTCCGGCGCCTTGATATCCTCAAGGTTGATGCCGCCGAAACTGGGTTCGAGCAGTTCGACCGCGTCGATGATGCGATCGACGTCCTCGGTATTCAGTTCGATGTCCATCGCATCGACATCGGCGAACCGCTTGAAGAGCACCGCCTTGCCCTCCATCACCGGCTTGGAGGCGAGCGCGCCCAGATTGCCCATCCCCAGGATCGCGGTGCCGTTCGAGATGACCGCGACCAGATTGCCCTTTGCGGTATAGTCGTATGCCGTCGCGGGATCGTCGGCGATCGCCTGCACCGGCACGGCCACGCCGGGCGAGTAGGCGAGCGCCAGATCGCGCTGGGTGGTGAGCGGTTTCGACGCGACGATCTCGATCTTGCCGGGCCGTCCTTCCGAGTGGAACAGCAGCGCCTCGCGCTCGGAGAACTGGAGATTGGCTTCTTCGGACATCGCATCTTCCGCATGAGAGGGGGTGGCACCTGCCCTGTGACCGATGCGGGGGCCGCTTTCAAGGCGCGACCTGTCGTGCAGCGCAGCATGCATCCACAGCTTTCCGCAGCGCCGGATGCCCGCAGGGCGGGTGCGGGGTTGCCGCGCGCCGCCTCCTGCCTTTAACCCCGCGTCATGGCCGACGCCGCCCCCACCCCGATGATGGCACAGTATCTGACGCTGAAGGCGGAGTCGCAGGACTGTCTGCTCTTCTATCGCATGGGTGACTTTTTCGAACTGTTCTTCGACGACGCGAAGGTGGCGAGCGCGGTGCTGGACATCGCGCTGACCGCGCGCGGCGAGCATGGCGGGGAGAAGATCCCGATGTGCGGCGTGCCGGCGCATTCCGCGGAGGGATATCTGGCGCGGCTGATCAAGGCCGGCCATCGCGTCGCCATCGCCGACCAGATCGAAACCCCGGAGGAGGCGAAGAAGCGCGGCGGATCGAAGGCCCTGGTCGCGCGCGCCATCGTCCGGGTCGTCACCGCAGGCACGCTGACCGAGGAAGCGCTGCTCGACAGCCGTACGGCGAACTGGTGCGCCGCGATCGGCGAGGCGGGGGGCGAGTTCGCGATCGCCGCGGCGGACATCTCGACGGGGCGGTTCGAGATCCTGGAATGCCCGCAGGACGGGGTCGGCGCCGCGCTCGCCCGGCTGGCGCCGGCCGAGACGGTGTCCGCCGAGGCGGGGACGCTGGCCGGACTGGCCACGGTGCTGCGGCCGAAGGGCGAGTTCGACAGCGGCCGCGGGGAGACGCGGCTGAAGGCACTGTTCGCGGTCGCGACGCTGGACGGGTTCGGCGCGCCCGGGCGTGCGGCGCTGGCGGCGGCGGGCGGGCTGGTCGCCTATCTGGACCATACGGCAAAGGGGGCGCTGCCGTTTCTGCGCCCGCCGCGCGTCACCCGGGCCGAGGCGTGCATGGCGATCGATGCGGCCACACGCGAAAGCCTGGAGCTGACGCGGAGCCAGGCGGGCGTCCGCCGGGGCAGCCTGCTCGACGCGGTCGATCGCACCGTCACCGGTGCCGGCGCGCGGCTGCTGGCCGCCGATATCGCCGCGCCGCTGATGGACCGCGACGCGATCGAGGCGCGGCTGGACCTGGTCCAGCGTTTCCATGACGAGCCGGGGCTGCGCGAGGATGTCCGCGCGGCGTTGCGGGCGCTGCCCGATATCGGCCGCGCGATCGGGCGGCTGGCGGCGGGGCGCGGCAGCCCGCGCGATCTGGGCCAGCTGCGCGACGGACTCGACGGCGCGTGGCGGCTGGGCGAAAAGCTGGGCAGGCTGACGGAGCCGCCGGCGCTGCTCGCCGGGCTTGCCCCCGAACTGCGCGGGCATGGCGCACTGATCGACCTGCTCCAGCGCGCGCTGGTCCCGGCGCCGCCGGTCGATGCGGCCAATGGCGGCTATATCGCCGAGGGCTATGACGCCGCGCTCGACGACCTGCGCGACGCCGGAGCGGGGGGGAGGCGCGCGATCGCCGCGCTGGAGGCCGATTATCGCGAACGCACCGGGATCGCGGCGCTGAAGATCAAGCATAATGGCGTGCTCGGCTATCATATCGAGGTCGCGTCGAAACACGCCGACGCGCTGATGCGGCCCGACAGCGGCTTTACCCACCGCCAGACGCTGGCGGGCGTGGTGCGCTTCAATGCGCCCGAACTGCACGATATCGCGGTCAAGGTGACGCAGGCCGGCGCCCATGCGCTCGCCGCCGAGGCCGCGCATCTGGAGGAGCTGACCGGCGCCGCGCTCGACCGGCGTGAGGCGATCGCGGCGACCGCCGACGCGCTCGCCCGGCTCGACGTCGCGGGCGCGCTGGCGGAACGCGCGGCAGAGGGCGGGTGGAGCCGGCCCGCGTTGGTCGATCACGCCTGTTTCGAGGTCGAGGGTGGGCGCCATCCGGTGGTCGAGGCGGCGCTGGCGAAGAGCGGCGAGCGGTTCGTCGCCAATGATTGCGACCTGTCGGAGCGCAGCCGCCTATGGCTGGTCACCGGGCCGAACATGGGCGGCAAATCGACCTTCCTGCGCCAGAATGCGCTGATCGCGGTGCTGGCACAGGCGGGCGCCTATGTCCCGGCCACGCGCGCGCGGCTGGGGCTGGTCGATCGCCTGTTCAGCCGGGTGGGCGCGTCCGACAATCTGGCGCGCGGACGATCGACCTTCATGGTCGAAATGGTCGAAACCGCCGCGATCCTGGCCCAGGCGACGCCGCACAGCTTCGTCATCCTGGACGAGGTCGGGCGCGGCACCAGCACCTATGACGGCCTCGCCATCGCCTGGGCGGTGGTCGAGGCGATTCACGAGGACAATCGCTGCCGCTGCCTGTTCGCGACCCATTATCACGAGCTGACGCGGCTGGCCGAGCGGTGCGAGGCGCTGTCGCTCCACCATGTACGCGCGCGCGAGTGGAAGGGCGATCTGGTGCTGCTGCACGAAGTGGCGGAGGGGCCTGCCGATCGCAGCTATGGGCTGGCGGTCGCGCGGCTCGCCGGCCTGCCGCCGGTCACGATCGCGCGGGCAAAGGCGGTGCTGGCGAAGCTGGAGGCGGGACGGGAGAGGACCGGCGGGATCGCGGCGGGGCTGGACGATCTGCCGCTGTTCGCCGCGACGAGCGTAGCGGAAGCCGAACCGGTCGATGCGCTGCGTGCCGAACTGGCGGAACTCGACATCGACGCATTGAGCCCGCGCGACGCGCTCGATACGCTGTACCGGCTCAAGGGGTTGATGGACGGATGATGCGCGAATCGGGACTTGTCGGCCTGTTGCAGGTGATCTTCGCGTGCGTGCGCGAAGGCTATGGCCGGGCGCGGGCGTGGCAGGTGATGGCGGGATTTGCAGGGCTCGTCCTGCTGATCGTCGCGGCGTTCGCGGTGCTGATCTCTGCCGGCCGGTGGCTCGCCTGACCGGATCAGTCCGACGCGGGTGAGTGGGCGCGCCGCGCCTTCACCGCCTCGACCCACCACAGCAGTTCGTCGGCGAAACCCGGGAAACCGCGAACCAGCGCGGCCCCGCCCTCCCCCTGCGGCGCGTCGCTGGCGTCCAGCGCCTGGCCGACCTGCCCGACCGTGAGCGTGGCGGGGATGACGACCATCCCCAATTCGGTCAGCGTCGGATGCCACATCGAATTGCTGCGCGCGCCCGCCAGTCGCCCGCCCGAATAACTGGCGATCGCGGCGGGCCGGCGGAACCATTGGGCAAGAAAATGATCGGTCAGGTTCTTGAGGCCCGGCTGCATCCCCCAATTATATTCGCCCGCGACGAACACGAAGCCGTCTGCGGCCGCGATCCGATCGGCAAGTGCCGCCATCGCCGCCGGCGCCTCGCCCTCGGGATAGTCGCTATGGCGACGGTCGAGCATCGGCAGCCCGACCTCCTGCGCATCGACCAGTTCGGCGTCGCATCCGCGCGCGGCGAATTGCGCGGTGAGCCAGCGGGCGAGGCGGATGCCGACCCGGTCGCGGCGATAGGACCCATAGAATATGAGGATGCGGTGCGACGTGGCGGCGGCTCCCCTGGCTTGGCGCGGGCATCGCGGCGATACGCGTGCCGGTCGGGTGCGATCGATGCCCTATACCCGATCCCGACAAATGAAAGAGGCCACCGGGGCCATCTCTGGCACCCGGTGACCTCCGACATGGTCAGCGGCCGGAGAGCTCCAGCCCGGGAGACCATGCGGACCGCGTTCCGCCTGGCGGTGCCGTTGATTGGAGGAGAATACCTCCCGGCACCCTATGGGTGGAAAAACCCCACCCAATGCAGACGATCAGCGGCGCGTCTCCCGAACGAACTGAACCGACCTCACTGCTGAACCATGAGACATCGGATCACCTCCTTTCGCTTGTTGAAACGGCGTGTCCTCGCCTGGACACGGACACACCATGAATCAGTGCGAAGAGCAGAACAAGCCTTGTTTTCGTTCGCGGAATCGGCGAATCATGGAGGTCTGGCGCGCGTTCAGCCGCGACAGTCCTCCACCACCCGCGACACTTCGGCCCAGGCCGGCACCACCAGCGGCGCGAGCGGCGGGGTTTCGACGATGAAGCGGCCGCGGCTGAACCCCATCGCGTCGAGCAGCGTGTCGCCGGCGGCAAGCACCGCGCCGGCGCCAGGCTGGGCGACCAGGCCGCGCAGCGTGCTGGACGTGCGGATCGTCATCGCGCCGGATGCGACGCCCACCCGCTGCAACTGCACCTGTCGCAACGCGCGATCGCAGCGAATGGTGAACACCGGCACCGCGCCGGTCACCCCGAACGCGGCGAGCGATCCGCGCGGATCGGCGCGATACGTCCAGGTGCCGGGCGTCACCGGCCAGTCGCGCCAGTCCCCGGCATAGGGCGACGGCGCCGGGGCGACGGGCGGTGGCGTATAGGTCGGCACCGGCACCGGCGCCGGAGGACGCGGCGCCGGAGCCGGCGTGGTGGCGCATCCGGCGATGAGGATGAACGGAGCGAGGGCGAGGGTGCGGCGCATGGCGCGCCTTATGGGCGAAGCGCCGGCGCGGCTCAACCGTAACCGGTCAATTGAGCGCCGGCGCGATCGTGCTTCTGGGCAACCAGATGCGCAGGCCCAGTCCGCCCCGCGCGGCGTCTCGCGAAATCCGGCCCATGAATTGGCGCCCGATTACCGAATCGACCAGCCGGGTGCCGAACCCTCCCGCCGACCCGTCGCCGCGCGCATCGGGGCCGCCACGCTCCTGCCAGTCGATTTCGATCGCATCGGCCAGATGCTCGACCCGCACCACCACCTCGCCATCGGGACCCGACAGCGCGCCATATTTGACCGCGTTGGTCGCCGCCTCGTGAAAGACGAGCGCGATGCCGGTCGCCGCCGACGCGCTGATCGCCACATCCTCGCCCTCGACGCGGATGCGCTTGCCCTGAACATCGCGATAGGGCGCGAACAACGTATCGAACAGGCGCAGCAACGTCGTTTCCCGCTCACCGGCATGTTCGGGCGGAACCACCAGATCGCTGGCACGCGCCAGCGCGCCCAGCCGGTCCGACAGCGCATTCCACCCGTCCACCTCCCCGTCATTGCGACGGGAAACGTGGACGAGTCCCCCGACGACGGCGAACAGGTTCTTGATCCGGTGCGACAGTTCACGCGCGATCAGCGCGCGCGATTCGACCTCGCGCCGCGCCTCCAGGATCGTCATGACGTTGGCCGCGAGCACCCGCATCGTCCGCGCCTGAACCGGGGTCAGCCCCGCGCGCGGAACGGTGTCGATGACGCATAGCGCGCCCAGCGGCACCCCCGACGAGGTGACGAGCGGCGCGCCGGCATAGAAGCGGATATGCGGATCGCCGGTCACCAGCGCGTTCTGGGCGAAGCGGGGGTCCAGGGTCGCGTCGGGAACCACCATCGTATCGGGCAGGTCCATCGCATGGGCGCAGAACGACACCGAACGCGGCGTTTCGGTCGCATCGAGGCCGGCCCGGCCCAGGAACCGCTGGCGCTCGCTCTCGACCAGGCTGACGAGCACCATCGGCGCGTCGCACAGTTCGCGCAGCAGCGCGACGATGGCATCGAACTCGCCACCGCCATCCCAGCCGCCCAACGCAAGCTCCATCATCGCCTGCGACCGGATCTGCTCATCCGTTAGAGCCAATTATCGCTCCTTACACAACGGCTTAACACGACAATGTGGCCGGGCGCGCAGTGAGAGCAACATTGCACTGCCAGGTCAACCTCGCCCGCCGCGTCCGCCCCCCCATTTGCGTTGCGTCTTGCCGAACCGGGTCTTGCGCGTGCCGGGCTTGCCCTCGTTGCTGCGGCCCATCACCGGCGCGCGATGCTCGCCCGCCGGCAGGCCCAGCTCCTCGGCCTCAAGGCTGCGGATCTCGTCGCGCAGGCGGCCCGCTTCCTCGAACTCCAGATTCGCGGCGGCGTCGCGCATCTTCTTTTCGAGCTCCTCGATATAGGCGCGCAGATTGTGGCCGACCATGTGCTGGGGGCCGTCCTCGATCTCGACCGTCACCTGATCCTTGCTCGCGACATGGGCGATGATGTCGCCGATATTCTTCTTCACCGTCGCCGGGGTGATGCCGTGTTCGGCGTTATACGCCTCCTGCTTCTCGCGCCGTCGCGACGTTTCGTTGAGCGCGCGCTCCATGCTGCCGGTGATCCGGTCGGCATAGAGGATCACCCGCCCCTCGACGTTGCGGGCGGCGCGGCCGATCGTCTGGATGAGCGAGGTTTCGGAGCGCAGGAACCCCTCCTTGTCCGCGTCGAGGATCGCGACGAGGCCGCATTCGGGAATATCCAGCCCCTCGCGCAGCAGGTTGATGCCGATCAGCACGTCGTACACCCCCATGCGCAGGTCGCGGATCAGCTCGATCCGCTCGAGCGTCTCGACGTCGGAATGCATGTAGCGGACCTTGATCCCCGCCTCGTGCATATATTCGGTCAGGTCCTCGGCCATCCGCTTGGTCAGCGTGGTGACGAGCGTGCGATAGCCCATCTCCGCCGTCTTGCGGCATTCGACGATCAGGTCCTGCACCTGCTCCTCGACCGGCTTGATCTCGACCGGCGGGTCGATCAGGCCGGTGGGACGGATCACCTGTTCGCTGAACACGCCGCCGGTCTGCTCCATCTCCCAGCCGCCGGGCGTCGCCGACACGCAGACCGTCTGCGGCCGCATCGCATCCCATTCGTTGAAGCGCAGCGGACGGTTGTCGATGCAGCTGGGCAGGCGGAAACCATATTCGGCCAGCGTGATCTTGCGCCGGTGGTCACCGCGCGCCATCGCGCCGATCTGCGGCACCGTCTGGTGGCTTTCATCGACGAACAGCACCGCGTTTTCGGGGAGATATTCGAACAGCGTGGGCGGCGGCTCGCCGGGCAGGCGGCCGGTGAGGAAGCGGCTGTAATTCTCGATCCCCGCGCACGAGCCGGTGGCGGCGATCATCTCCAGGTCGAAATTGGTGCGCTGCTCCAGCCGCTGCGCCTCCAACAAGCGCCCTTCGGCCTGCAATTCCTTCAGCCGTTCGGCGAGCTCGTGCTTGATCGCCTCCATCGCCTGTTTGAGCGTGGGGCCGGGCGTGACGTGGTGCGAATTGGCATAGACGCGGATCGTATCCAGGCTCGCGACCTTCGATCCGGTCAGCGGGTCGAATTCGGTGATCTCCTCGATATCGTCGCCGAAGAAGCTGATCCGCCAGGCGGTATCCTCATAATGCGACGGGAAGATTTCGAGGCTGTCGCCCCGCACCCGGAAATTCCCGCGGGCGAAGGCGGCGTCGTTGCGCTTGTACTGGAGCGCGACGAGCTTGCGGATGATCTCGCGCTGATCGACCACCTGCCCCTTTTTGAGGTCGAAGATCATCGCCGAATAGGTCTCGACCGATCCGATGCCGTAGAGGCACGACACGGATGCGACGATGATGACGTCGTCGCGTTCGAGCAGCGCGCGCGTCGCCGAGTGGCGCATCCGGTCGATCGCCTCGTTCACCGAGCTTTCCTTCTCGATATACGTGTCGGACCGGGGGACATACGCCTCGGGCTGATAATAGTCGTAATAGCTGACGAAATATTCGACCGCGTTTTCGGGGAAGAAGCTCTTGAACTCGCCATAGAGCTGCGCGGCGAGGATCTTGTTGGGGGCGAGGATCAGCGCGGGGCGCTGAAGGTGATTGATGACGCTCGCCATCGTGAAGGTCTTGCCCGATCCGGTAACGCCCAGCAGCACCTGATCGCGCTCCCCCTCCCGCGCTGCGGCGACGAGCTCCCGAATCGCGGTCGGCTGGTCGCCGGACGGGGCGTAATCGCTGACCAGCCTGAACGCGCGCCCGCCCTCGCTCTTTTCGGGGCGCTGCGGACGATGCGGGACGAAGCTATCCCCGGTTTCCGGTTCGGCGAGGCTGGTACGGATCTGGATCGGCATCGACGTGATATGGGACCTGAAGCTGATCAGACAATCGGTGGCAGATTGCCACAGGATTTGGAACGTAACAAGAACCTTGTCCGAATTCGTCGCCCCAATTCGTCGCCCCAATTCGTCGGTTGTCAAACGGCCGGTCCCGCGCCAGCATCGGCGGAACCATCGGGGGAGAAGCCACTATGCGCCGCACCGTTATCGTCACCACTGCCGCCCTTGCCCTCGCCGCCTGTGGCGGGAGCGAGGTGTCGATCACCAACGCCTCGCCCGAAGAGGTGGCAAAGAAGGTCGATGAAGCCGGCGGCGCGGGATTCAAGCCGGGCGAATGGGAAACGACGGTCGAGACGGTGTCGGTCGATATCCCCGGACTGGACGGCCCGATGGAGGAGCAGATGCGCCAGATCATGCTCAAGAAGAAGCAGGTCGGCAGGCATTGCGTGACGCCCGAACAGGCCAAGTCGCCATCGGCCGAGGTGCTGGCCAACAGCCAGGGCCGCTGTACCTATGAGACGTTCAGGATGGCCGGCGGAAAGATCGACGGCACGCTGGTCTGCGCCTCGCAGGAAATGGGCGGCAAGATGACGATGCGGATGTCGGGCAGCTTTACCGGCACCAGCTTCGCGATCGACAATGCGATGGAATCGCCCGCACCCAATGGCGGCCCGGCGATGAAGATCACTGCGCGCACCACCGGCAAGCGGATCGGCGATTGCCCGGCGGCGAAGGCGGCGACACCCGCTCCCGCCCCTGCGAAAACCGGCGGCTGAGACGGTCAGGCGCGGCGATAGGCCACGCGCCACATCGCCGCGCCGATCGCCGCGCCGACGATCGCCAGCAGGCCGCTGGTCGCGAGCGCGCTGAACCAGCGATAGAGCCACGTCCGGTGATCGGATGGGGGCGCGTCGAACAATCCGAATCCATAGGTCTGCCCGGCGACGAACACGATCATCGCCAGCAGCGCGCCCAGCGCCGCCGCGTGCCACATCCGCCGCAATCCCGACAGATGGAGCACCAGCCACAGCGGCGTGGCGACCGCAGTGATCCCCAGCATCGCAAAGACGGTACCGAGAATCCAGCTCGCCACCAGCGACAGCGCATCGCGCTGCCCTGCCGCGACGACGAGCAGCAGCACGGCCAGCCCGGCCAGCAGCCCCCCCGCACCGAGCGCCAGCCCGGCACGATCCAGCGATGTCTCATAGCTGCGCGATCGTCCGCGCATGGCAGATTCGTTCACCAGGACCCCTCCGGTGCCGACGCCATATCATCGCGCACGCGCTTTGCTCAAGCGTCCGCCACCGCGCCGATACCCGCATCGGGACGCGCGCGGCTATGGGCGGCGCGCGCCGGGACCTGCCACAGACGTGCCTCGCGGCGCGCCGGAAGGCGCATTTTGTGCCACCCGATGCTTGATCGGCATCCCCCGGCGGCGTAGCCGTCGCGGCGATGGCAGCGCTTCCCACCAACGACGCCGATGCCGCCGCCGAACTGGAGCGGCTGGCGCGCGAGATCGCCCGGCACAACCGGCTGTATCACACCGACGACGCGCCGGAGATCAGCGACGCCGACTATGATGCGCTGATGCGTCGCAACACCGCGATCGAGGCCGCGTTTCCGGCGCTGGTACGTGCCGATTCACCATCGAAACTGGTCGGAGCGGCGCCGGCGTCGAACCTGGTAAAGGTGGCGCACGCACGGGCAATGATGAGCCTGGATAACGGCTTTTCGGACGCGGACGTGGTCGACTTCGTCGCGCGCGTCCGCCGGTTCCTGTCGCTGGGCGAGGACGAGCCGGTTACGCTCACCGCCGAGCCAAAGATCGACGGCCTGTCCTGCTCGCTGCGATATGAGGGCCGCAAGCTGGTGCTCGCCGCCACGCGCGGCGACGGACAGGTGGGCGAGAACGTCACCGCAAATGCGCTGACGATCGCCGACATCCCGCGCGTCCTGCCGGACGACGCGCCCGACATTTTCGAGGTGCGCGGCGAGGTCTATATGGCCAAGGCCGACTTCCTGGCGCTCAACGCGCGGCTGGCCGAAGAGGCCGATGCGAGTGGCAAGGAGGCGCGCCAGTTCGCCAATCCCCGCAACGCCGCCGCCGGGTCGCTGCGGCAAAAGGACGCGGCGGTGACCGCGTCACGCCCGCTGCGGTTCCTGACCCATGGCTGGGGCGAGGCGTCGGCGGTGCCGGGCGAGACGCAGCAGGCGGTGATCGCCGCGATCGCCGGATGGGGCTTTCCGGTGTCGCCGCTGTTCATCGCCTGTGCGGACACCGATGCGGCGCTGGCCCAGTATCGCGAAATCGAACGGCAACGCGCCGACCTGCCGTTCGACATTGACGGCGTGGTGTACAAGATCGACCGGCTCGACTGGCAGGCGCGGCTGGGCAGCGTCGGGCGGGCGCCGCGTTGGGCGATCGCGCACAAATTTCCCGCCGAACGCGCCGAGACGACGCTGCGCGAAATCGACATCCAGGTCGGGCGGACCGGCAAGCTGACCCCCGTCGCACGGCTGGAGCCGGTGACGGTCGGCGGGGTCACCGTGACCAATGCGACGCTGCACAATGCCGATGAGATCGGCCGGCTGGGCGTGCGCCCCGGCGACCGGGTGGTGTTGCAGCGCGCCGGCGACGTCATTCCCCAGATCGTCGAGAATCTGACCCGCGATGCGCCGCGCCCCGACTGGCATTTCCCCGTCACCTGCCCCGAATGCGGATCGGAAGCCGTGGCGGAAGAGGGCGAGGTCGATATTCGCTGTACCGGCGGCCTGATCTGTCCGGCGCAGCGGCTGGAACGGCTGCGCCACTTCGTCAGCCGCGGCGCGCTCGACATCGAGGGGCTGGGCGAAAAGACGATCCAGGAATTCCTGGCGCTGGGCTGGATCGCGGAGCCGGCCGACATTTTCCGCCTGGCCGCGCATCGCGACGAGCTGATCGGGCGCGAGGGGTGGAAGGACCGATCGGTCGACAATCTGATCGCCGCGATCGAGGCGAAGCGCGCGCCTGACGCGGCGCGGCTGCTGTTCGGCCTCGGCATCCGGCACATCGGTGCGATCACCGCGCGCGACCTGCTCAAACGCTATGCGACGCTGCCGGCGATCGCCGCACTGGCGGATGAGCTCATCGCGCTGCGCGCTGCGGCGACGCCGGACCCGGAGGAGGAAGCGCAGCGGTTCCGCAACCGGCTGGACAAGGCGATCGCCGAGTTGATCGGGGTGGAGAATGTCGGCGCGGCGGTGGGGCATGCGCTCGCGGACTTCTTTCACGAACCGCACAATCGCAGCGTATGGGCCGACCTGCTGGCACAGGTGTCACCTCCGCCCTTCGCGGTCGAGGCGCGCGAATCGGAGGTGTCGGGCAGGACGGTCGTCTTTACCGGCACGCTCGAATCGATGAGTCGCGACGAAGCGAAGGCGCAGGCGGAGGCGCTGGGCGCGCGGGTTTCGGGTTCGGTATCGGCGAAAACCGATCTGGTCGTGGCCGGCCCGGGCGCCGGATCGAAGCTCAAAAAGGCGGAAGAGCTTGGAATCCGGGTGATTGACGAAGCCGGTTGGGCGGCGATCTTCGCTGCGGCAAAGTGATGCTTTTTTGCAACGCACAATTTGCTTGATTTGACTGTAACATAATCGCAAAGAACCGATCCCATGGGCGGGCGAGTGACGGTGCCTAGACATCGCAATCGCAGGCTTTGAAAGCCGATCCAAGGGGAATAGAATGCGACATTATCTACTCGTTGGCGCAGCTGCGGCTGCGCTTGTGGCGCCGGGTGCGGCGTTCGCGCAGTCGACCGGTTCGGTCGAATTCGACGACACCGAAATCGTCGTCACCGGCCAGTCCGGCCCGGAGCAGGTCGGTGGCATCCAGATCCCCGATCAGCCCAAGCCGAAGGTCGTTCTCGACCAGACCTATATCGCGCGCCAGAATCCGGGCCAGACGATCCTCGACACGATCAACGTGATCCCGGGCGTCAACTTCCAGAACAACGACGCGTACGGCTCGTCGGGCGGCACGCTCACCATGCGCGGCTTCTCGAGCGATCGCATCAGCCTGACCTTCGACGGCGTTCCGCTGAACGATTCGGGCAACTACGCCATCTATTCGAACCAGCAGCTCGACCCGGAAATCATCGAGCAGGTCAATGTCAGCCTGGGCTCGACCGACGTCGACAGCCCGACCGCTTCGGCGACCGGCGGCACGGTGAACTATCGCACCAAGACCCCGGACAAGGATTTCGGCGCGATGCTGTCGGGTTCGGCCGGCGAATACAGCTTCATGCGCATCTTCGGAAAGATCGAGACCGGCGAGATCGGCCCCTGGGGTACGCGCGCGTTCATCTCGGCCTCGACCGCGACGAACGACAACCCGTTCAACAATTACGGCCGCGTCCGCAAGGAACAGTATAACGGCCGCCTGTATCAGCCGATCGGCAGCAATGGCGACTTCGTCTCGATCGCCGGCAACTACAACCAGAACCGCAACAACTTCTTCGGCTCGCTGCCGCTGCGTTGGGACGCGGGCCGCGTCGTCGGTTCCAGCTCGAGCAACCGCTATCCGATGAATGCGGACGAGCGCACCTACAACATCAACTATCCCTGCACGACCAATCAGGCGTCTGGCGCGGGCGCGCAGACCGCCAACAGCTGCGGCACCGAGTTCGACCGCCGCTACAACCCGTCGAACACCGGCAACATCCGCATCAACTCGCGCTTCACCCTGGCTGACGGCCTCGTCCTGACGGTCGATCCGAGCTACCAGTATGTGAAGGCGAATGGCGGCGGCACCGTCACTCTGAACGAGCGCAGCGTCGCGCTCGCCAACGGCCGCGCGGCCGGCACGACCTTCACCGGCGTGCTGAACGCGGGTTCGGGTTCGGGCGCCACGTTCAATCCCAATGGCGGCTTCGGCTATTATGTCGGCCGTGACCTGAACGGCGACGGCGACACGCTCGACACCGTGACCGGCATCGCGCCGAGCCAGACCCGCACCAACCGGTACGGCGTGATCGCGGGCCTGCGCTACGACATCGCCGACGGCCAGGTCGTCCGCCTGACCTACACGCACGACTATGCGAACCACCGTCAGACCGGCCAGGTCGGCCTGCTGAACGCGAATGGCGAGCCGTTCGACGTGTTCCCGGTCAATTCGCCGCTGCTCGACGGCAATGGCCGCGCACTGCAAAAGCGTGACCGCCAGTCGTTCGCGATCCTGGATCAGGTCGCGGGTGAATATCGCGGCGAGTTCGGCGACCTGACCGTCAACCTCGGTCTGCGTGCGCCGTTCTTCAAGCGCAACCTGGACCAGCGCTGCTTCACCATCGCGGCGAACGGCAACGTGTCGTGCGTATATTCGAACGTCGCGGCCTATCAGGCGGCGAACCCGACCTACGCACCGCCGACGAAGCGCAGCTATGACTATAACAAGCTGCTGCCCAGCGTCGGCGTGGTCTATCACGTGACCCCGGACATCAGCGCCTTCGCGAGCTTCGCGCAGGGCCTGTCGGTTCCGGGTACGGACCCGCTGTACAACTCGCTGTACCTGACGACCGCGAATGCGCGTCCGGCGCCGGAAACGACCGACAGCTTCGACGGCGGCCTGCGCTACACCTCGCGGATGGTCCAGGCGTCGATCTCGGGCTACTTCACCAAGTACAACAACCGCCTCGCCTCGGCGTTCGATCCGGTTCTCAACGAGACCGTGTATCGCAACCTCGGCCGCGTGGATAAGTACGGCATCGACGCATCGTTCGCGGTTGCGCCGATGAAGGGCCTGACCTTCTACGCCTTCGGCTCGCTCAACGAGAGCGAGATCAAGGACAATGTCCAGATCGGCACCGGCACCTTCGCCCCGACCAAGGGCAAGAACGAATCGGGCGCGCCGACCTACAGCTATGGCGCGGTCGTCCGCGGTTCGACCGACTGGTTCGACCTCGGCATCACCGCCAAGCGGACCGGTGGTCGTTACATCTACGACACCAACCTCCCGGTGTGCAGCACCGGCCGTTCGGTCGGCACGACCGCGGGCGTGCTGGACAATTGCGGTGGCACCACGGTGTTCGGCGCCAAGGCCCCGGCCTACTGGCTGGTCAACCTCGACGCGCGCGTGCCGCTGAAGTTCGCGGGCCTGGGCGACAAGACCTATCTGCAGCTGAACGTCTACAACCTGTTCGACCAGTTCTATGTCGGCGGTTTCGGCGGCAACCTGGCGCAGACCGGCAGCCCGCCCTTCGTTCAGATCGGCGCGCCGCGCACGATCAGCGGCACCGTCGTGTTCGCCTTCTGATCGAAGCGCCTTCAGGGCAAAACGAAGCCGCCGCTCCGGAAACGGGGCGGCGGTTTTCGTTTGTGGTGGAGCGAGAACCGGCCGCGTCGCGCCGGTGTCAGCCGCCCTCAGCGGCGTGCGGCGAGCGCCGCTGCCTCCGCGCCCGCATCCAGCGGGTCACCGGCCATCATCGCCTGGGCGTCCGCCATCATCGCCGCCGACGATCCGGCCTGACGATAGGCCGTATCCTGCCGTGCGACGTCGCCATAATAGCGCCGCAACGCCCAGTCCTTTCCATCGGCGCAGGCGATGCCGCCCCCGCCGTCCTGCTCGAACGTCCGGCACAGCTGCCCGCCGGCGTCGCGAAAGCTCACGCCGATCCGGATCGGCGCATCGGCCGCCTGGGTCGAGGCGAGCTGGGTGTCGAGTGCATGGGCGACCGCCCCGCGCGCGACCGCGCGCCCATCGCCGAACGCGATATCCCCGCCCCCTGCCCCCGGCGCGACCAGCGGTGCGGCCAGCAGCCCGGCGACCAGACTCGCCGCGACCGCCGCCATCCATAGCGGGCGTTCCCGCGACACCGGACGCGGCGCCAGTCGCGATACCTTTGCCGCATCGCGCACCATCGCCTCCACATGCGGCGGCACCGGCGCGTCGGCGACCGGATCGAACGCGTCGCGCAGCATGCCGGCGAGCGCACGATGATCGGCGACACGCGCGCGCAGTGCGGGATCGTCGGCGATCGCCCGCTCGACCCGTTTCGCCGCGATCGGGTCAAGCTCGCCATCGGCATAGGCCATCAGCGTTTCGGGATCGATCGTCATGCCGCTTCTCCCAATCGGGCCATCAGCGCTTCGCGCCCCCGGGCAAGCCGCGAGGTCAGCGTTCCCATCGGAATGTCCAGAATGTCCGCCGCCTCGCGATAGGCGAACCCTTCGACCAGAACGAGAGCGATCGCCTCACGCTGCTCGGGGGGCAGGGTGCCGAGTGCGCGGCCGACATTGCCCAGCTCGACGGCATCCTCCTGCCCGCCGCCGGTGCCGACCTGCTCGCCGGCTTCGGGCGGGACGAAGGTTTCGCCGCGACGGTTCGTCGCGCGAACGGTATCGATCCACAGATTTCGCATCAATCGGTACATCCAGCTATCCAGTCGCGTTCCCGGCTCCCACTGGTCGCGCCGCATCAGGCCGCGCTCGACCGCCGCCTGCAACAGATCGTCGGCATCCGCGCCATCCCGCGCCAGCGCATGCGCAAAACGGCGCAGGCGCGGAAGGATGCCCAGCAGCTGCGTTTCGAACTGCAAGCCTTGTGTTCCTCCGGGTTCGGGGATGAAACGGATGCCCCCACGCGTTTCATCCAGCATGACGCAGAAAAATTCCTTGTCTAGAATGCGCGTGATGACGCTTCCGCGCTGGATCCGGACGGCGACGGGAGTCGCCCTGCTCGCCCTCGCCGCACCGGGCGGTGCGCAGATCCTGCCGCCGTTGCCCCCGGTCGGCCCGGTGATCGATCGCGCGACCGATTCGCTGCCCGTCGCATCGGCACTTCGCGGCGCGCAGGCGCTGGCGCGCGTGCCGATCGATCGCGCCCGCGATCTGGTGCGTCAGCATCCCGACCGCATCGCCCTCGATCCGGACGGCAACGCGGTCCGTGCGCATGAACTGATCGTGATGGACGCGGACCCGGCGCTGATCGGTGCGGCCGCGCGTCAGGGGTTCGCCCTGATCGAACAGGTGAGGCTGGACGAACTGGGGATCGGCTATGCCCGTTTCCGCACGCCGGCGGGCGCCTCGCTCAAACGGGCGCTCAAGCGGATGCGCGGTATCGCCGGCGATCGCGACGTCTCGACAGACCCGCTGCATTTCGCCAGCGGCGCGACCGGCGCCGCGACGGTTCCGGCGATCACGGCGCCCGCGCCCGGCGGGACCGGCACTGGCGGCGCGATCGGCATCATCGACGGCGGTGTCGCCCCCACAACCCCCGGCCTGACCGCGCAAAAGGGCTTCGCCGCCGGGGGGATCAGGGCGCATGACCATGCGGCGGCGATCGCGTCGATCCTGAGCGGAGGCGCCGGCGTGCGGGCCAGCGCACCGGGCGCGCGGCTGTACGTGGCCGACGTCTATGGTGGCGACCCCGCCGGCGGTAACGCCTCGGCGATCGGGCTGGCGCTCGCCTGGCTGACGCGCGAGAGGGTGCCGGTGGTGGTGGTCAGCCTGGTCGGCCCGCCCAACCCGCTTCTCGGCCGGATCGTCGCTGCGGCGCGACGCACGGGAACCGTGGTGGTCGCCGCGGTCGGCAATGACGGGCCGGCCGCGCCCCCGGCCTACCCCGCCTCCTACCCCCAGGTGATCGCCGTCACCGGTGTGGATGCACGCGGTCGCGCGCTGATCGAGGCGGGCCGGGCGACACGGCTGGACTATGCGGCGCCCGGCGCGGACCTGGTCGCGAGCGATGCCCGGGGCCAGCCACGCACGGTGCGCGGCACGTCGTTCGCCGCGCCGTTCGTCGCCGCGCGGCTGTCCGCGCATCTGGGCGGCGGGATCGATGCCGCGCTCCGCGATCTCGACGGCGAGGCGCGCGACCTGGGCCGCAGGGGCAGGGATCCGGCATTCGGCCGCGGCCTGATCTGCGGCGATTGCGCCACCCGCCCACGCTAGGCGCCAACCGCGACGCCGGGTTCCGACCGTTCGCCCCGACACGGGCGCGGATGCCGCCGCGCCTACAAAAGCCCCGCCGCACGAAAACTCCACCAACCGCCACGCGCCCCCGCGATCCAGTGATCGTGCAGCCGCACCTCCAGCGTGCGCAGCGCATGGGCCAGCCGCGCGGTAACCTCTCGGTCGGCACGGCTCGGCCATGCCTCGCCCGACGGGTGGTTGTGCGCCAGCACCACCGCCGCCGCGCCGAACGCCAGCGCGTCGATCGCGATCCGTCGCACCGACAGATCGACATGGCCGTGTCCGCCGCCGAAATGCCGCGCCCCGCACAGCTGGTCGTGCCGATCGAGATAGGCGATGGCCGCACGCTCGCGCGCCGCCCCGGAAACCCGGACAAGCACCGGCCACGCCGCACCGGCGGCAGAATCCGTCCAATCGAAGGAAATCGTGCGCGACGCCATGGCGTCACCCTTTCGCGCGGGCCGCCCCGGGTCGAGCATAACCATCTCCACGGCGGAAGGATTATCCACCGTTTTGGAGGGGTCGCGCTTGGCGCATCCCGGACGCTTCGCTAGGCTCGGCAACGATGCGGCAATATCTCGACCTCATGGAGCGCGCGCTCGCGCATGGCGCGGTGCAGATGGACCGGACCGGCGTCGGCACGCGCAGCGTGTTCGGCGCGCAGATGCGCTTCGACCTGGCGCAGGGCTTCCCGCTGCTGACGACGAAGAAACTGCATCTCCGCTCGATCATCGTCGAGCTGCTGTGGTTCCTGCGCGGCGACACCAACGTCAAATGGCTCAACGAACGGCGCGTGAGCATCTGGGACGAATGGGCCGACGCACAGGGCGACCTTGGCCCCGTCTACGGGAAGCAGTGGCGCGACTGGGAAGCGCCGGACGGCCGCCATATCGACCAGATCGCCGAACTGATCGACCAGCTGCGGACCGCCCCCGCCTCCCGCCGGATGATCGTTTCGGCGTGGAATCCGGGTGAGCTGGGCGCGATGGCGCTCGCGCCCTGCCATTGCCTGTTCCAGTGCCATGTCGCGAATGGCCGGCTGTCGCTCCAGCTGTACCAGCGCAGCGCCGACATCTTTCTGGGCGTGCCCTTCTTTTCCGGCATAGCGCCGACCTATCACTGAATGAATGCCTCCTAAAATGGGACTCTGGTCGGCAATAGCGTTATTGTCGATGAATGATGTTCCGTTTATGATCCGGTCACTGTGCTGAAAAGGATCGTATTAGGAACAGCTGAAAAGCTGAGTTGAATTGGGCGCGCTGGATTGCTTGTCATGCACCAAAACCGCGTCCCGATATCAGTGTGCAGAAAAGGGTCGTAGCATGAAGTTTGGATACATGCGGGTCTCAACGCCCGATCAGGTCACCGACCATCAGCGCGACAGCCTAACTGCTGCGGGCGTCGACGAAGATCGGCTGTATTCCGACATAGGATCGGGCGCACGCTTCGACCGGCCTGGCCTCCATGCCATGCTGAAAGCGATGCGCGACGGAGATCAACTCGTCGTGGCGAGCCTCGACCGAGTTGGCCGTTCGACCAAGGACCTGCTGGCCACGGTCGACGAACTCGCTCGCCGTGGGATCGAATTCGTCTCGCTGCGCGAGAAGATCGATACGAGCACAGCCACGGGGAAGCTGACGCTCACGATCTTCGCGGCCATCGCGGCGTTCGAACGCGAGCTCCTCGCCGAGCGCACCCGCGCGGGCCTCACCGCGGCCAGGGCACGGGGACGCAGAGGAGGCCGGCCTAGAGCATTGAAGCCTTCGGACATCCGGCTCGCAAGAACCATGCTCGCCGACAACAGGGTGACGGTGACGGAAGTCGCGGCTCATTTTCAGATCGGCAGGAACACGCTCTATCGAGCACTGAACAGGGAGAACGCGAAGTGATCAGCCAAGAGCAGCAGTATCTCGATCTCATGCAGGCCGTGCTTGAGCGCGGCGACGAGCGGATTGACAGGACCGGCGTTGGCACCCGTTCCCTGTTCGGGACGACCCTCCGGTTTGATCTAAGCGACGGCTCAGCGCCCATCATCACGACGAAGCGCGTCTATTGGAAAACCGCCGTCAAGGAGATGCTTTGGTTCCTCACTGGTGGCACGAACATCCAGGCCCTGCTGCGTGACAACGTGCGCATTTGGACCGACTGGCCGCTGGACCGATACCGGCGGGAGACCGGTGAGAACGTGAGCCAGGAGGCCTTCGAGAAACGCATCGTCGAGGACGACGAATTTGCCGGCCAATGGGGCGAGCTTGGACCGGTATACGGAAAGCAGTGGCGACGGTGGCAAGGACCTGACGGCCGTGAATACGACCAGATCGCAGAAGTTGTGCGGCAACTGCGTGAGAGCCCCGCGAGCCGGCGCATTCTGTTCCACGGGTGGAACGTCCCGGAAATTAGCAGCATGGCGCTCCCGCCATGTCACATGGTTTACCAGTTTCACGTGACGACTGGAGGGAAACTCAACTGTTTGCTCTTCCAGCGATCCTGCGATCTGCTGCTTGGGGCTCCGTTCAACTATGTGGGAGCGACCGCGCTCCAGCTCATGCTCGCCCAGCAGGCCGGACTGCAGCCCGGCGAACTCGTCTGGATGGGTGGCGACGTCCATCTTTACATGAACCATCTCGACCAAGCGCACGAGCAGATATCGCGGGCCCCGCGGGCGCTTCCCCGCATGTCGCTCGGGGCGGCGCCTTCGTCGATCGACGGATACACGATCGATGACTTCACGGTGGAGGGATATGATCCGCATCCCGCCATCAAGGCCGACGTGGCGGTGTGACATGTCGGATGCCGCATCACGAGGGCGACGGGCATCCCCGGCGTCCGACGCACGTGTCGTTGAGATGCGTGCTTGGCT
>NZ_JAHBZJ010000013.1 GCF_019635455.1 Sphingomonas sp. | reverse complement strand
ACGCGCGGCGGTGGCCCGCGATAGCCGCCCTCCCGCCACCGGCGGAACCGTTCGCCGCTGATCGCGCGCGCATCGCGCTCACCCGCCAGCGCCCCGCGCCAGCGCTGCGCATCGGGCCGCGCCCGCCACGCCCGCCATCCCGGGTGCCGCGTCCGCCCGCCGTCCCAGCGCAGCCGCAGGTCGATGAAGCTGCGCAGCTGCCACGCCCACCATCCCGCGTCGATCGCGTCCCACTGGCGGTCGTCCTGCGCGGCCAGCCGGATCGCGCGTCCGCGCCGCAGCAGGTCCATCGCCAGTCCGCGGTTCAGCTCGCTCTCACGCGGGGACAGCACCGCGCCGCCGGCGTCATAGGCCACCGCCATCCGCCCGCCGCGATAGCCGAACGACAGCTGCGCCTCCTGCACCAGGAACGGTTCGCTGGCATAGGGTTCAAAGAAATAGGTGCGGATCGATCCGTCCGGTGCATTTTCGGCATAGACCGCGTGGCCGGTGCGCAGCAGCCACCCCCACGCCTCCGCGCCGTTAAAGGGAAAGACGATGTCGGGCGGCGCATCGCCGATCGCGTCCAGCGTGCCGTCGGCGGCGTCGATCCAGTAATAATTTTCCTCGCTCGCCTGCCAGGGCGGGGGTGGCACCGGCGCCGGCCGCTGTGCGGCATAGGGGGTCGGGGCAGGGGCAGGGGCGGGGACGCGGGCCGGCACCGGCGCACGCGCCACCGGGGGCGTCGGGGCGGGCGGCGGCGAATCAACCGGCGATGACCCGGCGGTGCGCGGCGGGCCATAGCCGCCCTCCTCAACGCATCCCGCCATCGCCAGCGCCGTCGCGCTCAATCCGGCCAGCGCCAGCGCCTTCACGATTCCCATGTTCAGCCCTCCCACTATCGTCCCGGCATCATCCACGCGCGTCGATGAACGGCCACTGCACAAACGGCATTGCCCCGCACGCGTCCGAAACCGTCAGTCGCCCGCGATCGGCAGGTCGATGCCGCGCATGATCCGGTCGGTTTCGATCAGGATCTTCACGATCCTTTGATAATGGCCGATATCGTCCCAGCTCAACATGCGCCCGCGCCGGTCCTTCAACCATTTCTGCGCCGGCTGATATCCGCCGATATGGAATTCCCACGCGGTCTGCGGCACGTCCGCGAAATACTGGTCGGCGTTGATATATACGCGCCCGATATCCTCCCCGGCACGGGGAGGGGGGCCAGCCGCCGGCGGGTGGAGGGGGATCGCCACGGGCGCCGCGCTATCCGCCGCGCCCCCTTCATCCCCGCTTCGCGGCGGTCCCCCTTCCCGTGCCGGGGAGGACAGTTCGAACTTCGGATAGCCCGCCGCCACCACATCGTCGCCCGCGCCATGATAGGGAAAGGGCGTGTCCCCGATCGCCGCCGGCTCCATCAGGTGCAGCCGCCGCAGCGCCTCCCCCCGTTCGCTCACCCGGGCAAAGACCTCTGGCGAGGGCGGAAAGGGGATGCGCGGAAAATCGATCTTCAGGAATTCGGCGAACGTCTCGCGATAGGCCGGCGCGTGCAGCACGCCATAGATGTAATCGAACAGCTTGACCTCGCTCGCCCGCGCGTCGCCGGTCGGCGCGCGGAAATCGTCATCGGGTCCGGCCTGATCGGCAGGGTCGATCCCGGCGGCGGCACAGATTTCGGCGTAGAGTTTGGGGTCGAGGTTCAGGGTGCGGTGGCGCGGGGTAAAGGCGTCGGATTGATCCGCGGTTTCGTCGGGGTAGAGGTAGAGGGGCGCTTGATAGCTGATGCCTCCGCCCGCGCTTTTATTCGCCGCGGCGCACTGGTCAATCATGTCCTCCGTTACGCCGAAGGCCAGATCAACAGCTGTTCCCGTCGGTCGCATGAATATCATCCCGAAATTATTCGAGAAAAAGTTTCTAACAATAGGTTCTCTGGCTCGAGCTATTCTATTAACATCGTAATATATTAGCCTTTTGTCATAGGGGCGATACAATTCGTATTTGACTTTTTCTTCGTCAAATTCACTGGTAATTCGTACAACGTTTTTGCGGAGTTCATTGATATCGAATCCGACAAAAACTTCATCATTTGCGGTCACTACGCCCACGCAATTTTCTGAAAATAGGCCGGCCAATTCGATGCAATCATTCCACATCGCTCCGGCGTGCGCGTCGAGTGGGCGGAGAAAATAGTAAGGTTTGATGTGATCGACGTGTTCGCCCGCCCGCGACCGATCGCCGGACCAAAGGGCATCTCCCTTGGCTTTTCGAGTTCCCCAAAGATCGCCGTGGTACAGCTCTGCTAGAGCCTTGCTTCCACGCTCCTTCCGAACAGCAATGATGAGAGCGACGCCCTGCTGAATGTCAAATACGTTTTTGTCCGGTGAACCGTCGGGGCTGGTCTCTCCCTTCTTCGCATTTCCATGCAGGTCGATCACCCAGATTTTGTCGAATGTTCGAAGCAGATGCCATCGCATGCCACGAAAAGTGGGATTATCGAGATATCCGTGATTGGTGATGAAGCCCAGCACTCCGCCAGACGGATTCTTTGAGATCAGATCTTCCGCCATGCGGATGAACTTGACGTAATCGTCATTGACCCATTTCGGATTGCGTTCCTTCAGCCGCTCCTTTCCGCCCGGCTCCATCTTGTACGCCTCCATGAGGCCCATGATGTGATCGCCCTTGTTCGAACTCTCTTTGGAATAAGGCGGGTTCCCGATCACGCACATGATCGGCGTCTGGCGCTTTACCTCGCTCGCGCCGCGCGCTTCCTCGGCCAGCGGCGCGAAGAACAGGTCGCGCACCTCGCGCTCCGCCGGTTCCAGCGCGTTGGTCAGCCACACCGACAGGCGCGGCGGGTTCGCACTCGGCATGTACCCGCTCTGCGCCAGCTGCATGTCCAGCTTCATGTGGCACATCGCGTAACTCGCCATCAGCAGCTCGAACCCGTGCAGCCGGGGCAACAGGTCCTGCTCGACATAGCCGGACCATTTGCCCGGCGCGCGCGCCTTCACCCGATCGGCGATCAGCTGCACCGCCTTGGCCAGGAACGTGCCGGTGCCGGTCGCGGGATCCAGGATCTGGACCTTGTGGACATCCTTTCGCACCGTCACCGGCTTGCCGGTTCTGGGATCGTTGGTGCCGGTATCCCAATCCACCGTCACCTTGCTGGTATCGGCGAGGCCATCGGCCAGGCCGAATTCGGTTTTCAACACGTCGTCCACCGCGCGGACGATGAAATCGACCACCGGCTCGGGCGTGTACCACACCCCCCGGCTCTTGCGCTTCTTCGGATTATAGGCGGCCAGAAAGTCTTCATAGAAATGCACGAACGGATCGTTGCGCGCGGTGAACTGGCCATATTTCTCGAACAGCGAATGCGGGTCGCTCGCCCGCATCACCGCCACCAGGTCATCGACGATATAGGTCAGCCGCTTGGGCAATGCCGGCCCGGCGATATATTCGAACAGCCCCTTCAGGAACGGGTTCGACGCGGGCAGGTCCTCCATCGCCTCCTGCCGGCTCCAGGTGGTCAGGTCGTCGTCGTGGAACCGCGCGGCGAACATGCCATAGGTGATCGTCTCGGCATAAATGTCGGCGAATTCGTCGGGAGTCAGGTTGGGCAGCAGGTTGGCCTGAAAGCTCTTATACTGGCCCTCCAGCCCCTTGCGCGCCTCCGCCTCGTCGGCCAGCGCGATGGCGACCTCGTCCTTGATGATCGCCGCCTTGGCCGCCATCATCTCGGCCAGTTTCGCGGCGGATCGGATGCTGATCGGCTTGGCTTCGGCAAACAGGCGCAGCTGCCGTTCCAGCTCCTCGAACCGGTCGGGATTGGGCTGCAATCCCATCACGAAATCGGCGATCGACACGAAATGGACCTGCTGGCCCTCGCGGATGAATTCGAAATCGACGCCGTTGGTATAGATCAGATTGGGATAGGCGCGTTCGTACCGCCTGCGCTGGTCGATCGAATATCCCTTCAGTCGGATGACATCCTTGTCGATGTCCTTCGCCTCCGCCCAACCGAACGGCACGCCCTTTCGCTCGAACATGAAATCGACCATGCCGGCGTCGCCGCGCTTCGGCTCGTTGATGACGGTCAGCGCGGGGTCGATCGACTGGAACAGCGCGTGCAGCGCCGGGCGATAGCTGTGCTCGGTCGCATGGCCGCTGTCATATGCGGCGCGCACCTGATCCAGATAACCGGCAATATCCACGCCAAAATCCCCCTGTCGCACTGGGTTAGCGCGCGCGGTTGCGGCAGGGAAGGGCGGTTGGGCGGGCGATAGGGATGATTGAGCTGTCGCCCGCGCCGGGATAGTCTGTGCGCCGCCCTTGCGGAGTCCGCCCGATGCTGATCCTTGCGCTGTTGCTTCAGTCCGCCCCGCCCGCGCCGATGTTGCGACAGTCCGCGCCCGCCGCGGCCCGTGCCACGCCGGTTCAACTGGCTCGAAAGCGGCGGCAGCAGGGGGAGGCGCGGGCGTTGATCGCGCGGGCGGCCGCGACCAGCGCTAAATTGCCCGCCGGCCATCCGGACAAGGCGCAACTGGACGCGATGATCGGCAAGGCAAAGGGCGATCTCGATTCCATGGCAGAGATGGATGAAATGGAATCGCTGCGCCTGCAAATGGCGATGGACCGGATGTCCAAGATAATGTCGACCCTGTCCAACCTGTTGAAAAAGATCAGCGACACCAACCAGTCGATCACGCAGAATTTGAAATAGTCCGGCTGGCAACCGGCCCGCGGCGCCCCTATCTGCCCTCTAGCTTCACCACCGGAACAAAGCTAGAACTGCTCCCCATGAGTCTGACCCATATTTCCGTCCGCGGCGCGCGCGAGCATAATCTCAAGGGCGTGGACATCGACATTCCGCGCGACACGCTCACGGTCATCACCGGCCTGTCGGGCAGCGGCAAATCCAGCCTGGCGTTCGACACCATCTATGCCGAGGGGCAGCGGCGCTATGTGGAGTCGCTCTCCGCCTATGCGCGCCAGTTTCTGGAGATGATGCAGAAGCCCGATGTCGAGCATATCGAGGGGCTGTCCCCCGCGATCAGCATCGAGCAGAAGACGACCAGCCGCAACCCGCGCTCCACCGTCGCCACGGTCACCGAAATCTATGATTACATGCGCCTGCTCTGGGCGCGGGTCGGCATCCCCTATAGCCCCGCGACGGGCCTGCCGATCGCCGCGCAGACGGTCAGCCAGATGGTCGATCGCGTGCTGGCGCTGCCGGAGGGGACGCGGCTGCTGCTCCTCGCCCCGGTCGTGCGCGGCCGCAAGGGCGAGTATCGCAAGGAACTGGCCGAATGGCAGAAGGCGGGGTTTCAGCGCGTCCGCATCGACGGGGAAACATACCTGATCGAGGAAGCGCCCGCGCTCGACAAGAAATACAAGCATGACATCGAGGTGGTGGTCGACCGCCTGGTGGTGCGTGACGACATCGCCACACGGCTGGCCGAGAGTTTCGAAACCGCGCTGAAACTCGCCGACGGCCTTGCCTATGTCGATCTGGTCGATGTGACCGTGGACGAGGTGAGCGGCGCCCGCGTCGCCGAGGCGCCGCAGAGTTTCAAGGCTGAAACCAACGTCACCGGCGGGTCGATGAAGGGCGCCGGCGTGCCGGACAACCGCATCGTCTTCTCCGAACGCTTCGCCTGTCCGGTCAGCGGCTTCACCATTCCCGAGATCGAGCCGCGCCTCTTCTCGTTCAATGCGCCCCAGGGCGCCTGCCCGGCCTGTGACGGCCTGGGCGAAAAGCTGATGTTCGATGAGGATCTGGTCGTTCCCAACCACGATCTGTCGCTCAAAAAGGGCGCAATCGTCCCCTGGGCCAAATCCAACCCGCCCAGCCCCTATTACATGCAGGTCCTGGGCAGCCTCGCCCGCGAATTCGGCTTCTCGCTCGAAACCGCGTGGAAGGACCTGCCGGGCGAGGTCCAGCTCGTCATCCTCCACGGCACCGGCGGGCGCCCGGTCACGCTCACCTTCGTCGATGGCCGCAAGAGCTATGACGTGAAGAAGCCGTTCGAGGGCGTGATCGGCAACCTCAACCGTCGCATGCTCCAGACCGAAAGCGCCTGGATGCGTGAGGAACTGTCGAAATATCAGGCCGCTCACCCGTGCGAAACGTGCGATGGCGCGCGCCTCAAGCCCGAAGCGCTGGCGGTGAAAATCGCCGGCCGCGACATTTCCAGCGTCACCCGGCTCAGCGTCACCGACGCACTGCCCTTTTTCCGCGACCTGCCCGCCGCCCTGACGCCCCAGCAGCGCGAAATCGCCAGGGCGATTCTCAAGGAAATCGACGAGCGGCTCGGCTTTCTCGACAATGTCGGGCTCGACTATCTCAACCTCGATCGCACCAGCGGCACCCTGTCAGGCGGGGAGAGCCAGCGCATCCGCCTCGCCTCGCAGATCGGCTCCGGCCTCTCCGGCGTCCTCTACGTCCTCGACGAACCCTCGATCGGCCTGCACCAGCGCGACAACGACATGCTCCTCGCCACGCTGCGCCGCCTGCGCGATCTCGGCAACACCGTGCTGGTGGTCGAACATGACGAGGATGCGATCCGCACCGCCGATTACCTGATCGACATGGGGCCGGGCGCCGGCGTCCATGGCGGCGAAGTCGTCGCGCAGGGGACGCTGGATCAGGTGCTGGCGACACAGGGTAGCGTCACCGCCGATTATCTGAACGGCACCCGCCGGATCGCGGTGCCGGCGAAACGCCGCAAGGGCAATGGCAAGAAGCTGACCGTCCACAACGCCACCGCCAACAACCTCACCGGCGTCACCGCCAGCATCCCGCTCGGCACCTTCACCTGCATCACCGGCGTGTCCGGATCGGGCAAGTCCAGCTTCACCATCGACACGCTCTACGCTGCCGCCGCCCGCGCGCTGAACGGCGCCCGCGTTCTCGCCGGCAAGCATGACAAGATCACCGGCCTCGACCATCTGGACAAGGTGATCGACATCGATCAGTCGCCGATCGGCCGCACCCCGCGCTCGAACCCCGCGACCTATACCGGCGCCTTCACCAACATCCGCGACTGGTTCGCCGGGCTGCCGGAGGCACAGGCGCGCGGCTACAAGCCCGGCCGGTTCAGCTTCAACGTCAAGGGCGGCCGCTGCGAAGCGTGCCAGGGCGACGGCGTACTGAAGATCGAAATGCACTTCCTCCCCGACGTCTACGTCACCTGCGACGTGTGCCACGGCCAACGCTACAACCGCGAAACGCTGGAGGTGAAGTTCAAGGGCCGCAGCATCGCCGACGTGCTCGACATGACGGTCGAGGACGCGGTCGAGTTCTTCAAGGCCGTCCCCCCGATCCGCGACAAGATGGCGATGCTGGCCGAAGTCGGCCTCGGCTATATCAAGGTCGGCCAGCAAGCCACGACCCTGTCCGGCGGTGAAGCCCAGCGCGTCAAGCTCGCCAAGGAACTCTCGCGCAGAGCCACCGGCCAGACGCTCTACATCCTCGACGAGCCCACCACGGGCCTGCATTTCGAGGACGTCCGCAAGCTGCTGGAAGTCCTCCACGCGCTGGTCGAACAGGGCAACACCGTGGTGGTGATCGAACACAATCTGGATGTGATCAAAACGGCGGACTGGATTCTGGATCTAGGCCCCGAAGGCGGCGTCAAGGGCGGCGAGATCGTCGCCGAGGGTGTCCCCGAACACGTCGCCCAGCAACCGAAGAGCTACACCGGCCACTATCTGAAACCGCTATTGGAGCGCAAAACCGGGAACAAACCCGCCCTGAGCGAAGCCAGCGCGTGAGCGCGGGCGAAGCCGAAGGGCCGGAGGCGGTGGCGAGGGAGCAGCGCGGCTATACGGGGAAGTATCTTGCGCCGTTGCTGGAGCGGGGTGGGGTGAAGGAGCGGGCTGAGGTGGCGGCGGAGTAGGGGCCATTGACTTATCCGGCGGTTATCGGTTTTTTGGCCGCGGGGGAGCGGTCGGATGCCTGAAATTGCGAATTTGATATTTGCGTATAGATATAGCGCCGAAAAATTCGATCACGATTTTGAGCTTGCTGAAACACTGCAAGAAGTTCGGAGAAAAATAAAACCGGATTTGGCAGGCGATGATGGAAAGACGGCTGAGCCATCAGTCGCTTCTGCACGACGAAACTCTTTCGATGGTTCTGATATTTCCTCGATGCAGGATAGGTTTGTTGGTCATATACTTTCATTTAAATCGCTAATCTCTCTAACAGTTCCGATGAGATATGTGTTTCATGCGGGTAGCTTGAAGAGGGATCTGTTTGATGTTGCTGAAAGCGAATACGAATTCCTAGAAGAATACGAAGGTTATAGAGTATTTTCGCTTCGGCCCGATCAATTTGATAACTTTGACAGCGCCGTAGATAAGGTAAGCGATATTGCTCGCGGGCTTTCAGTTTTGCCAGGATCGAACGCTTCTTAGCTTAGTTGCAACCTTTGATTCTGTTCATAGCCGATTTTGGCTTTCGCGCTGTGCGGACAAAGCCGTTATACGCAGAAGACCGAAAGATATCATTGAAAGATATCATGAGCATGTCTTCGTTTGACGAAGTAGTTGACCACATCGCTCTACAGGACGTTCAGATTGCATGCGTGGAAGTCACACATCGCAAATAAAATTTTGGAATCAGTATGTGATACGAAGATTTCGCGGAGTATGAAAGATGGGGGAGATTTTATAGAAATTTTTGAACGTGGAATTTAGTCGCCCATCAAAAATTTGGAAGTTAACAAAAAATATATTTGTCGAATTGTGTTGAAGTGGGATACGATGTTTCCGATCTCTTCAAGTAGGAGACAACCTAAAACTTGATATGAAGTACCTCAATCATGCAGTCGACATTTTGCTAGAGTTTGGGATATTGCTTCATTATGTTATTTGGAAAAAAAGACATAAATCAGAATCTGTAGAGGCTTATGAAAAGCTAAATCTTATATCATATAATTTGATTAAATCTAAGAATGTCAGGCCTGCGCAGAGGATATTGCATTTTGCGCTAAATAAACAGTCTCGAATAGGACCTGATAGTATAGTAAAAATGATGACAGTTAATCTTGCTAACTGTTATAAAAAACTCAAAGATAATGATAAACTCAACGCAACTATAAATTCTGTTGATTGCGGGTGCAGACCGATATATGTGCTAAGATGTCAGTTGCCGCTAAATGCTCGAACTCAACCTCGACCCCGAACTCGAAAAGACGCTGGCCGATATCGCGGCCCGCACGGGCGAGGCACCCGCCGATATCGCGCGCAAGGCGTTGCTTGCCTATCTGGAAGACCTTGAGGATTATGCCGTCGCGGTTGAGGCGTGGAAGGCATACAAGCCCGGTTCCGGCAAGACCACGCAGGAGATGCTCCGTGAGCTTGGCGTGGCAGATTGAATATCCGCCGCGCGTTCAGAAACAACTTCGCAAACTCGACAGTCAGGCCGCAATCCGCATCGTCCGCACGCTCCAGTCCGATCTGGATCGTCACGGCGATCCGCGCATGTTCGGCGAAGCGATGGTCGGAAACTGGACCGGCTTCTGGCGCTATCGCGTCGGGGATTATCGCGCGATCTGCAAGATCGAGGATCAGCGTATCACGGTCGTCGTGATCGAGATCGCGCATCGTCGCGAAGTCTATCGCTGACTGGAGGAGCCTCCCCCATGCCCCGCCTCGACACCCAATTCGCCCATCTCGGCCTCAACGCCACCGCCACCGTCGAACCCCCCTTCGACGGCATGGAGTGGTACGAAGGCTACACGCAACGCCACGCCGCCGAAGGCGACGAAGGCCGCCTCGTCTCGCAATACAGCTTCACCGAAAGCTGGACCTCCTGGGAAGTCCATCCGCACGGCGCGGAGCTGGTCATCTGCACCGCCACAGATGGCCGCTTCCGATCCGGCGCGGAACAACCTTCCGCGCCCCATCCCATTATGCGATACTCCTCCCAAAGGACGCCGCCCATGATCGAACTCAACCTCGACCCGGAACTCGAAAAGGCGCTTGCCGCCGCCGCCGCGCGCACGGGCGAGGCGCCCGCCGATCTCGCGCGCAAGGCGTTGCTCGCATATCTCGAAGACCTTGAGGACTATGCGCTCGCCGTCGAAGCCAGCCGTGATCTCGATCGCAAGGACACGGTGTCGCTGCGCGAGATGATGACGCGCTATAATGTGGAAGGTTGAGTTCAGCCGCCGGGCTGAAAAACAGATTGCGAAGATCGATGGCGAAGCGCGCAGTCGCATCCTTAAGAAGCTCGCCGTCATTGCCCGGAGCGACGATCCACGCACGTCCGCCGAGCCGCTGACCGGCGGCTGGACGGGCTACTGGCGCTTCCGCATCGGCGACTATCGCGCGATCGCAGAGATCGAGGATGAATGCGTTACGGTGTTCGTGATTGAAGTCGGCCACCGCCGCGAAATCTATCGCTAACCTGAGGTCCCCCATGCCCCGCCTCGACACCCAATTCGCCCATCTCGGCCGCAACGCCACCGCCACCGTCGAACCCCCCTTCGACGGCATGGCCTGGTACGAAGCCTACACCCAACGCCACGCCGCCGACGGGATCGAGGGCCGCCTCGTCTCGCAATATGACTTCGGCGAGAGCTGGACCTCGTGGGAAGTCCATCCGCACGGCGCGGAGCTGGTCATCTGCACTGCGGGCGAACTCACGCTGATCCAGGAAGAGCCCGACGGCGGCACCACGCGCGTCACGCTCCATCCCGGCGACTATGCAATCAACCCGCCCGGCGTCTGGCACACCGCCGATGTGCCGCCCGGCGTCACCGCCACCGCGATCTTCATCACCGCGGGTGAGGGGACGCAGCACCGCCCGCGCTGATCGCGCCGCCGGCCCACGGCATCCACCGCCTTTCCCGCATCTCGATTTCCCGCAACATCGCCCCGGGATGCGTCATCCGCTGGAGGTCATCGCTGTTTTCCACCGCGCATCGGAACGCCGGGCGCGGATGATGCGCGGCACGCGGCAGCGGCACACTCGGGGTCCGTCGCACCGGCGGCGCCCGGCACCAGTTCCGCCCGCCGGCCGGACGGCGCCTTGAAAATTCCGATCCGCACCCCATATCGTCGGCGCTACAGTCGCAAATCGACGGTCTATGGCGCTTTGCGGCACCTTCTTCCTTCTTTCCCTGCCTCAGCAGCCGGGGCGTTCCGACAGTCGGAATGCCCATAACCTGGAAGGATGAATCTATGAGCACGACGGGAACCGTCAAATTCTTCAACGCCGACAAGGGCTATGGCTTCATCGCCCCGGACAATGGCGGCGCCGACGCCTTTGTCCACATCACCGCGGTCGAGCGGGCGGGGATGATTACCCTGAACCAGGATCAGCGCGTCCAGTACGAGCTTGAGGCCGATCGCCGCGGCAAGATGGCGGCGGTGAATCTCGCCCCGGCGGAATAACCGCCACATCGCCGGATGGCGCGTTGCGATGCGCCGTCCGGCACCCTCACTCAGGCATCACCACGAAGGGGAATCGACATGGCAGCACCCATCGAACTCTATCGGGAACAGGCGGCGAAATGCCGCGCCGACGCCGATGCGGCACAGCTCGACAATGTCCGCGACCGCAATCTGCGCGCCGCCGCTGCCTGGTCGGCGATGGCCGAGCGGCAGGAGCATGTCGCCAGCGCCCGCGCCGAGCGCGAGGCAAAGATTATCGAAAACAGGGAAACCACGTGACACGAACGAAGAACAGACTGCCCACGACCCATTCCACCGCGCTGGCCGCCCGGCCACCGCTTACCTTTCTCGCCCGTCGCAACGCGGCCGATCTTCACGCCGCCGCCATCGCGCGCGCCGCCGTGCGTGAGGTTCTGGGCTAGACCCTAGAACAGCTCCGCGGTGCCGGTGACGAGCAGCAACAGGCCGATCGCCACCAGCGCCGCGACATTCCACCGCCGGCTTTTGATCCGCAACAATGCGATCAGCAGGATCAGGATGGAAAAGCCGCCCAGCACCTCGATCGCGTCGCCGATGCCGCCCACCGGCTCGTCCGGAATTGGCGCGACGATCTCGAGCGCGATGGTGGCGATCCAGCTGCCGATATTCGCGGCGAGCAGCCCGGCGATGACCAGCCGGTTCTGCCGGTCGTACCAGTCGTCGAAATCGGGCCATTCCGCCGGCTCGTCGGGAAAGATCAGCGACGCGGCAAGGTAATAGGTGCCGACGATCGCCAGCACCGCGACCAGCGTGACGTAGTTGGCGCCGATCTGCGGCTGGGCCTCCCACGCGACCATCCAGAAATTGGTGAGGTCGAGCACGACCACGACGCCCAGCAGCGGGGTCAGCCACCCGATCCGCACCGGCTTGGCCGCGCGCTTGAGCTTCAGCGCCCGGGCGAAACCGCCCAGCACTTCGGCAATCGCCAGCCCGAGCAGCAGGCCATAGACCGCGAACACCAGTTCGAATGCCGACATGCCGCCAATCCCCCCATGGCCCGAGCCTGGCCGGAACTCCTCCGCCTGTCCCACCGTTCACACGTAAAGCCTTTGATATCCAGGAGAAGCGCCATGGCCACACCCAAATCCACCCCCAATGCCCGTCCCCGCAAGACCGCGAAGACCGCGCCGGAGCCGATGGTCAGCACGACGGCCCGGAAGGCTGCGCAAAGCGCTGGCCGGGTGTTGCGGGACAACGCCATTCCCATCGCCGGTGCCGTCGCCGCCGGCGCGGCGGCCGCCGCTGCGCTGTTCTTCACCCGCCACGACGCGGATGCACCGGCCGACGGACATCCCGCCCCCGATCTCGAAACCGCAACTCATCCCGGCGCCGACGATCGCGCGCCGCCGCATTTCCGCCCCGACATGGATTCGGCGCTGAAGGCCGGCGACCGCGCGGCACTCGAACCCGCGCTCGCCGGCGTGCGGCCGGAACAGACGCCGATGGATCGACTCGGCGGTTGAGGGCGCTGGCGGGGGCAGGCGCCGTGCGCTAGCGTCGCCGCGTGTCGCCGATGCCCGCCTTCCTGGCCTGCCTGTCCGCAGCTTCGGCCGCGCTGTTTCAGCCGGCCGCAGCGGACCCGGCGGCACGGATTGTGGCGGTGAGCGGCGTGGTCGAGTTGCCGGAGGGCGCGCTTGCCTTCGTCCCGCCCGGTCTTGAGGCACCGGCGCCGCTTCTGGTGCTGCTCCACGGCGGTGGGGGGAGTCCGAAAGAGATGCTGGGCCGGTTTCGCGACGCCGCCGTGCGCCGGGGGATCATCCTGCTCGCGCCCAAATCGACCGGCGCGACATGGGACATGGTCGAAGAGATCGGTCGTGCGCGACGCGCCCTGGTTCGCACCGCGCCGACCGCGCGCCTGTCGGTCGATCCGCCGCGGATCAACCGGGCCTTTCACGCGCTGCGCCCCTTCGTCCATATCGATCCTGGCCGGGTGGCGATCGGCGGCTTTTCGGACGGCGCGACCTATGCCCTGACGGTGGGGACCGCCAACCCACCGTTGTTCCGCACCTTGCTGATCTTTTCGCCGGGCATGGCATATCTTTCCGGTGGCGATCATGCCGGCCAGCGCCTCTTTCTGTCGCATGGCCGAAAGGACCCGGTGCTCTCGTTCGACGCGAGCCGAAGCCGGTTCGTGCCGGCGCTGATCGCCGCCGGTCTTCAGGTCACGTTCCGGCCGTTCGACGGCCTCCACGAAATTCCGGACGATGTGCTGGACGACGCCTTCACCTTCTGGCTCGGCCCGGCTGATCGCTGACGTGCGCAACCCGGCTTTGCGCGCCGGGGGCAAGTCCGCTATCTGACCCGCCATGACATTCAAACCCCTGCGCAAGGCGGTGTTCCCCGTCGGCGGACTCGGCACCCGTTTCCTGCCCGCGACGAAAGCGATGCCAAAGGAGATGCTGCCCGTCGTCGATCGTCCGCTCATCCAATATGCCGTCGATGAGGCGCTGGAAGCGGGGATCGAGCAGATGATCTTCGTCACCGGGCGCGGCAAGAGCGCGATCGAGGACCATTTCGATATCGCCTACGAACTCGAAACGACGATGTCGGCGCGCGGAAAGTCGCTTGATGTGCTGGATTCGACCCGGTTGAAGCCGGGTGCGGTCGCTTATGTCCGCCAGCAGGAGCCGATGGGCCTTGGCCACGCCGTGTGGTGCGCGCGCGACATCGTCGGCGACGAACCGTTCGCGGTGCTGCTCGCCGACGATTTCATGGTCGGTGGCAAGGCGGCGCCAGGGTGCCTCAAGCAGATGGTCGAGGCGTATAACAAGGTGGGCGGCAACCTGATCTGTGCGCAGGAAGTGGCCGATGACCAGACCGACAAATATGGCGTGATCACGCCGGGCGGCCGCGACGGCGTGCTGACCGAGGTCAGGGGGTTGGTCGAGAAGCCCAGGCCCGGCACCGCCCCCTCCAACCTGGCGGTGATCGGTCGCTACATCCTGCAACCCGAAGTCATGCGCGTGCTCGAAACGCAGGAAAAGGGCGCCGGCGGAGAAATCCAGCTGACCGATGCGATGGCACGGATGATCGGCGATCAGCCGTTCCATGGCGTCACCTTTCAGGGGGTCCGCTATGATTGCGGGGACAAGGCGGGATATGCGCAGGCCAATTTCGCGCTGTCACTGGAGCGTGAGGATATCGGGCCTGCGGTTCGCGCCTTTGCCCAGCAGCTGCTGGGCTAGCTTTCGCTCGGCGCCGGGGTCGCCGATGACGGCGGCTGCCGGCGACCGCCGATCCAGGCGAAGAAACGCGGGATCGGCGCGTTGCGCTCCATCCATTCGCTATAGTCGCGATAGGCGGGATCGGCCTTCAAATGCCGTTCCTCGGTCTTGGCGCGCACGTAATAGACGGCGCTGACGACGGACAACAGCGCCGTCGCGCGCACCGCGTCGGCCAGGCTGCCGGTGGTCACCAGCAGCGGACAGGTGGACAGCCACCAGAACAGGTTCTTCGACAGATAGGCGGGGTGACGGCTGAACGCATAGGGGCCGTGCGTGATGATGCCGCGATGGGTGAGGTTGGAAAAGCGGAACCCGAACGCCATCGTCGCCCAGGCGTAGATCGCGGTCAGCGCGACCAGAACCGCGCCCAGGATCCACAGCGCGACCGGGTGTCCGGCCAGCCAATAGGTCCAGTCCGACGTGCCGGGGTGGTAATCGAGCGGCCCGCCATTCCCCATCAGGATGAAGGGCGGGTAGCAGATCAGCGCGATCGCCCAGGCGCCGGCATAGGGATTGGCGCTGCGAATATGGCTGTCGAGCGGCCGGAAGGTGAGCATGTATCCGACCGTCGCAAAGGCGACGTCGATCATGAACATGCCGGTCACCAGCCAGTTGGTCAGCGCCACCGGATTGGTCAGGATGCCGCTTGCATCGGCGCGGATGAACGCGCCGAAACCGGGCGGTACGATCGCCAGCATGAAGGCGAGGAAAAACGCCTTCACGCCCCAGCTGCGCAGATGGTTGTGGATCGCGGCGTGATCGATCGCTTCCCGCGATCCCATCATCCACGCGCCCAGCATCCACGCGCCGTCCTTGGGATCCTCCAGATGGCGGTCGATCCACAGCAGATACGGGACCGAAAGCACGAAGATCGCCGGCGCCGCCATCTGGAAGCACCACATGGCAAAGGCGAAATTCCCCTCCCAGTAAAAGCGGCAGATCGAATAGATGAACGCGATGCCGCCCCAGGTCAGCCACAGCCCCGCGATCTTCGTCAGCGAAATGTCGAGCGTTTCGCGCAGCGGGCGCGGATCGGCCCAGCGGACGCCGGTCGAGGGATTGCGATGCACCTTGTCGATGACCACCGCCCACAACGCCATCGGAATGCCGCAGGCGAGCAGATTGACGAGCGCGGAGAACGGCCCGTCCATATGATAGGCGCGCGCCACCGCCAGCCAGATCGCCATGCCGGCAAGGCCGGCCAGCCCGCATCCGGTGCTGACCGCCGATTTGGGCCGCGGATCCGCCTTTGCGCGGCGACCGAGAGCAGCGTCGTGATACATGCCGCATCCCATAACGCCGCAATGGTAAGCAAGGCGTGAAGCCTGTTGCCGCGGGGCTTTACCCCTGCGGCCCTTCCTGCCTAAGAACGCACTCGCATCATTTCATCCGAGAGGCCCGTTCATGCGCCGCGTTTTCGCGATATCCGCCCTGTTGCTCGCTTCGGCTCCGGTTCTGGCCCAGAACAGCGCGCCCCAGCCGCTGCCGTTCGACAACGACATCCCCGCCGCGCGCGATATCGACTATCCCGGCGTCCTGAAGATCAAGGTCGATGCGACCAATGTGCAGCAGGCGATCTATCGGGTGAAGGAAACCGTGCCGGTCGCCGCCGCCGGACCGATGACGCTGCTGATGCCGGCATGGCTGCCCGGCAAGCATGCGGCGCGGGGCGAGGTCGAAAAGCTGACCGGCCTCAGGATCAGTGCGAATGGCAGGCCGATCGCGTGGCTGCGCGATCCGGTCGATGTGTGGGCGTTTCATATCGATGTGCCTGCCGGGGCGAAGCAACTCGACATCGAATTCCAGTTCACCGGCGCCACCGAGAGCAATCAGGGCCGCGTGTCGATCGCGCCGGCGATGCTGAACCTTCAGTTCGAGCAGGTGAGCCTGTATCCGGCGGGCTATTTCACCCGCCGCATCCCGATCGAGGCGACGGTGACCTATCCGGAAGGCTGGACCGCCGTCTCCGCGCTTCCCGCGAAGAAGCAGGGCGGCGACTATGTCTATGACCGGACGACCTACAATACGCTGATCGATTCGCCGGTCTTTGCGGGCCGCTATTATCGCGAATGGAAATTGTCGGATCGCGTCGATCTCAACGTCTTCGCCGATGATCCCGCGGAGCTGGAGGCGAAGCCCGAACAGATCGAGGCGCATCGCAATCTGGTGACGCAGGCGGTGAAGCTGTTCGGCGCACAGCATTACGATCAGTATGAATTCCTGTTCGCGATCACCGACGAGATGGGCGGCATCGGGCTGGAACATCATCGCAGCTCGGAAAACGGGGTGAAGCCCGGCTATTTCACCAAGTGGAATGAGGGGCCGGGGTCGCGCAACCTGCTCCCGCACGAATTCACCCACAGCTGGAACGGCAAGTTTCGTCGCGGCGCGGATCTGTGGACGCCCGATTTCCGCACTCCGATGCGCGACAGCCTGTTGTGGGTTTACGAGGGGCAGACGCAGTTCTGGGGCTATGTCCTCCAGGCGCGCTCGGGCATCGTGTCGAAACAGGATACGCTGGACATGCTCGCCGGCATCGCCGCCAATCTCGACCATCGCCCGGCGCGCAGCTGGCGGCCGCTGATCGATACCACCAACGATCCGATCATCTCCGCACGCCGCCCCAAGGGGTGGGTCAGCTGGCAGCGGTCGGAGGATTATTACAATGAAGGTCTGCTGATCTGGATGGAGGTGGACTCGATCCTTCGGCAGCAGTCGGGCGGCAGCAAGTCGATGGACGATTTCGCGCGCGCCTTTTTCGGGATGCGCGATGGCGACTGGGGAACGCTGACCTATCGGTTCGACGATGTGGTCGCCACGCTCAATGCGATCCAGCCCTATGACTGGGCCGGTTTCCTGCGCAAGCGGGTCTATGAGGTGTCGGCGCGCGCGCCGCTGACGGGTTTCACCGATAACGGATATCGGCTGGTCTATACGGCGGAGCCGACCACCGCGTTCAGGAATGGCGAAAAGCGCAGCGGCGCCACCGATCTCAGCTATTCGATCGGCCTGTCGGTCGGAAAGGGCGGGGCGATCAACAGCGTGATCTGGGATTCGCCGGCATTCGAAACCGGGCTGGACGTGGGCGACACGATCGTCGCGGTGGAGGGGCGCGAATATTCGGACGAGCGTTTGAAGGAAGCGGTGACGCTTGCGAAAGATGCGAAGGCGCCGATCCGGCTGCTGGTCAAGAACGGCACCCGCTATCGCGAAATCGCCATCGACTATCATGATGGGCTGCGCTATCCGCGCCTCGAAAAAATCGGCACCGGAGAGGGTGGCCTGGATCGGTTGCTAGCCCCGCGCTGACGGGAATACCGAACCACAGCAAGGAAGACGAATGCGCATCGACATGATTCCTGTCGGCGACAATCCGCCGCACAGCCTGAACGTCATCATCGAAGTCCCGACGGGCGGCGAGCCGGTGAAGTATGAGTTCGACAAGGCCTCGGGCGCGCTGTTCGTGGACCGCATCCTTCACACGCCGATGCGCTATCCGGCGAATTACGGCTTCGTTCCCCACACCCTGTCGCCCGACGGCGACCCGCTCGACGCGCTGGTCATTTCACGCTCGCCGTTCATCGCGGGGTGCGTGGTGCGCGCCCGCCCGATCGGCGTGCTCAAACTGGAAGACGAGCATGGCGGCGACGAAAAGCTGATCTGTGTGCCGGTCGATACCACCTTCCCCTATTATTCCGATGTCGGGGAGCGGCAGGACCTGCCCTCGATCGTGCTTCAGCAGATCGAGCACTTTTTCAAGCATTACAAGGACCTGGAAGCCGAAAAATGGGTCCGGATCGGCGAATGGGGCGATGCCGAGGAAGCGCGTCGGATCGTGCTGGAAGCGATCGAGGCGGCAAAGAACGCGAAGGCGGCCTGACGCCTATCGCACGCGCTTGCGTTTGACGGGCGCGCGCTGCCCGGCGGCGATGCCCAGCGCCGCCCATTCGCGCATCGCATCGGCATCGTCATACACGTCGTCGGGTGCGCGCCGGTAGTTCATCGACACCGTCTCACCCTGCTTGTTGGTGAAGGTGAAGGGTGGACAGCCGGCGGCGTCCCAGGCGGGCGCGCTCGTCGCGTCGGCCTTGAAATAGATCGCCTCGGCATCGACCACGGCAAAGACGGTGCCGTCGCAATAGAGCACCGCCGCGCCCATCATCGCGCGATGGGTGACATGGCCCAGCGGTTCGAGCGCCTCCTTCGCCCAGGCGATCAGGCCCGCGTCAGCCGCCATTGGCCAGTCGCTCGATCGCCGCGCCCTCCATCCGCCACCGTTCCCATCCATCGACGGCCGCGGCGCCGATCGATCGGTAGAAGCCCTTGCCCAGCTCGTTCCAGTCCAGCACCGCCCATTCGAGGCGCGCGCCGCCACGTTCGACCACCAGCGCCGCCAATCGGGACAGAAGCGCGCGGCCAAGGCCCGATCCGCGCGCATCGGGATCGACGAACAGATCCTCCAGCCAAATGCCGGGCTTTCCCTCGAAGGTGGAAAAGGTCTGAAAGAACAGCGCGAACCCGCGCGGGACGCCGTCGATCTCGCCGATCAGCACGTCGGCGGCGGGCCGGTCTGCGAACAGATGCCCGCGCATGACATCGGCATCGAAGCGTACCTCGTGCGTCAGCTTTTCATAGGCGGCGAGCTTGCGGATGAACTGCGCGATCAGGTCGAAATCATCGGGTTCGGCAGGTCGAATGCAGATCATGGCAACTGGGCCTCGGTATCCGCCACCGGCGCCAGATCGCGACGCTGGGCGGCGATGATGCATCCCCCGACGATCAACGCCGCGCCGGCAACCGTGAAAAAGGAAACATGCTCGCCAAACACCAGCCACCCCCACATCGTCGCCCACAGAAAGCCGGTATATTCGGTCGGCGCAAGATAATTGGCCTGGGCGCGCGCATAGGCCCATGAAAGCAGGAACAGCGACACGGTCGCCAGCACCGCCGCACCGATCAGCGCCGGGGCGTGATCGATCGCCGGTACCTCCAGCAGGAAGGGGGCGCCGATCAGGAACGCCAGCGCGACGAACAGCGACTGATAAAAGGCGATCTCCGCCGGCCCGGCGATCAGCGCCTGCTGCCGCATCAGCACGATGTTCCACGCATAGCAGCAGGCCGAGGCGAGGATCGCGATGGCGCCCATCAACGCCGCATGTCCCATTTCCGCCCGCGCCTGCCCCCACAGGATCAGCAGCACCCCCCCAAATGCCAGGCCGGTGGCGACGATCGCCGTGCGCGTGATTCGCTCATCGAGGATGAGAGCCGCGAGAAACAGCGCGAGGATCGGCGCGATGAAGGACAGCGCGATCGCCTGGGCCATCGGCACGCGCGCGAGGCCCCAGAAGAAGAGCAGCGCCATCACCGCCGCGACGGCCGCGCGGATCAGGTGCAGCCGCATCGCCGCGCGGCGCGGCCGGGCGGGACGCGACAACAGATAGGGAATGCCGCTCACCACGATCCCGGCCATCGTCCGCCATGCCAGCGCGTTATACGCGCCCAGCGCGAGGACGAGGCCCTTCATCACCGCATCCATCGACGAGAAAATGGCGATGCCGAGCGACGCGACCGCGAACGCGAGCAGGGGAGGAGCGGGGCGCATCGCCGCGCCCTAGCGCGGATGTCGGGCGAGGGCGAGGCGGTTGTCCTCTTCGATCGGGCGCGATATGTCTTGTCCGTGGCGGCCGGGTTCGGGCCGGGAAACAGGGGGCGCGACGGCGGATGTCCGGTCCTTCAGATCCATATGCAACGCTGCGCGTCTCGCCGACCGCAGACGGTGACGCGATTCGCGTCGCGTACCGCCGCCTGATCCGCGATCACCATCCTGACATCAACCGGTCGGCGGATGCCACGCGACGGTCTGCCGAAATCAACGCGGCCTTTGCGCTCCTCAGCGATCCGGCACGGCGTGCGGCCTATGATGCGTCACGCCGCCCGCGCGCCGCTCGACCGGCCGGATCGGCGATGCACGCGCCTCAGGCTCACAGGCGTGCCTCCCCCGTCTATCGGGCCGCGCCGGCGCGGTCGACGGTGTCGCGCCGGCGCTGGGCGGCGTTCATGCTCGTCCCTTCCGCCGCCGGATTCATGATGATCGAGGCGGATACGCTCCTGCAACTTCGCCCCGCTTCCTTTGCGATGTCGCGTGGTTATGAAGCCGATCCACAACGGCAGGAGTTACAGTTTCTGGAACATGAGCGGCTGGCGATCGCGGAGCTTGAACGGCGCGTCCGGCAACGCAGGTCGGCGGTCATCTCCCCGGGACTGGAACCGCCGGCGGATATCGCGTCCATCCTGGCGAGTTCGGGAACGGCGGCGCGCGCGGCTTCGCCCGCTCCGCTGCCCATTGCCGGCGCGGGGATCGATGCGCGAGATCAGGCCGCTGCTTCTGCGCCGGTTCCGCTCGCCCCGGACGACGCCCTGGTGGTGGACCAGACCGTATTCCGACTTGGCGACGCGATTGCCGCGCCCGGCGAATAGGGTGGGCCGCCCAACCCGTGCGATCGGCGCGCTGCCATCCGGCGGCGTGTCGTGAAGCGGGGGCCGTTTCGGCTCGGCAATCGGATCGCGCCGCCGCGCTTTCTCGCCTTCTGCCTGATCGCCGCCATCGCCACGCCGATCGCGATCGGGGCGAGCGAGTGGTCGACGGGGCTGATGATCGCGTTCGATATCGCCGCGCTGGTCTTTCTGGTCTCGCTGGTGCCGCTGCTTGGCGCGGATACCGATCGCATGCGCGTGGTCGCCCGCGACAATGATGCCAATCGCGCGCTCCTTCTGCTGATCAGCGCGGCGACCATGATCGCCATTCTGGCTGCCGTCGCCGCCGAACTTGCGGGGAACGAGCGGACATCGGGTCCGATGATCGTGCTGATCGTCGCCACGCTGATGCTGGCATGGTGTTTCGCCAATACCGTCTACGCGCTGCATTATGCGCATCTGTTCTACAGCAAGGGGGAGGATGGCGACGCGGGCGGGCTGGATTTTCCGAAAACCGAAACGCCCGCCTACTGGGACTTCATCTACTTCGCCTTCACCCTCGGAATGACCTTCCAGACGTCGGATACCGCGATCTGCACGACCCGGCTGCGGCGGGTGGTGACGTTGCATTCGATGGTCGCGTTCGTCTTCAACCTCGGCGTGATCGCGTTCACGATCAACGTGCTCGGCGGCGGCTGAATCAGGCCGCCGCGGCCTCCGCCCCGGCAGCCTCGATCTCTGCCGCCTTCGCTTCGACCAGGCGGACGATATGATCGATCATGTCGGCGTCCTGCACGTGGTGATCGGTCACGCCCGACAGATAGACCATGTGCTTGCCATTGCCGCCTCCGGTTACGCCGATATCGGTCTCGCGCGCCTCGCCCGGCCCGTTCACCACACAACCGAGCACGCTGAGCGACATCGGCGTGCGGATATGTTGCAGCCGCTCCTCCAGCGTCTGAACGGTGCGGATGACGTCGAATCCCTGGCGTGCGCAGCTGGGGCAGGAAACCACGCGAACCCCGCGGTTGCGGATGCCCAGCGCCTTCAGGATTTCAAACCCGACGCGCACCTCCTCTTCCGGTTCGGCCGAAAGCGAGACGCGGATCGTGTCGCCGATGCCGTACCAGAGCAGCGATCCGATGCCGATCGCGCTCTTCACCGTCCCGCCGACGAATCCACCGGCCTCGGTAATGCCCAGATGCAGCGGGCAATCGACGGCTTCGGCCAGCTGCTGATACGCCGCGACGGCAAGAAAGATGTCGCTCGCCTTCACCGCGACCTTGAATTCGTGGAAATCGCGATCCTGCAACAGCTTGATGTGATCCAGCGCGCTTTCCACCAGCGCGGCGGGACAGGGTTCGCCATATTTTTCGAGCAGGTCCTTTTCCAGGCTGCCCGCATTCACGCCGATGCGGATCGCGCAGCCGTTCGCCTTGGCGGCGTTGACCACTTCGTTCACCCGCTCCGCCGATCCGATATTGCCCGGGTTGATGCGCAGGCAGGCGGCGCCCGCATCGGCGGCTTCGAGCGCGCGCTTATAGTGGAAATGGATGTCGGCGACGATCGGTACGCGCGCCGCACGGACGATCTGGCGCAGCGCGGCCGTGCTTTCGACATCGGGACACGAGACACGGATGATATCGACGCCGGCATCCTCGCAGCGGCGGATCTGGTCGATCGTCGCCCGCGCGTCGGATGTCGGGGTGTTCGTCATCGTCTGAACGGTGACCGGAGCGTCGCCGCCGACGGGAACGTTGCCCACCATGATCTGGCGGCTGGGGCGGCGCACGATATCGCGCCAGGGACGAACGGACATGGGACGGTTCCTCTGCTTCGGCGCCGCTATAGCCGACGTGTCCGCGCGGAAAAAGGCGGCGGCGCTAACCAATTGGTGACGCCTGAGCGGATATGGGCCGGACGTGAACCCGTCCGAGCCGGCACCGATGCGCAATGGGCGCCATTATGGCCTGGACTGGCTGCGCATCGCCGCGTTCGGACTGCTGATCCTCTATCATATCGGGATGGTCTTCTCGCCCTGGAGCTGGGTGATCAAGACGCCCCATGCGATCACCGCGCTCGTTCCGCCGATGGCTCTGCTCACGCCCTGGCGGCTGCCGCTGCTGTTCGCGGTGTCCGGTTTCGCCTCGCGCCATTTGTTCGAACGATCGGGCGGCGCGGGCGCGTTCCTGCGATCGCGCAACCTGCGGCTGCTGGTCCCGCTGGCATTCGGCATGGCGGTGCTGATCCCGCCGGAGATGTGGGTGCGCGTGCAGGAAGGGGGCTATCCCCATGGCTATCTTCATTTCTGGTTGCTCGATTACTGGCATTGGGGCGAATTTTACGGGCGCGTCCTGCCAAGCTGGGAGCATCTGTGGTTCGTCGCCTATCTCTGGGCGTACACGGCGGTGCTCGCGCTCGCGCTGATGCTGCACGGGCCGGCGCTTCGACGCGGGGCGGACAGGCTCGTCGCCTGGCTGCTCGAAGGGCGTCGGTTGCTCTGGGTGCCGATCGTGGTCATGACGATCCTGCGCCTGGCCCTGCTGTTCGTCGTGCCTGAGGAAAAGGGGCTGCTCACCGACTGGTCGGGTCATGCGCGGTTCGTGCCGATCTTCCTGTTCGGCTTCATCCTTGCCGGCGCGCCGCAGATCTGGCCGCGAATCGCGCAACTATGGCCGGCGGCGCTGATGCTCGCATTGGCCTCGGGCGCGACTGTCCTGTCGGTCGAGCTCAGCTATCCGGGCGACATGCTGCCGCCGCACTGGATCATGGCCGCTGATCGCGCGGCCCGCACCGTCATGGCGTGGACGATGATCCTGGTGCTGTTCCACTTCGCGGACCGGATGCTCAATCGCGATCACCGCTGGCGCGCGACGATCGCGGAGGCGGTGTTTCCCTTCTATCTGATCCACCAGCCGGTGATCGTGCTCATCGCCTGGCACACGCTGCCCATGGGTCTGTCCGCGACGGTCGAATTCGCGTTGCTCGCGGCCGGCACCCTGGCGGCCAGCACCCTCTTCTATCTCCTGGGCCGGGAGGTCGATTGGCTGCGGCCGTTGATCGGGCTTTCGCGCCGGCCGGGCCGCCGTGCGCGCGGTTCCTCGCCGCAAGCGGCCTGACAATCCCGTCCCCGCGCGCTAAGGGGCGCGGGTGAAACGGCATTACGGCATGGATTGGTTGCGGATCGGCGCGTTCGGACTGCTGATCTTCTATCATATCGGGATGGTCTTCGTGCCATGGGGCTATCATGCGAAGACCGCGCACCCGGCCGCATGGGTCACGGTGCCGATGCTGTTCACCAATCCGTGGCGTCTGACATTGCTGTTCGTCGTCTCCGGCTATGCCAGCCGCGCGCTGTGGACCCGGTCCGATGGCGTCACCGACTTTTCGGCCAACCGCACCTGGCGGCTGATCGTGCCGCTGTTGTTCGGCATCGCCCTGATCGTCCCGCCGCAAAGCTATGTCGAGCTGAAGACGCAGCACATCTATTCTCACGGCCTGTGGTATTTCTGGACCCGTGATTTCTGGCGGTTCGGCGTTTTTCACGGCCTGGTGTTTCCGACCTGGAACCATCTGTGGTTCGTCGGCTATCTGTGGATCTATACGATGGCGCTCGCGCTCATCGTGCTGTTGCCGGGCGGCGCATGGGTACAGCGCATGTTCGATCGTGCCTTTGCCGGCACGCGCGTGCTGTGGCTGCCCACCGCCTATCTTCTGCTGTCTCAGGTGGTGTTCTTTCAGCGGTGGAGCGACACGCACGACGTCATCCATGACGGCATCGCCCACCTGGCCTATTTTCCCGCCTTTCTGTTCGGCTTCGCGCTGGCCCGGTCGGAGGCGGTGATGGGCTGGATCGCGCGGCTGTGGGCGCCCGCGCTGGCGATCGGCCTCGCTGCCTATGCGGTCAGCGTGGCGATCACCATTTCCTATTGGGGCCATCATCCCTGGATCCTGGGCCGGGTGATGCTCGCGGCGCGCTACATCCAGTCCTGGATGATGATCGCGGCGCTGATCGGGATCGCGGAGGTGTTCCTCAACCGCGACCATCGCCTGCGCCCGATGCTGACCGAGGCGGTGTTCCCCTTTTACCTGATCCATCAGACGATCATCGTGGTCGCGATGTATTGGCTGCTGAAGGCGCGGGTGGGGGGGCTTGTCGAATTCGTGGTATTGGTGCCGGTAACGATCCTGGGCTGCTGGCTGTTCTATCGCTATGGCCGCGAAGTGCCATTGCTGCGGCCGCTCATCGGCCTCAGGATGCAGCGACGGGATCGCCCCGCGCCGACGCCCGCCCCAAATCCGGAGGCCATATGATCCGCCTGATTTCCCTGCTTGGAGTGCTTTCGATGTCTCTTCCTGCCGCCGCCCAGTCCGCCCCCGAATGGACGCTCGTCATCCATGGCGGCGCGGGCGTGCTGCAGCGTGACAAGATGACGCCCGAGCGCGAGGCTGCGGCGCGTGCCGGCCTTGATGCCGCGCTCGACGCGGGGTCAAAGGTGCTGGCGGGCGGCGGCAGCGCGCTCGACGCGGTCGAGGCGGCGATCCGTGTGCTGGAGGATGATCCCAACTTCAACGCGGGGCGCGGCGCGGTCTTCACCTATGAGGGGACGAACGAACTCGACGCGTCGATCATGGACGGCGCGACCCGTGCGGCGGGCGCGGTCGCCGGCGTCACCCGCACCCGCCATCCCGTCAGCCTCGCCCGCAAGGTGATGGAGGACAGCCCCCATGTGATGCTGGCGGGCAAGGGCGCCGATATCTTCAGCGCGGAAAAGGGGCTGGAACAGGCCGATCCCAGCTGGTTCGCGACCGACGAACGCCGCCAGCAGCTCGAAAAGATGAAGGCGAAGAAGACCAGCTGGTTCGACGTCGATATGAAATACGGCACCGTCGGCGCGGTGGCGAAGGACAAGGCGGGGCATGTCGCCGCCGCGACTTCGACCGGCGGCGTCACCGGGAAACGATGGGGCCGGGTTGGCGATTCGCCGATTATCGGCGCCGGGACCTATGCAGACGATCGCGGCTGCGCCATTTCCGCGACCGGTTCGGGCGAATATTTCATCCGCGAGGGTGTGGCGCACGAAATCTGCGCCCGCGTGCGGTTCAAGGGCGAGAGCCTGAAGACGGCGGCGGATGTCGTGATGGGCGAGACGAAGGCGCTGGGCGGCAGCGGCGGTGTCATCGTCACCGGACCGACCGGCGAGATGGGATGGAGTTTCAACACGCCCGGCATGTATCGCGGCAAGGCATCGGCCGGCGGCAAGAAGGTGATCGCGATCTATGGCGACGAAGAGTAAGGGACCGACATGATTCGCCGTCTGCTTGCCCTGCTCGCGCTGTTCAGCGCGGTCCTCGCCACGCCCGCCTTCGCCTATTGGGAATATGGGCATGAGACGGTCGCCGCGATCGCGTACAAGAATGTGCGGCCCGAAACGAAGCGGGCGATCGACCGGCTGTTGCGCCAGCAGGGACTGCTCGAAACGCCGACCTGTCCGGCGCGCACGATCGAGGAGGCGAGCGTGTGGCCCGACTGCATCAAGCAACTGGGTCCCCGGTTCAGCTACGCCTATAACTGGCACTATCAGAATGTGAACATCTGCAAGCCGTTCACGCTGAAGGGCAATTGCCCCGACGGAAATTGTGTGTCGGCGCAGATCGAACGTCAGGTGAAGCTGTTGCAGGACCCGAAGGTGCCGCAGCGCGAAAAGGTGATGGCGCTGGCGTTCCTGGTCCATCTGGTGGGCGATCTTCACCAGCCGCTCCATGCCGGCGACAAGGGCGATCTGGGCGGAAACCGGGCGAAATCAGATTACGGCATCTATTCGACCGACCGGCTCAATCTGCACAGCATCTGGGATGGCTGGCTGGCCGAACGCGCGATTTCGACACCGCCGCCGCTGGTCCATGTCTATCCGGCGGGCGAGCGCGCGACGATGGAAGCCGGCACGATCGAGGACTGGAGCCGCGAAAACTGGCAGATCGCGCATGAGGCCTATGCGGTCGCCTATGGCGATGATCCGTGCGCGCCCGATCAGCCGGCGCGCGGCAAGCTGGACGATGCCGCCGTGGACAAGCTGGTGCCGGTGCTTCGCAAGCAGGTGACGCGCGGCGGGCTGCGGCTCGCCCGCCTGCTCGACGAGGCGTTCGCGCCACCCGCGTCGGCGCCGGCAAGGGCGTCCTAGGGCGCGCCCTGCCCGGTTTCGCGAGACTCCGCCGCTTCCAGCGCGCGCCGGAGCGGGCGGTGGAACAGGAACATCAGCGCCGCGCCGCCGATCGGCAGCGTCGCGGTCAGCATGAAATAGAGTGACGGCCCCAGCGGCTCGTAGAAGCGCCCCAGCCAGCCGAGCAGGAAAAAGCCCAGCGCCGACGCCACGTTCGACACGGCGAACATCGTGCCGTTGATCGATGCCGGGGCGTAGCGGGAGATCAGCGCCTTGCCCGGCGGATCGAACCACGCATAGGACGCGGTGAGCAGCAGGTAGAAGCCGAGCCAGCCGAAGATCGGCACCTTCGGCAATGTCGCCAGCAGGCCGACCGTGACGAACGCCACCACGATCATCATATTGCCGATGCCGATCTTGGCGATATCCCCCGGCTCGCGCCCTCGCCGCGCCAATCGCATCCAGATCCGGTTGGCGAGCAGCACGCCCAATATCGTCAGGATGCCGTCGGCGGTCAGCACCCAGGTGACCGGCATTTCCCACCCGAAGATCGTGCGATCGACCGCGCCGTCGGCCCATACCACCATGATGCCATAGGCCTGTTGCGCGGCGGCATTGGCGAAAATCCGGGGCAGAAAGGTGACGATCAGCGCCGCCACCGTCACCCATTGCGCGCGGTTCAGCGGCGCCGGCCGCTCGCCCTTCGAAATCAGGTCGGGGGCAAGGTGGGGGCGCCCGACGAGATAGATCACCAGCCCGAACAGCATGCCGATCCCCGCCGCGCCGAATCCCCAGTGGAACCCCAGCTTCTCCCCCAGCGTGCCGACGATCAGCGGGGACATCAGCGCTCCGACGTTGAGCGCCATCAGATAGATGCCGAACGCGCGGGTGCGCCGGCTGTCGTCGGGTGCGTACAGGCCGCCGATCTGGGCCTGAAGATTGCCGATGAAACAGCCGCCGCCCAGGATCAGCAGCAGTAGCGCGATCAGGAATGCGCGTTCGCTGGCCATCGTCAGATGCCCCGCCGCCATCAGCAGCGCGCCGATCGACACCGTCTTCGTCCGCCCCAGCACCCGATCGCCCAGCCATGCGCCGATCAGCGGCGTCACCAGGATCGTCCCGGAATAAAGGCCGAAGGTCTGCGCCGCGAACGCCAGATCGGTCATCGGACCGAAGATGCCCGAAAGCAGCGCGCGGAACGCGGCAAGGCCGAACACCCCCGGCTCGACCTCTGGGGTGAGCAGCAGCTTCGTCATGTAGAGCATGAGAAGCGCCTGCATCCCGTAGAACGAGAAACGCTCCCACATCTCCGACCCGGCGAGAAAGCCCAGGCCGCGCGGGTGACCGAAAAACGCGGTGTCGTTGCGGATATGCTGCGCGCGGTCGCCACGCGGGTCGGCGATATCCTCGCCGTCGGGGCCGGTGCCGGTATCGGTGAACGCCATGGGTACACTCCGCGCCTGGGTCGCGGGGTCGATCCCCCTGCGGCGCAAAGGCTAGGCCGCTGATTTCACGCGCGCAAGGCGTCTTGGCGTCAGTCCTTTCCCGGGCCCCAGCGCCAGTGGAATCCGCCATCCGTCTTCGTATAGACGAACCAGATATAGGCGATGGTAAGCGGCGCCACCGCCGCGATCAGCAGGCCAGGCTGGCGGATCGTGTGCGCCAGCAGGGCGATCGCACCGACAAAGCCGAACAGGCTGAGCCAACCCTGCCAGGTCGCCGGAGTCGCGCCATAGCCGAACAGCTTGGGCGCGAACCAATATCCCTCGCGCACGCGAAAATGCGCGCGCACCTCATCCGGCTTCATGACAGCACCAGCGTCAGGCCGATGCCGAGCAGCAGCAGCGATCCCGCGACCAGCCATGGCAGCCGTTCGCGACGGGTGAAAAACGCCATCATCATGTCTCGTCTCCTTCGTTCTTCGGGGGCCGTCCGCGGCGCGCCCGCACCGGATCGGCCAGCTTGACGCCGCGCCGGCCCAGCGCCTCGCGCAACAGGCATTCGACCTGCGCATTCACGCTGCGCAAATCGGTCGCCGCGCTCCGCTCGATCGCCGCATACAGAGCCGGGTCGAGACGGAGCGGGAACGCCTTTTTGGGTGGGGCTGCCAAGCTCGCCGCCGTTATTGGTAGAGCGAACCGGTGTTGACGACGGGCTGGGTATCGCGTTCCGAACACAGCACGACCATCAGGTTCGACACCATCGCCGCGCGGCGCTCGTCATCCAGTTCGACGACATTCTTCTCGCTCAGCTGTTCCAGCGCCGTCTCGACCATCGACACGGCACCTTCGACCAGCTTCTGGCGGGCGGCGATCACCGCCTCGGCCTGTTGGCGCCGCAGCATCGCCTGGGCGATCTCCTGCGCATAGGCCAGGTGGGTCAGCCGGCATTCGTCGATATGGACGCCCGCCGCCACCACGCGATCCTGCAACTCAGTGCGCAGTTCCTCGCTCACATGATCGGCATTGCCGCGCAGCGTCATCTCTTCATGCGTGAAATCGTCATAGGGATAGCGCGAGCCGATCGCGCGGACCGCGCTCTCGATCTGGATGTGGACGAATTCGCGATAGTCATCGACATCGAACAGCGCCTGGGCGGTGTCGGCAACGCGCCACACCACGTTCGACGCGATTTCGATCGGGTTGCCGCGCAGGTCGTTCACCTTCAGCCGTTCGGAGGTGATGTTGTGGATGCGCACCGAAATCTTCTTCTTGATCATCCATGGCCAGGTCCAGCGCAGCCCGGTGGTCCGGTCGGTCCCCTTGTAATCGCCGAACAGCAGGATCGCCGCCGCCTGATTCGGCTGAAGCAGGTAAAAGCCCGGCGCGATGAAGCTCAGGCCGATCACGCTCGCGATCAGCGCCCCCCCTTCCCATGGGGCGGGCGGACCATCCTTGATCTGGGTGATCGCAAAGATCAGCACCGCGATCAGCACCAGCATCGCGATCAGCATGGCATAGCCGCTGACGGTGGCGGCGGGGCGCTCGCTGCTGCTGCGCAGCGCGCGGGAATCGAAGTCGGACATGTTTGCCTCCATAATTATGATATCATCTTTATATCGAATCACGGAAGGCGCAAGCGAAATCGGACGGGCGCGGAACGGTCGCGCGCGAAAAAGGGGGCGCGGCCCGCAGGCCACGCCCCCTTCTATATGTGTACAGGATTGGTCAGTTCAGGACGATCGTCACCGCCCGGCGGTTCTGCGCCCAGCTGGCCTCGTCCGAACCGAGCGCGATCGGACGTTCCTTGCCATAGCTGATCGTCGTGATCCGGGCCGGCGAGACCCCGCGCGCGGCGAGATAGTTTTTCGCGGCATTGGCGCGGCGATCGCCGAGTGCAAGATTATACTCGCGCGTGCCGCGTTCGTCGCAATGTCCCTCGATCGTGATGCGCGTGTTCGGAAACTGCATCAGCCACTGCGCCTGACTGTCCAGGATCTGGCGCGCGCGCGCGTCGATGTCATATTGGTCGAACCCGAAATTGATCGTGTCGCTGATCACATTCTGGCGGAAATGCTCGGGGGTGCCGGGCTGGGCCATGCCGCCGCCGGGTCCGGGGCCGGGGCCGGGATCGACCGGGCCGGGGCCGGGGGGCAGCGTTTCCGGCCGCTTTTTCTGGCAGCCCGCCACCGCGACGGCCATCGTCGCAATGATCAGGGCGGTCTTCAGCTTCGCCATGATGTGTCTCCCTATAGCTCGCTTCAAAATTCGATACCCGAACGTAACGGTCAGGGTGCGTGAGTGTTCCGGTGTGCGTCAACCCCGTTTCATGGACGCAGCGGTCCCCATGCGGGATCGGATCCGTCCAGTGGCGTCGGAATCCGGCGCGCATTGGTGCCGGTCAGATCGACCGACCACACATCCGCCTTGCCCGACGGCCCCTGTGCGCCGCGGAAGAACATCAGCACGCGGCCATTGGGGGACCAGGTCGGCCCTTCGTCTCCCCAGCTGTCGGTCAGCAGCTTTTCGCCGCCGCCCGACGGGCTCATCACGCCGATCCGGAATCCGCCGCCGATACGGGTGAATGCGATCAGGTCGCCGCGCGGGCTCCATGCCGGCGTCGCATAGCGCGCGCCGCCAAAGCTGATCCGCTGCTGGTTCGATCCGTCGGCGTTCATCACATACAGCTGCTGGGTGCCGGAGCGGTCGCTTTCGAACACGATCCGGCTGCCATCGGGCGAAAAGCTGCCGCCGGTATCGATGCCGGGGCTGTTGGTCAGCCGTTGCGGCGTGCCGCCGGTCGCGGGGATGCGATAGATATCGGCATTGCCCGCCGTCGACATGGTGAACAGCACCCACCGCCCGTCGGGGCTGAAACGCGGCGCGAAGGCCAGGCTGACATTCGTGACCAGCAACCGCTGCGTCCCGTTCGACAGGTCGTACACATAGAGCGAGGGCTTGTCGTTCTGATAGCTCATATAGGCGATGCGACGATCGTCGGGCGACAGGTGCGGGGTCAGCACGATCGACTGGCCATTGGTCAGGAACCGGTGATTGGCGCCGTCCTGATCCATGATCGCCAGCCGCTTGATGCGCCGGTTCTTCGGCCCCGTCTCGCTGACATAGACCACGCGGCTGTCGAAATACGGCCCTTCGCCGGTCAGGCGGGTGTAGATGGTGTCGGCGCATTTGTGCGCGGCGCGGCGCCATTCGCTCGGCTGCACGACAAAGCCCTGTCGGGCGCTCTCGGTCCCCAGCGCGATGTCATAGAGATAGCATCCCACGGTCAGCGTGCCGTCCCCGCCGGCGCGGACGAACCCCTGAACCAGCGCCTGCGCGCTGGCGCCGCGCCAATAGGCGAAATCGGGGGCGCTCACTTCGCCATAGGGGATCGCGCGGACGCCGGTGGGGCCAAGTGGCTTGAACAGGCCGGTATTGCCCAGATCGGCGGCGATGACTTCGGAAATCTGTCGCCCCAGCGCGTCGGTGCTGCCTGCCGGCGTGCTCACCACCTGCGCCGTCGGCATCGCGGGGATGAGGATCGTCAGGTCCTGCGCGCTCTCGTCGGTGACGTCGATGACCGGCAACTGGCCATCCTGTGCCGGCTGCTGCGGCGCGGCCACGACGGGCGGCCGGACCTGCGCCGGCGTCTGCGCATGTGCGGGCGCGGCGAGGAAGATCGCCGGCGCGGCGGCGGCAATGAGAAGTCGAATGCGCATCTACAGTCTCCGGTCGAAGGACAGGACAAAGCCTTTCCAGGCGTCATAATATTCGTCGGGCAGGCCCTTGAAGGGGGCGGCCTGCTTGATCGCGCTGATCGCGCGTTCCTTGTGCAATTGCTGCTGCGGGCGATTGCTTTCGGTCTCGCCCGTCTGCCCGACGATACGCGGTTCGGCCGCGAGCGATCCGTCGCGATTGAGCCGCACCTCGACATTGGTGACGAGCAGGTTGACATCCGCCCCGGTCGGCGAACGCCAGTGCGGCTGAACCTGTTTGCGGATCAGCCCGAACACCGAACTGCGCACCGCCGGGCCGATCGTCGCCGCCTGCGGTGTGGTCGCCTTGCCCTTGCTCGGCTGATCGGTCAGGCCATCGACGATGCCGGACAGGCGGCCGGTCGGGCGCACCTGTTTCGTGGTCGGCCTGGGCGGTGATTTGGGGGGCGCTGCGCTGGACTTCGGCTCGGCCTTTTTCGGCTCGGGCTTGGGGGCGGGCTGGGGCTGTGCCTTGGGCGGGGCGGGGTCGGGGCGAACCACCGGCTCCGGCTCGGGCCGCTCCACCGGCGGCGGCGTGTCGAGCGTCGGCGGTGCCGGCACTTCGGCCAGCCGTTCGGCCGGGGCTTCGCGATTGACCACCGGCGCCTCGCTCTTGAGGCCCACCTCGTCGGTCAGCGAAATCTCGATCGGGGTCGCCTCGAGCTTGCGGGGATTGGGCGTGGACAGGAACCCGACCGTCAGCACGCCGAACAGGACGATATGGCCCAGCACCGCCAGGCCGATCCCGATCGATTCGCGACGGTCGAGCGCTGCCGCCATCAGCGATCCACCGGCGTCGTCACCAGCGACACCTTGTTCAGGCCGACGCGATTAAGCTCGCCCATCACCCGCATCACCTTCCCATATTCGAGCCGCATGTCGGCGCGCAGGAAGATCTGCGGCTTTTCCGCGCCGCGCTGCGCCGCGATCTCATCGAGCAGCGCGGGAAGGCCGGCCTCGTCCACCTCGCTGTTGTCGAGATAGATCGCGCCCTTTTCGTCGATCGAGATCTGGACCGGCTTGCGGTCCTGGTCGAGCGGCTTGGCGCGGCTTTCGGGCAGGTTCACCGGCACGCCGGCGGTCAGCAACGGCGCGGTGACCATGAAGATGATGAGCAGCACCAGCATCACATCGACCAGCGGCGTGACATTGATGTCCGCCATCGGCGCGCGACGCCCCTTTCCGCGGGCGGAGGGAAGCTGCACCCCCATCAGAGCAGCGACTTCTGCGCCGGCGCGGTCCCGCCGCCGACGCCGCCGTCAAGCTGGCGGCTCAACGTCGCGTGGAACCCGTCGGCAAAGCGGTTCAGCCGCGCCTCGACCTTGTTGATGCCATGGCTGAACCGGTTGTACGCGATCACCGCCGGGATCGCCGCGAACAGGCCGATCGCGGTGGCGAACAGCGCTTCGGCGATCCCCGGCGCAACCACCGCGAGCGAGGTATTCTGTTCGCTCGCAATCGCGGTGAAGCTGCGCATGATGCCCCACACCGTGCCGAACAGGCCGACGAACGGCGCGACCGACCCGACCGTGGCGAGGATGTTGAGCCGGTCCGACAGCCGGTCGATCTCCAGCGCGACCGCCGCGCCCATCGTCGTCGCCAGGCGCTCGCGCGTCCCTTCCTTGTCCAGGGAGCGGCCGCCGGTCGATCGCCGCCATTCGGTCACGCCCGCGGCGAACACGCGCGCGACCGGGTGGTCCTCGTCGCCGTGCAGGCGGTGAAAGGCGTCGATATCGTCGCTCTTGCGATAATCGCGTTCGAACCGGTCGGCGGCCTTGCGCGCTTTCGCGATGCGCCCCCGCAACGAAAAGATGATGCCCCAGGTCCAGATGCTCGCCAGCAACAGGCCGATCATCACGGCCTTCACCACCCAGTCGGCCTGAAGGAACAGGCCCAGGGGAGACATCGTCGCCGCGTCGGTATTCACGAACCAGTCCATGTGTCGCTCAGCTTCCCTTCCAAACAAGCGGCACGAACGCGTCCACCCAGCCTCTGGGCTGTCGTTTCGGTCGCCCCTGTGGCGATACGAACGCAGCTTCCACCCTGGCGTCGGTCAGCAATTCCCCGTCCCGCATGACTCGTTGATGAATAAGCACCGAGGCGGCCCGTACATCGAGCACCCGGCTGACAATGACGAGCGCGTCGTCAAGGCGGGCGGGGGCGGAGAAGCGGATCGCGATGTCGCGAACCACATATACACCCTCGCCGCCTTCATACGCGGCGCGCTGGTCGATGCCGGCACAGCGCAGCATATCGGAGCGCGCACGCTCCATGAACCGCAGATAATTGGCGTGATAGACCACCCCGGACAGGTCGGTGTCCTCAAAATAGACACGAACGGGGAAGCGGTGCGCGTTACCGTCGAAGCGGCCGGCGATCGGAAGGTCGTCTGCCATGCCCTGCGGCGTCTAGCGAAGCGCGCGGGCGAGATAAAGGGACGGCGGGCGGATCAGCCCTTCGACATGTCGATGACCTGCTTCCACTCATCGGGTGTCACCTTGCCGACCGACAGGCGCGAATATTTGACCAGCTCCATCGCGCCGAGCCGGGGCTCGGCCTTCACCGCTTTCAGCGACACCGGGTGGTCCAGCGGCGCGATCGGCTTCACCTCGACCGATACCCAATGCTTGCCGTCGCCATCGGGCTTCGCCTCGCGCGACACCTCCATGATGCCGACAATCTCCAGCCCCTTGACGCTGTGGTAGAAAAAGGCGCGGTCGCCCTTTTTCATCGCCTTCAGATTGTTGGCGGCGGCATAGTTGCGCACGCCGTCCCATTCGGTGCTGCCGTCGCGGACCAGATCGTCCCAGCTGAAGGTTTCCGGTTCCGACTTCATCAGCCACAGATTCATCGACCATTCCTCGTCTTGTGTCGGCGCGCGGAGCGGGCAGGGGCGGTCCTCCAACCCCAAATCCGCCTAAACCGCAAGTGAACATCCGATTCCGGGGCAGTTCAGGCCGACTCGTCCATAAATGCATCCACGGCGCCCGCTCATGCGTTTCCGGCGTCAGAAAGTGCAGATGCACGAGGAGGAAGTCATGAAGACCACCATTACCAAGGCGGTGCTCGGTCTGACGCTCGGCGCCACCGCCCTCACCGCGGCAGCGCCGGCAGAGGCGCAGCGCTATCGCCATCGGGATCGCGACAATGCCGGGGCCGCCGTCGCTGCCGGCATCGCCGGCGTCGTCATCGGCGCCGCGATCGCGGGATCGAGCCGCGATCGGTACTACGACCGCTACGATCGTCGCTATTACAACTACGACAATCGCTACTATAATTACGACCAGCCCTATTACCGGGAGCGTGGTTACTATCCGCGCGACGGCTATTATTATCGCCAGTATGAGCGCAGCGGCTGGCGTGGCTGCACCGTTCGCCGGGTCTATGACCCGTATCTGCGGCGCAACGTGCGCGTCCGTTACTGCGGCTGATCTGCGGGCATCGGAACTAAGAGGCGGCGCGGGCGTGTCCCGCGCCGCTTTTTTTTGTCCGCGAAGTTAGCTAGAGGCGCGCCTCATGAGTGACACGCCTCCCGACCGGCTCTCGGTCAATCCGAAAAGTCCGCATTTCGACGCCGATGTGCTGCGTCGTGGCATCGGCATCCGCTTCAAGGGCAATGAGCGCCGCGATGTCGAGGAATACAGCATTTCCGAAGGCTGGATCCGCGTGCAGCTCGGCAAGAAGGTCGATCGCAAGGGCAATCCGCTGACGATCAAGCTGAACGGCCCGGTCGAGGCCTGGTACGAAGCGCCCGCGGACGGCGAAGAGGCCGCGCCGCAGCAGGATTGAATCGCTCGACCGGCGTGGCGCGGCAGACCGCCGCGCCCGTCCGGGGTCAGTGGACGAACCGCGCCACCACGTCGCGATAGCTGCGGCTGACCTTCACCTGTGATCCCGAATCGAGGATCAGGAAACATTCGCCGTTGGTGTGCGGTTTGACCTGTTTCACCTGGTCGAGGTTGACGATGGTGGAGCGGTGGACGCGCTGGAACCGGCGCGGGTCGAGGCGCTTTTCCAGATCCTTCATCGTCTCGCGCAGGACCAGCGTATTGTCGGCGGTCTTGATGCACATATAGTCGCCCGCCGCCTCGACCACCTCGATCGTATCGACATCGACGCGAAAGATCTGGCCGCGATCCTTGATGTTGATGAGCTTTTCGTAGCGGTTGGCTGACACTTCGCCGGCATCGGTCGCCAGTTCCTCGGCCGCTTCCGGGGCGACCTCCGCCAGCACTTCCTTGAGCTTTTCGACTTCCTCGACGCCGCGCTTCTCGGCGATGCGCTGGCGAATCCGGTCGAGCGTGTCGGCGAGGCGTGCCTCGTCCACCGGCTTCATGAGATAGTCCATCGCATTCGCCTCGAACGCGCGGATCGCGTGGTCGGAATAGGCGGTGACGAAGACGAACAGCGGCGGCTCGACCTCCATCAATCCCTGCACGACCGAAAAGCCGTCGAATCCGGGCATCTGGATGTCGAGGAAGACAAGATCGGGCTTGTGCGTCTTGATCGCGCGGATCGCCTCGCGCCCGTTCTGGCACTTTTCGATGATCTCGACATCGTCATGCGCCTGTAGGCGCAACTCCAGCCCCTGGATCGCCAGGGGTTCGTCATCGACCAGGATGGTGCGGATCGTCATGGTTCCTCTACTCTGCTTTCGGTCTGCGCCGATGCCCCCGGCGCGGTGCCGTACTATCCCCTGCCTTTGACCTCCCAACGAAATCGTTACGGACCGGTTCCGATCATGCCGCTTCCCGTGCCTGTTCCTCGATCTGGAACGGGATTTCGATCTCAACGCGGAAACCGCGTCCGGGGTCCGACCGGGTTTCGAACCGGTGATCCGGGCCGAACGCCTGTGCCAGCCGTTCCCTGATATTGGTGAGCCCGACCCCGGTTGAAAGGCTTGGCCGGTTCTCGCCCTCGATCAATCCCGGTCCGGTGTCCGATACGGTGATCCGCACCCGATCGCCGCTGAGCCGAGCGCGCACGCAGATTTCGGCACCCTCCTCGCGCGGGGTGACGGCATATTTGATCGCATTTTCGACCAGCGGCTGGAGCAGCAGCGAGGGCAGGCGCGCCTTCACCGTGCGCGGATCGATGTCGAAGACCGGCTTGAGGCGCTGGTCGAAGCGCATCTTCTCGATCTCGAGATATAGTTTCAGCGTCTCGACCTCCTGCGCCAGCGTGACATGGGCGGTCGGTTCGTTGGCGAGCGTGTAGCGCAGGAAGTTGGACAGCCGGGCCAGCATCGCGTTCGCCCGGTCGGTCTGCTTGAGCAGCACCAGCGTCGAGATCGAATTGAGCGTATTGAACAGGAAATGCGGGTTGAGCTGATAGCGCAGCATCGCCAGCTGGGCGCTGCTCGCCTGATTCTCCAGCACCCGCATCTGATCGGTCTGGTCCTCGACGATCAGGTAGAAGTTGATGCCGTAATATAGCGCGGACCAGCCCGCGAGCACGGTGAAATTGAGGAACAGGCTGCCCAGGATCAGCGGCAGCTCGATCCCCGGATCGCCACGCATCACCGACACCGTAAAGGCGTTGAGCACGGCATAGACGAGCGTCGCCGCGAACAACGTGGCGATCGTCGCGAGCACGCCCGAAACACGCGGCACGCGGCGATAATAGCCGTACAGCGCGGACAGCAGCAGCGTCAGGCAATAGCCGACGATCGATTCGATCGTGACGCGGATCAGGTCTTCGAAGCTGAAGGTGCGGTTTGAAAAGTTGGAAACCGCGCGCAGCATCAGATAGCCGCCCCAGCCGGCACCCTGAAGCATCCAGAAGGCGCGGCTCTTCTGCTCGAAAAAGGGGCGAGAGAGGACGGTCGGATTCTTCATGTGCGTCGCTCGCCGCTCTACATCGTGGCTCGGGATGTGGGAAGGACCGGTCGCAGGCATGGAACGCCGGCCCCGCCCCGTCGTTGCTGCTGCGAACCGACTATCAGGAGATCGATCGATGACCACCCGCACCGCCAGCGCCCGCTATTCCGGTTTCGGCAAGGCGGGGAAGGGCAGCATCTCGACCCAGTCGGGGGTGATGTCCGACCAGCCCTATGGCTTCAACACGCGGTTCGAGGACGAACCCGGCACCAATCCGGAGGAACTGATCGCCGCGGCGCACGCCGCCTGCTTCACCATGGCGCTCAGCTTCGCGCTCGCCCGTGCGGGCCATGCGGACGGGACGCTGGAAACAAAGGCTGCGGTCAAGCTGGAACAGCGCGATGGCGGCTTCACGATCACGCGTTCCGATCTGACGCTCGATGCGTCGGTGCCGGGAATCGACCCGGCGGAGTTCGAGCGCCTGGCGGCCGAGGCAAAGGCGAACTGTCCGGTTTCGAAGCTGTTGAACGCAGAGATCGGTCTGACCCATAATCTGAACGCGTCCGGCTGATCGGGCGCGCGGGTTACCCGAAATGGATTGCTAAAGCGGAGCCGTTCGGCGTACACGCCGGCTCCATTTTGGTGTCAAAGGACGTCCCGTGTAGCAGGGGCGGTTCGTAAATCAGCGTGAATCATCAGTTTTCTCCCGACGATCTGGCGCGTCTGCTGGGTCTGGCCATGGCGGTTTCGAACCGCAACGGCTGTTCGATCACCGAAGCGATCGACCGGATCGAAGAGGCGGTTACCGGTGCCGCGCAAAAGCGTGCGGAAGGGCGTCCCGTCGGCGATTATGCCGGCCGCCTGCGCCGCCTGCGCACCCGTCGCAACACCCTGCTCGGCATCGAGTGCATGCGCGATCCGGCATGGGACATGCTGCTCGATCTGGTCGCCGCGCGTGCCGAGGGGCGCGAGGTGAGCGTCAAGGCGCTGTGCCACGGATCGGGCGTACCGAGCACCACCGCGCTGCGCCATGTCGAACGGCTCGCCAGCGCCGGCATCCTGGTGCGCGAGGTCCATCCGATGGACAGCCGGCGCACGATCGTGTCGATCGCGCCCGCGCATATCGACCGGGTCGAGGACATGGTCGCGATGTTCCGCGACAACCTTTGACCCGGTCCTTCCCGTCCGGCCCGGATATGTGTCAGCGCTCGCTGAGATAATAGCGATCGGTCGCGGTCAGATCGTCGGCGAGATCGTAGACGATCGGCTGGCCGGTCGGAATTTCCAGCCCGGTGATCTCCTCGTCCGAAATGCCCGACAGATGCTTGACCAGCGCGCGCAGCGAATTTCCGTGCGCCGCGATCAGCACGCGCTTGCCCGCCCGCAATTCGGGGGCGATCCGTTCCTCCCAATATGGGAGGACGCGCGCGATCGTGTCCTTCAGGCTCTCGGTCTGGGGGATCGGGATGCCCTTGTAGCGTTCGTCCTTGGCCAGGTCCCAGGGCGATCCCTCCTCGGGAAGGGGCGGCGGAATGTCGAAGCTGCGGCGCCACAGCTTGACCTGTTCATCGCCGTGCTTCGCCGCGGTCTCCGCCTTGTCCAGGCCGGTCAGGCCGCCATAATGGCGCTCGTTCAGCTTCCACGATTTCTCGGTCGGCAGCCACAGCCGCCCCATCGCCTCCAGCGCGAGGTTGAGCGTCTTGATCGCGCGTGTCTGATAGCTGGTGAAGGTCAGGTCGAAATCGACACCCTTCTCCTTCATCAACCGTCCGGCGGCCCAGGCCTCTTCCACACCCTGCGCCGTCAGATCGACGTCCCACCAGCCGGTGAAGCGGTTCTCCAGGTTCCAGGCGGACTGGCCGTGGCGGATCAGGACGAGCGTGGGCATGGGCTACTCCTTGCGGGATGTCGCCCGCGTCCTTAGCGCATGGTGGCGACAGGGCAACGGAGGATGGCCATGGCGGTGGAAAGACAACGCATCATCTATGACGGACCGGGCGGTCCGTTCGAAGGGTGCGCGGCGCGCGATACCACCGACGGGGCGGCGCGGCCGGGCGTGCTGGTGGTGCCGAACGTTCTGGGTCGGAAGGAACAGGACGATGCCGTCGCCGACCGTCTGGCGGCGCTCGGCTATGTCGGGTTCGTCGCCGATCTGTACGGCCAGGGCAAGCGAACGACGCGCGAGTCGCCGGACCCGGCAGTGTATATGAACCAGCTCAACGCCGACCGCGCGCTGCTGCGCGACCGCCTGTTCGCCAGCGTCGCCGCGATGCGCGCGCAGCCGCATGTCGATCCCGCGCGCATGGCCGCGATCGGCTATTGCTTCGGGGGCAAGGCGGTGCTCGACCTCGCCCGGGCGGGTGGGGACGTGCGCGGCGTGGTGGCGTTTCACGGTCTGTTCGATCCGCCTGGCTATGCCTATCCCACGCCGATCGCGACCCGGCTGCTCGTCTGTCACGGCTGGGACGATCCACTCGCGCCGCCCGACCGGGTCGTTGGACTTGCGGCGGAGCTGTCTGCGGGCGGCGCCGACTGGCAGATCCATGGGTATGGCGGGGCGGGACATGGCTTCACCGACGCCAGCATGGCCGGATCGGATCGGCCGGGATTCGGCTATCATGCGGATGCCGATCGCCGCAGCTGGCAGGCGATGCGCGATTTTCTGGACGAACTGTTCGCGTGAATGGCGGCGGCACGGGCCGAACGCGCGGCCGTTAGTCGGGGCGTGCCTGCGCGGTTCGCCGCAACAGCCGCCTGAGCAGTCGGCGCAGCATCACCAGCGCCGCGAGGGCGGCCAATGCGATCAGTGCGGCGATCCCGACCGCGGCGACCGGATTCGCCAGCGCCAGCACCAGCAGTCCGCCGGTCAGCACATCCTCGCCGGTCGATACCGCGATGTTGCTGAACGGTTCGGGACTGGCATTGACCGCTGCGCGCGCGCCTGCCTTCGCACCATGGGTCAGCAGCGCGCTGCCCCCGCCCAGCAGCAGGACCGCCACCTGCCAGGCCGGGTTGGACGGATCGACGATCGCCAGCGCCAGCAGCGCCCCGCCCACCGGACGGATCAGCGTGTGGACCGCATCCCATGCCGAATCGATCCACATCACCTTGTCGGCAAGAAATTCGGCGACCGCGCCGGCGCCGGCGACGCCGATCACCCATGGATTGGCCAGCACGTCGAGCGCGCGCAGTTGTTCGGGCAGCGCCACCCAGCCGCCGTGCATCGCCAGCCCGACCGCGAACACGCACAGATACAGCCGCCATCCCGCCAACAGGCTGACGCTGGCGGCCAGCCCGATGATCTCGACCGCGCTCATCGGGCTGCGCGGATCAGGATGCCGGCTTCGCGCGCGGCTTGCGGGTGGCCGGCTTGCGGGTCGCGCCCGCCTTGAGCGGCGGCTGCGCCTTCGCGCGCGGCGTCTTCACCGGTGCCGGTGCGGGCTTGGCGGCGGATCTGCGGGTTCCGGTGGTTTTGAGCGGCGCTGACGGTTCGGGCTTTTCCGGCGGGACCGGTGCGGTCGGGGGCGCCGGCGCGTCCGGCGCTCGGGGCGCGGCCGGTGGCGCGGCGCGTTCGGTCAGCTTGCCGGTGATCTTCTCCGCTGCCCGGGCGGCGACGACGGTCGCGAGCGTCGCGGCGGTCTGACCCAGCGCTTCGGCAGCGCCCGACCGGTCCTTCTTCGCGCCATTTTCGTCCTTGGGCCGGTTCTGGTTGCGCACGTTCGCGGCCAGCGCCACCAGCCCGGCGGCCAGCAGGTCGCCGACCAGCGGGCTGCGCGCCATCTCCAGCAGCTTTCCGCCCTGCTTGCGCAATTCCTTCGGCAGCTCGATTCCGGCCACCTTCTTGGGCAGCTTGCCGGTCTTCAGCGCCTTTTCGGCTTTCGCCTTCAGTTTCTTCGCCTTGGCCATCGATCACTCCTGTATTATTCGGGTAAATCACCAAGGCGCCGCGCCGTCAATCGTCCGGACCGCGCATCACTCGGCGAACACCCGTGCAAAGATCGTATCGACCTGTCGGAAATGATAGTCGAGGTCGAACTTTTCCTCGATCTCCTGCGTCGATAGCGCGGCGGTCACGTCGGGATCGGCCTTGAGCAGGTCGAGCAGCGACAGGTCGCCGTCGCTCTCCCACACCTTCATCGCGTTGCGCTGGACCAGGCGATAGCTGTCCTCCCGGCTCACTCCGGCCTGGGTCAGCGCCAGCAGCACGCGCTGCGAATGGACCAGGCCACCCATCCGGTCGAGATTCTTCTGCATGCGCGCGGGATAGACCAGCAGCTTGTCGATCACCCCCGTCAGCCGTGCCAGCGCGAAATCGAGCGTGATCGTCGCGTCCGGACCGATATAGCGCTCGACCGACGAATGGCTGATGTCGCGCTCGTGCCACAAGGCGACATTCTCCATCGCCGGGATCGTGGCGCTACGGACCATGCGGGCAAGGCCGGTCAGGTTTTCGGTCAGCACCGGATTGCGCTTGTGCGGCATCGCGCTGCTGCCCTTCTGGCCCGGGGAGAAATATTCCTCCGCCTCCAGCACCTCGGTGCGCTGAAGGTGGCGGATTTCGACCGCGAGCCGCTCGATCGAGCTGGCGATGACGCCCAGCGTGGCGAAGAACATCGCATGGCGATCGCGCGGGATGACCTGGGTCGAAACCGGCTCGACCGCCAGGCCCAGCTTCCCGGCGACATGCGCTTCCACCCGGGGATCGATATTGGCGAAGGTGCCGACCGCGCCGGAGATCGCACAGGTCGCGATGTCCGCGCGCGCGGCGACCAGGCGCGTCCTGTTGCGGGCGAACTCCGCATAGGCTTCCGCCATTTTCAGGCCGAACGTCACCGGTTCGGCATGGATGCCGTGGCTGCGCCCGATCGTGGGCGTATATTTATGCTCCTCCGCCCGCCGCTTGAGGACCGCGAGCAGCGCGTCGATATCCGCCAGCAGAATGTCCGCCGCGCGGGCCAGCTGTACCGCCAGGCAGGTGTCGAGCACGTCGCTCGACGTCATGCCCTGATGCATGAAGCGCGCTTCCTCGCCGACATTTTCCGCGACCCAGGTCAGAAAGGCGATGACGTCGTGCTTCGTCACCGCCTCGATCGCGTCGATCGCCGCGACGTCGATCGACGGGTTCGTCGCCCACCAGTCCCACAGCGCCCTGGCCGCGGATTTCGGGACGACGCCAAGGTCGGCCAGGGCGTCGGTCGCATGCGCCTCGATCTCGAACCAGATGCCATAGCGGCTTTCGGCCGACCAGATGGCGGTCATTTCGGGGCGGGAATAGCGGGGAACCATGGCAAGCCTTTCGTGGTGCGCCGCGCCCCTAGCAAAGCGGGGCGGGCGCCGTAAACCGCATCCCCGCGCTTCATCTCGTCGCAAAATCCAAACGGTGACGCGACGAGTCGAGGTTATGTATCGTCAAGTTGATAGCGAAGTAATTTTTCAGGGAACGTTGTAAAAATGCAACGCGTTTGTTGGGTGTTCGATATCTTCACGGGTGGCGCTGAATATCACGTGCCTCTCGTCCAATAGAGCAGGAGATTTTCAATGCTCAAGACGATATTTCTTGCCGGCGCGATGACGATTTCTGCGCCGGTATTGGCGCAGGACATGCCGGCTGGCGAGCCGCAGGCCGAATCGCCGCCGGCGGCGCCCGCCACGCCAGCCGAGCCGGCCACACCGGCGGAACCTGCAACGCCGCCACAGGCGGCCACGCCATCGGCGACGGATGAACCGGCCGATACGGCACCCGGCACGCCCGTGGCGGCAACGCCCACGACACCGGCCACCCCGGCCGAGCCGGCGACTTCGGAGCCGCAGATGGCGCAGTCGCAGCCTGCAAAGCAGCCGGCGACCCCGGCGCAGATCGCCCAGATCGTAGATCAGGACTTTCCGACCTATGACAAGGATGCCGACGGCAATCTGAAGAGCGAGGAATTCGGCGCCTGGATGGTCGCGCTGCGTTCGCCAGCCGAACCAGCCTTCACCGGTGAGTCGGCAGCGGACAAGGAATGGATCGGCAAGGCGATGGCTGCGGCCGATACCGACAAATCGGGCGGTGTGAGCAAGGATGAACTCAAGGGCTTCCTTGCCCCCCAGCCTTCGTAAGAGGCCCCTCCCGGACGGGTATCCGCATCTCCCGTCCAGCGGCCGCCGGATTTCGGTCCGGCGGCCGTTCCGCGTCAAATCTCCGTGCGCGCCCGCATGTGCGCGCGCTTACATCAGGCCCATGCCCCGCAGGCTGGAATGGCCGGTGGAGCCGATGATGATGTGATCGTGTACGGCGATGCCCAGTCGCTTGCCCGCCTCGACGATGTTGCGGGTCAATTCGATATCGGCCCGGCTGGGCGCGGGATCGCCGCTGGGATGATTATGCACCAGGATGATGGCCGCCGATCCCAGTTCCAGCGCGCGGCGGATCACTTCGCGGACATAGACCGGCGCCTCGTCCACCGACCCTTCCTGCATCAATTCGTCGCGGATCAGCATGTTGCGCGAATTCATGTGCAGCACGCGCACCCGCTCGATCACATGCGGCGCCATGTCGGCGCGCAGATAGTCGAGCAGCGCCTGCCAGTTCGCCAGCACCGGCCGCGCCGCCACCTCGCCCTTGAGCAGGCGCAGGGCGGAGGCGTGCGCGATCTTGATCGCCGCGACCGACGTCTCGCCCATTCCCGGTACGCGCGCGATCGCTTCCGCTTCCGCGGTCAACAGGCCGGTCAGCCCGCCAAATTCATGGAGCAGCGCCTTTGCCAGCGGCTTGGTATCGCGGCGGGGAATCGCCAGTGCGAGCAGATATTCGACAAGCTCATGGTCCAGCAGACCCTCGCCGTCGCTCAACAGGCGCTGGCGCAGTCGCGCGCGATGTCCGCTGCCGTCGGTGATCGCATCGCTGTCGGCCGCGCCCATAGGCATTGGGTAGAGGGTGATCCTGCCGAAGGGAAGCGGTTCCCGGCGGGGGCGGTCGGCAACCGGGCGTCGCGCGTTCGCACGCACGATTGTTGCACCGCGGTTGACTCGGCTCCCCCCCCTTTCTAAAGCGCGCGTGCCTTGGCGGGCTTGCCGCTCGGCGCATGCGTTTTGCCCGGTGTCCTGCGACGTGGCTGGAGGCTGTGGAGAGACGAGATGGCCGAGAACGAGCCCGGACTGGACCCCCTCAAGGAGGATGCACGCATCGCCGCGCTGAACGAGCGGCTGGCGCGGGCGCAAACCGATGAGGCGATCCGCAGAGGCGAGAGCGACGACAAGGGCGAGGATGATTATCGCCTGGGCAATCGCGTTCTCGCCGAGCTGGTCGGCGGTCTGGCGGGAGGGGCGCTGATCGGGTGGCTGCTCGATCGGTTCCTCGGAACATCCCCCTGGCTCCTGCTCGTGATGCTGTTCCTCGGAATCGGGGTCGCGTTCAGGAACATCTTCAGGATTTCGAACCAGCGCTCGAAGTGACTTTCGGGCGCTTTTGCCAAAGTGATTTCCAGCCGCCCGCGCGCGGCGCCCGGAAATCGCGGTAGACAAACGAAGAGCGGCGCGCCCCGGCGGGCCGATCAAACAGGAAGACGGCGTGGCGGCAGAATCTGGCAAGATCGACCCGATGCACCAGTTTGAGGTGCAGACGATCTGGGACGGTTTCAACATCGGCGGGCATCAGATCGCCTTCACCAACTCGGCGCTGTGGATGGTCGTCGCGATGATCGTGCTGTGGGTCTTCATGGCCGGCGGCATGAAGCAGCAGGTCGTACCCGGCCGCTGGCAGATGCTGGTGGAAAACTTCACCGGCTTCATCGCCAAGCTGGTCGATGACAATATCGGCAAGGGCGGGCGGAAATATCTGCCCTATGTCTTCTCGCTGTTCATGTTCATCCTGTTCGCCAACCTGCTGGGGCTGCTGCCGCTCGGGCTGTTCGGCGTGCATCCGTTCACCTTCACCAGCCATTTCACGATCACCGGCGTGCTCGCGCTGCTCAGCTTCTCGATCGTGCTGATCGTCGGCTTCTGGAAGCATGGCTTTCACTTCTTCAGCCTGTTCGTGCCGGCCGGCACGCCGGGCTATATGGTCCCGATGATCTTTGTCATCGAACTGATCTCGTTCCTGTTCCGCCCGTTCAGCCTGGGCCTGCGACTGTTCGTCGCGATGACCGCGGGCCACATCCTGCTGAAGGTGCTGGCCGGCTTCGTCATCAATTCCGGCGCGGCCAGCCCGATGTGGGGCGGGATCGTCGGCATCCCCAGCTTCGCGCTGATGGTCGGCATTTCGGCGCTCGAAGTGCTGGTGGCGGGCATTCAGGCCTATGTCTTCGCGCTGCTCACCGCGCTCTACATCCACGACGCCGAGCATCTGCACTGAGTTTTTTCGTCAACAACCACCAACTGAATTTGAAGCAGGAGTTTTGAAAATGGAACCGACCAGCATGATCAGCCCGGAAGCGGCGAAGCTCATCGGCGCCGGCCTTGCCGCGATCGGCGCGGGCATGGCCGCGATCGGTGTGGGCAACGTCTTCGGCTCGTTCCTTGAAGGCGCGCTGCGCAATCCGGGTGCGGCCGACGGCCAGCAGGGCCGCCTGTTCATCGGCTTCGCGGCCGCCGAGCTTCTCGGCCTGCTCGCGTTCGTCGTCGCGATGATCCTGATCTTCGTCGCGTAACTGCTCTCCCGTTCGGGCCGGGGCGGCGTTCCGCTGCTCCGGTCCGTGACAGGACAGGATCAATATGCCTCAAATCTCGCAACTCGCGGCGACCTGGGCCTCTCAGCTGTTCTGGCTGTTTGTGACCTTCGGCATCGTCTATTTCGTCATCGGCCGGGGCATGGCGCCCAAGGTTCAGGCGACGGTCGATCAGCGCGATCAGACCGTGGCCGACGACCTTAAGGCGGCCGAGGCGGCGCGCGTCCAGGCGGACGCCGCCGAGGAAAGCTGGCGGGCGCATGAAAATGCGGCGCGTGAGGCGGCGCAGACGAAGCTCGCCGAGGCGCGCGGCAAGGCCGCCGCCGAGACCGAGAAGAAGCTCGCCGTCGCGAATGGCGAACTCGACGCGAGAGTCGTCGAGGCGGAGGCGCGCATCGCTGCGGCGTCCGAAGCGGCGAAGGGCGAGATCGAAGCGGTCGCCGCCGAGGCGGCGCAGGACATCGTCGCCAAGGTTTCGGGGGCGAAGGTCACCGCTGCCGAGGCAAAGACGGCAGTGAAGGCGGCGCTCAATGGCTGACGTTCAGACGGCGCCTGCCCAGGCGGGGGATCCCGTGGCAGAGAATTTGAGCGAAGCGGCGAAGGGCAAGGGCATGGGCCTTCCCGACACCGGAACGAAGGCGGTGACCATTCAGCATGGCGGGCCGAGCGAGGCGCATGCCGACCCCGCGAGCTTCGGTCTGCTGACCTCGACCGTGTGGGTGTCGATCGCGATGCTCGCCTTCATCCTGATCCTTCTGTGGAAGAAGGTTCCGGGGCTGATCGCGCGTGGGCTGGATACCCAGATCGCCCAGATTCGCGCCCGGCTGGACGAGGCGAAGGCGCTGCGCAACGAGGCCGAGGCGCTGCGCGACGAATATGCGCGCAGGATCGCCAGTGTTGAGGCCCAGGCCGCCGAAATGGTCGCCCATGCCGATGAGGAAGCGAAGGCGCTGGTCGCGAAGGCGAAGCAGGACGCCGACGATCTGGTGAAGCGTCGCGGCAAGATGGCGGAGGAGAAGATCGCCGCCGCCGAACGCGCCGCGATCGACCAGGTCCGCGCGCGCGCCGCCGATGCCGCCGCTAAGGCCGCTGCGGCGATCATCGCGCAGAAGCATGATGCCGGTGCCGACAAGGCGCTGGTGGATCGCACGATCGCGGGTCTCGGCACGGTCAACTGACCGGCGCTGAAGCCGTTGAAAAAGGCCCGTGGTCCATCCGGATCGCGGGCCTTTTCGTTGTCGGTCAAGCGTGTTGCCGGATCACGCGCGCGTCGGCCACGGGACGGCGGGATGGCGCCACCCGCCGGTTCGGGCCAGTCCGCATCGGTCGCCGCCCGCTCGCCTGTGGGGCGATGCCGGCGCGTGTCCGCATGGCCTCAGCGTTTCGGCTTCACGAATTTATAGATGAACTGATCGGTCTTGCCGCGGATCGACGGGTCGAACACGCTGGCGCCGTGCGGGTCGTCGGGATTGCGCAGCACGTCCAGCTTCCCCGCGAAGCGGAAGCCCGCCTGTTCGATCGCCGCCCGCGCGATGGCGGGATCGATCCGGTGCAGCTTGTCGGGCGCGACATTGTCCGGATCGCTCGCCGCGACATGATCGACGACCAGCAGCACGCCGCCCGGCTTCAGCGCGTCGAACAACTTCTTCGTGACGTCCGCGGCCAGGGTGCGGGGAAAGGGTTTCAGGAACAGGTCGTGATAATTCTGGACGGTGACGATCGCATCCAGCCTTTCCGGAAAGGCGAGCGCGCCAAAGCTCTCATCCTTCGCGACGGCGTTGGACAGACCGGCGACGGCGGCCCTTTGCTGCTCGGCATAGGATGGCTGAAACTTGATGAACTCGGCGGGCTGGTAGGCATAGACTTTGCCTTTCGGACCGACGAGCGGTGAAAGGATGCGGGTCCAATATCCGCCGCCCATCACGAAGTCCGCGACCCTGTCCCCCGGCCTGATCCCGGCAAAGGTCAGGATCTCACCCGCCTTGCGCCGACCGTCGATCGCCCGCTGATCGGCGGGTCGGTCCGGATTGGCGAGCGCGGCGACCACCGGCTTGCTGACCGTCTGGCCGGCAATGGCCGGGACCGCGATCGCGGCCAGCGATGCGGCGGATATTGCACAGGCGAACAGCTTCATCGAACCCTCCAGTGTGTATTATCTCACCATTACACTGGTTGGCGCGCGAAGCAATCCGCCGCGTCGGGCGTTGAGCCGGCATGGGCGATGACGCGAAGACCAAGAACCGGCTGGCCGAAGAGCGGACCGATCTGGCCGAGGACCGCACCCTTCTGGCGAATGAGCGAACCTTCAGCGGCTGGGCGCGCACCGCGCTCGCGACGGTGGGAATCGGCCTGGGCTTTCACGTGCTGTTCGGCGCGATCGAACCCGTCTGGCTGCCGCGCGTCATCGCGACGCTGTTCGTCGCGCTGGGCATCCTGATCGTCTGGATGGCCGAACGCCGTGCCTGCGCGATCCAGTCGCGGCTGTCGGCGCACCGGATCAAGCAACTCGGCGCGCTCAACATCCGGCTGATCGCCTGGGTCTATACCATCGGTGCGCTCGCGCTTCTGGCCGCGCTCTGGATCATGGACGCGCGCGTCGAGCGCTAGCTTTTGGGCTTGAGCAGATCGAGCACCGCGACCGTCGTCGCCTCGGTCCCCAGCGTCACCGACGCCTTGGGGTCGATCTTGAAGAAGGGCGAATGGTGTGAAGGCACCGGCTTGCCGCCATTCTTCGCCGCGTCGATCTCCGCCTGGGGGGTGCCGCCGACCTGGAAATAGGCGCCCGGAACGCCGCTGTCCTGCTGAATGAAATAGGCGAAATCCTCCGCGCCCATCGACTGGCGCGGTTCGCGATGCAGGATCGTTTCGCCGAACGCGCCGGTAAAGGCGCTCTGCACGCGCCCCGTCAGCGCCGGGTTGTTGATCGTCACCGGCGTCGATTCGAATCCGACGCGCACCTTGGGCAGCTTGTCCTCGGGCAGGCCGTTCATCCGCCCCACATTCTCGGCAATGCGCTTGATCCCGTCGAGCAGCTTCTTGCGCGTCCCCTCATCGTCGGACCGCACGGTCAGTTGCAGTTCCGCCTTGTCGGAGATGATGTTGTGCTTGAACCCCGAATGAAACGATCCGACGGTGACGACGCCGGGGCTGAGAGGGGCGATCTCCCGGCTGACCAGCGTCTGCAACGCCATCACGATCTCGGCGCCCATGACGATCGGGTCCTTGCCCATATGCGGCGCGGCGCCATGGGTGCCGACGCCGAACACGGTGATGTCCACGCTGTCCGACGAAGAGGAGGAAATCCCCGGCTCCAGCATCAGCTTGCCGGTGGGAACCCCCGCCGCGACATGAAACGCGACGGCATAATCGGGCTTTGGAAACCGCGTATAGAGGCCGTCCTCCATCATCTTGCGCGCGCCGCCGATCCGCTCCTCGGCGGGCTGCACCACGAACACGACGGTGCCGCGCCAGCGATCCTTCATCCGCGCCAGCTGGCGCGCGGTGCCGATCATCGACGTGATATGCACGTCATGGCCACAGGCGTGCATCACCGGCTTCGTCACGCCGTCGATATCGACCTGGGTGACCGTGGAGGGATAGGCGACGCCGCTGTCTTCCTTGAGCGGCAGGCCGTCCATGTCGGCGCGCACCAGCACCGTCGGACCCTCGCCATTCTTCATCACCCCGACGACGCCGGTGCCGCCCACGCCCTCGGTCACCTCGATCCCGCCGACCGCGCGCAATTCCTTTGCCATGATCGCGGCGGTGCGGGTTTCCTTGAACGACAATTCCGGATTCCGGTGGAAATCGACGAACAGCTTTTCGAGGTGCGCCGCATAATCGGCCTCCACCGCCGGCGCGAAATCGGGTCCGGCAAGCGCCGGCGCGGCAAGAAGGCTGGTGGCGAGCAGGCCGGCGAGCAGGCGCATGTGATAATCCCCCTTTTGTATCGCGGCAGGCTAGCCCCGCGCAGATCGCAGTGGAAGGGGGCAAAAGCCCGGCTATAGCTGCCGATGGAGGAGTATCGGGGTGGTGAAATCCGTTGCATGTGCCGTTGCTGCGGTGGCGCTGGTCGTCGCTGGTGCGGCGTCGGCACAATCCGATGCCGGCGTGCAAAAGGCACCGGCGCGCGATTACGCGTCCCTGCTCCGTCAGGACGCGACCGCGTTTCGTGCCGCGATTCTGGATTCGCATCCCGGTCCTCTGGACACGGAAAATCCCGGCTTCGACGCGCTGCTCGACCGCAGTTACCGCCTCGCGATGTCTCGGGCGAAAGCCGGTATCGGCTATCGCGAATATTATTGGGCGATGGTCGAATTCGGCAACGCCTTTGATGACGGGCATCTGGGTGTCGCGCCGATCGATCAGGGCTATGCGCACCCCTGGGCGTTCACCTGGCCCGGTTTCGTCGTCGCGCTGCGTGACGGCGCGTGGCGCGTCGTGCAGCGCGAAGGCGAAGCGCGGCCCGCGCCGGGCGCACGCCTGATCGGGTGCGATGGCAAGGGTGTCGAGCAATTCGCGGCGGAACGGCTAGGGCCGCTGACCGGGCGGTGGCGGCTGACCGCGACGCGCGTGCGGACCGCGCCGCGCCTGTTCCTGCGGTCCGACAATCCATGGCGCGCGCCGGCGAAGCGCTGCACGTTCGAATCGGCGGGGAAGCGGATGGGCTATCGGCTGAACTGGACGCCAATCGACAGCACGCGTCGCAGCACGCTGATCGCAGAGACGGTAGGGACCCGGTTCGGCACGGGAATCGGTCTGAGGAAACAGGCCGATGGCGGCTTCTGGATCCGCATGGGGACGTTCGAAAGCGATCCCCAGAGCGAGGACGGGGCGCAACTGACCGCGCTGGTGCGCGAGATCGAATCGCGCCATGCCGAACTGGCGTCCGCGCCGCGCCTCGTCTTTGACCTGCGTGGCAATAGCGGGGGGTCATCCGAATGGATGGCGCGCACGGCGCGCGCCTTGTGGGGCAAGCCCTGGTACGATGCCAAGACCTGGAGCGCGTCGGAAACCGACTATCGCGTGTCGGACGGCAACATCGCCAATTTCAGCGACTTCGCCAAGAAGCTCGACCCGGCCGACAGTCCGGAACTCCACCGGCTCGTGAAGCTGATGATCGCCGGCATGGAGGGGGCAAAGGCAAAGGGGCAGGCGTTCTGGCGCTTTGCGGACCCAGAGAATCCGTCCGGCGTCCGCCCTGCTCTGCCCGCGGGCGCCGATCCGGTGCGCGCCCGGATCTTCGTGCTCACCGATTTCGGCTGTGCGTCGGCCTGTCTCGACGCGGTCGATGTCCTGACCGATCTGGGTGCGACCCAGGTGGGGCAGGAAACCGATGCCGACACGCTGTATATGGAGGTGCGGGGGTTCGAACTGCCCGGCGGAGTCATGCGGGCCTGGCTACCGACAAAGGTGTATCGCGGCCGTACCCGTGGATCGAATGTGCCGGCGGTACCCAAATATCGCTGGAACGGCGCGCTGGCCGATACCGACGGGATCGAGGCGTGGATCGCCACGCTGCCGGCTAGCTGAATCGGTGGACAGTCCCTAGATCGGGGGCGATGTCCTCCCCCAATTCCCCGAACCGGTTCAATGAGGAAGGCGCGACCTTTGCGGTGCGCGGGTCGGAAACGCCCGACCTTGATGCCGGCGTCGCGGCGATCCGCAACGTGCTGAAGACGCTGCCCGCGCGCCCCGGCGTCTATCGCATGCAGGATGCGCGCGGCGACGTTCTCTATGTCGGCAAGGCGCGCGCGCTGAAAAATCGCGTGGCCAACTACACCCAGCCGGCGAAGCTGTCGAACCGCCTGCGTCGGATGATCGCGCAAACGCGCGGCATGACCGTCGTGACGACCAATAACGAGGCCGAGGCGCTGCTGCTCGAGGCGCAGCTGATCAAGCGGTTCCGGCCCGCCTACAACGTGCTGCTGCGCGACGACAAATCCTTTCCCTACATCCTGCTGCGCGGCGATCACGACTTTCCCCGCGTCCAGCTGCATCGCGGTGCGCGACGGGCCAAGGGCGATTATTTCGGCCCGTTCGCGGGCGCGGGGCAGGTACGCAAGACGCTGAACGCGCTTCAGAAACTGTTCCTGCTGCGCAGTTGCACCGACGGGTTCTTCAATACCCGCGACCGGCCGTGCCTGCTCTATCAGATCCGCCGCTGCTCGGCCCCCTGCGTCGATCGCATCGACAAGGCGGGGTATGAGGAACTGGTGTCCGACGCGCGCGATTTCCTGATGGGCAAATCGACCAAGGTGCAGGCGAAGCTCGGCGAGCAGATGCAGGCGGCGGCGGAGACCCTCGATTTCGAACTGGCCGCCGTGCTGCGCGACCGGCTGAAGGCGCTGACCTTCATCCAGGGGTCGCAGGCGATCAATGCGGAGGGGGTGGGCGATGCCGACATCTTCGCGCTCGCCGCCAAACAGGGACAGATCGGCATCCAGGCCTTCTTCATTCGTGGCGGCCAGAATTGGGGGCATCGCGCCTTTTTCCCCGCGCACACCGCCGAAGTGCCGGACGAGGAGGTGCTGACCCAGTTCCTCATGCAATTCTATGAGGAGGTGCCGCCGCCGCGTACGGTGCTGATCGATCGCGACCTGCCCGAGTGCGACGTGGTGGCGCAGGCGCTGGGCGAGCGTGCGGGATTCAAGGTCGAGATCAGCCGTCCGCAGCGCGGCGCGCGGCGCAAGCTGATGGAACAGGCCGAGCGCAACGCGGTCGAGGCGCTGGATCGCCGCATGGCCGAATCGACGACGCAGGCGCGGATCCTGCGGGAGATCGCCGACCTGTTCGGGCTGGCCGAACCGCCCGACCGGATCGAAGTCTATGACAACAGCCATATCCAGGGGACGAGCGCGGTCGGCGCGATGATCGTCGCCGGGCCGGAAGGGTTCCGCAAGGGCCAGTATCGCAAGTTCAACATCAAGAGCGCGGCGACCGACGACGATTTCGCGATGATGCGTGAGGTGTTCACCCGCCGCTTCGCCCGCGCGCAGGAGGAGGACCCCGACCGCGACAGGGGCGTGTGGCCCGACCTTGTCCTGATCGACGGGGGCAAGGGCCAGCTCAACGCCGCGCGCGCGGTGCTGGAGGAGATGGGGATCGAGGACGTCTGCCTGGTCGGTGTCGCCAAGGGGCCGCATCATGGGCGTGAGGGGCGCGAGGTGTTCCACCTGATGGACGGCAGCGAGCGGATGTTGCCGACCAACGCGGCGGCGCTGTTCCACATCCAGAAGCTGCGCGACGAGGTCCACCGCTTCGCCATCGGCGCGCACCGGGCGAAGCGCGCAAAGGCGATCGGCGCATCGCCGCTGGATGAAGTGCCGGGCATCGGTCCGGCACGGAAAAAGGCGCTGCTGATGCATTTCGGCACCGCGCGGGCGGTGCGCGGGGCCAGCCTGGACGACCTCAAAAAAGCGCCCGGCGTGTCAGCGGCGGTCGCGCAGCAGGTCCACGACTTCTACCACCCCGGCTGACCTCCCCGTCAGTCCGGCCAGTCGTCAAAGGCGCGCGCCACCGCCAGCGCGTCGTCCCGCAGCGCGAGCGCGGCGCTCGCCCGCGTGCTCGCCTCACGCGCGGCGGCACGCGCGGCGGGCGACCATTGCGGCTCGATATGCGCGAGCGCCGCGAGGACCTTCTGAAGCTTGAGCGCCACCTCGATCTGTCCGGCGCCGTCGCGCGCGACCGGGCGGAACGCGTCTGCGACGAGCTTCTCGATCGCCAGGGCCGGCAGCACCACGCGTTCGTCGAATGGCGCCCCCTCGCTCTGCGACAGCTTCTGCATCACCCGCAACTGTGCGCCCAGCACGGCGATCGCGGTGCCGGGGTCGTTCACCGCCGGCGACAGCGCGCGTGAGGCGATTTCGGACAGCACGATCAGGCCGAATCGCGGATCATGGTCGAAACTGCGGTCGCGCTCGATCGTGATCGCGCGGCGCACGCGATCGATCGTCGCGGCATCGCCACCGGTCACCCAGGCGGCGGCCCGCCCGGGGTCGATGAAGCTGCCCGGCACCACGCCCAGCATCACCCGCCCGCCGCAATCGCCCATCGCATCGCGCAACTCGCCCAGATCGATATTGGTGACATAGCCGATCCGGTCGGCGCAAAAGACCGGTTCGGCATCGGCCGGCACCGGCGGCATCGCCAGCGCGGCGATGCGCGGCGGGTGCTGCACCGAATCGACCGCCGACAACGCCGCACGCTCGACGCGCACGATGCTGTCATGCACCCGGCCCAGCTTGGCGAGATGCTGGATCCAGCGCAGCAGCGTGACGACAATGATGACGATCAGCGCGATCGCGCCGCCGAACAGCAGCACCCGCCCCTGTGCGCCGTAGAAACCGGTCGATAGCGCGCAGATGCCGACGATCGCGAACAGGAACGCGCCGAGAAAGGTCGACAGCGCGTTCTGCGATGTCTTGTCCTGCACCAGCAATGTCACCGCGCGCGGGGTGACATTGGTGGTCGCCGCGCCATAGGCCGCGACCATCGCCGCCAGCGAAAAGGTGGTGACGGTCAGCATGCTCGACGCCAGGATCGTCAGGATGTTGCCGACCGCATCGGCCCCCAGCTTCGCGCCGAGCTGATAGGGAATCAGCGGCGCCGTGAGCGGCGCGACCAGCGCCAGCAGCACGGCGGCCACGCAGAATGCGGCGGCGCGAAACCACAGCCGCCGCGACAGCACATGCCACACCCATGCCCAGCGGCTCATCGGGTCGACCGGACCGGATTCGAAACGATCATGCGCGTCCAACCCCCGGGCGTCCCGCGCGGTTCCGGATCGGTCGCAAATGCGCTTGCCCATCACATGCGCGCCGCTAGGTTTCGTCGCAGACAGGGGGCTTTACATGATCCGTATCATTGCGCCGTTCGCGGCTTTGACCGTCGTCGTCGCGCCCGCATGGGCAGGCGACAAGCTGCTTTATGCGCCCGTGCCGGCGTGGGTGAAGCCAGCGCCGCCGGTCGATATGACGACGATCACCGACGCCTCGCCGATCTTCCTGATCATCGACCAGCAGGAGCGTCTCGCCGATGGCGAGGTTGCGCATTATGTCGAAAGTGCGACCCGGATCGCGTCCCCCGAAATCCTGGCCCAGGCGGGAACAATCCAGCTGCCGTGGAACCCGGACCAGGGCGATCTGACGGTCCACAGCGCCAGCATCCTGCGCGGCAGCGAGACGATCGACCTGCTCGCCGGGGGGAAGCAGATTCCGGTAATTCGCCGCGAGCAGAAGCTGGAGCAGCTGCAACTCGACGGCGTGCTGACCGCCACGATGCCGGTCGAGGGGCTGCGGGTCGGCGACGTGCTGCGACTGCGCTTCACCGTCACCCGCCGCGACCGCGTGCTGGGCGGGCAGGTGCAAAGCTCGCTGCCGCTGTTCGCTGAGCCGATGCGCACGCAATTCGGGCGCGTCCGCCTGATCTGGCCGGAAGCGGCGCCGATCGTCTGGCGCTCCTATGCCGACTGGTCGAGGATTCAGCCACCGCGGACGGTCGCAGGAATGAAGGAGCTGGAGATTGCCCTCCCGCTCCCGAAGGTGCCGGAGATGCCAAAGGATATTCCGGTGCGGTATCGGCCGGTCGCGATCCTTGACGCGGCCAGCTATCCCGACTGGCAGGCGGTATCGAAGGCGATGGCGCCGCTCTATCGGACCCAGGGGCTGATCGCGCCGGGTAGCGCGCTGGCGCAGGAGGTCGCCGCGATCGCCGCCGCTTCGCCGGAGCCGCGACGCCGGGCGGCGGCCGCGCTGCGACTGGTGCAGGACAAGGTGCGATACCTGTTCAACGGTATGGCGCAGGGCAATTACGCGCCCCAGTCGCCCGCCGAAACCTGGTCGGCCCGCTATGGCGACTGCAAGGCGAAGTCGCTGCTGCTGCTTGCGATCCTGCGTGAACTGGGCATCGAGGCGGAGGCGGTGCTGGTGCATTCGACGCTTGGAGACCTGGTGCCGAAGCGCCTGCCGATGCCGGCCGCGTTCGACCATGTCATCGTGCATGCGACCATCGACGGCACCAGCCTGTGGCTCGACGGAACCTCGAACGGCGATCGTCTGGAGGATTTGGGCGACGTGCCACCATTTCGGCATGCGCTGCCGCTGCGCATGGCGGGGGCGGGGCTGGTCGATCTGCCGCTCCAGCCCGATGCGCGGCCGCAATTCGACGTGGCGCTCGACTTCGATCAGAGCGCCGGGATCAACTTCCTTGCGCCGGTAACCGCAAAGGTCACGTTGCACGGACCCGTCGTTCAGTTGTTGCGCACTGCCGATGCGACGATGGGCAAGGAACAGCGCGACCAGATGGTCGCGAGAGCGCTCGGCGACTATGCATCGATCGTCGCGCTCGTCCGCCGGCGGATCGATTTCGACGATGCGGCGGGAACCGCGATCATCAGCGCCACCGGCGTCGCCGAACCCGGCTGGAACCTGGACGACGGGCGTCGCAGACTGACGGTCGATCACGCGGTTCAGGCGATTACGTTCAATCCCGATCGCGGCCGTGCCAGCTGGCGGGACCTGCCGGTGACGACGGGCGACCCTTCGAATATTCGGATTCGCGTCAGTTACCGGCTCCCCAAGGCGGGGGCAGGGTTCGCGCTTGACGGCGCGGAAACGCTTCCCGCACAGCTTGCCGGCCGGGTGCTGCGTCGCCGCGCATCGCTGACCGGCGGGACGGTGACCGTCGAGGATCAGCTGATCACCACCGGCGCGGAGATCGATCCGGCGCAGGTGCCGGCGACGCGGCGCGAATTGGCGATGGCCAAGGCCAAGCTGCTCCGTCTGGTGGCGCCGGCCGGATATCCGGAGCGCTGGCAGGAGGGCAGGCCCGGCGCGTTCGCAAAGATCAACGCGATCCTGGACGAGGCGGTGGCCGCCGATCCGCAATCGGCGACGGTGTATCTCGCCCGCGCCGGATTCCGCCTGTCCGTGTTCGACTATGCGGCCGCGATCGGCGATTTCGACCGCGCGCTCGCGCTCGCGCCGAGCGCCGACCTCTACGCGCAGCGCGCGTCGGTCTTCGACCTGCTGGGCCGGCATGACAAGGCGATCGCCGATGCGGACAAGGCGCGCGAACTTGACCCTTCGTCGCATCATGCGATCAAGCTTGCGATCGACTATCGCGCGAGCAAGGGCGATTATGCCGGTGCGATCGCGATCGCGGACGAACAGATCGAGATGACGAACGACAAGGTCCGTGCCGGTTATGCCGCCCAGCGCGCGAAGTATCTGGCGGATTCGGGGAAGGTCGAGGAGGCCGTGGGAATCATGGACGGTCTGATCGAATCCTATCCGCGCAGCACCGAACTGTTCAACACGCGATGCTGGATGCGCGGCACGCACAATGTCGAACTGGAGGCTGCGCTTCAGGACTGCACCAAGGCGATCGAACTGAGCGAAGACAATTCGGCCTATCTCGACAGCCGCGCGCTGGTCTATTTCCGGATGGGGCGCATGGACGCCGCGCTGGCGGATATCGACGCGGCGTTGCAGCAGGAACCGGACCTGACCGCCAGCGTGTTCATGCGCGGCGTCATCCGCAAGTCCAGGGGCGACGCGCGGGCTGCCGCGGATCTGGCTGGCGCCCGGTTGATGTCGCCGGGCATCGATGCCGAATATGCGCGGTACGGGATCAAGCCGTGAAGCGGGGCGCTGGCCGCTTCCTTGGGAATTTCTTCACCCGCGTGCGATAGAGCGCCGATCATGCCGACACGCGCATTCCTGACCGTCGATACCGAATTGATGTGGCGCCACCACGCCGCCGGGCTGGATATCGACGCCATCGCCGCACGTTCGCTGGAACCGGCGGGGGTGGGAATTTCCCACCAGCTGCGGATGCTGGCGCAGCACGATCTGAAGGCGACGTTCTTCGTCGATCCCATGCCGGCGGTGGCGCATGGACTCGATCCGATCCGCCGCGTCGTCGATGCCATTCTGGAGGCGGGACAGGATGTCCAGCTGCATCTCCACCCCAATTGGGCGGCGGCCAGCGACGAGGATCGAACCGCCCATGCCTCGTTCGAACTGATCGACTTCACCTATATCGAACAGCGCGAACTGATCCGCGCCGCGTCCGATCTGCTGGTCGCCGCCGGCGCGCCGCGCCCGATCGCGTTTCGCGCGGGCAGCTATTGCGCGAGCGACGACACGCTCGCCGCGCTCGCCGCGCTCGGTATCCGCTATGACAGCAGCCACAATGGCTCCGAACATCCCTGGCCCAGCGCGATCGGGCTGGATCCGCGCCGGATCGCGCCCTGCATGCATCAGGGCGTGGTCGAGGTGCCGGTCACGCTGATCGAGGACAAGCGCGGCCATTTGCGGCATTTCCAGATTTGCGCGCTTTCGACCGCAGAGATGCGCGACGCGCTCGATCACGCGGTGCGCGAAAGCCATGCGGCGGTGACGATCGTCAGCCACGGATTCGAATTGTCGAACCGGGCCGGCACGCGGCCCAACGCGATCCATGTTCACCGGTTCGAGACGCTGTGCGCGATGCTCGCCGAACGGCGCGGGGCGATCGTCACGACGACATTCGCCAGCCTGCCCGACCTGCCGCTCGATCGCTGCGACCAACCGCTCGGCCCCAGCCTCCTCCGCACCGGCCTGCGCCAGGCGCAGCAGCTCTGGTCGAACCTGGTCGAGGAGCGCGCGGCATGAACGCGACGACCGCCCCGCGCCCGACCGCGCTCAATTTCCAGATCGGCGCGCGCACGCTGATGGCGGTACAGCGGTCGATGATCCGCGTTCCGGTCAGCCTGGACGAGGCGCGCGAGGGCCGCCTGCCGGTCCTGCCGCCGCTGCCGCGTGACGCGCACGGCTATATCGTCACCTCGCTTCCCGCCGACCGGCTCGACGCGATGATCTATGCCTCCGGCCATATGATCGGGTTCGTGCGCCAGCGTTATCATCGCTACTTCGCCGATCTGACCGGCGGCTATGACGGCTATCTTGCCGGCCTGTCCTCCAGCGCGCGGCAGGGCGTCCGGCGCAAGGCGAAGAAGATCGCCCAGGTTTCGGGCGGCACGATCGACGTGCGCCGCTATACGGCGCCTGCCGAGCTTGAGGAATTCCACGACATCGCCCGGCGCATCGCGCTGCGCACCTATCAGGAAAAGCTGATGGGGGAGGGGCTGCCCGACACGCCGGAATTCGTCCGCGACATGCTGGCGCGCGGCGCCGGTGACGCGGTTCGCGCGTGGCTGCTGCATATCGCCGGCGAACCGGCGGCGTATCTCTACTGTCCCGCGCGCGGCGATACGCTGATCTACGAATATGTCGGGCATGATCCGGCGTTCAACGACCTGTCGCCCGGCGCGGTCCTTCAGATCGAGGCGTTTCGCGACCTGTTCGAGGAGCGGCGCTTCACGCGCTTCGACTTCACCGAGGGCGAAGGACAGCACAAGCGGCAATTCTCGACCGGCGCGGTCCCGTGCCTCGATCTGCTGCTGCTGCGGCCGAGCCTGGCCAACCGCGTGACGACGGCGGCGCTGGGCGCATTCAACCACAGCGTGGCGGGCGGCAAGAAGCTGGTCGGCATGATGGGGCTCGAGAAGCTGGCAAGGAAATTGCGGCGCGGCTAAATCCCGGCGATGCACCTCGCCGCAACCGCCATCGTCCTCGCGATCCGACCGCATGGCGAAACCGGGGCGATCGTGCGCGCTCTGACCGAAGAGGCCGGGATGCTCGCTGGCTATGTGCGCGGTGGCCGTTCGCGCCAGCATCGTCCGGTGCTCCAGCCGGGCAATGTGATCCTGGGCGACTGGCGCGCACGGACACAGGACCAGTTGCCCGCGCTGACCGTCGAACTGGTCCACAGCCGCGCCGCGATGCATCGCGAACCGCTTCCCGCCGCCGCGTTCGACTGGGCGACCGCGCTGACCGCCGCGACCTTGCCGGAAGGACAGGCCTATCCGCAGATCCATGCCGCGCTCGGCGGCATGCTCGACGCGATCGAGGCGGCGCCGGCGGCGCGCGGTTGGGCGGCGGCGCTGGTCCGGTACGAACTGCTGCTGCTCGCCGCGCTTGGCTTCGGACTCGATCTCGAACGCTGCGCCGCGACCGGGGAGGGCGAGGATCTCGCCTTTGTCAGTCCCAAAAGCGGGCGCGCGGTGAGCGGCGCCGGCGCGGCGGGCTATGAGCGGCAGCTGTTCCCGCTCCCGCCCTTTCTGCGTCACGGCGGGGCGGCGGAATGGACCGACATCATGGCCGGCCTTCGCATCACCGGCCATTTCCTGGCGCGCGATCTGCTGCATGGCCGGGCGGCGGAGGTCCTGGCGGCGCGCGCGCGGCTGATCGATCGGCTGAAGAGGGCGGTTGCGTGAGGCCGCGAACGCGGTAATGCGCGGGCGTCGATTTGCGGCACCGGCCCGGCGCCGTGTCCACCGCCGCCGAAAAGGGACCTGAGAACATGCCGCTGATCGCAATCCTGCCCGGCGACGGGATCGGACCGGAGGTGACGACGCAGGCGCGCCGCGTGCTGGATGCGCTCGACCTCGACCTGACGTTTGCGGAGGCGCCGGTCGGCGGCGCCGCCTATTTCGCCGACGGGCATCCGCTTCCGCCCGCGACGCTCGATCTGGCGCAACGCGCCGACGCGATCCTGTTCGGCGCGGTCGGCGATCCGCGTTGCGATGCGCTCGAACGGCGTTTTCGTCCCGAACAGGCGATCCTTGGTCTGCGCAGCGAGCTTGGCCTGTTCGCAAATCTGCGCCCGGCAAAGCTCTTCCCCGGCCTTGAGGACGCATCGGCGTTGCGGCCCGAAGTCGCCGGCGCGATCGACATGGTGATCGTCCGCGAACTCAATGGCGACGTCTATTTCGGCGACAAGGGCATGCGGACCACCGCGGCCGGCCGGCGCGAGGGCTATGACCTCATGTCCTATGACGAGGAGGAGGTGGCGCGCATCGCCCGGGTCGGGTTCGAGACCGCGCGCGCGCGCCGGGGCCGCCTGTGTTCGGTGGACAAGGCGAACGTCCTCGAAACCTCCCAGCTGTGGCGCGACGTGGTGACCGAGATGTCGGCGCAATATCCCGACATCGCGCTGACACATATGTACGTCGATAACGCCGCGATGCAGCTGGTGCGCAATCCCGGTCAGTTCGACGTCATCGTCACCGGCAATCTGTTCGGCGACATCCTGTCGGATCAGGCGAGCATGTGTGCGGGGTCGATCGGGATGCTGCCGTCCGCCGCGCTCGATGGCGCGGGAAAGGGGCTTTACGAACCGATCCACGGTTCCGCCCCCGATATCGCCGGGCAGGGCAGGGCCAATCCCTGTGCGACGATCCTCTCTGCCGCGATGATGCTGCGCTATTCGCTGGGCATGGACGCTGCCGCCGACCGGATCGAGGCGGCGGTGATCGCCGCGCTTGCCTCTGGCGCGCGTACCCCCGATCTGGGCGGCGACCTGTCGACCGAGGCGATGGGCGACGCGGTGGTGAAGGCGCTGGCGTGAGCGCAGGTCCGCTCGAACTGGCGGTCGTCGTCCCGACGTTCAACGAGCGCGCCAATGTGCCGCTGCTCGTCGCGGCGCTGGACCGTGCGCTGGCCGGGCGGCGCTGGGAAGCGATATTCGTCGATGATAACAGTCCCGACGGCACCGCCGACGCGGCCCGCGACCTGGGGCGCACCGATCCGCGCGTCCGGGTGATTCAGCGGATCGGCCGGCGCGGCCTGTCTTCGGCGACGATCGAGGGGATGTGCGCCACCGCCGCCCCCTATGTCGCGGTGATCGACGGCGACATGCAGCATGATGAGACGCTGTTGCCCCGCATGCTCGACGCGCTGAAGGGGGACGCCGCGCTCGACCTCGCAATCGGGTCGCGCTTCGTCGATGGGGGCGGCACCGGCGAATGGGATCGCGATCGCGTCGCCAAATCGGCCTTTGCCACGCGCCTGTCGCGCCAGGTTCTGAAAGTCGATCTCAGCGATCCGATGAGCGGCTTTTTCATGATCCGCGCCGATGTCGTGCGCGGCATCGTTCCCCATCTGTCGGGGATCGGGTTCAAGATTCTGCTGGACATCATGACCGCCAGCCCGCGCACGCTCGCCTTTGTCGAACTTCCCTATGTCTTCCGCACCCGGCAGGAGGGGGAGAGCAAGCTCGATCACGTCGTCGCGATGGAATATCTGATCGCGCTCTACGACCGGATGTTCGGCCGGGTGGTGCCGGTCCGCTTCGTGATGTTCTCCGGTATCGGCGCGCTCGGCGCCGGAGTGCATTTTGCGGTGCTGTGGCTGGTCTTTCGCCAGCTTGGCGCCAGCTTCCTGACGGGAACGATCGCCGCGACGCTGGTGGCGATGACGTTCAACTTTTTCCTCAACAACGCCCTCACCTATCGCGACACCCGGCTGCGCGGTTTCCGCAAGCTGCTCGACGGATGGGTCGGCTTCTGCCTCGTCTGCTCGGTCGGGGCGATTGCGAATGTGGGCGTCGCGGCATTCCTCCACGATGTGCAGCAGGCGCGCTGGATGCCGGCGGCGCTCGCCGGGATTCTGGTCGCGGCGGTGTGGAATTTCGCGCTATCCTCGCGCTTCGTGTGGGGGCGCTACTAGGCCCAGCTGGGGAACCACACCCAGCGTTCGAAGCCGCGATCCCCGGACAGCGGAAGCGCGGCCAGGATCGGATAGAAATAGGCGAACAGGCCGACCGCCACCACCAGCAGCCATTCGTCCTTCCCATCCAGCCGCGCGCGCCAGTGATCGGACGCCACCGCCAGCGCGACGCACAGCAGCAGGTGGGGAATATAGTAATAGTAAAAGAATCCGAGCGACTTGGGGATGATCGCCCAGACGCCCAGCGCGAACACCCACAGCATCGCCGCCGCCATCGGCGCGGGCGCCTTTTCGCGAAACCCCGCCCACCAGCATGCGGCCACCGCGATCAGGCCGCCCCATTGCACGACCGGATTCGCGATCAGCAGCACGCCGCGCACCGCGCCCTGATCGGGTTCGTAGAAATACCAGATCGGCCGGATCATCAGCGGCCAGCTCCACCAGCTCGACTGGTAATTGTGCGGGGGCAGCACCTGGGTCTGCAACTGCCACATCTCGATCTGGAACGGGATCAGCCGGGCCAGCGTCATCGGCTGTTCGGTATAGAAAAAGGCGGGGGCGAAGCTGAGGAAATAGACCGGGATGCTCACCCCGCCCAGAATGGCCAGGCCGGTCGGCCAACCCATGGCGCCGAACCGCGCCGGATCGCCGCGCCGCAGCCACAGGAACAGCGCGCCCGCCAGTGCGACATAGGGAACCGCCGCCCATTTGACCGCGACCGCGCAGCCGAACAGCGCCGCGCACGCCATCCACCACCGCCACGCAGATCGCGGCCCTGCCCGCATCGCCGCGATGAAGGCGACACCCGCCCAGACGAGGAACACGCCCAGGAACACGTCGAGCATCCCGATCCGCGCCTGGACGAACAGCATCTGGCCCAGCATCGCGAACAGCGCCGCGAACAGGCCCGCGCGCGTCGCCCCGGTCAGCTGCCGGGTAAAGGCATAGAGGCCGACCACGGTGACGCTTCCCGCCACGACCGACATCGCCCGCCAGCCGATCGGATTGTCGCCAAGGATCAGCATGCCCAGTGCGATCAGGCTCTTGCCCAGCAACGGATGTTCGGGATTGGTGATGTGCGCCAGATCGATCAGCACCCGCGCGGCCTTCACATAATGCACCTCGTCAAAGGTGAGGATGCCGGGGCGATCCAGGCCGATCGCGAACAGAATCGCCGCGATGCCGCCGAGCAGCAGCGCGAGGAGCATCGGGCGTTGTTCGAGCTGGTCGAGCATGGTGCGGGTCGATAGCTGAGCTTCGCGCCGCCGTCACGCCTGTCCCTTGCGTCCGCTGTCCCTTGCGTCCGCGCGCGCGAGCGGTCACATGGGCCGCCATGAAGCGCCGTACCGGACAGGATCGCGAGATCACGAGGGGCTGGAAGCCCGCAACGCTGGCCGTGCGCGGGGGAACCGCGCGCAGCGAATGGGGGGAGACGAGCGAGGCGCTCTTCCTCACCTCTGGTTACGCCTATGACTGCGCCGGCGACGCCGCCGCGCGGTTCGCCGGCGAGCAACAGGGCATGACCTATTCGCGGCTCCAGAATCCGACGGTGGAGATGCTGGAACAGCGGATCGCGCTGCTCGAGGGGGCGGAGGCGTGTCGCGCCACCGCGTCGGGCATGGCGGCGATGACCGCCGCGCTGCTATGCCAGTTGTCGAGCGGCGACCATCTGGTCGGCGGGCGCGCGGCGTTCGGTTCGTGCCGCTGGCTCACCGATACGCTGTTGCCGCGTTTCGGGATCGAGACGACGGTGGTCGATGCGCGCGATCCCCAGCAGTTCATCGACGCGATCCGCCCGAATACGCGGGTCTTCTTCTTCGAAACTCCCGCCAATCCGACGATGGACGTCGTCGATCTGGCGGCGGTGTGCGGCATCGCGAAAGAGCGCGGTATCACCACCGTTGTCGATAACGCCTTTGCCACTCCGGCGCTGCAACGCCCGATGGAGTTCGGTGCGGACGTCGTGGCGTACAGCGCGACGAAGATGATGGACGGGCAGGGGCGTGTGCTGGCCGGCGCGGTGTGCGGCACCGACGCGTTCATCAACGACACGCTGCTCCCCTTCCACCGCAATACCGGGCCGACGCTCTCGCCGTTCAACGCGTGGGTGGTGCTGAAGGGGCTGGAAACGCTCGATCTGCGCATCCGGCGACAGAGCGAGAATGCGATGCGGGTCGCGCGTTTCCTTGCGGGGCGGGTGCCGGCGGTCAATTATCCCGGCCTGGACAGCCATCCGCAGCACGACCTGGCGATGCGCCAGATGGCGGCGGCAGGGCCGATCTTCTCGTTCGAAGTCGATGGCGGGCGGGCGCAGGCGCATGGCCTGCTCGATGCGCTGGCCCTCATCGACATTTCGAACAATATCGGCGATTCACGGTCGCTGATGACCCATCCCGCCTCCACCACCCACAGCGGCGTCGCCGAGGACCAGCGGCTGGCGATGGGCGTGGGCGAAGGGATGCTGCGGCTCAATGTCGGGCTTGAGGATGCCGACGACCTGATCGAGGATCTCGATCGGGCGCTGGCGACGGTCGGGCTGTGAATGCGCTGTTCGAACAGGACGCGACGACCCGCGACATCACCGTGCGGGTTTCGGTCAGCTATCTGCCCGAACAGTCGCAGCCGGAACGCGGGCGGTGGTTCTGGGCGTATCACATCCGGATCGAAAATGGCGCGCATCAGGCCGTCCAGCTGCTGTCGCGCCGCTGGACGATCACCGACGGACGCGGCCATCAGCACAGCGTCGAGGGTGAGGGCGTGGTCGGCGAACAGCCGATGATCGCGCCGGGATCGAGCTTTGACTATGTCTCCGGATGCCCGCTCACCACGCCGACCGGTCATATGGAGGGAAGCTATGTGATGGTCGGCGCGGACGGGCGCGAATTCGACGTCGCAATCCCGCGCTTCGCGCTGCGCGCGCCGGCGGTTACGCAATAGGGCGCCGTCGGTGAAACGCACCCATCTTCCGCTCAACGGCCTGCGCGTCCTGGACGCGGCGGCGCGGCACCTGTCCTTCACGCGCGCCGCCGACGAACTGGCGGTGACGCCGGCGGCTGTCGGACAGCAGATTCGCGCGCTGGAGGACACGCTGGGCGTCGTCCTGTTCCGCCGCACCACCAAGGGGCTGGAGCTGACGCCTGAGGCAGAGGCGGGGCTTGCCGCGCTGCGCGCCGGCTTCCTTCAGTTCGAGGAAGCGGTGCGGGCGATGCAGGCGGGTCAATCGTCCAAGTCGCTGACCATCGCCGCGCCGCGCGACCTGACCGAAAAATGGCTGATGCCGCGCCTTGCCGAAATTGCGCGCGCCGATCCCGATCTGCGGTTCGTACTGATCGCCGCCGACGATGCGATCGAATTCACCGAAGCCAATCTCGACCTCGCGATCCGCTGGGGCGAGGGGCCGGGCGAGCATGAGGGCGAGGCGCTGGAGAGCGACGGCGTCGTCACCGTGGCGCGGCCCGGCTCCACCGCGCAGACCCCGATCGCCTGGCCCGGCTGCATCGCCCCGGACGATGCGGCGCTGGTGCGCGTCGGCGACGCGGGCCTGGCGCTCGACGCTGCGGCGCAGGGGCTGGGCCACGCGACGGTTCCCGAATTGCTGGCGCGCGATGCGATTGCCGCCGGCGCGCTGACCATCGTCGGTGAGCCGCGACCGTCGAAACTGGGCTATTGGATGGTCGCGCCGCTGCCGCAATGGCGGCAGAAGAAGGTGAAGGCGCTGGTCGAGGCGCTGGGCGAGGCGTGAGCCTGCCGGTGCGCGAGACGGCTAGGCTCGAAACCCCACGGCTGATCCTGCGCCCGCGTCGGGTCGAGGATGCCGACGCGCTGCACGCCAGCTACGCCGATCCCGACCTGATGACCTATTGGTCCGGTCCGCCGCACACCGACATCGAACAGACGCGCGCCGATTTCGTGCGGCACGCGTCCGACTGGCGCGCGTGGGCGATCACCCTGCGCGGCGACGACAGCGCGATCGGCGTCGTCGCCGCCGGCGAGAAACGCCAGGGGAATGTGAGCGAACTGGGCTACCTGCTCGCCCGGACCCACTGGCGCACGGGAATCGCGCGCGAAGCTGTGAGCGCGGTGATCGATCGCATTTTTGCCGAGGGACAGCGGCGCGTGTTCGCCGATACCGATTCCGACAATTCATCTTCGCGCGCGTTGCTCGAACGGCTGGGCTTCACGCTGGAAGGGCATTTGCGCGGCGAGTGGGAAACGCATCTGGGCGTGCGCGATTCGGTGATCTACGGTCTGTTGCGGGAGGAATGGAATGCCACAGCCGCCTGATCTTGAAGACCCGGTCCAGCGGGCCGCCTATCGCCAGGAACTGCGCGGTGTCGCGCGGGGCCTGCGCACCTCGGCGCTGGGGCTGGCGGTGATCGGCGCGGGCATCGCCTTTGCCGCGCCGTTCCTGGGCCTGCCGCGCTGGGTCCCGATGCTGGTGATCGGACCGGCGGTGATGCTCATCGTCACCGGCGTCGCGGTGCGCACCCGCTATCACCGCAACCGGATGCGCGGCGACCTGTGATCCCTCATTGCGTGGCGACCCGCGCCAGTACACGGTTCATCAGCGCCATGAACGCGCCATTATCGACGCCGGCGTCGGCGCGATTCCACCCGCCGGTGACGGCATACCAGTTGCCGCGCTTCGTCTTCACCAGCCAATTGCCATAGACTACGCCGGTTTCCGATCCGCCCTTGAACCCGACATAATCGAACTGGTCGGCGATCGTGGTGGTCGGGTTGATCGCCAGGATGGCCAGCGCGTCCGCGCCGCCCTTCACGCGCAGCCAGTTCATCACCGCCGCCTCGTCGCGCGGCGTGGCGAACCATTCGACGTCGAGCGCGCGGGGCCGGGCCGCGAACCAGGCCGGGTCCATCCGCGTCGCCGCGATCCGTTCCGCCTGTTCGCGCAGCATCCGCCGTCGCCCATCGGGTCCCGCCGCCCGCCACTGTGCCGCCAGCGCCGCATTGTCCGCCGCCTTCAACCGGAACGCCTCGATCGTCGTCAGCACCGGCAGGGTCGCGCGTGCGTCCGAATGACCGATCCGGCGCACCATCGCATCGACGCGATCGCGCCCCAGCGTGCGCAGCAACGTGTCGGTCGCGCTATTGTCGCTGATCGAGATCATCATCGTCGCCAGCGTGTGCAGCGTGACTGGCGCCCCCTCGGGCCAGTTCTGCATCATTCCCGACGGGAGCGAGCGTTCGCCCAGGCGGATGATATCGGTCCAGCCGCGTTCCCCGGCCGAAACCTGCCGCGCCGCCTCCGCCAGCACCCACAGCTTGAACGCGGAGCCGAGCGGCATCAGCCGGTCGCCGGCCATTTCGGTGACCGGGCTGACGCTGTGGCCAAGCGCATAGACGCCATAGGCGGCGCTGCCGGGCAGATCGCGAAATTCCGCCTCGATCGCCTCTGCACTTTCCACGCGCGGCTGGGTGCCGGTGATGCGCAGGCCGGTCACCGCATGGGGCGGGGCGGCGTCGATGACGATGTCCAGCCGGGCGATCCCCCGCTCGAATCCCAGCTGCACCCCGGCGCTGGTGGGCGAGATGGCGGTGACCGACTCCACCTTCGTCACCGCGCCATATTGCGCCTTCAACTGGCGCCCGACCTCGTCGAACGTCTCTTTCGGCACCTGGGCGCGAAAGGCGGGGGCGAAATAGGCGTCGAAATCGCCGCTCCCGCCGACGATGTCCGGAAGCGCGGCGATCCGCTGGGACAAGGCGGGGGAAGGGGTCGCCGCGGCGGCCGGCGGCGGGGCGGGCGTCTGTGCCGCGATCGGGGCGGGGAGAGCCGCCAGCAGGCCAAGCGCGGCGATAAGCATCGGTCGCATCAACATCTCCTTTGAATTCAGCGCGATGGGGGGTCGCGCATCGCGTCGAGCGCGGCGATTTCCGCGTCGAGCGTGCGCGCGGCGCGGCGGTTGAGCAGCAGGATGCCGACGAACAGCGCGCCGGCAAAGGCCAGGGTGATCGCGCCGGTGGCCAGCGCCGGGCCGATCGCCATCACCCGCGCACTGGCGACGACGGTCGCGATCACGAACAGCACCAGCCCGGGAACGAGCGGCGCGAGATACCATCGCGCGACGCTCGCCAGCATGTCGCGTTGCTGCGCCAGTCGCGACCGGTAACAGGCGATCGCATCATCGGCCAATGCCGCCGGATCCTCGACCGCACGGCGTTTCCACAGATTCCGCATGACGATCAGCGTGCCGGCGATGATGACCGCGCTCGCGATCCGCATCGACGTTTCGGGGATGAGCAGGATATACCAGGCGAATATCGCGACGACCAGCGCGCCGGCGGCATATTCGATCAGGTCGCGACGCCATGCCCGGCGGCGCAGGGCGGCATCGCGGGCGCGCAGCTGTTCGGGCGGGATCGCGCCGGCGTCCGCCTCGCGCGCGGTCCACAGGTGGATCAGCGGGTCGCTCATACGGGGTCTCCGGAATTGAACTGGCGCGCCAGCATCGCCTTGATGCGATGCACCTTCACGCCGACATTGCTGGATGAAAGGCCGGTGACGTCCGCGATCGTCGCGGTGTCGAGGCCTTCGAGATAGAGCAGGATCACGCTGCGGTCGGCGGGCTTCAGCGCGGCGATCAGGCGGTGAAGCCGCTCGATCACCCAGGCCTCGCCCGCCTGGGCTTCCGGGTCGTCATCGGCGGCCAGCGCGTCGGCCTCCTCCAGCGCCACCAGCCGCGTCGATCGCGCGCCGCGCGTGGCGTGGCCTGCGGCGACATTGTGTGCGACGCGATAGGTCCAGGTGCCGAGCGCGCAGCGGCCGTCATAACGCGCCAGGCTGCGCCATAGCGCCAGATGGATGTCCTGCTCCAGGTCGCGGGCGCGATCCGCGTCGCGCTCGACCGCGCGCGCCAACCGGGCGAGCGCCGGCGCGTGGACGGCACAGGCCTCGGCATAGAGCCGGTCCGCTGCCGCGTGGCGCTGGTTGGTGAGGTGTCCGCCCATACCCCCTTTAGTCGCGCGGAACGCCGGCTTCTTACACCCCGGCGTCAAAAAAGTTCAGCGGTCGCGAAACCATCCGGTGATCGCGAACCGCGCAACCGGTGCGAAAGGCGGGACATAGGTAACGTTGTGCGGCTGAGGCACGGTAAACAGGTTCAGCGCGTTGAACCGCGGGCGATAGCCGGCGACCACGTCGCCCGCGTCATCGTAGAAATTGAGATAGCCGCCCCAGTCCGGCCGCCAGTCCGTGGCGCACAGGTTGAGCACATAGGCGACGCGCCGCCCGCGCGACGGTTCGGCATCGTCATGCATCGCCAGAAACTGGCCGGGCGCATAGAGCGTCGCCTGCGCATCCGCCTTCACGATCTCGCCAATGCCGGTGACCCGGCGCACGAAATCGAGCATCGGCGGCGAATTGAGCTCCTCGAGCAGCTGGTCCTGGGCGCTGCCCGAATCCCACCGTTCCAGATAGGCGGTGAGCATCGGATAGGCGGAATAGGCAAAGGCATAGCCATCCCCACCCGCCGCCGCACCGATCAGCCGCTCGGCCTCGTCGCGCCCGGCTCCGGCGCTCGCCGCCTTCACTTCGCGCTCGCGCCACAGATTGGGGCCATGGCTTCCCGCCTGCCACGCCAGCCCCCATGCGGTGTCGAGCCGCAGGATATCGCGGATCAGCCGTGCCGATTCGGCGGTCAGCACGTCGCGGATCTGTAGCCGTTGCTGCGCCGCATAGCCGCGTGCAAGCCCGGCGGGATCATGGGCGGGGTTGAGGACCAGCAACGGTGGCCGATCAGGCATCGATCGCCTCGTCGTCGATCCGCGCCGCATTTTCCTGGATAAAGGTGAAGCGATGCGCCGGGTTGTTGCCCATCAACCGATCGACCAGATCCTTGACTCCGGCCCGCTCCTCATATTCCTGGGGCAGGGTGATGCGGATCAGGCTGCGGGTCGCTGGGTCCATCGTCGTTTCGCGCAACTGGCCCGGATTCATCTCGCCCAGTCCCTTGAACCGGGCGACCTCGACCTTGCGGCCCTTGAACGCGTCCGCCTCGATCCGCGCGCGATGTGCGTCGTCGCGCGCATAGAGCGACTTGCTGCCCGCCGTCAGGCGATAGAGCGGCGGCTGGGCGAGATAGAGATGCCCGCGCCGCACGATGTCCGGCATTTCCTGGAAAAAGAACGTCATCAGCAGCGTCGCGATATGCGCGCCATCGACGTCCGCATCGGTCATGATGACGATGCGTTCATAGCGTAGATTGTCCGGCTGGCACTCCTTGCGCGTGCCACAGCCCAGCGCCTGGATCAGGTCGGCGATCTCCTGATTGGCGAGGATTTTCGCGCTGGTCGCCGACGCGACGTTCAAAATCTTGCCGCGGATCGGCAGGATCGCCTGGGTCTTGCGATCGCGCGCCTGCTTGGCGCTGCCACCGGCGCTGTCGCCTTCGACGATGAACAACTCGGTGCCGGCGGGGTCGTCGGCGGAACAGTCGGTCAGCTTGCCGGGCAGGCGCAGCTTGCGTCCGCTCGTCGCCGTCTTGCGCTTGACCTCGCGCTCCTGCTTGCGGCGCAGGCGATCGTCCATCCGCTCGAGGACATAGCCGAGCAGCGCCTTGCCGCGCTCCATCTTGTCGGTCAGGAAATGGTCGAAATGGTCGCGCACTGCCTTTTCGACCAGGCCGGTCGCTTCGGGCGAGGTGAGGCGGTCCTTGGTCTGCGACTGGAATTGCGGATCGCGGATGAAGACGCTCAGCATCAGTTCGCTGCCGACCATGATGTCGTCGGCGGTGATGTCCTTCGCCTTTTTCTGCCCGACCAGGTCGCCGAAGGCGCGGATGCCGCGTACCAGTGCCTGGCGCAGCCCCTGTTCGTGCGTGCCGCCATCGGGCGTGGGGATGGTGTTGCAATACCAGCTGTAGGAGCCGTCGCTCCACAGCGGCCACGCCACCGCCCATTCGACACGGCCCTGGCCGTCGGGAAAGTCCTGGCTGCCGGAAAAGAATTCGGCCGTCGCGCCCTCACGCGTGCCGATCTGTTCCTTCAGGTGATCGGCCAGCCCGCCGGGAAACTGGAACACCGCCTCCGCCGGCGTGTCGTCGGCGATCAGCGAGGGGTCGCATTTCCAGCGAATCTCGACGCCGGCGAACAGATACGCCTTTGACCGCGCCAGCTTGTACAGCCGGGCCGGCTTGAACTGCATGCCGGCGCCAAAGATTTCGGGGTCGGGGGTGAAGGCGGTCGATGTGCCGCGCCGGTTCGGCGTGCCGCCCAGATGCTCCAATGGCCCCAGCGTGCGTCCCTGGCTGAACCGCTGGCGATACAGCTGGCGATCGCGGGCGACCTCGACCACCGTGTCGATCGACAGGGCGTTGACCACGGAGACGCCGACGCCATGCAGGCCGCCGGAGGTCGCATAGGCCTTGCCGGAGAATTTGCCGCCCGAATGGAGCGTGGAGAGAATCACCTCCAACGCCGACTTGTCGGGGAATTTCGGATGCGGATCGACCGGGATGCCGCGGCCATTGTCGGTGATGGTCAGGCGATTGCCCGGCGCCAGCTCGATCTCGATGCGACTCGCATGGCCCGCCACTGCCTCGTCCATCGAATTGTCGAGCACTTCGGCGGCGAGGTGGTGCAGCGCGCGTTCGTCGGTGCCGCCGATATACATGCCCGGGCGGCGGCGGACGGGTTCCAGCCCCTCGAGCACCTCGATCGAGGACGCGTCATAGCTGGTGCCGGGGGCAGGGGTGCCGGACTTGAAGAGATCGGAAGACATCGCCCGTTGCTATATCGTTCCCCCCGGCGCGGGCAAGCGGGGCGGCTGTTCCGTTGCCTATGCGGCGATCCGCGCCAGGAAGCCGCGGGTCGAATCGTCGAGTGCGCGCGCGGTGCTCGACAGCGCGGCGGCGGCGGTGGCGACGCGATCGGACAGCGACTGCGTCTCTCCCGCCATTGTCGCGACGCCCCGGATATGTTCCACCATGAACGCCGCGCCGCCGGCGGCATCGCGCGCCGAATCATCGATCGCGGCCGCGGTTTCGCGCTGGGTATCGACCGCCGCGCGGATCGATTCTGCCGCAGTCGCCAGGTCCGCCACCATCGCGGTGATCTCGGTCAGCGCGCCCTGCGCGATTTCGGCGCCGTCATGCATCGAATCGGCGAGCGAGTGGATTTCGCCCGTCGCGCGCGCCGCTTCCCCGGCCAGCTGCTTCACCTCATGCGCGACGACCGCGAAGCCGCGTCCCGCCTCGCCCGCGCGCGACGCCTCGATCGTGGCGTTGAGTGCGAGCAGGTTGGTCCGGGTCGCGATCTCGTGGATCGACTGGGCAAAGCCGGTGATCGTGTTCGACCGCTCGGTGAGCGCGGCAACCGCGCCGCGCCCGCCATCGGAGATCGCCGTGGCGTCGTCGCTGCGCTGCGCCTGCTGGTCCGCGCTCGCCGCGATCGCGGTGATCGAGGTGGACAGGTCGCGCAGCTGGGTCGCGAGCGTCTCGATCGCGTTCGACGTCTGAACGGCATTCGAGGCGGATTCGCGCGTTTCCTGATTCGTTCGCCGCGCCAGTTCGGCCAGCAAGGTCGAAAGCTGTTCCAGTTCCGCCGCAGCGGTGCCGACGGTGCCGACCACGCCGGCCATCGACGCCTGAAACGCGTCGGTCAGGTCGCGCTGCATGATGCGGCGTTGGGCTTCCGCCTCACTGGCGATCGCTTCGCGCTGCCCGCGTTCCTGCGCCTCGCGCCGCGCCGCATCGGCGGCGTCGGACATCGCCCGCTCGGCGATTTCGCGCCGATCGTCGGCGATCACCGCGGTTCGTTCGCTGGCGTCGCGGGCGTCGGCCTGCACCTGCAACAGCGTCCGCAACATGGTGGTCAGATAGACCAGCACCGTCGCTTCCATCACCACTGCGGCGGCATGGAACAATACGCGTTTGATATCGCCGCCGCCGCTGAACACCCAGGCAGGGACCAGATAGAGAAGGAGCAAATGGTGCGCGGCAATCAGCGCCGCCGCCAGCACGATCGGCCGCCAGTCACACAGGATCGTCAGTCCCGCGAGGGTCACCAGAAAGTACAGATGCGCATCCATCTGCCAAGGGTCGCCGACAAGCGCATACACGCCAAGCGCCGGAAGGACCGCGGCGAGGGTGCCGATCGCCAGCCGGGTCTGCCGGTCCGCCCGTCCGCGCAGCACCATGAAGGTCGGCATCGCATTGGCCAGCGCTCCGGCCAGAAACACGGGCAGCGCGGTGCCGTGCGCCAGGAATGCGCTCGCCAGCGCGATGAACGCCGTGAGGAACCACGACGCGGCGATCAGGATATGGGTGCCGCGACGGCGCAGTTGCAGGACTTCCGGCGGCGTCATGACGGGTCCTTTCCGGCGCCACACCAGCTTTGGGGAGCGGCGATGACGAGTACCCCGCGAGAGAGCATCGGCAGGAAGATCCGGCCGCGATCGGCGCGGATCAGCAGGATGTTTCGCGCCGGTCCACGGCCCAGCAGGTCGGCCCCGCGCGCAATGGCAGGCCCGGCCAGTCGGTCGCCGACGGTGCCGTCGAGTGCGATCAGCGCCATCGCGCCATGAGCAGGCGGAGCAAAGCTGACAGCTGATATCGTTACCAGAACGAGTCCGATCTGGATCGGGATCAATGCCGCTGCAAGAAAGGAAACCCGAGAGAACACCGGGCGTCGATTAGCGGCGCGTTGGTTATCGGCTGGTAAACTAGATCCGTTTTCGACGAATTTTTTCGTTATGGAAACCGTGCCTTACCGAACGCGCGGTCCCCCATAGGGCAGCGGCGGCGGCGGCCGGCGGTCGCGGCGCGGCAGCTGTGCCTGATAGGCGTGGCCGCAATGCTCGACGCAATAGGGGAAGCCGGGGTTCACCTTGACGCCGCAAAAATGAAAGTCCGGCTCGCCCGGATGGCCAAGCGGCCATTTGCAGATGCGGTCGTTCAGATCGAGCAGGCTGGTCTTGCCCTCGATCGCCTTGCTGGGCTTGGCGGGGACCAGGCGGCGCGGCGGCGCCGGCGTGATCGGCGCGGATTGCTCGCCGGGATTCTGGCGAAGGAAGCCGCCGGGGCCGACCGAGCGCATCACCGGGCCTTCGGCGGCCTTGGGCGCGCCGGCGAGCTCGCCGGTGGCGCTCGGGGTCGAAGTGGTCGCGTCGATGCGCGGCGCCGGCGCGGGCGCCGATGCGGGGGCGGCAGGCGGCGGCGCGGCGGCGGGCGCTGGCTTGGGCGCGGCGGGGGCCGCCTGGGCTTTCGCGGCGGCCTTGGCTTCGTTGGGCTTCACCGGCGACGGGCGCGCGGGAAGGCCCAGGCGGTGCGCCTTGCCGATCACGGCGTTACGGCTGACG
>NZ_JAHBZJ010000012.1 GCF_019635455.1 Sphingomonas sp. | reverse complement strand
TCTGACATACAGCGCGTGCGCGAGCTGGTTGCTTGGCTACGCGAAAACTGGACAGATCATAGTGCCGATGTAGCTCTGCTTGATGCGTGGTGTGCCGTACGTGAGGGGCTTTCCATTGAAGCACCCGAAGGATCGAGACTACTTGCATTTGATGCCGTGCCTATGATTGATCGGTGCTGGCCACTGCTCAGCCAGATCGGAAAAACGGTGATACTTGCCCCGTCGATGCAATTTGTAGTGGCACTATGGCGCACATCGGGAGGGACTTTCGTGCAGACTCAGACCCCCGATGAACTTCGCGGAGCCACGTTGCGCGGCAAATCGACGGGTCCACTCACATCTAGCGCACTCGATTTGCGGAGAGTGGCCAGCTTGATCCAACGCCCTTCTCGCTATGCTAGCCCGTTCCATCAGACCGTGCGTCGGGTACTAATTGACATGAGCGCCAATAGTGATGAGGTTGCTCTGTCTAACGAGATAGATAACCTAGCACGCGCGGCCGGTGTCGATCCGTTGATATTGGTCTTCATCATCAGCGACCTGTTGCCGCCTCAATCTGCCGAAGGCAGCTCGGAGCAGTACGAGTATGCAAGCTAGAGACACACAGCGAGGGCGGGAATGGACTGGTCAGAGTTTCTAGACACTCAGGAACCGCTCGGCGCATAGCGCTGTTCAAACTCTACAGATGACACGCCGTCGGCGGAACCATGTCGGCGGACCGGGTTGTAGAGCATCTCGATGTAGTTGAGCACGACGGACCTTGCCGTCTCCCGACTCGGGTAGATCCGCCGCTTGATCCACTCCTTCTACAATGCACTGAAGAAGTTCTCGGCCACCGCGTTTTCATCTGGACAACAACAATCGCTGCTCCCCCCACAGTGCAGGCGGATTGATCGACAGGGCATGCAGCCGGACGCCGTCCGGCAGTTCCTCGTCGAGGATTGCGGCGACGATGTCCGGCGCCAGCAGGGTCAGGTTGATGTGCCGGGCTACATAGCTGTGATCGGTTCCTTCGCGGCGCGCGATCTCGCTCATCGATGAGGCGTCTCCTGCCTCAAGCATCCTGAGCCAGCGGTGACCCCGCGCAAGCGCCAGTTGAAGCGGCGTGGCGCCTGTTCGAGTCCGGCCTTTGGACTCGAACTCTGAGCCCTGGGGTACTACGACCCGCCGCCCGCTGCGCCGCCGGAGAGCGATCGGGATGTTCAGGATCATTCCGCCGTCGCTGGCGACCACCTCGGCCACCGGCCCGGACACCTCCAGGGTCGGCCCTTTCATGCCACCGCCCCCGCCGTCGTGCTGGCGTCGGCGGCGAGAGAACTGATACCGCCGGGCCGGAGCCGAAGTTCCATGTTCGTCGGCGAGACGATGACCCGTTCGACCAGCAGCCGGACCAGCCGTTCCTGTTCAGCTGGGAAGAGCTGGTCCCACACCCGGTCAACCTGCGTCATGGCGACCGTGACCTTCGCTTCGTCCAGGGTCGGGTCGAGAGCCACCGCCTGCGGGATCATCGCCTCGATCATCTCAGGCGCCCGCAACACGCGCCGCAGTTGGGCGACGACCGCCCCCTCCAGCTCCCCCGCCGGCAGGCGCGGCAGGCCCGACGTGCCCAGCCCCTCGTGCGTGTCCCGCGTGCTCAGGTAGTAACGGTAGGTGCGGCCGTTGGCCTTGGTGGTGTGCCACGGCGTCAGGGCACGGCCGTCCGGGCCACTCAGCAGGCCCTTCAGCAGGAAATGGACCTTGCCCCGCCGTGAGGCACCTGCCCGGACCCGGCAGTTGACTTGCAGGAGGGCGTGCGCCTCATCCCAAAGGGCGCGGTCAATGATCGGCGCATGCGTGTTCTCGAAGTACTGGTCGCGGTGCTTCATTTCCCCGAGGTAGGTCCGGCAGTGCAGAATCTTGTGGACCGAACTCTTGTCGTGGAGTTGCCCGACCATCACTCTACCCGCCTTGGTCGTCCACGTTTTGTTGCACCAGCCTTTCACGCGGATCTCCTGCACGACCTTGAGAATCGATCCCAACGCAACGAAGCGGCGGAAGATAGTACGGACCTGTTCGGCCTCGACATCGTTGATCGCCAGCCGGCGGTCGACGACGTCGTACCCAAGCGGCGGAATGCCGTGCATCCACAGTCCCTTCTTCTTGCTGGCGACAAACTTGTCGCGGATACGCTCAGCGGTCATCTCGCGCTCGAACTGGGCGAACGCTAGAAGAACGTTGAGCATCATCCTGCCGATCGCGTCCTTGGTGTTGATCTGCTGCGTTACCGAGACAAACGTCGTCCCGTACTCCTCGAAAACCTTGACCAGCTCCGCGAAGTCGAACAGTGACCGTGTCAGGCGATCGATCTTGTAGACAACGACGATGTCAATCAGCCCCGCCCTGATGTCCGCCATGAGGCGTTGAAGGGCTGGCCGGTTGAGTGTCGCTCCCGAGAAGCCGCCGTCGTCGTAATCGTCCGCGACAGGAATCCAGCCCTCAAGGCGGTGGCTGGCGATGAACGCCGCGCCAGCGTCGCGTTGAGCATCGAGCGAAGTGTATTCCAGGTCGAGGCCTTCTTCGGTCGACTTCCGGGTGTACACAGCGCATCGCTGCCGCCTTGCTGCGGTAGCGTTCATCGAGCACGCCCCTTGCGCAGACCGAAGAATGCCGGACCGCTCCACCGGGTACCCGTGATCTCCCGGGCGATCATTGACAGGCTGGGGTAGCGCTTCCCGGCGTATTCAAACTCGCCGTCGGGCATTACAAGTACCCGGTGCTCCACGCCGTCGTAGATGCGCAGCAGTTCTGTCCCGGCCACGGGAACGACGCCAGTCCGCTGCCGCATAAGCGTGCCGGTGGCGATCAACTCGTCAATGCGGCGTCGGTTGCGCTCAAGCAGCGACCGGTCGGTCTTGGCATACTCGATCTCCTGCCAGCGGTAGGCAATTCGCTTCTCGACGAAGCGTCGATTGGCGACGGGCGGATCGCTGCCGAAGAGTCGGCGCCATTCTTTGGTGAGGTTGCTCCACGACCAGTTCGCCAGATCGGCGATACGCGCGGCCATCGATGCGGTTGTCGCCGCGGTAGGGATAGGTTGTGTCATGCCTGTGGACTCCGGTTGGTGGAGTCCACATGGACGCGCTGTGTCGCGCCAAAGCCAAGACCAACCGGAGAGGCCACGCCGACGGCGCCGTCTTGCGCATTGCCGCCACGCAGGCGATACAGGCCAAAGGCTAGGAGGACGGCGGCCTCTGCGCGTCGCTGTGACGGCGTCATGCGTGCCGGGTCATGGAGGTTGGAAGGGATCATGGTGTGCCCGCTGGAATGTCAAACCAGTGGGCAGTGTGTCCCCGCCATCATTTCGCTGTATCGCAACGCGACGTAGTGACAGCGAATAGGGCAAATACCGAACCTTTCAGACCTATGCTCTGCGCTTTGCCCAGAACACAATCACCGTCCGGACCAATCAGCCGGGGAACTTCGGAAACCGATCATTCGGATTCTTCGCCATCCATTCCTTGTGTGCAGCCGAGCCTTCATATGCTGCAAAGGAGCGAGGCATCCTCCCCCGGCCACTCCAGGTTTCGCCGGTATGGGGGAGCCAGTATTTGGGTACGACTTCTCCGGCAGCCGACTTCTTAGGCTTCGAAGGCGCCTTCTCACCGGCAGCTGCAGCGATCTCGGCTTTCTGTTTCGAGGTGAACTGCGGACAGAACTGCCCGAGCAACCTCATCACTTCCGAGAACGCGTTCTCGGCGGCTTTCCGGCGCAACTCGGTCTCTTGTTGTTGCAGATTCCGAAGCTCCTCTTCGAGCTTTGCTTTTGCCGACAGGACGGAATCCAGGGTTGGTGCATTCATTGAATCATTACCTCGCGACTTTCTGGCAACAAATTGGCCTAGAAGTAATCTTAAGACAAAAGACGATCTGCATGGAAATTGCTCAGATCGCGCATAAAAAGCCATGATGCCTCTGGCACCATGGCTTGGAAGGTTACGGAGGGTAATTAGCTGCAGTTCAACTGGCCGACCTTGAGTCCAAGACACCTGCCCACTCTGCGGGGGCCGCAAGAATAGCCTGCTTCAACGGCCATCCAGGAGCCTCTTCGATGATATGAACAAGCGTCCAAGCAATGCCATAGCAATCATCTGGCCCCAGGAGCTTAGTAAGCTCAATCGCTTCTTCATCAGTCACTGGCCTTACAACATCCAAGAGCAATGATTGGAACCCTTCGAGAAATTCCGGCTCTGCCTCATCTGCTCTTGGCAGTGACCCATATCTTACAAGTTCGGATACTTTGATCTGCATCGTCAATTCACGCCCTATGATGTAGAGATAAACCCCGGAAAGTTAGTCATAGAATGGCCAAGTCCGCGCTTCGGCGCGGACTTGGCGAAGCCACATCAATGGTCAATATCAGGCAAAAAGGCTATTCGGCAGACCACACCTTTTCAAAAGCAATCCCCTTCAGACCAAGCTCCTTTACTCGATCAACAATCCTTTGGCTAACGTATGTTGCACTTGCACGATGAGGAAGCCTGAAGACGTCTACTCCTCTCACTTTGTCTGCAAAAAACACGGGGCGATTGATTAACATGATCCTGTCAGTTCCAGGGATCAAGTCCAAATCTGATGCTTCCCTATCGAGCGCATCGATAACCTGGGCCTTGAACACACTCAAGGTAGAACCGTCTTCGAGCAACAGAGGCAGGCACTCCCCATTCCCTTTAAGGATATCTGCAAGCGCATTGGCGCTTTCTTGCCTCATGATGAGAGCGCCCATCCCTATGCAGGGAAAGTCAGAACGCAGAGCAGTTTGACGCCAATCCGCTCTTGTAAGGCGCACAGGAACGGCTCCCCATGGCTTATCGCCCATGAAAAGAAATTTTTCATAATCTTCTTCGTTGCAAGGATTAACAATTTCGTAGCCTTCCTCACCAACAAAATCGTAGAAGATCACTTATACACCTCCTGACAATAGTCTTTGGCGAAGCTGAAGCAAGATCGCCTCGGCTTCAGTCCTGCTTGTCGCCGCCGAGAGAGCACGGTTAACTGCTTGATAGTATGCTCTTGTGTGCACTGTTGAGTGTATTGCTGCAGTAGTGGTTCCAGCAAGAGCCCGGTTGGCCGGCAAAAATACGCCGTTGACCGCATCGTTGATACCGATATTGAATCTATTGAGAACAAGTCGAGATGGCCCGGCGGCCTTCGCGCTTCCAGCAACAATGTGATGCGCTGCCGTCCCCGCAGGTCGAGCGACACCTGCATTTACAAGAGATTGCCCCAGCAACTTGGAAGATGCGTGACAACCTGCCCCGACAACATACCTTGGCTTGAACGCTCTCGCTACGACTTTCGCCCTTGCATGCAAGGCGATTTGTCTTTTCGCGACACGAGTAGCCGCTTTTGCCCCAAGGTGTAGGCCCAGCCTCGGGAGGAGGTAACGCCCACCCACTCGAAGAACGAGACCAGCGATCAACCCATCCGGATCACTGTACATCAGCGGCGAAGCATCGCCATATCCATAGGTGCTGTTACCGCCGTTCAGCCCAAGCGGGTCCGACTCCAGGTAACGGCCAGTGGTCGGATCGTAGTCGCGATAGTAGTTGTAGTTGAACCCCGTCGCACTGTCGTATCGCTGCCCCGGGAAGCGCATGTCGAACACAAACGCTGTGCCATCGCCATCCACGTCCTCGTTCGGCGCGCTATCTCCGAAAGCCTCGCCGGCCAGATCCCAACGCCACACCGCAACATTGCGATCCGGGTCGATCACCACACGAGGCGTGCCGAGGGCATCAGCCTCGATGTAGAACAGCTTCTGGCTCGCGCCCGCGCCGACCAGCAGGCCCACAGGCAGATCGTCCATCCAGATGACTTGTTGGATCGGCTGGCCGTTGACGTCGAAATCGCCGACCCACTTGCCGTCCTCGTCGTAGAGCGTGGTGACAGCGATGCCGCTGCCATACCGGTAGACGCGTTCGTCCAGGCCGTTGTAGAGGTAGCTCATCGCCACCACACCGTCATGCTTCACGAGGCGCATGCGGTTCGCGTCGTCGAACTCGAACTCGCGCACGTTCGGGGGCGCTGCAGCGAACGACATCACCCCCATGCTTGCGATCTCGCCGGGAGGCGGCAAGATCGGGCCGGGGCCAGGGTCGCCACCACCACCGCCACCGCCACCGGTCGCGGCACCCCCGCCCCCTGCCCCGACGCCCCCCCGCGACTGGCAGGGATCGCGCCCGATCCAGCGCGAGGGCGATGGCCCGCCGCCGCGCCGCGGGCCGCTGACGGTGCCGGCCCCCACCGTATCGGGAGCGACGCCCGACGCGCCGCCGCCGCCGCCAGCGCCACCACGCCCGCGTGTCGAGCGGCCAGGCCCGGTCGAACGGCCGACCTATGTCGCGCCGGAGCCGCAGCGTGCGCAGGCGCCCTTGCCCGCACCGGCACCGGCATATGTGCCACCGGCCCCACCGCCGCCGGTCCATGTGGCGCCGCCCGCTCCACCACCACCACCACCACCACCACCACCACCGCCACCGCCACCGCCCGCGGTCATGCAGCGGCCCGAGCGGCAGTTCCCGGTCGAGCGGCCGCAAATGGCACGCCCCGCGCCACAACCCGATGCGCGGCCGGCGCCGGTGCAGCGCCCGGCCTATGTGCCGCCCGCGCCGCCACCTCCGCCACCGCCGCCGCCCCCGCCGGTCTATGTCGCGCCGCCACCCCCGCCCCCACCGGCGCCGGTCTATGTCGCGCCTCCGCCACCGCCACCGCCACCGTCTCCTCCGCCTCCGCCGCCGCCACGGCCGCGTCCGGAGCCGGAGACGGTGGAAAATCCGAACTGACGGCGCAGGCCGGCGGTCGCGTCAGGCGGTCGCCGGTCCGATCGGGGTGAAGGGAAGGATGCCACGATATTGCGCGAGCGGCGGCGCACCCGGCACCATGACGCCGCGCGTGAGCAGGAAGACATGGCGGACGATCTCCGCCTGTTGCTCGATCCCGTAACGGGTCAGCGTCCAGCCCGGTTTCAGCGCATAGCCGTAGCGACTGAACGGATGGCGGCGCAGCGGCAGGAACACCCCCTGCTGGTGCTGCCACACATGGGTCAGTTCGTGGATCAGATGCGCCTGCAACGCCACCGGCGCGGTGGCGAAATCGTCGCGATACGCGTCGCCCCGGGGATGGAAGTGGATACAGCCCATCGGCGCCATCGTCACCCGGCGCGGCTGAAAGAACGCCCATTTGCGGTGCGCGATGCGCGCGGCGGCATAATCGATCGCATCGCCAAAGACGCTGCGGGCGAGCGCGATCTCGCCGGGGGTGAGCGGGCGGCTGTCCTTCACCTCGCCTAGGTGGAAGCGCGGGCGGCGGATGTCCAGTCGTCGCCCCTGCGCGCCCGCAATCGCCCGGCGGCGTGCCGGCAGCGCGCGGGCTGGTGCGGCGCGCCCGAATCCTGTCTAGAGGGGCGATGTCCCGCCTCATCCTGTTCAACAAGCCCTGGGGCGTCCTCTCGCAATTCACTGACGAGGGCAGCGGGCATCCGACCCTGGCCGATTATATCGACGTGCCGGGCGTGTATCCGGCCGGGCGGTTGGACCGTGACAGCGAGGGACTGTTGCTGCTGACCGATGACGGGCGGTTGCAGGCCCGGATCGCCGACCCCCGCCACAAGATGGAAAAGACCTATCTGGTCCAGGTCGAGGGGGAGCCAGACGCGGCGGCGCTGGACGCGCTGCGGCGCGGCGTGCGGCTGAAGGACGGGATGACGCGCCCCGCGCTCGCGCAACGGATCGACCCGCCCGACCTGTGGCCGCGCGACCCGCCGGTGCGGTTTCGCAAGAGCGTGCCGGATCGCTGGATCTCGCTGACCATCGGCGAGGGGCGCAACCGCCAGGTGCGACGGATGACCGCCGCCGTGGGACATCCGACGCTGCGGCTGGTGCGTTGGCGTGTGGGCGCGTGGACGTGCGACGGGGTGGCGCCGGGGACGTGGCGGGACGTGACGGCGTGATCCGGGGGCAGCGCCGCAGCGTGACCGCCGGTTATCGCAACTGTTCCTGCGCCGCGATCGTCTCCGCACGCTGGGGGAGAAGGGCGACGAGCAGCACGATCGCGCCCCCCAGCACCAGCGAGGCGGCAAGCCGGCTTAGCTCCAGCCCGCCATGCGCGACCGGCTTGTCGAGAAAGTCGCCAACGACGGCGCCGAGCGGGCGCGTCAGGATGAACGCGGCCCAGAACAGCAGGACGCGATCGACGCGGGTCAGGGCATAGAGGGCGGCGATGCCGGCCAGCCCGCCGCCAAAGATCGCCGCCGCACCAAGATAGCCATAGGGGCCATCGGCGACCCAGTCGCCCAGCGCGGTTCCCAGCGTCTGCGAACAGGTGATCGTCAGCCAGTAGAACAACTCCGCCTCACGCCCGTGAACCGAGACGGCCGAAATCGCGCCGAGCGATCGATGCCAGGCGAACAGCGAGGCAAGGACGAGCGCCAGCAACAACAGCGCGCCGCCGGGATAGCCGATGCCGAGCGACCGGGTGGCGAAATCGGCAAGCGTCGTCCCTGCCGTGGTCGATGCGATGATGGTGGCCCAGTACAGCACCGGATGGAACCGCCGTGCGCGCACCTGAAGGAACACCAGTACCGCGAGCAGCAGCCCGAACATCACCGTGCCGGCGACATAGCCGTTGATGCCCGCCCGGCCGGCGCTGGCGGTGGTTTCGCCGAGCCAGCTCATGCTGACCGTGTCCCCCATCGTCTCGCCAAAGGTGGTGGCGAGGATCTTCACGATCCAGAAGCCCAGCGTGGCCGCCGGAACCTTCGCGTACCGGGGTTGGTGGTCGTTCGTCACAGCTGTCCTGTCCTTCGATGGCGTGCCAGGTCGTTCGACATGGCCTATGCTGCGGAGAGGTCTATAAGCGCATGCAGAAACATCGCCGGATCAGCAATTGCGTATGGGCGTAACCAAGCGGGACAGGACCGGTCGCATCGCGACGCGCGCGCGACGCGCATGGGCGATCGTCGCGATCCAGGTCGTCGCCGCCGCCTATTTCCTGATCGACGGGATCGCGGACATCGTCGCCGAAGCGCGACACGGCATCACCGCGGAAGTGGCGACGGAATGCCTGATCGCCGCCGCGCTGGTGCTGGGCGTGGTCATGGGCGCACGCCATGCACAGAGCCTGATGCGCGAGGCGCGCCGGGCGGACCATGTGTCACGGGCCGCGCGTGGCGCGATGAGTGCGCTGATCGAAGACCAGTTCAGGGCATGGGACCTCAGCCGCGCGGAGGCGGAGGTGGCGCTGTTCATCCTCAAAGGCTGTTCGATCGCCGAAATCGCGCAGATGCGCGCCGCAGCCGAAGGCACGGTGCGCTCGCAATTGAGCCAGGTCTACGAAAAGGCGGGAGTTCGCAATCAGGCGGCGCTTCTGGCGGTATTCATCGACCCGCTGCTCGACCCCCTTCTGCCGCCGAACTAGGGGCAGGAACGCGGCGGTCAGGCTATTTCCAGTTCAGCCCGGCGGTTTCGAAGATGAATTGCTGACGCCCCTGCTGATAGAATTCGGCTTCGATGATCGTTTTCCGGGCGCCACGCAGCTGACCCAGAAAGCGCTGCGCATTGGTGATGAACGCGGTTTCGCTCGATCCGTCACTGGTGCCGGTGCAGGAAAATTTCTGGATCGGCCTGTCGTCGAATTTCACCGATATGTAGGATGCGGTAAAATTGTGACACAAAATCTGGCCCTTATCGACGGAGAACATCACGTTCAGCCCGTCCTGCTTGCGGTGCCGCACCGTAATCGCCCCATAGACTTCGCCATAGGGGAATGAGAGGTCGATCTCATTCTCGCTCTTGATCGAGGCGAAACGGGCGACGTCACCGCGCATTTCGTCCTTGTCCTCGCTATATTGCCATTTCGAGGGGGATTCCTCGGCTTGCGGGGGCTTTTGCTTCGCCTGTGCCGGCGTATCGCCGCCCTGTGCCGCCTTGTTCCCGTCGTCGGCGGCATCTCCCTTCGGCGCGGCGGCGGTTTTCGCCGGTTCGACCTTGGGCGCCGTCGCGCCCACGCCGACAAAGGCGACAAAGGCCGCCAGCCCGAAATGCCAGCGCTTCGATCCCTTGATATAGGGTTTGATGATGCCGGCGACGGCCGCCAGAAAAAGAATGACGAATATCGCGGTCATGAACCCCCTCCGGCACGCGCCCTTAAAGGGATTTTGGGGAGCGTCGGCCCGCGATGTCAAGCGAGGGGGTCGCCCCGCGCCGCTACTCCGCCTCGCCGGCGGCCTTCACCGTGGCGGCGACCTCGATCGTCTTGCCGTTGGCGAAGGCAAGGCGCAGCGGGATGGTGGTGCCGGCGCGGACGCTGGGGGCGATGTCGAACAGCATGACGTGCTTGCCCCCCGGCTGGAAGGCCACGGCCTGACCGGCGGGGATCGCGACGTCCTTGAGCGGCGACATGTTCATCATGCCGCCGACATTCTTCATCTCGTGCAGTTCGGTGCGGATCGCGGCGGGCGACGATACCGCAAGCAGGCTGGTCGCGTCCGCGCCGCCATGGACGGTGAAATAGGCGGCGCCCGGCCGTCCCGGCACGGCGGGCAGGCGCACCCAAGCGCCATCGACGCCCAGCTGTGCCTGCTGGCACCCCGCCAGTGCCGCAGCGGCGAGCACGACACCCCCCAGATTCCGTCCCATCCAGTTCCGCATCGCAACCCTTTCTCCCGATTCGGGAATTCGCATGAATGCCGTATTGGGCCGATCATCTTGCGGCAAGGCCGCGCCCACCTATATCGCCCCGTGTAACCGCCGGGTTGCCGATTTCGGGACCCGGCAGAACTTTGGTTTGATCAAGACACGGGGGCCACACGAGGGACCATGGCTAAGGTAATCGGAATCGATCTGGGCACGACCAACAGCTGCGTTGCCGTAATGGAAGGCGGCAAGCCCAAGGTGATCGAAAATGCGGAAGGGGCGCGCACCACGCCCTCCATCGTCGCGTTCGCCAAGGATGGCGAGCGACTGATCGGACAGCCGGCGAAGCGCCAGGCGGTGACCAATCCCGACAATACGGTTTTCGCGGTGAAGCGCCTGATCGGCCGCCGCTTTGACGATCCGGTGACCCGGAAGGACACCGAACTGGTCCCCTACACGATCGTGAAGGGCGCCAATGGCGACGCGTGGGTCAAGGCGGGCGGCGAGGATTATTCGCCGAGCCAGATCAGCGCGTACATCCTTCAGAAGATGAAGGAGACCGCCGAATCCTATCTGGGCGAGACGGTTTCGCAGGCGGTGATCACCGTGCCGGCCTATTTCAACGACGCGCAGCGCCAGGCGACCAAGGACGCCGGCAAGATCGCGGGCCTGGAAGTGCTGCGCATCATCAACGAGCCGACGGCGGCGGCGCTCGCCTATGGCCTGGAAAAGACCGACGGCAAGACGATCGCGGTCTATGACCTGGGCGGCGGCACGTTCGACATTTCCGTCCTGGAGATCGGCGACGGCGTGTTCGAGGTGAAGGCGACCAACGGCGACACGTTCCTGGGCGGCGAGGATTTCGATTCGAAGCTGGTCCAGTATCTGGCCGACTCGTTCAAGAAGGACGAGGGCATCGACCTGACCAAGGACAAGCTGGCGCTCCAGCGGCTGAAGGAAGCGGCCGAAAAGGCGAAGATCGAGCTGTCGTCGGCGCAGACGACCGAGGTCAACCTGCCCTTCATCACCGCGGACCAGAACGGACCCAAGCATCTGGTTAAGACGATCAGCCGGGCCGAGCTGGAGCGGCTGGTCGATGACCTGATCCAGCGCACGCTGGAACCGTGCCGCAAGGCGCTGTCCGACGCGGGCGTGAAGGCGAGCGCGATCGACGAAGTGGTGCTGGTCGGCGGCATGACCCGCATGCCCAAGGTGCGCCAGATCGTGAAGGAGTTCTTTGGCAAGGAACCGCATACCGGCGTGAACCCCGACGAGGTGGTGGCGATCGGCGCGGCGATCCAGGCCGGCGTGTTGCAGGGCGACGTGAAGGACGTGCTGCTGCTCGACGTGACGCCGCTGAGCCTGGGCATCGAGACGCTGGGCGGCGTGTTCACCCGCATGATCGACCGCAACACGACGATCCCGACCAAGAAGAGCCAGGTCTATTCGACCGCCGACGACAACCAGCAGGCGGTGACGATCCGCGTGTTCCAGGGCGAGCGCGAGATGGCGGCTGACAACAAGATGCTGGGCCAGTTCGACCTGGTCGGCATTCCGCCCGCGCCGCGCGGCGTGCCGCAGATCGAGGTCACGTTCGACATCGACGCCAACGGCATCGTCAACGTGTCCGCCAAGGACAAGGGGACGGGCAAGGAGCAGCAGATCCGTATCCAGGCCAGCGGCGGCCTGTCGGACAGCGACATCGAGCAGATGGTCCGCGACGCCGAGAATTTCGCCGAAGAGGACAAGAAGCGCCGCGCGTCGGCCGAGGCGAAGAACAACGCCGAATCGCTGATCCACACCACCGAGCGCCAGCTCGCGGAGAATGGCGACAAGGTGGATGAGGCGCTCAAGGCCGAAATCCAGTCGGCGGTCGATGCCGCCAAGGCTGCGGTCGAAAGCGGCGATGCCGACGCGATGAACGAGAAGAGCCAGGCGCTTGCCCAGGTTGCGATGAAGCTGGGCCAGGCAATCTACGAAAAGCAGCAGCAGTCCGAGGCGAGTCCCGCCGCGGACGGCGCGGCGGCGGGGAGCGAGGCAGGCGGCGAGGATGTCGTCGATGCCGAATTCTCCGAGGTGGACGACAACAAGGCGTAAGCTATGCTCGCCCCCGCCCCTTTCACTCCCAGGGAAAGGCGGCGGGGGTTCGGGCGGGGGCCGAGTAGATGACCACCCAGATGGATTATTACGAGCTGCTCGAAGTCGAGCGGACGGCGGACGACGCGACGATCAAGGCCGCGTTCCGCAAGCTGGCGATCCGATATCACCCCGACAAACATGGCGGGTGCAAGGATCACGAGGCGAAGTTCAAGGCGATCAACGAAGCCTATGACTGCCTGAAAGATCCGCAGAAGCGCGCGGCGTACGACCGGTTCGGCCATGCCGGACCGGGCATGGGCAGCGGCGGCGGACAGGGGTTTGACGCCTTTTCCGATATTTTCGAATCGATGTTCGGCGAGTTCATGGGCGGCGGGCGCGGCGGCCAGACGCGGCGCGGCGCGGACCTGCGCTACGACATGGAAATCAGCCTGGAGGACGCCTTTCACGGCAAGGCGACCGATATCACCATCGACGTGTCCGGGCCGTGCGAACCGTGCGGCGGGACCGGCGCGGCTCCCGGCACCATGGCCAAGCGCTGTCAGACCTGTGCCGGCCATGGCAAGGTACGCGCGCAACAGGGCTTTTTCGTGGTCGAGCGCGCCTGTCCAACCTGCCATGGCGCGGGCCAGGTGATCGCCGATCCATGTCGCAACTGTCGCGGCGAGGGGCGCGTCGATAAAACGGTGACGCTGGACGTCAACGTGCCGCCGGGCGTGGACGAAGGCACGCGCATCCGCCTGTCCGGACAGGGCGAGGCGGGCGCACGCGGCGCACCGCCGGGGGACCTGTACATCTTCATCCATGTCGCGCGGCACGCGATCTTCGAACGCGAAGGCACGACGCTGTATGCCCGTGCGCCGGTGAGCTTCACGACAGCAGCGCTGGGTGGCGAGATCGAGATTCCCGGACCGGACGGCGAACTGCACAAGATCCACCTGCACCCCGGCACCCAGTCGGGCCGCGAGGTGCGCCATCGCGGGGCCGGCATGCCGGTGTTGCAGGGGCGCGGGCGCGGCGACCTGGTGGTGCGGATCGAGGTCGAGATTCCGACCAAGCTGACGGCCGAGCAGAAGGATCTGCTGGAACAGTTCCGCGCGCTGGAGACGGGCGAGGAATGCCCGGTATCCACCGGCTTCTTCGACAAGCTGAAACGCGCGGTCGGGGGGTAATCCCTACCAGAGGTTCTTGCCGTCGATAACCGTGACCGGGTGTTCCGCGGCATCGAACCCGTCGATCAGGCGCGCGTTGACGCTGACGCGGCGGGTCGTTCCGTCCCAGCTGCCGTCGCGTTCGAACGCCGGGCTGTCGGTCCACACGCTGCACCCGCATGCCGAACAGAAATGGTGCGCGACCAGCTTTGTCTGCCATCGATAGGTCGCGTCGCTGTCCGCGCGCGTGATCGTGACCCGGTCCGGGGTGTAATAGGCGTAGAGCTGGCCCCGCTTTGCACAGAACGAGCATGTGCAGCGGGTGAGTTCGGCGGGTATGTCGCCATCGACCTCGAACGCGTTGCGACCGCAATGGCATGAGCCGGTGAACGGCATGTCCTCACCTCCGCCATAGAAAAGCCGCAACGCGCGCGGGAGTTCCACCCCTAATACACCCCGAACAGCTTCGCGCTGGCGACGAGGAGGACGAGGCCGAGCGTGCGCAGGATCCATTTCTGGGGTAGCCGGATGCCCAGCGTCGTGCCGATGATGCCGCCGGCCAGCACCGCAGCGGCATAGAGCGGCAGTTCGGGCGGCAGCCTGCCGATCGCGGCGAGGTTTCCGGCGAGGCCCGAGGCAGAGTTTGCGAGGATGAACACCGCGACGACGCCCGATGCGGGCTTTGGCGCCGACCAGGCCATGAAGAGGAGCAGCGGCGAGAGGAAGATGCCGCCGCCGGTGCCGGTAAGCCCCGCGAGCAGGCCCAGCCCCACCCCGGCGAGGATGGCGAGCCAGAGCGGCGGATCGTGCCATTCGCGCTCTGCCTTCAACTCGCGCGGCCAGAGCATGCGCGCCGCGGAGAACAGCAACACCACCCCCATCGCCGGGCGATAGATTTCGGGAGGCACATGGATCATCCCCCCGACGAACGCGGCGGGGAACGCACCCACCAGAAATGGCCAGAGCGTGCGCCAGCGGAACAGGCCGGCGCGGGCGTAGCGCACCGACCCCATGGTGGAGACGATCAGGTTGAGCACCAGCGCGGTCGGCCGCATCACCGCCGCCGGAACGCCGAACAGCGCCATCAGCGCGATATAGGAGGACGCGCCGCCATGACCGACCGTGGAATAGAGCAGCGCCCCCATGAACAGGCACGCGGCGAGCGCGAGGTGAAGGGTATCGAAGGCCATGAACCCGCTCTATCCAGCCGCGAAGGAACCCCGTGTCAACGGGCTTTCCCTACCGGCGCGGGCGCGTGGAGTGAGGCGATGCGGATGATCGGCCTGATCGGAGGAATGAGCTGGGAGAGTTCGGCGGTCTATTATCGCCTGCTCAACGAGGGCGTGCGCACGGCGCGGGGGCCGAGCGCGTCGGCGCCGTGCCTGCTATGGTCGTTCGACTTTGCGGCGATCGAGGCGCTGCAACATGCCGGCGACTGGGACGCGCTGGAGGCATTGATGACCGATGCCGCGCGGCGGCTGGCCGGTGCAGGGGCCGGGACGCTGGTCATCTGTACCAACACGATGCACCGGTTCGCCGACGCGGTGGAGGCGGCGGCGGGCGTGCCGGTGCTCCACATCGCCGATCCGACCGGCGCCGCGATCGGGGCGGCGGGATTGGTCAGGGTCGGCCTGATCGGCACACGCTTTACGATGGAGCAGGATTTCATCCGGGGCCGGCTGGCGCGGCGGCACGGCCTGTCGGTGCTGATCCCCGGCGACACCGATCGGGCGATCGTGCATGCGACCATCTATGACGAGCTGATCGCGGGCCGCGTGCTCGACACGTCCCGCGCCGCGCTACACGACGTCATCGCGCGGCTGATCGACGCCGGGGCGCAGGGCGTGATCCTGGGCTGTACCGAACTCATGCTCCTGGTCCGGCCAGAGGCGTGCGCGGTGCCGGTGTTCGACACGACGACGCTGCATGCGCGCGCGGCGGTCGCGGCGGCACTGTCCGGGCCGGCGTGCTGACCCAAAGCGTCGATTTGCGCGGCGGCGCCCGGCCGCTAGGTTCTATGGCGATGCGACGGATATTCACCCGCATGGCATGGGCCGCGATGGTCGGGCTGGCAGCGCCGGCGATCGCGCAGGGCAAGGCGCCGGCACCCGCGCGTGAAGTGCGCGAGGCGACCGCCGCCTTTATCGACCGCTGCCGCATCGACGCGACGTTGATGCGCCAGTGCGCGATGCAGCTGACCGATGCGGCGGCGAAGCTGATCGGGCAGGACCGGTTCGCCGACGCCGAATATGTCGCGCGCGCGGGTCTGGCGCTCGTCCAGCGCGAAGCCGATCCCAAACCCTATGACCTGGAGGGCCTTCACCGCGTGCTGGGGCGTGCGTTGAACGAAGGTGGCGCATTCGAGGAGGCCGAACGCGAATTCGGGACCGTGGTGACGTTCAGCCGCGGATCGGCGGTTCGATCGACCTATGCCAGGGACCTGATGGAACTGGCGAGCGCACGCATCAATCTGGGCCGGCTGGAGGATGCCGAAACGGTGCTGAGGGAAGCGCGGGCAGTACTGATCGGCGACCGGAGCTGGCAGGACCATCCCGACATTTCCGCCGCCACCTACCGCCTGGCGCTCACCGTCTATCAGCAGGCGCGATATGAGGAGGCGGAAACCCTGTTCCGCGATGTCGTCGCGATGCGCGAGCGCGCCGCGCCGCGTGTCGGCAACGATTATGGCTGGGCAATCGCGCAGGGATATCAGGGCATCGCCATGGCGCTCGTCCAGCAGGCGCGGCTTGGCGAGGCGGAGACGCTGACCCGCCGTGCGGTGGCCATATTGGAAGCGGATGCCGATCAATCGCACATGGTGGAACTGGCGTCCGCCTATCACAATCTTGCCGAAACGATCGCGCGACAGGGGCGCGACGAAGAGGCCGAACCGATCTTTCGCAAGGCGATGGCGACAGGCATCCGCGCCTATGGCACCGATCATCCATGGGTCGCACAAACGGCGACCGCGCTGGCCCAGACCTTGCGCCGGCTCGACCGGATGGATGCGGCCGAAGCGCTTCAGCGTGACGCGCTGCGCACGCTCGAGCGCCGGCTGGGGCCAGCCCACCCGGATGTCGCGGACGCGCTGATCGGACTCGCGTCGATCCTGCACGGGGAAGGACGCGGGGCCGACGCCCTGCCCCTCGTGCGGCGTGCGCGCGACATCCTGATCGTGGCGACGGGTGCCGATCACCCGCGCACGCTGGCCGCGCGCGGCGGGTTCGCGGGGTTGCTGCGCGATCAGGCCCGCCTGGCCGAGGCGATTGCCGAATATCGCCGGGTACAGGCCGGTATCGCGGCGCGGCTGGACGGATATCGCATCTTTACCCCCGACGCGTTCGCCGAACTGCGCCGCTATCGGCCGGTCATGACGGGACATGTGCGCGCGGCATGGGCGCTCGCCCAGGCGCAGGCGGAGAAGGATCCGCGCTAGGGCGGACGCCTGTCACCCCCTCGTCGCGACCGCCGCGGCGCATGCAAAAGGGGGCCGGCGTTTCCGCCAGCCCCCGTGTCGCCTCGTTTTCCGCCATGCGCCGCCACAGGGGGCTTCGCGTGGTTTCGGTCGGCGGCATGCCCGATCCGCGCCGGCAAGGGTTGCGGATCAGACGTTTGCGCCGTCGAGCGGCAAGCCGCTCTCTGGCCCGGTCACCGGGACGGGCGCGTTCCGTAAGGTTCGCCGCCCCGCCTCGATGTCCGTTGCTCCGCCCGTCTTCGAAAAGACCGGCATTGCGTTCGGCCCCGGTTTCCGCGCCGGCCCCCGAAAGGTCCGGTCCGTTCCGTCTGCCCCGCCCCGGCCATGTCGCCATGCCCGTTGCGGTTCGATGATCCGGCCCTGCCTGCGCGAACGCCGACCGCCCTGATCATCCGCTCCACCCCGGTCGCGAGACCGGAACTTCGCGTTCGGTCACCCGGCACGACCGATGTTCCGGGGGAACATGATCTGCCCTGGCAACCCGCCCTTCCCATGGCACGCGGCCATCAGAGGGACGTTCGGACGCACATTCCGTTTCGTTCCGTCGCCACCCGCTTTCACAGGTCGCTCAGGCCGTTTCCCGGGGCGGCGTCCCCGTTTCGACCCCTGCGGTTTCCCGAAGGCACCAGCAGGCGTTGAACCGTTGCAAGTTTTTGATTTCGCTTCGATTTCTCGTCGCTTCATCGTCCGCTTACAGATGTGATGCTGTCATCGAATCCGAGTCGTGCAAAGCCCCGACCGCATGATACGATCTGTGGATAATGTGGATGATGGGGAGGGTTTTCGCGGAGCCGAATCCGGCGCGCGGAATTGACGCGACGCCCCCTGAATGAAAGAGGCGCGGCATGCAACTCGGGATCGTCCAGCTCGGCGCGTTTCTTCCCTGGCTAGACCTGTTGGGGATCGCGCTGTTCGCCGCGACCGGCGCGCTGGCCGCTGCCGGTCGCGCCCAGACCTTCGTCACCGCCGCGTTCTTTGCGATCGTCACCGGGCTGGGCGGCGGCACGATCCGCGACCTGCTGATCGGCGCGCCGGTCTGGTGGGTCCACCACCCCTATGTCGCCGCGCTGTGCATCGCGGTCGCGGTGGTGATCTGGGTCACGCCCCAGCGATGGTGGGACGGGCGCGGGTTCGACTGGCTGGATGCGCTGGGCCTGGCGGCCTATTCGGTGTTCGGCGCGGCAAAGGCGCTGGGGTTCGGCATCCCGCCGGTGCCGGCGGCGCTGATGGGCGTGCTGACCGCCTGCGCCGGCGGCATCCTTCGCGACGTATTGGCCGGGGAGCCGTCGATCCTGATGCGGCCGGAACTCTATGTGACCGCATCGGCGCTGTCGGCGGCGCTTTATGTCGTGCTCGCGCTCGCCGGGCTGCCGCTGTTCGGGGCCGCGATGGTCGCGGCAATCGCCGGGTTCGGGATGCGCGCGGCGGCGATCGTCTGGAAACTGGCACTGCCCGCCTATCGCGGAGGCCGCTGAGGATTGCGCGACGCGACGGGATGCGAGAGCATCGCGCCATGATCGAATCGAGTCGCGGATATCATCTCCTCGACAAGGGCGAGGACCAGCAGCGCGAGGGGCATCCCGACGCGGCGCGCCGATCGGTGGCCGATGCGATCAGCAACTTCAGATATGATTGCGACCTGGGCGGAGAAGCCACGGCGTTGTGCCGGCAAGCGCGGATCGCCCGCGCGTGCGGCGACCTGGCCTGGGCGCAACACGACCAGCAGGCGGCCATCGCGCTGCTGCGCAAGGCGGGCGATGGCACGGCGCTGGCCCGCGCGCTGGCCGATGCGGGCGACCTGTTCCTGGAGGTGGGCGAACTGGCGCACGCGGCGGCATCGTTGAACGAGGCGTTCGAACTCTATGAAATCGCGCGTCCGGCGCCGCTGTCCGACATCGCCGACGCGGTGCGCACCGTCGCGCGGCTGGCCGAGGCGATGGGCGAGCCGGAACAGGCCCGGCGCATGTGGGTGGACGCGCGCGATCGACTGGCCGCCGGCGACGCGCCGGACGCGCGGATCGCGGAGGCCGAGGCGCGGATCGCGGCGCTCGGCTGACCGATCAGGGTGCCAGCAGCCATTCCAGCGCGGACGCGCGCGCGGAGAACAGCGTGATATCGGGCCGCGCGGTCCGCACCCGCTGAAGCTGCATCGTCATCAGCGCTGAGGGCGACACGAACGCCACCTTGCGGGCGCGGATGCGACGATAGACCGGGTTGGCGAAGGCGACGTGGAGCAGTTCGATCGTTTCCGGCGGGGCGGCGATGACCGCGCTGAAGTCGTAGAGCGTCACATGCTTGCCCGCCGCGTCGCCCAGCGTGTCGATCGCGCGGCGCGTTTCCATCGTATAGTGGTGCAGCGATGCCGGGGTGAAAAAACCCGAGGGCGTGACGATGACGAGGTTGCGAACCCGGTCGATCTCGATGGCCTGAACGGGCTGAGCTACGGCGGACATGGCGTAGGGTTAGTGGCGATTCACTTAAATTTGGTTGCCGCCGATCACGCGCGAACCACCCCTATCTCCTTGAACGGGCGGGGTTCGTCGGGCGGAATCGCGCTGTCGTTCAGTTCGCACTGCCAGAAGCCGACATCGATCCACCGGCCCTGTTTATACCCTACCTCGCGATAGACGCCCGCGCGGCGAAAGCCCACCGCTTCATGCGTGCGGATCGACGCGTCGTTGGGGAGCGCGATCCCGCCGATCGCCTGGGTAAAGCCCTGGGCGCGCAGGGTGCGGATCAGCGTTTCGTAGAGCAGGCGGCCGACGCCCTGCCCCTGCACCGCCCCGGCGACATAGACCGAGGTTTCGACCACATAGCGATAGGCGTCGCGCTCACGGAATTTGGTGGCATAGGCATAGCCCAGAACCCCCTGGCCTTCGCCATTGGTGGCGACGATCCAGGGATAGAGACCGTCGGATGCCTCCATCCGCGCGCGCATCGCCCGGGTGTCGGGCGGGGTGAATTCGAAACTGACCGTGCCGGTGAGCACATAGGGCGCATAGATCGCCGCGATCGCCGCCGCGTCGCCCGGCTCGGCGGCGCGAATCCGGACGGGACTCACCAGGCGAGCTTTGCGAGCACCAGATCCATCAGCCGCACATCGGCCTTGCTCGGCGCGGCGATCGGCCCGAACGCCGCGCATTCAAGGCAGCGCGCCTGCATCGACGTGCCGGCGGCAAGCCGGCGCGCATCGCCCAGCGCCTGGGCGAAGACGGCGCGACGCTCCGCCGCGATGCGCGCGTAGAGATCGCCGCGGCTTTCCGGCATCGCTTCCTCCTCGTCATCGCCGCTGCTCGCCCAGTTGGCGATCAGCGTTTCGAAGAAGCCCGGCTCCTTTTCCAGATAGACGGCATGCACGTTCTTGGGATCGAGCTTGGCGCGTTTCGCCGCCTCCGCGATCGCGTCGTCAAGATTGCCGAAGCGATCGACCAGCCCCAGCTGGCGCGCGGTGCCGCCGATCCAGACGCGGCCCTGGCCGATTTCGTCCACGCGCTGCGGCGTCATCTTGCGCGACTGGGCGACGAGGCCGGTAAAGCGGCGATAGCCGTCCTCGATCCCCGCCTGCAACACCGTGTCGAACACCTGGTTCGTCCCCGAATAGATGTCGGGCTGGCCGGTCAGCGGCGTCGTCTGCACGCCGTCCGCGCTCACGCCGATCTTTGCCAGTGTCTTTTCGAAGGTCGGCAACAGGCCGAAAATGCCGATCGATCCGGTGATCGTATTCGGCTCGGCAAAGATGATGTCACCGGGGGTCGAGACCCAATAGCCGCCGCTCGCGGCCAGGCTGCCCATCGACGTCACGACCGGCAGGCCCTGTGCCTTGGCCTGGAGGATCGCCTGGCGGATGCGTTCGGAGGCGAGCGCCGATCCGCCCGGCGAATCGACCCGGACCACCAGCGCCTTCAGCTTCTTCTTCGCCAGCCCCTTGAGGAGCTGTTCGGCGATGGCGTCGCCACCCGCCTGATCGCCGGCGCCCTTGCCATCGACGATCTCGCCGGCGACGGTAATGACGCCGATCGCGTCGCCACCGGTGGGCAGCGGATGCGCCTGCAACCAGTTGGCGTATTTGATCGCGCGATAACTGCCCGCCGGCTTGCCGTCATCGACGCCGGCAAGTTCGGCCACGCGCTTGCCAAAGGCCAGGCGGTCGCCGACCTTGTCCACCATGCCCAGTTCCAGATTGGCCTTGGTGAAATCGCCCTTCGCCGCCGTCACGACCGCATCCGGGGTCATCAGCATCGGGTCGATCCGCGCCTTGGGCCGGGCGGTCTTCACCGCCTGTTTCCACTGGTCGAAGATCGCGCCGTACAGCGCCTGGTTCGCTTCCCGCGCCTCGGGCGACTGGTCGCTGCGGATATAGGGTTCGACCGCCGACTTGAACTTGCCGACCTTATAGACGTGCGCGGTCACGCCCAGCTTGTCGATCAACCCCTTGTAATAGAGGCGCGATCCGCCCGGGCCGCTGAACAGGATGCCACCCATCGGATGCACCCACACCTCGCTGGCATTCGCGGCGAGCAGATAGGCGCTGTCGCTATAGCCGGTGGCATAGGCCAGCACCGGCTTCTTCGCGTCGCGCACGCGGCGGATCGCCTCACCCACCTGGGTGATCGCGGCGGGATAGCCGCCCATGAACATGTCGAGATCGAGCACCACCGCCTTGACACGATCGTCGTCCTTCGCCGCGTCGAGCGCGCGGACGATGTCACGCAGGCGCATCTCCTTGGGCGCGTCGCCGCCGCCGATCGCGGCGAGCGGATCGACCCGTGCCGGCTGTTCGACGATGGTCCCGGCCATATCGAGCACGAGCGCGCCGTCCTTCACGGCGGCCGGATTGGGCTTGGCCGACAGGACCGCGAACAGCGCCCCGAAGAAGAACAGCATGAAGAGCAGGACCAGCGCGTCCTTGATCCCCACCAGCAGCTTCCATGCGCCGCGTACCAGTTTCACGTGTCGGTCTCCGAAAATGCCCCGTCCAGATGAACGCACAGGTAAGGCCTGCGGGCAGGCGAGTAAAGCGGCTGTATTAATAGAGTGATACAGACGATGATCGGTCCGACAGATTCTTTCGGTCGTCCCGACGCAGACCCGTTGACGCCCCGCATGGCCACGCCCATATGCCCGCCGCTGGCACTCATCGATGACGAGTGCCAACACTGATACTCAACCCGTGTTCAGGAGAGCACCATGAACTTTCGCCCGCTGCACGATCGCGTGCTGGTTCGCCGCGTCGAGGCCGAGGAAAAGACGGCCGGCGGCATCATCATTCCCGACACCGCCAAGGAAAAGCCGCAGGAAGGCGAAGTCGTCGCCGCCGGGTCGGGCGCCAAGGCCGAGGACGGCAAGGTCACCCCGCTGGACGTCAAGGCCGGCGATCGCATCCTGTTCGGCAAATGGTCCGGCACCGAGGTCAAGGTGAACGGCGAAGACCTGTTGATCATGAAGGAAAGCGACATCCTCGGCATCATCGCCTGAGGCCCGCATTCCACCATTCCATTCCATCTTCAGATTTGAAAGGGCAGTCACATGGCAGCCAAGGACGTCAAATTCTCACGCGACGCGCGTGAGCGCATTCTCAAGGGCGTGGACATCCTCGCCGACGCGGTGAAGGTCACGCTGGGGCCGAAGGGCCGCAACGTCGTGATCGACAAGAGCTTCGGCGCGCCGCGCATCACCAAGGACGGCGTGAGCGTCGCCAAGGAAATCGAACTGAAGGACAAGTTCGAGAACATGGGCGCGCAGATGGTGCGCGAAGTCGCCAGCAAGACCAATGACGTCGCTGGCGACGGCACCACGACCGCGACCGTGCTGGCCCAGGCGATCGTGCGCGAGGGCATGAAGTCGGTCGCGGCCGGCATGAACCCGATGGACCTGAAGCGCGGCGTCGATCTCGCCGTCAGCAAGGTCGTTGCGGACCTTCAGGCGCGTTCGAAGCCGGTTTCGGGTTCGAGCGAGATTGCCCAGGTGGGCATCATCTCGGCCAATGGCGACAAGGAAGTCGGCGAGAAGATCGCCGAAGCGATGGAGAAGGTCGGCAAGGAAGGCGTCATCACCGTCGAGGAGGCCAAGGGTCTCGAATTCGAACTGGACGTCGTCGAGGGCATGCAGTTCGATCGCGGCTATCTGTCGCCCTACTTCATCACCAACCCGGAAAAGATGTCGGTCGAACTGAACGATCCGTACATCCTGATCCACGAAAAGAAGCTGTCGTCGCTCCAGGCGATGCTGCCGATCCTCGAGGCGGTGGTGCAGTCGGGCCGTCCGCTGCTGATCATCGCCGAGGATATCGAGGGTGAGGCGCTCGCGACGCTGGTCGTCAACAAGCTGCGCGGCGGCCTGAAGGTCGCGGCGGTGAAGGCGCCCGGCTTTGGCGATCGTCGCAAGGCGATGCTGGAAGACATCGCGATCCTGACCAAGGGCGAAGTCATCAGCGAAGACCTGGGCATCAAGCTCGAGTCGGTGACGCTGGGCATGCTCGGCACCGCCAAGCGCGTCACGATCGACAAGGACAACACCACCATCGTCGATGGCGCCGGTGAAGCCGATGCGATCAAGGGCCGCACCGACGCGATCCGCCAGCAGATCGAGATCACGACCAGCGACTATGACCGCGAGAAGCTCCAGGAGCGTCTGGCGAAGCTGGCCGGCGGCGTCGCCGTCATCAAGGTCGGCGGCGCGAGCGAAGTCGAGGTGAAGGAGCGCAAGGACCGCGTCGATGACGCGCTGCACGCGACCCGCGCCGCGGTGGAGGAAGGTATCGTCCCCGGCGGCGGCACCGCGCTGCTCTATGCGACCAAGGCGCTGGACGGCGTCGATGGCGAGAATGAGGACCAGACGCGCGGCGTGGACATCGTCCGCAAGTCGCTGACCTCGCTCGTCCGTCAGATCGCCGCCAATGCCGGCCATGACGGCGCGGTCGTTTCCGGCAAGCTGCTCGATCAGAGCGACACCTCGTTCGGCTTCAACGCCGCGACCGACACCTATGAAAATCTGGTGTCGGCGGGCGTGATCGATCCGACCAAGGTGGTCCGCACCGCGTTGCAGAACGCGGCGTCGGTCGCCGGCCTGCTCATCACCACCGAAGCGGCGGTGAGCGAGCTGCCGGAAGACAAGCCGGCAATGCCCGCGATGGGCGGCGGCATGGGCGGCATGGGCGGCATGGACTTTTAAGTCCGCATCGCTTCGCACCTTGCGAAAACGGGAAGGGCCGGCGGGAAACCGCTGGCCCTTTCCTGTTGAAGATAAAGGCGAAAATCGACCTCCGCGCCTTTTGTCGCATCGCACAGGGGCAGGCGTAAAGCGCGCGCGCATTGGCGGCGCGCTTCGTGCCTTCGCACCGCGTCGAGGAAGGAGGGGCTGCCGCTGCGGCAGGACCATGTGCCGATCTTTCTCCAGCGCAACGCATCCGACCCGACCGACTATCCCAGCATCTCGCCGAACCGGGTGGTCGAATTGGCGGACGCAACCGGCCCTCCGACGCCACAAGGCGTTCGCCATGGCTAAACGCGCGTTAACCAACAGGTAGCGCTCGGCGTGCCAGGGTGCCGGCGATGCGCCCGTCCCTGCCCCCCATCCTGCCGCTGGCGGTGTTGCCGCTACTGCTGTTCGGCGCCTTCTTTCACTGGCAGATCCTTGATGTCGCCAATATCGGCTGGCTGTTGCGGGGAAGCGACAATGGCGAGAATGCGCTGGGGCTGCACGCGTTTCTGAACGATCCCGCGCCCGCCTTCCTGCGCACCTCGTTGCTGAACGCGCCGGACGGCGTCGGCCTGTTGTTCACCGACAGCAACCCGCTGGTCGGACTGATCGCATGGCCGCTGCGCAGCCTGTTGCCGCCCCCCACCCAGCTGATCGGCTGGTGGATTCTGGCGTGCCTGTATTTGCAGGTCCTGTTCGCCTGGCTGTTGCTGCGCCGCCACGCCCCCGGCCCGGTCACCTTATGGTGCGGCGTGCTGCTGCTGGCCGCGCTGCCGAGCCTGTTCAACCGATATATCCACGCCAATCTGATGGCCCACTGGCTGATCCTGTGGGCGCTGTGGCGCTTCGTCACGCCCGAACGCGCGCGATCGAACGCGGGCTGGGCGGTGCTGATCGCGGTGACGGCGATGATCCATTCCTATCTGCTGGTGATGGTCGGCGCGATCTGGGCGAGCGCGATGGCCGAACGCGCGTGGCGCGAACGCGATGGCGTGCCGCGCCTCATCGCCGAATGCGCCGCGATGCTGGCGATGGTCGCGGCAATCGCCTGGGCGCTGGGGGTGATCGAGCCGCATCGCGCATCGGGCAATTACGGCGCGTTCGCGATGCCGATCGACGCGCTGTGGAACCCGGGGGTCGAGGGCTGGTCGCGCTTCCTGCCCGCCATCGCGCAACGCCCCGGTCGCGGGTTCGAGGGATTCCAGTATCTCGGCCTGGGGCTGCTGATCGCGCTGGCGGCGGCGGCGATCCTGCGGCGCGGACTGCCCCCGGCCAAAGGCGAGAGCGACCCGCTCGACCGGCTGAAATGGCTGGTCCCGGCGCTGATCGTCCTGACGCTGCTGGCGATCAGTACCTATCCCGATTTCGCCGGGCAGAAACTGCCCCGGATGCCGCTGCCCCAGACGGTGGCCAACGCGCTCGACGCGGTGCGCGCGTCGGGGCGGCTGTTCTGGCCGGTCGCCTATGTGCTGGTCTATGCCGCGATCCGGATCCTGTACCGGTTGCCGGCGGAGCGCGCGGCGCTCGCGCTCGCGGCGCTCGCGCTGGTACAGGTCGCGGATATCGCGCCGATGGCACATGCGGTCCGCGCGCAGAGCGCGGAAGCGGCGTTAGACGCGACATGGGTACGCACCCGCTCGCCGCGCTGGCACGGCATGATCGGACGCGCGCGCGACATCGCGTTCGTTCCGGCCGACGTCACCGGCGATCTTGCGCTGTTCCAGGAGGTCGCGTGGCGCGCGGCCGATGCAGGCGTGCCGGTGCGCACCGTCTATGCCGCGCGACCGACGCTGGCGAGCGAGGCGCGGCAGGCGCGCGAGACCGCCGATTTCCGCGCCGGGCGGCTGGCGCCGGGCCGGCTCTACATCGTCACCGACGCCACTCCGCTTCCGCCGGGGGCGCAGCTGCTGATGCTGGACGGCGTCACCCTCGCCTATCTGCGCTGACCGCGCGGGCGGCGGGTCGGCGCGTGAAAATCAGGTGGCTTGCCCGCAATCCAGTCGAGGAAACGCCGTATCCCGGGCCGGTCGCGCACTCCATCGACCCGCGCAAGTTCGGCGTTGCCGATGCCGGCATGGATCGCGCGGTGGCAGATCGGATGAAGCGGCACGCGATGCCGCCCGCCCTCGCTCTTCGGCACGACATGGTGCCATTCGACGCGTGCGCCCAGTTCACGGTCGCACAAGGCGCACCGGTCGGGTGCCGCACCGGCCGGTGCGCCTGCCAGCGCGCCCGACCCTTGCCGATCCTCCCGGTTCATTTTTCGCCTCCATCCCGACGGAGGAGACTGCACCGTTCAGCATTTCTTCGTCAATTTCGCCGACAGGGGACAGACGGTGTCGGATTTGTTTACACTCGCCAGCTAAGGATTGAGCAGCCATGATCCGCCTGTTCAGACATTATATTCCCAATGCGGTGCTGTTGCTGGCGCTGTTCGACGCGTTGGTGCTGGGCGCCGCGGCGGAGTTCGGCTGGATCTTTCGCGCCGATCAGATCGGCATGGCGATCGAGCCGATCGTCAACCGCCTGCCCCAGATCCTGACCTTTGCCGCCGCGCTGGAACTCGCGATGATCGCGGTCGGAGTCTATGGCGCGGACGCGTTGCAGTCGCTTCGCATCGCGACCGCGCGGCTGATCGTGGCGGTATCGCTCGGCACCATCTTTCTGTCGGTGATCTTCTTTCTGATCCCGGCGCTCACCTTTTGGCGATCCAATCTGCTCTACGCGATGGGCGCCGCGCTGGTCGGCCTGTTCATGCTGCGCATCCTGCTCGGCAAGACACTGGGCGGACAAGTGTTCAAACGCCGCGTCGTGGTGCTGGGTGCCGGGCCGCGCGCCGAACGGCTGAAGACGCTCTCGCGCAAGCCGGGATCGGCCTTCGTCGTCGTCGGCTATGTCGCGATGGCTGAGGGCAATCGGGTGATCCCGGAGGCGATCGCGCGCGACGCCATCTACAATCTGGCCGACCATGTCGTGCTGCTGAATGCGAGCGAGGTGGTTCTGGCGCTGGAAGAGCGCCGCAACGCGCTGCCGCTCAAGGACCTGTTGCGGATCAAGACCACCGGCGTCCACGTCAACGAGATTTCGACCTTTCTGGAACGGGAGACCGGACGCGTCGATCTTCAGTCGGTCAATCCCAGCTGGCTGATCTTTTCCGACGGCTTCTCGTCGGGACGGATGCTGTCGAGCATGTCGAAACGCCTGTTCGACATCACCGCCAGCCTGATATTGCTGGTCCTCACCCTGCCGCTGATCGTGCTGAGCGCGATCGCGATCAAGCTCGAGAGCCGGGGGCCGGCCTTTTACCGGCAACGCCGCGTCGGTCTGTACGGACAGGGGTTCGACATCATCAAGCTACGCTCGATGCGTCAGGACGCCGAGATCGGGGGCAAGGCGGTGTGGGCGGAAAAGGACGATCCGCGCATCACCCGCGTCGGCCGTTTCATCCGCAAGGTGCGGATCGACGAACTGCCGCAATGCTGGTCGGTGCTGAAGGGCGAAATGAGCTTTGTCGGCCCGCGCCCGGAGCGGCCCCAGTTCGTCGAGGATCTGGAGCAGCAGCTGCCCTATTATGCCGAACGCCACATGGTCAAACCGGGGATCACCGGCTGGGCGCAGATCAACTATCCCTATGGCGCGTCGATCGAGGACAGCCGCCAGAAGCTGGAATACGACCTGTATTACGCGAAGAACTATTCCCCCTTTCTCGACCTGCTGATCCTGCTTCAGACGATCCGCGTCGTGCTGTTCCCCGACGGGGCGCGCTGAAGCAATGGTCGCGACCCTGATCCTGTGGGGTCACGCGCTCGCCGCGCTGTTGTTCGGCGCGCTGGGGCTGTGGACGCTACGCACCGGCGATGGCGCGCTGCCGCGCCGGCCACTCGCTGCGGCGCTGGGCCTTACCGCGCTGTGGGCGCTGGCGGTGGCGGGGATCGGCGATAACGACCTGATCACGCGGATCGCACTGGCGGGACGGAACCTGGCGTGGCTTGGATTCATGGCGGCGCTGTATCGCCACCGGCTGGCCGAGCAGGCGCCGGCATCGATCGGCACCGTCTATGGCGTCGTCGCGGCGGTCATCGCCGCCGCGCTGGCGGTCGATATCGCCACCGTCGCCGCACCGCAAATGGGCGAGGATGTCGGCGAGGCGGCGGCATTGCTCAAGATGATGGTGGCGGTCGCTGCGCTGGTGCTGGTGCAAAGCCTGCACGGCGCACTGGCATCGACCCGCGCGATCGCGGCACGCCCGCTGGTGCTCGCGCTTGGCGCGCTCTGGCTGGTCGATATGAACGTACTCGCCTTGTCCTATCTGACCGATGGCTGGCCGACGACCATGATCGCGGTGCGCGGCGTCGCGATGGCGCTGATCGCGATCGCGATTGCCGCCGGGCTGCAACGGCGGGGCGAATGGCCGATGCAGATTTCGCGTGCGGTCGCCTATCAGGCGCTCTCGCTCGTCGCGATCGGGCTGTACTTCACGCTGCTGGCGGTCGCCACGCGCACGCTGGCGGCGATCGGCGGAGAGAATGCGCGGCTGTTCCAGACCGCATTCGTGTTCGGATCGACCGCCGCGATCCTGACGCTGATTTCCAGCTCATGGCTGCGGGCGTGGCTGAAGGTAAAGCTGGCCAAGCATTTCTTTCGCCACCGCTATGACTATCGCGCCGAATGGATGCGGTTCACCGAGACGCTGGGCGAGCCGGAGGGCAGCGCGCCGCTGGACGAGCGGATCGTGAAGGCGGTCGCCGACCTGATCGATTCGCCCTCCGGCGTGCTGCTGGTGCCGCAGGGCGAGACGCTGGGCGTGGGCGCGGCATGGAATGTCGGGCGCGCCGCCCTGCCCGCCGGCTATGGCGAAAGCTGGCGGCTGGACCGGATCGATCCGGGCCATGTGCTGGAATTCGACACCGGCGCCGGTGCCGACGGCGCGCCGCCGTCGATCCGGGGATGGAGCGCGGCATGGACTGCGGTGCCGCTGCCCCATCACGGCCGCCTGACCGGGGTGATCGTGCTGGCGCGCCCGCCGGTGCCGCGCGCGCTCGACTGGGAGGATTTCGACCTGTTGAAGGCCGCCGGCCGGCAGGTCGCCAGCCATCTGGCCGAGGAACGCGCGCTGGCCGCACTGGCCGAGGCCGAGCGGTTCGACGAGTTCAACCGCCGGTTCGCATTCATCATGCACGACATCAAGAATCTGGTGAGCCAGCTGACCCTCGTCGCGCGCAATGCCGAGCGCCACGCAGACAATCCGGCCTTTCGCGCCGACATGGTGGCGACGCTCCAGGACTCGGCGGGCCGGATGAACGCGATGCTCGCGCGGCTGTCGCAGCATCATCGCGCGCGTCGGGAGGAGCCGGTGGTGACCCCGCTCGCCCCGCTCGCCCGTCGCGTCGCCAGGGCGCATCACGGACACCATCCGATCGAGGTGAGCGCGGCCGGCGACCCGCTGACCATGGCCGATCCGGCGCGGCTGGAAACGCTGATCGGCCATCTGGTCCAGAACGCGGTCGAGGCCAGCACGCCCGGCGCGCCGGTCCGGCTGGATATCGCGGTCGTCGGCGACGAGGCGCGGATCGACGTCATCGACACCGGCTGCGGCATGTCGCCTGCATTCGTGCGCGAGAAGCTGTTCAAGCCGTTCGTTTCCTCAAAGCCCGGCGGCTTTGGCATCGGCGCGTTCGAAGCGCGCAAGCTGGCCGACGAGATGGGCGGGCGGATCGAGGTGGAAAGCACCGAGGGGCGCGGATCGCGCTTTCGGATCGTCCTGCCCGCGGCGGTTCCCAATCAGACTGTCGGGAAGGCGGCGGCATGAGCGATCCCAAACCCAAGCTGCTGATCGTCGAGGACGATGCCGGGCTCCAGCGCCAGCTGCGCTGGGCCTATGAAGGCTATGAGATCCTGACCGCCGGCGACCGCGAGAGCGCGATCGCGATGCTGCGCGCGGAAGAGCCGGCGGTGGTCACGCTCGACCTTGGCCTGCCGCCCGATCCGGACGGGACGCGCGAGGGGTTCGCGGTGCTGGAGGCGATCCTGGCGCTCAAGCCCGATACCCGCGTCATCGTCGCGTCCGGCCATGGCGAGCGCGCATCGATGCGCCGCGCGATCGAGATGGGGGCATGGGATTTCTACCAGAAGCCGATCGACATCGACGCGCTGGGCCTGATCGTCGCGCGCGCATTCCATGTCCACGCGCTGGAGGCGGAGAACCGCCGGCTGGCCACGCGGGCGGGAACCGACACCGCGCTGGGCGGGATCATCACCGGCGCTCCGGAGATGTTGAAGGTCACCCGCACGATCGAGCGCGTCGCGCCTGCCGACGTGTCGGTGATGTTGCTGGGCGCGAGCGGCACCGGCAAGGAACTGCTCGCCCGTGGCCTGCACGCGGCGAGCGGGCGCAAGGGCGCGTTCGTCGCGATCAACTGTGCCGCGATCCCCGAAACGCTGCTCGAATCCGAACTGTTCGGGCATGAAAAGGGCGCCTTCACCGGCGCGGTGAAGACCACCGAAGGCAAGATCGAACAGGCGCAGGGCGGCACGCTGTTCCTGGACGAGATCGGGGACGTTCCGTTGCCGCTTCAGGTCAAGCTGCTGCGGTTTTTGCAGGAGCGGGTGATCGAGCGGATCGGCGGGCGCCGACCGATCGCCGTGGACACGCGCGTGGTGTGCGCGACGCATCAGGATGTCGATGCGATGATCGCGGCGGGAACGTTTCGCGACGACCTGTATTACCGGCTGGCCGAGATCGTGGTGCGGATCCCGGGCCTTGCCGAACGGCCCGGCGATGCCGGCCTGCTCGCGCGTCATCTGCTCCACAAGCACGCCGCCGCGATGAAACTGGGCGCGAAGAGCCTGGCACCCGACGCGATCGACGCGATCGACGCATGGCACTGGCCCGGCAATGTCCGCGAGCTGGAGAACCGCGTGAAGCGCGCCGCGATCATGGCGGACGGCAAGATGGTGACCGCAGCCGATCTGGACCTCGCCCCCGAAACCCCGGCCGAGGCGATCAACCTTAAGGCCGCGCGCGAGGCCGCCGACCGCCGCGCCATCGCCCATGCGCTGTCCCGCGCGGAGGGCAATATTTCCGGCACCGCCCGCCTGCTCGGGATCAGCCGACCCACCCTTTATGATCTGATGAAGGCCTATGACCTGCAACCCTGACGCGCATCGTCCCGCCAATGCCGGGGGAATGCCGGCATGAACGCGATGACCGACATCCCGGCCGAGCCGCAGCTGCGGGTACGCCGCCGGCGCGGCAGCAGCGGCCGCGCACGGCGGATGACCCTGTTGCGGCGCTTGCTGGTCGTGGCGATGTGCCTGGGCGCGTTCGCGGTCGCGATCCTGGCCTTTCGATCGGTCGTGTCGAACCGGATCGATCCCGCCGCCGCGCGCGAATCGCTGGCGCGGGCGCAGGCCTATCTAAAGGCGAACAACGCGTCTGCCGCGCGCAGCCAGGCGTTCAGCGCGGTGCGCGCCGACCCCAAATGGGGCGAGGCCAGCCTGATGCTCGCGCGCGCCGACCTGATGCTGGACGAAGGCGTGGCCGGCGAGGCGGCGCTGCGCCGCGCGATCGACAATGGCGTCGATCCCAAACGCACCGTCGCGCTGATGGCGCATGCGATCCTGTTGCAGGGCGATCCGCGCCGGGCGATCGTCGAAAGCCGCAAGGCGCCCGAGGCCGACCGCCTGTATGCGCTGCGCGTGCAGACCCGCGCCTATGCGACCGGAGGCAATCTCGCCGCCGCGCAGGAGGCGGCGATGGCCGCCGTGCGCCTGGCCCCCGAAAGCGCCGACGCCTGGACCGAACTCGGCCGCTTCCGCTTCAACGCGGGCGACATCGTCGGGGCGATCGAAGCCGCGTCCAAGGCGGTGGACCTGGACAAGGGCAATACCGACGCGCTGTTGCTGCGCGGCGAACTGGTACGCACCCAATATGGGCTTAGCGCCTCGCTACCCTGGTTCGAGGCGGCACTGAAGCGCGATCCCTATCGCCACGCCGCGCTGATCCAATATGCCGCGACGCTGGGCGATGTGGGACGAACCCGCGACATGCTGGCGGTCACACGCAAGGCGATGGAGGCGCATCCGCTGAGTCCGCAGGCCTTTTACCTGCAAGCGGTGCTGGCGGCGCGGGCGCAGAATTTCGACCTTGCCCGCCAGCTGTTGCAGCGCGCGGGCGGTGGCATCGCCGGCCTGCCCGGCGGGGTGTTGCTGGGCGGCACGCTGGACATGGCCGACGGCAATTATCAGCGCGCGATCGAGAAATTCCGCTACCTCGTCAGTCAGCAGCCGATGAACATCACCGCGCGCAAGCTGCTTGCCGCCGCGCTGCTGCGATCGGACGCGTCGAAGAACGGGATCGACACGCTGCGCCCGGTCGTGGCGCGCGGGGACGCCGATTCCTATGCGCTGACGCTGGTCGCGCGCGGCTATGAACGGATCGGCGAGCGCGCGTTCGCCGCGCAATATTTCGACCGGGCCGCCTATCCGGCACGCGACGGATCGGTGTGGTTCAGCTCCGACGACGCGCTGCCGATGCTGTCCGCCGCCGCGGCCAAGGCCCCGACCGACGATCCGCGCGCGATGATCCCGCTGATCCGCGGCATGATCGAACATGGCGACACGGCGCAGGCCCTGGCCAAGGCGAAGGAGATCGCCGGCCGCAATCCCGGCGCGCCCGCCGCGCACAGCCTGGTCGGCGACACGCTGATGCTGATGAAGCGCCCCGCCGACGCCGTCCCCTATTACAAGGCGGCGGCGAGCATCCGGTTCGACGAGCCGACGATGCTGCGCCTGGTCGAAGCGCTCGACAAGGCGGGGCAGCGGCAGGATGCGTCCAACGCGCTCGCGCTGTTCCTTTCGCAGAACCCGCTCGACCTCGCCGCGCTGCGGCTGTCGGCGGCGTGGCAGGCGGCGGCCGGCGATTACGACGCCGCGATCGATTCGCTGGAAGCCATCCGGTTGCGGATCGGCGACCGCGATGCCGGCCTGCTCGCCGAACTGGCCTATGCCTATGCAGCGGTGGGCGAGCCCGAACGCGCCGCGCATTATGCCGATGCGGCCTATGCGATCGCCCCGTCCAACCCGGCGGTGGCCGGCGCGCTGGGCTGGACCCTCGCGCGGTCCGGCGACACCGCCGGCGGGATCGAGGCGCTCGAAAAGGCGGTGACGATCGCGCCGCGCCATCCGATGCTGCGCTGGCAGCTGGCCCAGGCCTATGTCGATGCCGGGCGCAAGGCGGATGCGAAGACGCAGGCGCGGGCCGCGATCGCCATTCCCGGCTTTGCCGAGAAGGGCGCGGCGGAGGCGCTGCTGGCGAAAGCGGAGTAGGCGCGGGACCGGGAACCGCGCCGCAGCGAAGACGATCGCGTGGCGCCGCCGGCCGCTCCCCGCCCTGCCGCGCCCCGCCCTGCCCCACCGATCGCCCCGCCGCCATTGCCAAGCGGGGCTCCAGTGCGTAGCGCGATGCGTCGATGACCGACCCGCTCGACCGCATCGCCGCCGCGCTGGAGCGGCTCGCGCCGCCGCCCGCTCCGCTCGCGGATCTGGCCGTGCATCCCGCCTATGTCTGGCATCGTGGCACGCTGGTCGCCGCCCGCGCCTTCGCGCCGCTGCCGCTCGACGAACTGGTGGGCATCGACGCGCAGAAGGAGGTCTTCGTCGAGAATGTCCGCCGCCTCGCCGCCGGGCTGCCCGCGCATGACGCGCTGTTGTGGGGCGCGCGCGGAACCGGCAAGTCCGCGCTGGTGAAGGCGGCGGTCGCCGCGGTCCAGGGCGCGGGCGGCGACATCGCGCTGATCGAGGCGCCGGCCGACGCGCTCGACAGCCTGCCCGCGCTGTTCGCCCACATCGCCGGGGCGCCGCGCGCGTTTCTGCTCTTTGCCGACGATCTCGGCTTCGACGCGGCGGCGGACGGCCGGGCGCTGCGTTCGCTGCTCGAAGGCGGGGCGGAGGCGCGACCGGCGAACGTCCGGCTGGTCGTCACGTCGAACCGCCGGCACCTGATCCCGCGCGACATCGCCGAACAGGCGAGCGCGATCAATCCACGCGACAGCATCGACGACAATCTGGCGCTGGCCGACCGGTTCGGCCTCAGCCTGGGCTTTCACGCGATCGACCAGGACATCTATGTCGAGATCGTGCGGACCTATGCGGCGCACCATGGCCTGCCCTTCGACGCGGCGGAGGCGATCAACTGGGCGACGCGGCGCGGCAGCCGGTCGGGCCGGGTCGCGTGGCAATATGTCGTCGATCTGGCGGGACGCCACGGCATCAGGCTGTGAACGGCCGCCTCGCCATCCAGCACCTCCATCTTCACTGGACAAAGGCAGGGCGTGGCCCCGAATCGGGGACGGTGCGCAACGCGCTGCGCCGGCAATTCCCTTATCGCGCGCCGTTCGACAGCGATCCGGGCTGGCTCCATCGCATCGTCGCGCGGCATCAGGGCGGATATGTGCCGACCGAGGCGTGGCACGCGTTGCGCGACCTCGACCCGGAGCTGGTGCCGGTGCGCACGCGGATGCACGACGACAGGCTCGATATCCGGATCGTCGGGCAGGGCGCGAGCGCGTACCGGGCGGGGACCGGTGGCCTGCTCGCCCGGCTGCCGTTCGGCCGGCGGCTGATCGTGCGGACCAACTGGAAATGGGACGGCGGCACCGAGCGCCTGTTCTACGAGGACCATTATCATGTCGGCTGGGCGGCGGAATCGACGCTGGACCTGCCGCTGTTCCGCGAGATCGACGCGCGCCCCCTGTTGTATTGACGCGACGATCCGGATCGCCAGCAAAATGATCCTGATCGAAATCAATTAACCCGTTCTGGTCCTTGACTTCCCATACCGAATCCCGGTCACGTTACGGTGATGATACGGCTTGGCGAACTCGACCTTCCCGACCGGCTCGCGCCGATGCCGTCGCCCTGGGCGACGCAGATCGGGTTCGGGCTGCTGTGCGCGGGCGCGGCGACGATGATCCGGGCGCTGATCGACGCATTTTCATTCGGCGCCGGGCCGTTCGCGGTCGGCTATCCGCTGGTGATGATCGCCACCCTGTTCGCGCGGTGGAAGGCGGGCGCGGTGGCCGCGGTCGCAACGGTGCTCTACGCCTGGTATTTCTCGCTTCCCGTCTATGGCAGCTTCACCTTTGCCGATCCGGCGGATCTCCCGCGCCTCATCGTCAACGCCATCGCCTATGCGCTGATCGTCGGGCTGGCCGAGCTGTTCCGCCTGGCGGTCCGCAACGCGACGCAGGAACGCGATCGCGAGATTGCGCAGCGCGACCTGTATCTTCAGGAATTCGAACACCGGGTGAAGAACAATTTCATGCTGGTGACCGGGATGCTCGACCTGCAACGGCGGCGGTCGGACGATCCGGCGACGGTGGAGGCGCTGGGGGCCGCGCTCAACCGGGTCGAAAGCATCGCCCGCGCGCATCGCCACCTTTATGCCGGGAGCGACGCGCCCGGCACCGTCGATATGGCGATCTACCTCAGCGAATTGTGCGCGGCGCTGGCCGATGCGCTGTCGCTGCGCGCGGCGATCGCGCTGGAGTGCGTGTCCGAACATGTCGCCCTGCCCCGCGACCGGGCGGTCGCGATCGGCCTGGTGCTGAACGAACTGGCGACCAATGCGGCGAAGCACGCCTTTCCGGGGCGCGACGTGGGGACGATCACCGCGCAATTCACGCGCACGCCCGACGGCTATCGCCTGAGCGTGATCGATGACGGCGTCGGCATGTCGCCCGAAACGCTGGCCGAGGGGCGCGCAGGCGGGCTGGGCAAGAGGCTGGTCGATGCCTTTGCGCGACAGGCCGGCGGCACGTTGGTGATCGACAGCGGCACGCGGGGAACCGTCGCGGTGCTGAACCTGGACAATTGAACGGACCCGGGGCGCGTTTCGGCCGTTGTTGCGTCATGGCAACGAACCCCGCGCCGCGTGAGGCGGTCCTGATCGTCAACGCCCGCTCGCGCCGCGGTGCCGACCTGTTCGACCAGGCGAAGCGCAAGCTGGAGGCGGCCGGCGTCCATCTGCGCGCCGCCCATCCGGTGCGCGACCCCGCGCGCCTGAACGACACGATCCGCGACGCGGTTCGCGCCGGCACGCCGATGGTGATCGTCGGCGGCGGCGACGGCACGCTGTCGGGCGTGGTCGATGATGTGGTGGGAAAGGACACGGTGTTCGCGGTGCTCCCCTTTGGCACCGCGAACAGTTTCGCGCGCACGCTGGGCCTGCCGCTCGATCTGGACGGGGCGGTCGAGGCGATCGTGAAGGGGCATACCGCGCGCGTGGACCTGGGCATGATCGACGACGATTATTTCGCCAACGCCGCCGCCATGGGCCTGTCGCCGATGATCGGGGAGAGCGTGCCGCACAATCTGAAACGCTATCTCGGCCGGGCCGGATATCTCACCTGGGCGGTCTGGTGCTTCGTTCGCTTCCGCCCGTTCCGCGCGGTCGTCACCGACGGGCGCGGCACCCATAAATTATGGGCGAGCGAGGTTCGCATCCTCAACGGTCGCTATCATGGCGGGGTGGTGATGAGCGACGACGCGTCGGTGCAGAGCGGCGACATGATGATTCAGGTGGTGACCGGGCGCAATCGCTGGCGGCTTGCCTGGGACTGGTACGCGCGGTTCTTTCGCCTGCGCAGCCGCGAGAAGACGGTCGAGGAATTTCGCGGTGCGCGACTGGAGCTCGACACGCGCCCCCGTCACCGCATCTCGATCGACGGCGAGGTGCTGGCGCGGGTGCCGGTGACGGTAAAGGTCGCCGAACGCGCGATCGAGGTGGTCGTCCCCGGCTGACCGATCAGCCCAGCGCCTCGGCCATTTCGGCCAGTTCCAGCCAACGCAGTTCCGCCGCGTCCTTTTCCTCGCGCGCCGTGGCGATCGCGGCCATCAGCGCATCGAACTTCGCGGGGTTTTTCGCATAGAGGTCCGGGTCCGCCAGCGCCGCCTCGTCACGGTCGATCGCGGCGTCCAGTTCCTCGATCCGCGCCGGCAGCAGATCATAGTCGCGCTGGTCCTTGTAGCTGAGCTTGGTACGGACCTTTGGCTGATCCGCGACGGCGGGGGCGGACTTCGCGGCCTTCTTCGCCTCGGGCCGCACGCGGCGCTTCGCTTCCCAGTCGGCATAGCCGCCGACGACGACGTCCACACTGCCCGACCCGTCAAGGCCCAGCGTCACCGTCACCGTGCGGTCGAGAAAGTCGCGATCGTGGCTGACGATCAGCACGGTGCCGTCGTAATCGGCGATCACCTCCTGCAACAGGTCGAGCGTCTCCAGGTCGAGATCGTTGGTCGGCTCGTCCAGCACCAGCAGGTTCGACGCGCGCGCGAATTCGCGCGCCAGCAGCAGGCGCGAACGCTCACCGCCCGACAGCGTCCCGACCTTCGCCTCGGCGAGCGCGGGGTCGAACAGGAACTCCTTGAGATAGCCATGGATGTGCTTCTTGACGCCGAGCACGTCGATCCAGTCGCCCCCCTCGGCCAGCACGTCGCGCACGGTCCTGTCCGGCGCCATCAGGCTGCGCTGCTGATCGATGATGACGCCGTTCAGCGTCTTCGCCAGCCGCACCTCGCCGCTGTCGGGCGTGATCTCGCCGGTCAGCAGCTTGAGCAGCGTCGATTTGCCCGCCCCGTTGGCGCCGACAATGCCGATGCGATCCCCCTTCGTCACGCGCAGCGTCAGGTCGCGGATGATCGTGCGGTCGCCATAGGATTTGCTGACATGCCTGGCGTCGATGACCACCCGGGTCTGCACGTCGTCCGACGCGGTGGCGAGCGCGGCGGCCCCCTGCGGCCCCTGCATCGCCGCGCGTGCGGCGCGCATCTCGCGCAGCTTTTCCAGCCGCCCCTGGTTGCGCCGTCGGCGCCCGGTCACCCCGCGCTGGAGCCAATGCTCCTCGATCTTCAGCTTGGCGTCGAGTCGCGCGGCGTTGCGCGCCTCCTCCGCATAGACCTGTTCGGTCCAGGCATCGAACCCGCCAAAGCCGACTTCGGCGCGGCGGATCGCCCCGCGATCGAGCCACAGCGTCTGGCGGGTCAGCCGGGTGAGAAAGGTCCGATCGTGGCTGATGACGATGAACGCGCCGGTGTAGCGGCCGAGCCAGTCCTCCAGCCATTCGATCGCGGCGATATCGAGATGGTTGGTCGGTTCATCGAGCAGCAGCACGTCCGGGTCCATCGCCAGCGCGCGCGCGATGCCTGCCCGCCGCCGCTCGCCCCCCGACGCGGTCGCTGCCTCGCGCGCGAGGTCGATGCCCAACTGGTCGGCGATCGCCTCCGCCGCGTGCCGCTCCGGCGCGTCGTCACCCGACAGGACATAGTCCATCAGCGTGACGCAGTCGGTCATGCGCGGCTCCTGCTCCAGCAGCACGACGCGCGTGCCGGGCTGAATCGTGCGACGCCCCTCGTCCGGATCGACCTGTCCGGCGATCAGCCGCAGCAGCGTCGTCTTGCCCGCGCCGTTGCGCCCGATCAGCGCCAGCCGGTCGCGCGCGCCAATATGGATGTCGAGATCGCGGAACAGCCAGCCGGATCCCTGGATCAGGCCAAGCTTTTCATAGGACAGGACGGGTGCAGCCATGGCCCGGGCAGGTAGGGCCGCGCGGCGCCGACGGCAAGCGCGGCGACGCGCCGCCTGTCACATCGCTTTCATCCCTATTCACAGGCTGTTCAACGCGGACCGCCTATGCCATCCCCGTCATGAAGATGTTTGGCGTACTCCTTCTCGGCGCGACCCTGGCCGTTGCCGCCACTCCGGTCGATGCCGCGCCGCAGGACCGGCGCAGCGACCAGGAGGCCGCGCGCAAGGGCCGTGAAGAGGGCCGGCTGCTCCCGCTTCGCGCGATTGAGGCGCGGGTGGTCCCTTATATGGTGAAGAAGGGCGCCCAATATATCGGCTTCGACTTCGATTCGGGGACGGGCATTTACACGCTGAAGTTCCTGCGCGATGGAAATGTCATCTGGGTCGATGTCGATGGCCGCACGGGTCAGGTGATGAGCCGCTCGGGCGGCTGACACGGCCAACGGGCCGCAAAAGGGAAAGACAGATGCGCGTTCTGATCGTCGAGGACGAACCCAATCTCCGCAACCAGCTACAGGCGACGCTCGAAGGGGCGGGCTATGCCGTCGATACCGCGGGCGATGGCGAGGAGGGACATTTCCTCGGCTCGACCGAAACCTATGATGCGATCGTCCTCGACCTGGGCCTGCCCGAGGTCGATGGGCTGACCGTGCTGGACCGGTGGCGCAAGGAAGGAAAGACCACCCCCGTGCTCGTCCTGACCGCGCGCGACAGCTGGTCGGACAAGGTCGCCGGCCTGGACGCGGGCGCCGACGACTATGTCGCCAAGCCGTTCCAGTCGGAGGAGCTGATCGCCCGATTGCGCGCGCTGATCCGTCGGGCATCGGGCAATGCGTCGGCGGAACTGATCGCGGGCGACATCCGGCTCGACACCCGCTCGGGCAAGGTGACCAAGGGCGGCGACCCGGTGAAGCTGACGGCGCAGGAGTATAAGCTGCTGTCCTATCTGCTTCATCACAAGGGCAAGGTGGTCAGCCGCACCGAATTGATCGAGCATATCTATGACCAGGATTTCGATCGCGATTCCAACACGATCGAGGTGTTCGTGACGCGGATCCGCAAGAAACTGGGCGCGGATGTCATCACGACGATCCGCGGCCTTGGCTACAGCCTTGAGGAACCGGCGGAGGCCGGTGCCTGACCGCCCCGCCGGCTGGACGATCGATCGCCGCTTTCCGTTCGTGCGCCGCCTGCACGCGCCGGACGACGCGCCGCCGCCGCTGACCCCTGCCCCCGGCGATCCCGCGCCGCGCAGCTATACGCCATCGACCGGGTCGCTCAGCCGGCGGATGATCCTGATCGCGGCGGCGTGGATCACGCTGTTGCTCGCCGGCGGCGGATTCGCGCTCGACCGGGTGCTGACCGGCGCGATCACCCGCAATTTCGACGGCCAGCTGGAATATCTGCTGACCTCGCTGATCGTGTCGGCGGAGATCGATCCGGACGGCAATGTCGCGTTCAACCGCCAGTTGTCGGACCAGCGGTTCCTGGAACCCTATTCGGGCCTCTACTGGCAGGTATCGGGACGGGGGTTCGACCCCTTCCCCTCCCGCTCGCTATGGGACCGCCGGCTGGATATCGGCCGGCAGCACAGCGACCTGGAACTGCACACCTATGACAGCCAGCAGCTCGACCAGAAGCTGCGCGTTGTCGAACGCGACGTGCGGATTCCGGGATCGCCGGTACGCTGGCGGTTTCAGGTCGCCGAAACCCGCGACGTGCTCGACGCGCAGATCGATGCGCTGCGCCGGACGCTGGTGCGCAGCTTCCTGCTGCTCGCCGCCGGCCTGATCCTGATGGCCGCGCTCCAGACCTGGTACGGGCTGTTGCCGCTGCGCAAGCTGCGTCAGGCGATTCAGCGCCTGCGCTCTGGAGAGACCTCGCGGATCGAGGGCGCGATGCCCGCCGAAATCGCGCCGATGGTCGAGGAGCTGAACGCGCTGGTCGCGCATAACGACAAGCAGGCGGAGGAGGCGCGGCGGCATGCCGGCAACCTGGCCCATGCCCTGAAGACGCCGTTGACCGTCATCATGAACGCCGCGACCGCGCGGGCCGACGACTTGCCCGCGACGGTCGTGCGCGAGGCGCGGACGATGCGCCGGCAGGTCGATCACCACCTTGCCCGCGCGCGTGCGGTCGGCCGTCGCGGCAGCGCACACAGCCGTGCTCAGGTGTGGCCGAGCGTCGAATCGGTCGAACGCGCGGTATCGCGCCTGTACCCGCATGTGCGCATCGACGTCGATGGAGCGAAGGACCTGGTCGCCCATATCGAGCGACAGGACCTGGACGAGATCATGGGAAATCTGGTCGAGAATGCCGCGAAATATGGCGGCGGCAGCGTTTTCGTGACGGTGCAGGCCGAGGCGGGATTCGTCGAGATCATGGTCGAGGATGACGGCATGGGCATTCCCGAGCCCGACCGTATCCGCATCTTTGATCGCGGCGTGCGGCTGGACAGCGGCAAGCCCGGCACCGGCCTTGGCCTGGCCATCGTCCGCGATGTCGCGGAAATCTATGACGGCACGGTCAGCCTTGAGGAAAGCGAGGATCTGGGCGGATTGCTCGTGCGGCTGCGGCTGCCGGCGGCGGGCTGATCCCCGCGCCGGCAACCGCCCGGATCGATCAGCTTTTCGGCGCCTCGATCGTTACGTCGGCGTCGATCTTGTCGGTCTTGCCGCTCAGCAAATTGGTGCCGAACACCACGTAGAGGATCGCGAGCAGCGCGACGATCCCGACGATCACCGCGATCGCCCCGCCCGATCCACCCGTCTTCACCACGGTCACCTTTTCGTCCGACATTCGAACCTCCCGATTAAGTTACCGGGTCGAAACGGTCTTTGGACGACGTGGTTCCAGACGCGCGATCAGCCCATGACGCCGGAGAAGCGCCATCGGCCGGTCACGCCGCTGTGGATCAGGTCGCATCCGCAATCGCGGCAGACTTCCCGGCGTTCGCCGGGCTTGAGCCGGTCGCGCCGGCGGGGGCGGTGAATGCCCTCGTGGCAGCGCGCGGCAGGGTTTGGCGGTGGCATCGCCGTCTCCTTTCGCTTCGGTCCCCTGCTGCGACGGCAATGTTGCGCGCGGATTTCGGCAGGTTTCAGGCAGCGAGACGGCGCATTGCGGCGGCGGCGATCGACAGGCTCTCGCGGCGCGCCTGATGGTCGAAGATCGAGCTGGTCAGCATCACCTCGTCCACCCCGGTGCGCGCGATGAATGCGCGCAACCCCGCCTCGACCGTGGCCGGGCCGCCGATCGCCGTGCATTCGAGGACATGGTCCAGCATCGCCCGCGCCTGGGGCGGCAGCGTTTCGAGATAGCCGGGCAAGGGCGGCGGCATACGGATGCCGGTGCCGGTCGTGCGCAGCGCGACGAACGTCTGCTGCATCGACGTCGCCAGGACCGCCGCCTGCGCATCGTCCGCCGCCGCAAAGACGTTGAAGCCCGCCATCGCATAGGGGCGATCGAGGCTGGCCGACGGCCGGAACTGGCGGCGATACAGGTCCAGCGCCTCGTCCAGCGCCGCCGGCGCGAAATGCGAGGCAAAGGCATAAGGCAGGCCCAGCGCGGCGGCGAGCTGTGCGCCATAGAGGCTCGATCCCAGGATCCACAGCTCCGGCCGCGCGCCGCCGCCCGGAACGGCGCGGATGCCGGTCTGTCCGTCGTCGGCGAAATAGCTTTGCAGCTCGATCACGTCCTGGGGAAAGGCGTCGGCGCCGCCCTCAAGCGTGCGGCGCAGCGCGCGGGCGACCTTCATGTCGCTGCCCGGCGCGCGCCCCAGGCCCAGGTCGATGCGCCCGGGAAACAGCGCGTCGAGCGTGCCGAACTGTTCGGCGATCACCAGTGGCGCGTGGTTGGGCAGCATGATGCCCCCCGCCCCCACCCGGATGGTACGCGTCGCCGCGCCGGCATGGGCGATCACCACCGCCGTCGCCGCGCTGGCGATTCCCGCCATGCCATGATGTTCGGCCACCCAGTAGCGCGCGAACCCCTCCGCCTCGGCATGCGCAGCCAGATCGGCGGCGTTGGCGAGCGAACGGGCGACGGACCCGCCCTCCACGATGGGGACAAGGTCGAGCAGGCTGTAGGCGGTCATGCTCCGCCAGATGGGGTGCGCCGCCTAGAAACCAAGCGTGTAGCGCAGCGCGACGCCGACATCGTCGGGCAGCTGCGCATAATTGCCGGGGTCGCGACGCAGGAACAGGTTGGTACTGAAATCGCCGACCTTCAGGCGGCGGACATAGGCCAGTTCCATGTCCACTTCCCGCCCGGTCGGGGCGAGGTTCAGCCGCCGCATCGTCCATTCATCGACCCGCGCGCCATCATAGGTGTAGCTGGTCGGCAGCAGCAGATCGAGCCCGCCGCCACCAACGCGCAGCGGTTGGGAGACGCGCAATCCGAAGCGGTCGCGGCGATCGAATATTCCGGCCTTCGTCACGTCGAACGCAAGACCGCTGGTGCGGATCAGGCCACCGCCGTCGATGCCGCCGTGCAGCCGCGCCCGGGTCCAGCCCCGCCGCATCGACGCCGCCAGCTGCCAGCCATCGCCCAGTGCCAGCGTCCCGCCGCCATCGACGAACCAGGTCGCCGCATCCGCCGCACCCAGCGCGCCGCCAAAGCGCGCGCCGAGCACCGTGTTCTGTTCGGCAAGCCGCGTCACGGCGAGCTGCATGCCCAGCGGACCGAAGCGGCGATCGGCGGCGAGCGTCAGCCGGCCATAGCCGAACCGTTCGGTGCGCCCCTGCAACGCGGCGAAGCGCGCTTCGGGCAGGCGGGTCAGCACCGCGCCGCTTTCCGCCGCGACGGTGATGCCCCAGGCGCCAACCTGCCGCCGCAGCGCGACCGCGCCCTGCGCCTCGCTGTCGAATCCCGCCGACACGGTGGGGTCCGGTGCGACGAGGAAGGCCGTCGATGCGCGCGCCTGTCCCGCGATCCGCGCGGCGAGCGCGGTGCCGCTTTCCGACGCACCGATCGCGAAGCGCATCCGGCTGCCCAGGCTGCCCATCACATTGCCGGCGACCGCGCGGGCGCGTTCGGCCTCGCCGATCGGCAGGTACAACCGTTCGATCCGCGTCGCGTCGCGCCCCGGCACGATGGTGACCGCGACGGTCATGTCGCGCACCCCGGCGGCATAGCTGCGCTGGCGCGCCCGCAGCGCGCTGTCGAGCCGGCCTTGCGGCGCGGCAGTGCGAATGGTGCGCGCGAGATCGAGCGCATAGGCCCGGTCGAACCCGTCGAGCACGACCGCGCCCATCGTCGCGGTGGCGGCATCGCCCATCGGCGTCGAGAGCGATCCGTTCACCTGGGTCGAGGCGGGCGCGCGCGAGCCGGCGAGCGACAGGCTGCCGACCGGCTGGAACGCACGCGCGAGATCGAGCACACCGCGGCCATAGACATTGTCGATCCCCGCCGTGCCGGCATCGCGGGCGGTCTGATAGAGGAGGCTGACGATCTGACTGCCGGTCATATTGGGAAAGGCCGAGGCGATCAGCGCCACCGCGCCGGCGATCTGGGGCGCGGAAAACGAGGTGCCGGACCACAGATAGACGGTGCCGGTTTCGTCCGGCGCGCGCACGCGCTCGCCGACGGCGGTCAGATAATAGTTGGCACTGCTCCCCGCACGGTTGGAAAAGGTCGAGATGACGTCGGAGGTGTTGACCGAGCCGGCGATAATCACCAGCCCGCGCGCCACCGACGGATCGGTCGCGCCCGAGGCGAAGCCGTCGGGCTGGGCATTGCCGTCATTGCCGGCGCTGATGACGACGATCACCCCCGCCTGGGTCGCGCGGTTGATCGCCGCGAGCAGCGTGGAGCCGGGCGAACTGCCGCCCCCCAGCGAGATGTTGACCACCTTCGCGCCATTCTGGGTCGCCACGTCCAGCGCCGTCGCGATCGCGGTGTTGGAAAAGGCGCACTCGTCGGCGCTCGCACAGCTGCCGGGCGTATCGGTGCGCAGCACGATCAGCGTGGAATCGAACGCCACCCCCTGCGATCCGGTGCCGTTGCGCCGGCCGGCGATGGTGAAGGCGACGGCAGTGCCGTGTCCATCCTCGTCGTCATAGGTGCCGTTGCCGGCGGTCGAACGGGAGGCGGGATCGATCCGGCCGGTAAATTCCGGGCTGTCGATGTCGATGCCGCTGTCGATTACCCCGACCTTCACATTCTGGCCACGACCGCCCGCATTATAGGCGGTCAGCGCGTTCATCGACACCGCGCCGTCGGTCGCGCGATATTCGGCGGTGTCGTAATTGACCGACGGGGTCGGGGTCGGACTGGGCGTGGGAACCGGCGTCGGCGTCGGGCTGGGTGCCGGGCTGACGATCGGGGTCGGGGTTGAGATGCCGCCACCCCCGCCGCCGCCGCTGCACGCCGCGACGCTCATCGCCACCAGAACCGCACCCGACGGCGCGATCCGCCGCAACGCCGCTTTCGCCTTTGCCATCACGTCACCTCTGTTGCCCCGCTCGGAATAACTTTCGCTTGCTTTCCCGTATGTTAATCGCCGCCCACAATTGCCACGCTTGCAGCCGCGTCCGCCGGTGCCTAGAGCGCGCGGCGCATGCTTGCGCCACTCGCCCATATCCGCAACTGGATTTTCGATCTCGACAACACGCTGTATTCAGCGCGGATCGACCTGTTCACGCAGATCGATGCGCGGATCGGCGCCTATGTCGCGCGCCGCCTGGGCCTTGACCCGGCCGACGCGCATCGCGTGCAAAAAGGCTATTTCATCTCGCACGGCACGACGCTGGCGGGATTGATGGCCGAACATGACGTCGAGCCGCACGAATATCTGGCGGACGTCCACGATATCGAGATGGACGTGCTGGAGCATGACGCGCCACTTGCCGCCGCGATCGCGAAGCTGCCGGGGCGCAAGCTGGTCTTCACCAACGCCGACGCCCCCTATGCGAGCAAGGTGCTGGGCCGGCTGGGCCTGAGCGACCATTTCGAGGCGATCCACGACGTCCACGCCACCAGCTACGCGCCCAAGCCGCACCCGGACGCGTATCACAGCCTGTGCGAGGCGCATGGCATCGATCCGCGCGCGGCGCTGTTCATCGACGACATGGCGCGCAACCTCGCGCCGGCAAAGGCGATCGGCATGACCACCGTCTGGGTCGATAATGGATCCGAACAGGCGCCCGATGCCGATCGGAGCCATATCGATTACACCACCCACGACATCCGCCACTGGCTGGAAACCATATTGGAGCCCGCATGACCGACCTTGCCGCCACGATCGACGCCGCCTGGGAAGACCGCGCCGCTGTTTCGACCGCGACCACCGGCGCGGTGCGCGAGGCGGTTGCGGAGGCGCTGAACCTGCTCGACAGCGGCGCGGCGCGGGTCGCCGAACCGGTCGAAAGCGGCTGGCAGGTCAATCAATGGCTGAAAAAGGCGGTGCTGCTGTCCTTTCGCCTGAACGACAATGCGGTGATGACCGGCGGCTTTGACAAGGTGCCGCTCAAGACCGCGCAATGGGATGATGCCGCGTTCCGTGCCGCCGGGTTCCGCCAGGTGCCGGGCAGCGTCGTGCGCCACGGCGCGCATATCGGCCGCAACGTGGTGCTGATGCCCAGCTTCGTGAATATCGGCGCCTATGTGGGCGAGGGAACGATGGTCGATACCTGGGCGACCGTCGGCAGCTGTGCGCAGATCGGGCGCAACGTCCACCTGTCGGGCGGGGTCGGCATCGGCGGGGTGCTTGAGCCGTTGCAGGCCGACCCGGTCATCATCGGCGACGGCGCGTTCATCGGCGCGCGGGCCGAAGTGGCGGAGGGCGTGCGCGTGGGCGAAGGCGCAGTGCTGTCGATGGGCGTCTATCTGGGCGCGAGCACCAAGATCGTCGATCGCGCCACCGGCGAAGTGCATCGCGGCGTCGTGCCGCCCTATGCCGTGGTCGTCCCCGGAACGCTGCCCGGCAAGGATGGCGGCCCGGGCCTGTATTGCGCGGTGATCGTCAAGACGGTGGACGCGCAGACCCGCAGCAAGACCGGGATCAACGAACTGCTGCGCGACTGAACCGTCGCGCGGCGCGGATCGCGGGTTCAGAACATCAGGCTGATCGCGGCGCACACCGCGATGCCGACGACGATGTTCATCGGCAGGCCGATGCGCAGGAAATCGGCGAACCGGTAATTGGCGGCGCCATAGACCAGCGTGTTCGTCTGATACCCGATCGGCGTCGCGAAGCTGGCGCTGGCGCCGAACATCACCGCGACGATCAGCCCGCGCGGATCGGTTCCGATCGCCTGTCCCAGCGCGATGACGATCGGGGTCATGATGACCGCGACGGCATTGTTGGTCACGGTTTCGGTGAGGATGCTGGTAATCGCATAGATGCCGATCAGCAGCATCAGCGGCGATGCCACCGCCAGCCAGGGGCGGACCACACCGACGATCAGATCGACGGTTCCCGCATTTTGCAGCCCCAGGCCGAACGCCAGCATGCCAAAGATCAGCATCAGCGTATTGCCGTCGATCGCGCTCCACGCCTCTTCGGGTTCGATGCAGCGGGTGAGCAGCACCACCGCGACGCCACCGATCGCCAGCGCCTCGATCGGCAGGCCGAACAGCGCCGCGCCCAGAATGACGGCGGCCAGCGTCGCGACGACGATCGGCGCCTTTGCCCGCTTGAACGCACGCGTCGGCGCTTCGGTCACCTGAGCCAGGTTCAGGTTCGCCTCCAGCCCGGCGGCGGCGTCGCGGTCGGCCGCGATCAGCAGCCGGTCGCCGGCGCGCACGCGCACATTCGCCAGATCGGGTCCCGCCAGATGGCGCGGACGCATGAGGCCCAGCACGCGCAGGCGCAGGCGCGAAAGCAGCGGGATGTCCGCCAGCCGCCGACCGATCACGGGATGGGTCGCCGACACCACCGCCTCCAGCAGCCGCAGGTCGCGCGGGCGATCGGGACCCCGCATCGACAGGCCGCCGCCCAGACCGGTCAGGCCGACGCGAAAATCCGCGCCCTCCGCGATCGACGCCAGTTCGGCGGGGCTCGCCGCAGCGACGAGCTGATCCCCGGCCTCGAACGCCATGGCGTCCAGATCCTTGCGATGGACCTGCCGCCCGCGGCGCAGCGCGACGATGCGGACGCCCTGGCGCCGCCCGATCGCGCTCGACCCGATCCGCTGCCCGATCAGCTCGCTGTCGGGCGCGACGACGAGATGCGAGAGGTAGCGCTCGCTCTCGCCCCGCGTGCCGACGCCATGCTCGGGCCGGCGCGGCAGCAGCCACGGGCCGGAAAGGGCCAGGAAGGCGACGCCCGCCACCGCGGCGACCAGGCCGACGCCGGTGATCTCGAAAATGCCGAACGGCGCCTGGCCGCCCTCCTGCGCGACGCCATCGACCAGCAGGTTGGTCGATGTCCCGATCAGGGTGAGCGTGCCGCCCAGGATCGACAGATAGGATAGCGGGATCAGCAGGCGCGTCGCCGCCTGTCCCAGCTGCGCTGCCAGCCGCTTCATGATCGGGATCAGCACGATGACCACCGGCGTGTTGTTCATGAAGGCGGAGGCGAGCACCGTACCGGCACCGATTTCCGCCACCGCCAGCCGGGGACGCTGCTGCGTGCGGCGCATGACCCAGCCCGACACCTCTTCGAGCACGCCGGTGCGCAGCAACGCGCCGGACAGGATGAACATCGCGCCGATCGTGATCGGTGCCGGATTTCCGAACACGCCGAGCAGCGCGGCGGGCTTGATATATCCGAACGCCATCATCGCGACGCCGCCGGTGATCGCCAGCACCACCGGCGGCAGGCGCTCGGTCGCAAAGGCGATGAAGAGGGCGACCAGAAGGACGAGGCCGATCACATCACCATGGGCAGCAAGCAGTTCGAACGTCATCGCGATCCTGAACGGGGGAGCCAAAGGTCGTCCGCCCCTTATGGGTCGGCGCGTGGCCCGGCGCCACCCCGCGACGATCGATCCGCGCTATCCGCCCTTGCCGCGCCGGAACGAGGTGCGGTGGTCAAAGCCGGCCTTTTCGAGCTTCACCCGGTTGTCGGTGACGTCCACCGTTCCGGGCGCCGGCGCCGGCAGCACGCCGCCGACCCACATCGCGATTTCCTGATATGCGGTGAAGGGATCGACCGCCCTGGCGAAATCCATCGCGCCAAGGGTGGGCTGATCGACCGCCCAGGGCAATTGCGCATATTCCGGGCCGAGCGGAACTTTCGCGTCAGGATCGCGGCTGGCGATGGTGATGCCGGCGCGAACCACCGCCTCGCGCGCGCGGCCGGCCAGCGACAGGGGATCGAACCAGTCGCGCAGCGGCAGTTCGACGGTCGGATATTCCACCACCTGCCGGCGGACGTTGCTCGTCTCCCGCGCGGTGCCGGCATACGCTTCGCCCTCATGCAGCGCGAGGCCGTGCTGCCCGGCGAACGCCGCCAGGGCCGCGTGGGTCCAGAACCAGCGCGGCGCTCCCCCGCCCTCGCGCGCGAGCCGCAGGCCGCGATAGAGCGTCCCGCAGAACAGCACCTGCCCCGCCTTCTGGCCATAGGCGACGCCGTCGATCGCGAGATCGCGCAACGGACGATAGCGGCCGCTCGCCGGTCGCGCGCCATAGGCATCGCGCGCGACGAGCCCGCCGGCACAGCTTGTGCTGGGCAGGCCGATCTCGACGAACATGTCGATATCGGACAGCGCACGCGCGCCATTGCGCAGAAACACGATGCTCTCGTCCTGCCCCCAGGCCGCGCCCGCGTCGTAATAATCCCTGCCGCCGATCATTCGCATCGCGCGACAGTGACGTGCGCGCGGGAGAGGTCAACCGCCAAGTCCTGACGCTTTCCCTCATGCGCCGGCGGGCGTAGAGGCGATCGGCATCAGGCAGTCGCGGCCCGCGCCGGCGACGCCCCCACAGGACGGACCCAGGAAGCCCGTATGACCGAACCGATGACCTATGGCCGCTATCTGGCGCTGGACCAGCTGCTGTCGGCGCAGCATCCGATTTCGGACGAGCATGACGAACTGTTGTTCATCGTCATCCACCAGACCAAGGAATTGTGGTTGAAGCAGACGATCGCGGAGCTGGAGGCCGCATTGGCGCTGGTCCGCACCGATCAGCTGGTCGAGGCGTATAAGGGTCTGGCGCGGGTCAGCCGCATCCAGGCGGTAATGACGCTCAGCTGGGACATTCTGACGACGATGACGCCCAGCGACTATAGCCGGTTCCGTGACGTGCTCGGCTCCAGCAGCGGGTTCCAGTCGGACCAGTTCCGCGCGGTCGAGACGCTGCTGGGCCTGCGCGGCGGCGGCGTGCCGGGGCCGCTGACCGACGGCTATTCCGCCCGACCCAGCCTGTGGGACGAGGCAAATCTGGCGCTGGCCCGCGCGGGATTCGACCTGCCCGAGGCGGCGACGCAGCGCGACTGGGCCTCCCCCTATCGGCCCAGCGCGGAGGTCGAGGCGGCCTGGGCGCGCGTCTATCGCGACCCGCATCGCTGGTGGGAACTCTACCAGCTCGCGGAAAAGCTGGTTGATATCGACGACGCGCTCGCGACCTGGCGGCACAAGCATGTGCTGACGGTCAGCCGCGTCATCGGGATGAAGCCCGGCACCGGCGGCACGCCAGGCGTCCCCTATCTGGAAAAGACGCTGGCCAAGCGCGCCTTTCCCGAACTCTGGACGCTGCGGACGCTCCTTTGACCGGTTCCCGTCCCGGCCCGCTCGCCTGCCCGTCCGCCCATGAAGAGCGGCGCCGGGTGGCGGGTGCCGATCTTGCGAAAGCGACCCCATGACCAGCTACAAACATCTGTTCCAGCGATCGCTCGCCGCCGCACCGGACCGGCTGCACTTCGCCGCGCACAGCCACCATCTGTGGCCCGACGCATCGTGGATCGGCCACCAGGCGGCGTGGGACGATGCGGCACGCCTGGCGGACCGAAAATGGGACCGGGTGATGGGCGAGATCTGGCCCGCCGCGCAACGCCATGTCGCCGCCGAACTGCACCTGCCCGATCCGGCCAGCATCGTCTTCGCCGGCAACACCCATGACCTGATCGTCCGGCTCGTCTCGGCGCGCGCGGAGCGGCCGTTGCGCGTCCTGGCGAGCAGCGGCGAGTTCCACAGCTTTCGCCGGCAGGCGCAGCGGTGGATCGAATCGGGCCGCATCACGCTCGACGCGGTCCCGACCGGTCCCGATTTCGACGCACGGTTCATCGAAGCGGCGCGGCGCGGCGATCATGACCTGATCTTCGTCAGCCAGGTTATGTTCGAGACCGGGGCAGTCTTCACCGGCCTCGCCGAGCTGGCCGCGCTCGCGCGCCCGGACGGGCCATGGGTGGTGATCGATGGCTATCACGGGTTCATGGCGATCGAGAGCGACCTGTCGGCGGTCGCCGATCGCGTCTTCTACACCGCCGGCGGATATAAATATGCGATGGCGGGAGAGGGCGTCGCCTTCCTCCACTGCCCGCCCGGATTTGGCCCCCGTCCCGAATTCACCGGCTGGTACGCCGAGTTCGAGGGGCTGGAGGCGCCGCCGGGCCGGATCGGCTATGCCGATGACGCGCGGCGCTTCATGGGATCGACGTTCGACCCGTCGGGGCTGTACCGCTTCGTCGCGGTGCGCGACATGCTCGCCGATACGGGGCTGAGCACCGGCGCGATCAACGCCCATGTCGCGCCGCTGCGCGCGCGCCTGATCGCAGCGCTGGACGAAACCGAACTGGCCGGCGCGACCCTCCTCAATCCGGGCGGGGCGCCGCATGCGCGGTTTCTCGCGCTGCGTTCGCCCGACGCCCCGGCGTGGAAATCACGGCTGATGGCGCAGGATATCGTCACCGACGTGCGCGGCGACGTGCTGCGCATCGGCATCGGCCTCTATCACGATCCGCGCGATGTCGAGCGGCTACGCCTCGCCCTGGGGAATCGGGGCGACGCCTAGCCGGGGGATGTCGATCGCGGGGCAACGATCCATGACGACCTTCAGCCCCGCCGCCTCCGCACGCGCGGCCGCGGCCTCGTTGACCACGCCCAGCTGCATCCACACCGCCTTCGCCCCGGCGGCGATCGCCGCATCGACCGCCTCGCCCGCCGCCTGGGGCCGGCGAAAGATATCGACGATGTCGATCGGCTCGCCGATCTGCGCCAGTTCGCGAAACACATATTCGCCATGGACATGTTCGCCGGTGATCTGGGGATTGACCGGGATCACCCGATAACCGTGATCCTGAAGCCGCTTCATCACACCATAGCTGGGTCGATCGGGCCGGTCGGATGCGCCGATCATCGCGATGGTGCGCGCGCCCTCCAGCAGCGCCTTGATCTCGTCGTCGCGGGTCAGCGGCATCGCCTCAGCCTCCTTGCGTTCTGAGCCAGTTATCGACCAGTTCGGCCACCGGAGCAAACGCGGCGCCCTCCGGCCCGTTCCCGGCGGCCGGTGGCGCGCCGGCATCGGACGCGGTGCGGATCGCGATGTCGAGCGGGATGCGGCCGAGGAACGGGATGCCCAGCCGCGCCGCCGCCGCCTCTGCCCCGCCCTGGCCGAACGGGTCCGACACCTCGCCGCAATGGGGACAGGCATAGCCGGCCATGTTTTCGACCAGCCCGATGATCGGCACCCCCGCCTTGCGGAACAGGTCGATCGCGCGGGCGGCGTCGATCAGCGCCAGATCCTGCGGGGTCGAGACGATCACCGCGCCGTCGGGCCGGTGTTTTTGGATCATCGTCAGCTGAACATCGCCGGTTCCGGGGGGCAGGTCGAGCACCAGCGTGTCGGCCGCGCCCCAGTTCGCATCGACCAGCTGGGTCAGCGCGCCGGCGGCCATCGGGCCGCGCCAGGCAATCGCCTGGCCGTCCGCGACCAGCCCGCCCATCGACAGGAGCGGCACGCCATGGCGCGTCGCGAGCGGCACCAGCTTCTGGTCGTGCGCCTCGGGCTTGCGCCCCTCAATCCCCATCAGCCGCGGCTGGGACGGGCCGTAGATATCGGCATCGACCAGCCCCACCTTGCGCCCCGCACGGGCGAGCGCGATCGCCAGGTTGGCGGACAGGGTCGATTTCCCCACCCCGCCCTTGCCGCTCGCGACCGCGATCAGCCGGCGGGCGACCCGCTGGGCGGTGCGCGCAACGCGCACCTCGCCAATGCCGGCCACGCCCCGCGCGGCGGCGCGCACATCGGCCTCCAGCGCGTCCTGCGCAGCCGGCGGCAGGCCGGTCACGTCGAGGATGATGCTCGCCCGCTCCCCCTCCACGCGGGTCGTCGCACGACCGGCGGCGATCGGGGCAAGCAGGGCGTCGAGTTCGGCTTTGTCGGTCATGGACGCGCACATAGGCAGGGTTTCGCGCGCTGCCACTGTAAATCCGCGCAACCGTCCCTATAAAGACGTGCATGGTGAACCTGACCGGGTGGATCGCACGCGCTGGCGTGCTGTGGAATGAGAATAAGGGGCCGAAGAACCCATGGGGAGGCGGCGGCAACGACGGTGACGGCGGCGGCGGCGATGGCGGCGGCCCGCGCAACCCCTGGGCGTTCCCGCCCGAGGGCAGGCGCCCGGGCAAGGGCGGCGTCACCAGCCTCGACGATTTCCTGAAGCGCGCGCGCAAGGGCGGCGGCGGTGGCGGCGGCTTTCCGGGCGGCATGCCGTCGCGCACGCTGGTGCTGATCGGCGTCGGCGTGCTGGCACTGCTGTGGGTCGCGTTCACCAGCTTTCACGTCATCACGCCCGAACAGCGCGGCGTGGTCGCGTTCCTGGGCAAATACAGCCGGACGCTCGAACCCGGCATCGCGATGACGCTTCCCGCGCCGCTGGAAAGCGTGCGCAAGATCAACGTGCAACAGATCCGGAACGAGGATTTTCCGGCGGCATCGGGCGAGAATCTGATGCTGACCCAGGATCAGAACATCGTCGATCTGGCCTATTCGGTCCGCTGGGACATCTCCAATCCCGAGGATTATGTCTTCCAGATCGCCAAGCCCGAGGAAACGGTGCGCGCCACGGCGGAAAGCGCGATGCGCGCGGCGCTGGCGGGGGTGACGCTCAACGACGCGATCGGCCCGGGCCGCACGGTCATCGAGGCGCGGGTACAGCAGTCGATGCAGCAGATCCTGGACGAATATAATGCCGGCGTGCGCGTGCAGGGCGTATCGATCAAGAACGCCACCGCCCCCGCCGCGGTGGACGAGGCGTTCAAGCAGGTCACCGCCGCCCAGCAGGAGGCCGAGGCCGCCCGCAACCAGGCGCGCGCCTATGCCCAGCAGATCATCGCGCTGGCGCAGGGTGAGGCCGCGCAGTTCGACAAGATCTATGAGCAGTACAAGCTCGCCCCGGAGGTCACCCGCCGCCGCATCTATTATGAAACGATGGAGGCGGTGCTGGCCAAATCGAACAAGACGATCATCGAGGCGCCGGGCGTGACCCCCTATATCCCGCTGCCCGCCGCGCGCGGCACCACCGTCAACCCGTCGGTCCAGCAGGGACAGCAACAGGCCCAGCCGGCCCAGCAACAGGGAGGCGGCCAGTGAGCGGCGCTGTTTCCCGCCCCGTCATCCTGGTCGGGGTCGTGCTGGTGGCGCTGTTCGTGCTGCTGAGCACCGCGTTCATCGTGCCGGAAACCAAGCAGGCGGTGATCCTCCAGCTCGAAAAGCCGGTCCGCACGATCAACGCGTACAAGCCGGGCGAACAGTTCGGCCGCACCACCGATGCGGGGCTGAAGTTCAAGGTGCCGTTCCTCCAGCGTGTCGTGTGGGTGGACAAGCGCGTGCTCGACATCGACCTGGAAAACCAGCCGGTGCTCTCGACCGATCAGCTGCGGCTTGAGGTCGATGCCTTCGCCCGCTTCCGCGTCGTCGATCCGTTGAAGATGGTGGTGACCGCGGGCAGCGAGGCGCGGGTCGCGTCGCAGCTTGGCCCGCTGTTCGGATCCGCGCTGCGTGCCGAACTGGGCAAACGGCCGTTCGCCGCGCTGCTCAGTCCGGAACGGACCCAGGTGATGGACAATATCCAGGCCGGGCTTCAGCGCTATGCCAGCCAATATGGCGTGCAGATCGTCGATGTGCGGATCAAGCATGCCGACCTGCCGAGCGGCAGCCCGCTCGAATCGGCGCTGAACCGCATGGCCACCGCGCGGCAGCAGGAGGCGACGACGATCCGCGCCAACGGCCAGAAGGATGCGCAGATCATCCGCGCCGATGCCGATGCGAAGGCCGCCGAAATCTATGCGGCCTCGTTCAACAAGGATCCGCAATTCTATGATTTCTGGCGGGCGATGCAGTCGTATCGCGCGACGTTCCTGGGCAATGGGCGCGACGCGAATGGCGAAACGTCGATCATCCTGTCGCCCGAGAACGACTATCTTCGCGAATTCAGGGGACGGAGCCGTTAGAACCGGACAGGATCGCAAAGCCTGTCGGTTCGTTCATATTCAATCGCCGTTCAGCTTGTTTACGCGAGTAAACGCAGCCTGATCGACCTCCTGCCAAGCAAAGGCCTTATGACCAAAGGAAAGAAACCCGTGCGCTACGCCTATGCGATCACTTCGGCTCTCCTCGTCGGCGGCGCCAGCGCGGCGCTGGTGATGCAGAACCCTGCCGGCGCGCAGACCGCCCAGAACGAACCCGGCGCCGTTTCGGCCACCGCGCCGCGCGCGGGCGCGCCGATGAGCTTTGCGGACATGGTCGCCCGGCTCCAGCCGGCGGTCGTCAACATCTCGACCACCCAGCGCGTCCAGGTGCAGACTAATCCCTTCGCCGGCACGCCGTTCGGCGAAATGTTCGGCGGACAGCAGGGCGGCGGCCGCCCGGTCACCCGCCAGGCCGAATCGCTCGGATCGGGATTCATCATTTCGGCCGACGGCTATGTCGTCACCAACAACCATGTGATTTCCGCGGGCCAGCGCGGCGCGGTGGTCGAATCGATCAAGGTCACGCTCGCCGATCGCCGCGAATATACCGCAAAGCTGATCGGCCGCGATCCCGATTCGGACCTCGCGGTGCTGAAGATCGAGGGCAAGGGCCTGCCGTTCGTGAAGTTCGGCGATTCCGACCGCTCGCGCGTCGGCGACTGGGTGATCGCGATCGGCAACCCCTTTGGCCTCGGCGGATCGGTCACCGCCGGCATCATCTCGGCGATGCACCGCGTCACCGGCCAGGGCGGTCCGCTCGATCGCTTCATCCAGACCGACGCGTCGATCAACCGGGGCAATTCGGGCGGCCCGATGTTCGACATGAACGGCAACGTCATCGGCATCAACTCGCAGATCCTCTCGCCCACCGGCGGCAATGTCGGCATCGGCTTCGCGATCCCCGCGACCGAGGCGAAGCCGATCATCGACACGCTGATGAAGGGCGACAAGGTCGAGCGCGGCTATCTGGGCGTCGGCATCCAGCCGCTGACCGATGATCTCGCCAAGTCGTTCGGCGTTCCCAAGGGCAAGGGCGAACTGATCGCCCGCGTCGAACCTGGCGAGGCCGCGGCCAAGGCCGGGATCAAGCAGGGCGACGTGATCGTGAAGGTGGACGGCAAGGACGTCACCCCCGACACCACCTTGTCCTACCTGGCCGGCAGCCTGCGCCCCGGCACCACCGTGCCGATCGAGCTGATTCGCGACGGCAAGTCGATGACCGTCCGCCTGACCGTCGGCACGCGTCCCCCGCCCGAACAGCTCGCCGGGTTCGATCCCGACGCCGATGAAGGCGTGCAGGGCAGCGACGAGCAGCAGGGCGCCCAGAGCGCCGCCGCGTCGATCGGCATCAGCGTCGCGGCGCTGACGCCCCAGATCGCCCGCACCGTCGGCGTCGATCCATCGACCAAGGGCGTGGTCGTCGTCGGCGTCGATCCGTCGAGCGATGCCGGGCAGAAACAGGTCGCGCGCGGCCTCGTCATCACCTCGGTCAACCGCGCGCCGGTCGAGACGCCCCAGGCGTTCAACAGCGCCGTCGCGGCGGCCAAGAAGTCGGGCGCGCAGCAGGTGCTGCTCTATGTGATGCGCCGGGGTGGCGTCGGCGGCTATCTGACCGTCGATCTCGCCGAATAACCACCGCGCCACTTCCGGTTTCAGCCGATTTCGGCTGACCGCGCCGCGCTTTCCACCTAATGTCGCGCTCCTCAACCAGGAGCGCGACAAATGGGCGAAGGCGAGCTTTTCATCGGACTTGGCGGCGACGGCCAGCGACAGGCGCTGGTGCTCAAGCGCGCCAATCGCCACGGGCTGATCGCGGGCGCGACCGGCACCGGCAAGACGGTGACGCTCCAGGGCCTGGCCGAAAGTTTCAGCCGCGCCGGCGTGCCGGTCTTTGCCGCCGATGTGAAGGGCGACCTGTCGGGCCTGGGCATGGCCGGATCGCCGACCGCCAAGACCCACGAACCCTTTGCCAAACGCGCCGCCGAAATCGGCGAGACCGACTGGGCCTATGCCGCCTCCCCGGTGCAGTTCTGGGACCTGTTCGGCGAACAGGGCCATCCGATTCGCACCACCGTTTCGGAAATGGGGCCATTGCTGCTTGCCCGCCTGCTCAGCCTCAACGAGACTCAGGAGGGCGTGCTCGCGATCGCCTTTCAGGTCGCGGACGATGACGGGCTGTTGCTGCTCGACCTCGACGATCTTCAGGCGATGCTGGTCCATGTGAGTGAGCGGGCCGACGAACTGACCGCCAAATATGGCAATGTCGCCAAGACCAGCGTCGGCGCGATCCAGCGCCAGCTGCTCCAGCTTCGCGCGCAGGGCGGCGCGCATTTCTTTGGCGAACCGGCGCTGAGCATCCAGGATTTCATCAAGCTGGACGACAGCGGCGCCGGCGTCATCAACATCCTGGCCGCCGACAAGCTGATGGCGTCGCCGCGCCTTTACGCCACCTTCCTGCTGTGGCTGCTGTCCGACCTGTTCGAATCGTTGCCGGAAGTGGGGGATCCCGACAAGCCCAAGCTCGTCTTCTTCTTTGACGAGGCGCACCTGCTGTTCGACGAGGCCCCCAAGGCGCTGCTCGACAAGGTCGAGCAGGTCGTCCGCCTGATCCGGTCCAAGGGCGTCGGCGTCTATTTCGTGACGCAAAACCCCATCGACATTCCCGAAGATGTCGCCGGACAGCTGGGCAATCGCGTCCAGCACGCGCTGCGCGCCTTCACCCCCCGCGACCAGAAGGCGATCAAGGCGGCGGCGGACACGTTTCGCGCCAACCCCGATCTGAATGTCGAAACCGCGATCATCGAATTGAAGGTCGGCGAGGCGCTGGTGTCGCTGCTGATGGCCGACGGCGCACCCTCCCCGGTCCAGCGCACGCTGATCAAGCCGCCGCGCAGCCGCGTCGGACCGGTAACGCCGGAGGAGCGCAAGATACTGATCGATACCGATCTGGTGGGCGGCAAATATGATGTCCCGGTCGATCGCGAATCGGCGGAGGAACTGCTCAACGCCAAGGCGACCGAGGCGGCCGCTGCGGCTGCGGAGGCAAAGGCGCAGGACGAGGCGGAGAAGGCCGCCGCGGCCCAGGCCAAGGAGGATGCGCGCGCCGCCAAGGAGGCCGAGCGCACCCGCCTCGCCGCGCAGCGCGACGCCGACCGCCAGGCGCGGCTGGACGCGCAGGCGCAGCGCCAGGCCGAGCGCGAGGCCGCGAACAGCCCGTGGAACCGCGCGATCCGGTCCGCCACCCAGTCCGCGTCGAGCGCCGCCGGCCGTGCGGTTGCGGGCGAGGTATCCAAGGCGATCTTCGGCAAGAAATCCGGCGCGGGGGCCAGCATCGTCGGCGGCATCGTGCGCGGCGTGCTGGGCGGACTGTTCAAGGGGCGGTGAGCGCGTTCCGCGATCGGGCGTAGCCGCGCCGGTCGATGGTCAGGCGCCGACCCAGCGCGCGACCACGGCCTTGCGAATCCCGCTGAACGGAACGCCCGGGCCGACATCGACATTGCACAGGCTCGCAAAGGTCACACGCGGACCGATCCAGGTCTGAAGCACCGCGCTGAACCCGTTGATGAAGCCATAGTGCAAGATGTTCGGGTGCGGCTGGCTGGGTCCGGACACCAGCAGGCCGCACGCATATTCGGTGTCGCCATAGTCGCCATAATTGGCGTCCTGCGGCGGAAAGCGGTTGGCGCTCGACAGGCGCCCGTCGCGCAGCCGCCCGGGTGTCAGCATCAGCCGGGTATGCGTACGATCGAGCAACCGGTCACCGAGCAACAGGTCGTGCCATTTACACAGATCGCCCACGGTCGATCGCATCGCGCCCGCACCCCCGGTTTGCGAGGGATCCAGCCACGCGGCGTTGGCGAAGGGCGGGACACCGGTTTGCGTGGCCGAATAGCCCGAAGCCCGGCCGGGGACGACTTCCTCCGCATTATCGAACGCCGTGTGGCGCAGCCCCAGCGGTTCGAAAACGAGCCGTTCCATCGCCGTCGCCAGCGGCATCGCCATAACCTGTTCGATGACCGCACCGAGCACGATATAATTGGCATTGCTGTACAGCCATGCGGTGCCGGGCGGGAAATCGAACGGCTTGGCCTGACCGGCAATCTCTGCGGCGAGCGCAAGCTGGGTCCTGGCGGGCGCCGGCGCCGCGATCGCCTCCTCGCTCTCGTCGCTGTGCAGGCCGGCGGTCTGGTGCATCGCCTCCAACAGGCTGAACGGCGGCAGCTTCGAAAAGGCGGGCAGGTAGCGCGACACCGGCGCGCTCAGGTCGAGCTTCCCCAGCATGGCCAGACGGATTACGGCCGCCGCGACGAATTGTTTGGTCAGCGAGCCGATGCGCAGGATAGCGTCCGGCGACATCGAGGTTCCGGTTTCGAGATTGGCGCGCCCGGCGCTACGCGCATACAGCTGAACGCCAGCCTTCATCACCGCCGTGGCGACGCCAGGAATCGCGTTCCGGCGGACCGCGTCGTCGATCAGCGGGCCGATATCGTCGCCGGGAAGCGACGCGATTGGCCGCGCCACAGCAGGTCGCGCCAGTTCGAACGCACCCGCGGCGCCGGCTGTTAGCGCCATCATTTCTCGTCTTGAGATCACCAGTCCCCCCCTCCCGGCAGATATTGCGAATTTCCATCTGCAATCGGCGCAGGCCGAAGCGCCCGCGCGCCATCAGGCGCCCGCCTTTTCCGTCACATCACGCCCAATAGCGATTCGATCGTCACGAATGCAAAGGCCACCGAGCTGTCGGCGACGCCATAGGGGATGAAGATCGACCGGCCGTGGCGAAGCGCGCCGCACGAATAGACGACGTTGGGGACATAGCCCTCACGGTCCTCATGCGCCGCCGCCAGGATCGGCTCGCGGGTACGGCCCAGCACCTTCGACGGGTCGTCCTTGTCCAGCAGCACCGCGCCGATCGAATATTTGCGCATCGCGCCGACGCCATGGGTCAGCATCAGCCACCCTTCGTCCAGCTCGATCGGCGGCCCGCAATTGCCCATCTGGACCAGTTCCCACGGATATTCGGGAGTGATCAGCTTCACCCCCTCATCCCAATGGGTCAGGCGATCGGAACTGATCAGGAAGATATTCTCTCCGTCCTGCCGGCCGATCATCATGTACTTGCCGTCCACCTTGCGCGGGAACAGGCCCATGCCCTTGTTGCGGGCGGCGCTGCCGGTCATCGGCACCAGATCAAAGCTGCGCCAGTCGCGCGTGCGCAGCATCTCCGACTGGATCTGCGAGCCGTTATAGGCGGTGTAGGTCCCCAGCCACTCCTCGCTGCCGTCGTCGTGCCGGAAATGGGTGAGCCGCATGTCCTCAAGCCCGTTGGACTGCGCCGCCGTGATCGGGAACAACAGGGTGCCGGACAGCGTCGAATCGCGGTGGCGATAGACGGTCACTTCCCCTTCCGGCACCACCAGTTCGTCGCCGATCGCGTCGGCGGCGGTGGCGAAGGGCGGCTCGGGCGCCAGCTTCAGCTGGTTCTGCTCGGTGATGATCCCCTCGCGAAACGCGACCGAGGAAATATGCCCCTCACCCACCGCGCGCAGGCTCATCAGGATGCGCAGGCTGCCCTTTGGCATGCCGGTCTGGTCGTAATGCGGCACCGCGCTGGGGTTCATCAGCGCGGCGGCGGCATAGCTGTATTCGTGACAGAAATAGGCCCCGATCAGCTGGCGCTTCTCATCCCCGATGGCGGCGCCATCCAGGCCCAGCTGCGCCTCGATCTCGTCATAGCGGGTCATGAAGACGCGCCGCGTCTGCCAGTGCCGCGCCTCGAAATCCTTGAGCACCGTTTCGAGCTGGGTCCGCGCCTCGCCCGGCGACATGTCGAGCACCGCGCGAACCAGCCGTTCGGTCCGGCTGGGCGTTCCATTCACCGATTGCCATGCGATGTGAAAGGGACGGACCACGACACGCGACGGATCGGCATGCAGCCGCAACGGGTGGTGGTACAGATCGAGCATGCGTCCCCCCGGAACCGGTAACCGTGCCGCCGCGTGCGCCAACCGGCGCTACGCCACGGCCTGCGTCGGTCCTGCCACGATTTGCGCGCGCTTTGAAAGGGCCGAAATCGCGCAATTGGCGAGTTGCAGCGCCAGGATCGACTCGGCGCCCTGATTGCGGTTCAGGCCGCCCGGCGTCAGGCCGTCGAAACAGCCCCCGTCCTGCGTGCTGGCGAGCGGCAGGTCGAGATCGTTCTGCCCGAGATACCAGCGATAGGCGCGCATCGCCTCCTCCGCCCATCGTGCCTCGCCGGTCGCGTCGAACGCCGCGATACAGGCATCGATCGTCGCCTGCGCCTCCAGCGGCTGCTGATCGAACGGCAGCGGATCGGCATATTCGCGCCCGAAACTGTCGGTGCCGACCGCGCGGAACCGCCCCTCTGGCGAGGTCTGGCGGGCGATGATCCAGTTGAGCGTCGCGATGCCCGATCGCACCAGTTCCGGCCGGCCGAGCGCATCCCCGGCGCGGATCAGCGCCTCGGGCAGCCGGGCATTGTCATAGGCCAGGACGATTTCGAACCACTCCCATTCGGGGCGGCGCGATTCCTCGAGCAGGGCCATCAGGTCCCCGCCGAAACGGTCGAGAATCCGGGCGGACACCGCATGCCCCGGATGTGCGCCGATCATCGCCGCAGCACCCAGCATGGCGAAGGCCATCGCGCGCGGGCTGCCGAATTCAAAGCTGATCGTGGCGGTCTCGTCAAACAGGATGCGCGCCCAGTCGCGATATTTCTGCTCGCGCGCTTCCGCCGCAGTCACGCCCAGCGCCCAGAGCGCGCGGCCGTTGGAATCCTCCGACCCGGCATCCTCGCACCACTGACGGTCGAATGCCATGAAGTTGCGGAACCGGCGCGCATCGGCATTCCACGCGAACTGGACGAAGGCAGCATAGATGCTGGCCCAGCGATCGCGTTCGCCGCGCGAGAGCGGATCGATACGATGGACCAGGATCAGCGCACGGGCATTGTCGTCGATGCAATAGCCGTGGCGACGGTCCGGCACCGCATAGATCGAATGCTGAAGCATCCCGGTCGCATCGCTCATCCGCTCGACCGCGGCGAAATCGGGAGTCAGCGGCTCGACCATGGCGACGCGCGGGCTCGCGATCCGCGCGGGCCGCGCGGCGCGCGCGCCGGCGAGTTCCGCAACCACCGCCTCTGCCACCTTCGGCCAGATCATCGTGCGCCCGCGCGCATGGGCGCGTTCGGCCAGGCGCGCGCAGGCGTCACGGTCATCAAGCAGGCCCGAAATCTCACGCGCGAACGCGGCGCTGTCGCCGAAATCGACCAGGATGCCATGCCCATCGGCGAGAATTTCGGTCGCATGGATATAGGGGGTCGAAACGACCGGCTTGCCCATCGCGACGGCGTAGGACAGCGTGCCGGAGGTGATCTGCGCCGGATTGGGGTAGGGCGTGGCATAGATATCCGCCGCCTGGAGGTAATCCAGCAGATCGTCCTGTTCGACAAAGGCATCGATAAAGGCGACGTTCCGATCGATCCCGAGCTGTGCGACCAGCGCCTTCAGCCGGTCGCGATACGCCTCCCCCTCATGCGCCACCAGATTGGGGTGGGTCGCGCCCAGAATGACGTAGAGCGCGTCGGGGTGGCGGGTGACGACGGCGGGCATCGCCTCGATCACCGTTTCGATCCCCTTGCTGGGCGCGAGGAGGCCGAAGGTCAGGATGACGTCGCGCCCGTCCCATCCGAAGCGGGGCTTGAACTCGCGCGTCTGCGCGAGCGCGCGATCGGGGACGCCGTGCGGGATCATCACGATCCGGCGCGGATCGACGCCATGAACACGGGTCAGGATTTCGCGCCCCTTTTCCGCCATCACGATCACGCGCGCGCATCGCGCGAGCAGCCGGTCCATCACCCGCCGCTCGTCCGCGTTCGGATGTTCGAGAACGGTGTGCAGCGTGGCGATCACCGGCAGGTCGGTACGGTCCAGCAGCGCCAGCAGATGTTCGCCCGCCGGCCCGCCATAGATGCCATATTCGTGCTGGACCCAGATCGCCTGCGCCCCCGACGCGACGATCCGCTGGGCGGTGTCGAGATAGGCGGCGCGATCGTGCTGCGCGATCGATCCGGTCACTTCGGACGGATAGGCATAGCCCTCCGCGCGATCGTCCATCGCATAGACATCGACGCGAAGGTCCGGAAAGCGCTCGCGCAGCGCGTTGAAGCTGTGGGTGGTAAAAGTGGCGAGGCCGCATTTGCGTGGAAGGAAATTGCCAATCAGCGCGATGTGCTCGGGCTGAGCCACCTGGGTCGCGCTATGGGCCATCGCCGTCTCCTTCCGCAAAGCAACATGGATCAAGGCGGACTCCCGCCTCTCAACCTCCGTAACGTAACTGTTTCAGAATGGTTGCACGCATTGTGCGGCGCAGCAAGGCGATTCGGCGACAAGACGCATCAACTCGGCGCGCCGCCCCGCGCCAGCGCCGCAATTCACCCGTGCTTCAGCGCGGTTTCACGAGCGTCCGGTCCGCCGGCAAGTGATCGAAATACGCGTCGTCATGGCTGGGGACGATCACCAGTTCCGCGTTCTCGCGGCGCAGATCGTGCAGCGCCCGAACCGCCAGCGATTCGCATCGTCGGCCTGATCGGCGTCCGGCTGATCGCCCGATGCGCGTGCGAGCGCGGCCACTTGCTGCCCCGGCACGTCATCCGCCCCGAAATCGTCGCGGAAGCAGCCGATGAGGAGCGCGCGATCGCGCCGGCCAAGGCCGGCTGATCGCCACCCGGGCGCCCCTTCTTCAGCCGCGCCCGCGATAGCCCGGCACATCCTGTGCCGGCACCCAGATGCCAGCCGGCGGCGCGCCGGACTGCCAGAACACGTCGATCGGAATGCCGCCGCGCGGATACCAATAGCCGCCGATGCGCAGCCATTTGGGCTGCATCTCGTCAAACAGGCGCTGACCGATGCCAACCGTGCAATCCTCATGAAAGGCGCCGTGATTGCGAAAGCTGCCCAGAAACAGCTTGAGCGATTTCGACTCCACGATCGTTTCGCCCGGCACGTAATCGATGACCAGATGCGCGAAATCGGGCGCGCCGGTGATCGGGCAGAGCGAGGTGAATTCAGGCACAGCAAAGCGGACCAGATAGTCGGTCCCCGCCCGGGGGTTGGGGACGTAATCGATCGTCGCCGCTTCGGGCGTCGCCGGCAGGGCGCTGTGCTGGCCAAGATGCTTGGGTGTCATGCGCGGCTATTTAGGCGCTCGCACGCGATCTGAAAACTCGACGCGGCAAATGCGCGCGGTTAGGGTCGGAGGATGGATCCGCTCGTCACGCCGGCATGGCTCGCCAACGAAATCGGTGCGCCCGACCTGCGGGTGCTGGATGCGACCTGGTTCCTGCCCGACGCCGGTCGCGATCCCCGCGCCGAATTTGAGGGCGCACACCTGCCGGGCGCGCAATTTTTCGACATCGCCGCGCTGTCCGATCCGGACAGTCCGTTCCCGACCATGCTGCCCGATCCGGCGCGGTTCGCGGCGGCGATGTCGGCGCTGGGCATCGACGGATCGACGCGCGTCATCCTCTATGATCGCGCGCCGCATCACACGAGCACGCGGGCGTGGTGGATGTTTCGCGCGTTCGGGTTCGACCGGGTCGCGATCCTCGACGGCACGGTGGAGGCGGTGGCATCGCTCGGCCATCCGCTGACGACGGCAGCCGCGGCATTCCCGCCCACGCGGTTCGCGGCACAGCCCGACCCGACCCGCGTCCGCTCCATCGACCAGATGAAGGCGAATCTGACGTCGAACGCCGAACAGGTGACCGATGCGCGTTCGCGCGCGCGATTTACCGGGCAGGAGGCGGAAACCCGGCCCGGGCTTGCCGGCGGGCATATCCCGAACAGCTTCAACACGCCCTATTCCGCCTTTTTCGGGGCGGACGGGCGCTGGAAGGATGCGGCGCAGATCCGAAGTCTCCTCGAAGCGGAGGGGATCGACACGGACCGGCCGATCGTCGCCACCTGTGGATCGGGCATCAGCGCGGCGGTGATCGTCTTCGCGCTTCACCTGCTCGGCCGGGATGCCGCGCTGTACGACGGCAGCTGGACCGAATGGGGCAGCGATCCCTCGACCCCGAAGGCGTGCGGAGCATGAGCGGATCGCGCGAGCGACAGGGCGACGGCACCCGCGTCGTCGGTGCGGGCCGGCGGCCGGAATGGACGCAGGGCATCGTCAACCCGCCGGTGTGGCGTGCATCGACCATCCTTTACGACAGTGTCGGCGACCTGCGCGCGGCGGGAGGGCGGGACACCCATCATCGCCTCTTCTACGGCCGGCGCGGCACGCCGACCCAGTGGAGCCTCGCCGACGCGCTGACCCAGCTGGAGCCGGGTGCGGAGGCGACCTTCCTCTACCCCTCCGGCGTCGCCGCGGTTTCCGCCGCGCTATTGTCCGTCCTGTCGCCGGGCGACGAACTGCTGCTCGCGGACAATGTCTACGATCCCACGCGCAGCTTCGCGACCGGGTTCCTGAAGCGGTTCGGCGTCTCCACGCGCTTCTACGATCCGATGATCGGCGCGGGAATCGCGGAACTGATCGGCGAGAATACGCGCGCGATCTTCCTCGAAAGCCCGGGCAGCCTGACGTTCGAGGTGCAGGATCTCCCCGCGATCACCGCCGCCGCACGGGCGCGCGGGGTGACGACATTGCTCGACAATACCTGGGCGACGCCATTGCTGTTCCCCGCGCTCGAAAAGGGCATCGACCTCTCGATCCTCGCCTGCACCAAATATGTCGTCGGGCATTCGGATGTGATGCTGGGCAGCGTCACCGCGACCCCCTCGCATTGGGAGAAGCTGCGCGACACCAGCTTCGCGCTGGGCCAGACCGCCAGCCCCGACGACGCGTGGCTGGGATCGCGCGGCCTGCGCACGATGGCGGTGCGCCTGCGCCAGCACGGAAGTTCGGCACTAAAGATCGCGCGCTGGCTGGAAACCCGGCCAGAGGTGGCGCGGGTGATGCACCCCGCCCTGCCCGGCTGTCCCGGCCACGACAATTTCCTGCGCGATTTCAAGGGGCCGGCGGGACTGTTCGCGTTCATCCTGAACGGTGGGGGCGAGGCGGCACGCGCGGCGCTGATCGACGGGCTGGAACTGTTCGGCATCGGCTATAGCTGGGGCGGGTTCGAGAGCCTGGCGATCCCGATCGACCCCGAGCGGATCCGCACCGCGACGCGCTGGCGGGCGGAGGGGCCGGCGATCCGGTTGCAGATCGGGCTGGAGGATCCGGACGACCTGATCGCCGACCTGGCGGCGGGGCTGGACCGCTTTGGAGCGGCGCGATGATTCCCGCGCAGGTCGCCCAATGGCTGCACGCCAACGGGGCGCATATCCCCGACACCACCGAACTGGCTGAAGCGGCCGTCGCGGGGACGCTGACGATCCTGGCGCTTGCCGCGGGCTGGTTCATGGGCCGGCGGTTCGGGCCGCAACTGGCGCAATTGTGGCAGGCGCGCGTGGGGTCGCAGGTCGAGGGGCTGGCGGCGCGGATGCACAACCTCGTCCGGCATGGCGGCGCGGCGCTGTTGCTGGCGATCATTGCTGCGGCATGGCCGTGGCAGCCGCTCGGCGCACTGCTGATCGGCATCGCGCTGGCCGCGGCGTCGGCGATGACGATGCTGGTGCTGATGCGCGGGCTTCAGATGCCGCGATGGAGCGCATGGCTGGCCGCGTTCGTGGTGTTCGTCGCGATCCTGAGCAATGCGATCGGCGGGTTCAACGTCATCACCGCGACGCTCGACCGGATCGGATTCGACGTCGGCGCGCGGCGCTTTTCGCTGCTCGCGCTGGCGACGATCCTGGTGACGATCGTCGCGCTCTATGCGGGCGTCCGGCTGGCCAACCGTATCATCGGCCATTCGATCGCGCAGGCACGCGGGTTCGACGCGACGCAGAAGCTGTTGTTCCAGAAGCTGGCGGGGATCGCGGTGATCATCGCCGCCTTCTTTTTCGGGATCGATCTGCTCGGCCTCGACCTGACCAGCTTCGCGGTCTTCTCCGGCGCGCTGGGCCTCGCGGTCGGCTTTGGCCTGCAAAAGACGATCGGCAACCTGATCGCCGGAATCATCCTGCTGATGGACCGCTCGATCAAGCCCGGCGACGTGATCGTCGTCGGCGACAGCTTTGGCTGGGTGAACAAGATCGGCGTGCGCGCGGTCAGCGTCATCACCCGCGACGGCAAGGAGCATCTGATTCCGAACGAGAATCTGATGACGCAGGAGGTCGAGAACTGGTCCTTTTCCGATCGCAACGTGCGCGTTCGCATTCCGGTCGGCATCGCCTATGAATCCGACGTGCCGCTTGCCCAGCGGCTGATGCTGGAGGCGGCGCAGGAAAGCCCCCGCGTGCTCGATTCGCCCAAGCCCAATGTCTGGCTCGCTTCGTTCGGCGACTATGCGCTGGAGCATGAGATTCTCGCCTGGATCAGCGATCCGGAGGGCGGAGTCGGCAATGTCCGGTCCGACGTGCTCAACCGGCTCTGGGTGAAATTCCAGGAACACGGGATCGAGATTCCCTTCCCGCAACAGGTGCTGCATTTCCGCAGCGGCCGCGGCGCGCGGATCGGCAGCATCGCCGGCGCGCGCGGGGACGAAGCGCCCGGCGAGCGGCCCGCCCGTCCCTGACGGGCCGAATCGGAAAGCACCCGCCGCCATGCGGCCGCCCGGGCGTTGCCGTTCATCGGCCCACCCCCTAGATCACAGGCGTGTCGATCCCGATCACCGCCCGTATCGCAGATGGCGTGTGCGCCATTCCCGCCGCGCAGTGGGATGCGTGCGCGGGCGCCGACAATCCGTTTCTGAGCCACGCATTCCTGTCGGCGCTGGAGCGCTCCGGCTCGGCGACCGCGCAGACCGGGTGGCAGCCGCTGCCGATCGTCATCGACGGCATGGACGGCGCTCCCGCGGCAATCGCCCCGGCCTATGCCAAGAGCCACAGCCAGGGCGAATATGTGTTCGACCATGGCTGGGCCGACGCGTGGGAGCGGGCGGGCGGGCGCTATTATCCCAAATTGCAGGTGGCGGTGCCGTTCACCCCGGTGCCGGGGCCGCGCCTCTTGCTGCGCGATGGCGCGCTCGCCCCGGCACTGATCGCGGGGCTGGAAGCGGTGGCGGACCAGAACCGGCTGTCGTCGGTCCATGCGACGTTCGTCGCGGACGATCAGGTGCCGCTGTTCGAGCAGGCGGGGTGGCTGATCCGGGCCGGCACCCAGTTCCACTGGCGCAATGAAGGCTATGCCAGCTTCGAGGCGTTCCTGTCCGTGCTCTCGTCACGCAAGCGAAAGGCGATCCGCAAGGAGCGCGAACGCGCGCTGGACGGCCTGACCGTCCGGCACCTGACCGGCGCGGACATCATGGAGGCGCATTGGGACGCGTTCTGGGGGTTCTATCAGGATACGGGCAGCCGCAAATGGGGCCATCCCTATCTGACGCGGCCGTTCTTTTCGATACTGGGCGAGACACTGGGCGACCGGGTGCTGCTGATGCTCGCCGAACGCGACGGGCGGCCGATCGCGGGGGCTCTCAACCTGATCGGGGCGGACGCGTTGTACGGCCGCTATTGGGGATGCGTGGAGGACGTGCCGTTCCTCCATTTCGAGCTGTGCTATTATCAGGCGATCGAGGCGGCGATCGCGCGCGGCCTGGCGCGGGTCGAGGCCGGCGCCCAGGGCGAGCACAAGCTGGCGCGCGGCTATGTTCCCGTCACGACATGGTCGGCCCATTACCTGCCCGATCCCAATTTTCGCCGCGCGGTCGCCGACTATCTTGCCCAGGAGCGCGCGGCGGTGGCGCAGGAGCAGGAGTATCTGGGCGAGCTGACCCCGTTCCGGCGCGCCGGCTGAAGTCCGGCAAACCGGCGACCGGCATGCTCCAACCGCGCTAGACGTCCTTGTCCTTGCCCGCAGTCGCGTCCTTCAGCTGCTTTCGCCGTTCACGCTCAAGGAAGTCGCGAACCTGGTCGATATAGCCGCGATAGGGACCCAGATCCTCGGGGTTCAGCGTCGCCGCCGGGGCGTCGTGATCGATCTTGAACAGCGCGCTGCGCCCGTCGCGCCAGATCGGCGTCAGCCCCGCCTCCAGCCGCTTGTCATAGGGCGGCGGGCTGATCACCCAGAGGTAGTCATAGGCCTGGCGCGGGAAGCGGGCGAGGCTCACCGCCACCGGCCGCCACCATTCGCGCGGGCATTTGGTGTCGGTGACGATCTGTGACGGGTCGTGGCTGAACCCCCGCGCGCCGGGGTAACGCACCGTCAGCAACTGCGCGCCGGCCATCGACCATTGGTCGTTGGTATAGGCCAGGCGCCGGACCATCGCGATTCCCGGCAGATGTTGCAGCCGGGTCATCGTCCATTCGTTGTAGCACGTCTCTCCGACGAAGCTGAGCAGGCGCGCGCCCTCAGGCACATGGTCGAGTGCGGCCAGTTCGCGGTCATAGGATTTGTCGTAGAGCGCATAGCTCCACGTCGTCGCGCCGATGCGGACCAGGAAAAAGGCGAGGCCCGCGATCGCCAGCGCCTTCGCCCCCCGGATCGAAAGCCCGGGCCGTGGCCGCAGCGCGATCACCGCGATCGCCAGCATATAGGGGGCCAGCCGCATATCGGCATAGGCCGATCCGAAGACGATGCGCGGAAGCAGGATGAACACCGCGATCAGGAACAGCGCCGAAATGCCGAGATGGCGCGAATATTCGATGTTCGGATCGCGAATCCCGCGAAAGATGATGAGGTAGAGCACGCCCAGACAGGCGATGTCGAACAGCTGCCACCGGTCGCGCAGCACCATCAGCACCCACCAGATCTTTGCCTGCCAGTTGAACCAGTCCCCGGTCTGGCCGCTGACATGATCGGCGCCGCGCCACGCCAGCATCAGCAGCGCGGGGGGAGCGAGCACCAGGCACTGGATACCTGCGCGGATCCACGGCACGATCCAGCTGCGCACGAAATCGGCGTGCCATGGCGCACCGTCCACCCGCGCGCGCCTGTCATGCTGGCGGATCAGTTCCGACGCGAACGCCATCACCCCCAGCATGCCCCAGCCATAGGTATGGACGATCCAGATGATCATCCCGATCGGCACGAACAGCACGCTGCGCAGCACGAACCTGCCCAGCCGGGCGAGCCGCAGCCACAGCGCGAACGCGTTGAGCGCCAGCGCCATCGCAAGCGCGAAATTCACGAAGCCGAAATTGAACGCGTAATTATAGGCGAGCGGCAGGGCGAAGAGCGCCGTCGCCGGGATGCGGCCATGCACTTCCCGCGAGATCCACAACAGACCGGTCACGGTGAGCACGGGGATCGCGATCACCAGCAGCTTGACCGTCAGTTCCAGCCCGAAAATCGGTTCGAGCGGGATGATGAGCAGGTCGAAGCCCAGATTGCCGATCAGGCTCCAGCGGAAATTATACCATTCGTTGAGCCACGGCACCTCGCCATGGCTCAACTGCACGCGATAGCGCGCCATATGGCCCGGCAGATCGACCAGCGGCGGAATGTCGGGCCACAACAGCGGCACCGCCGCGGCCACCGCCGCGAACAGCACGAACCAGCGCGTCTGCCACCAGCGCGGCGCCTCATGTCCCCCTTGCATCGGCCGCACTTACTGTGTCGCGGGGGCGGTCCGCAAGTCGCTTGGCGCGCGGTTCGGCGCAACCGGGGTCATCGCACGCGATAGAAGCGCAGGCCGGTGTCGCGCAGCGGCAGCGGTTCGAGCCACGCCGGCGCCGCTCCGCGCAGCAGGTGCGCGCCCAGGCTGTCGGGATAGGCGGTCGCGATCTCGATCTCCGCAAAGTCACCGGGGCAGATCGCGACATAGCGCACCTTCCACCGCGCGCCGATCGTCCGGGCGGCATCGGGCGGCGACAGGAAAAAGTCGTACATCGCCCGATTGCCGCGATTGCTGCGGTGATAGCCCGCCCCGACCGACGCATGGTGCGAACCGCCGACGATATAGGCGGCGCGATCCATCGGCGCCATCACGACGCCGGCAGGATAGCGGTCCAGCTGGTGCCAGGTGTCGCCGCCATTGCAGGATTTGTGAACCATCAGCGAGGCATGGACCTGCGGCGCCAGCAGCCGGTCGATCCGTTCCGGCACCATCAGATAAAGCATTCCGGCCGAGGCGATCCAGGCGCCCGCTACCGCAGCCCCGCGCGCGCGACCGGCGCCCCGCGCGGCGACGATCAGCTGGGCCAGGAACGGCGCGGCCACCGCGCTGCCGAGATAGGCGCCACGGACCTGAAAGATCGTGATGACCGCGCCGGTCGCGAGCAGCGCGACGAGCGGCAGCGCGAGGTCGCGGCGCAACGGGCGGCGCCACAGGAACCAGATCGCGGTGCAGACCGCCGCGAAGATCAGCCCGGCCGAGGGGATCCCCATGCTGAGCGCGCGATGATCGAACAGCCCCTGCGCCTCGACGATATGGTCGAGAAAGGCGGTCTTGAGAAACGGGTCCATCGGCCCATAAGGGCCGGCAAGGCAGGCGGGATAGCGCAGCAGGGCGAACGCCGCGACCGCGCCGCCCGCAACCGCACCCGCAGCCGTGCGCGCGCGCCAGTCGGGCAGTCGCGCGGTGAGCAGCGCCAGTGCGATCCAGCCGCCCGCCGCCGCCAGCGTCACGCTGGTCGAGGCGGGGGTGAAGCTGTCGCACCACCTGTCGCTCCACAATGTCGGCCGGGCGACCGCGAGCAGCAGCAGCGTGACGCCGCCCATCGCCACCCCCGCCGCGGCAAGCCGCCCCGCCTCCGCGCGCCCGTCGCGGATCCACCGGACGCCCAGTACCAGCACCAGCGCGGCGACGTGCGGCGCGGTCTCCAGGCCGATCCCCAGGCTGAGCGCCGCCGCGACGCCGAATATCCCACCGCCGCGCGCGTCCGGACGGCGCATCAGTGCAAGCGCCGCGACCAGCGTCAGGACGATCTGGAGCGCGTGATGGTCGATCCGTCCGGGCAGGAACAACGAATTCGCCGGATAGGCCAGCGCGGCGACGATCGCCGCCACCGGCCCCGCCGCGTCGCCGCCCAGCCGCCGGGCGATCCGCGCGGAAAGGAACAGATAGGCCGCAAACAGCATCGCCGGATAGGCGATCACGGCGGCCAGTTCCGCACCATATGCCCCGACGAGCGGGCGCAGCGCCACGATGATCGCGGCGATGCCGACATCGTTGATCCGCGACCAGTGCATCGGCCCGCCAGCCGGCGGCGCGACGCGATATTGCGTCCAGTCGTTGAACGCCTGCCCCGCGATCCAGTCACGCACCTGGGCAAGGCGCATCATATCGTCATTGTCGGGCAGGTTGAGCCAGGCCAGCTGCGCCCAGTCGCGCACCGCCCAGCATGCGGTCAGGATCACCGCCAGAACGACCGCGACAATCAGATCGGCGCGCACCGTGCGACTGCGCAGCCCGCTGGCCAGGGACGGCGGCTCGCGCATCCTTATGCCTGGCGGGACAGGGTCGCGACGAAATGCAGACCGCGATCGAACAGCCATCCGAACGGGCGCGGATACAGCGCCAGCCGCGTGGTCATCGACCCGGCACCCAGCGCCAGCCGGTCCCAGATCCGCTGCCACTCGCGGCGCGACAGATAGTTGTAGGGGAGCCGTACCCCATGCGCGGCGTTGCCGACCCAGTCCATGAAGCGCAGCGTCGGTCCGGCGGCGACCCCGTTCCGCAAATGATCCTTGACGATCACCTGTGGCGCGACCCGCGCGATTTCCGCGAGCACGGCGCCGGGATCGTCGGTGTGATGCAGCACGTCGATCACCATCGCCGCGTCGAAGCTGTCATCTGCGAACGGAATGGCGGCGCCGTCATAGGCATGGACCGGAATCGCGGTCTGCGGGCGAACCAGCACGTCGATCCCCTCGATCCGCACGTCGGGACGCAGTTGCATCACCAGCGCCGCCACGTCGCCGCTGCCGCACCCGACATCGAGCACCCGCGCGCCCTGCGGCAACCGTTCGGCCACCGCCGCCGCCAGCCGCCGGATCCGGCGGCCGAACACCAGCCTGTTATGCGCGGTTTCGAGCATGTCGCGTCCCCCGAACGACCGCCCACGCGGCCCCTTGTCCCGTGCGCTACCCGGCGGAGGGATAGAAAATGGTTAACGCCGGCGCATCGGCGACCCGCCCCGCCGACCCGATCAAGCCGGTTAACCAAAATTTGGCAGGTCGCCATCCAGTGTCGCCGGCGAGGAGATCCGATGTCCGCCGCTCTCGCCCCGACCCTAGCATTCGATGCGCCGATCCCGCCCGCCGAACGCGCGGACATGGTCGAACTGTCGATCGTGATGCCGTGCCTCAACGAGGCGGAGACGCTCGCCCGCTGTATCAAGGCGGCACGGGCGTTTCTCGACGCGAACGGCGTCATCGGCGAGATCGTCATCGCCGACAACGGATCGACCGATGGATCGCAACAGATCGCCAACGCGATGGGCGCGCGCATCGTCCCCGTCGCGGCACGCGGCTATGGCGCCGCGCTGATCGGCGGAATCGCGGCGGCGCGGGGCCGTTTCGTCGCGATGGGCGATGCCGACGACAGCTATGATTTCGGCGGACTGATGCCGTTCGTCACCGCGCTTCGCGAGGGCGCGGATCTGGTGATGGGAAACCGGTTCGCGGGTGGAATCGCGCAAGGGGCGATGCCGCCGCTCCATCGCTATCTCGGCAATCCGGTGCTCAGCTTTCTCGGCCGGACCTTTTTCGGCACGCCGATCGGCGACTTCCATTGCGGCCTGCGCGCGTTTCGCCGCGACCGCATCCAGGCGCTGGGCCTCACCTCGCCCGGCATGGAGTTCGCCAGCGAGATGGTGGTCAAGGCGGCGATCGAGCGGCTCGACATTCGCGAAGTGCCGACGACGTTGCGCCCCGACGGTCGCAGCCGGCCCCCGCATTTGCGCACCTGGCGCGACGGGTGGCGGCATCTGCGCTTCCTGTTGATCTATGCGCCGCGCTTCCTGTTCCTCTACCCCGGGCTTGCGCTGGCGCTGGCCGGAACGGTGGGCATCGTCGGCCTGGTCCCCGGCGACCTGCGCATCGGCGGCATCGAACTGGGCGTCCACACGATGATCTTCGCGGCGATGGCGGTGCTGATCGGATCGCAGTTGATCGGGCTTTCGGTGCTGGCGCGTCGCTATGGCGTGATCGCGGGCATGTGGCCCGAAAGCGGATTGATGCGCCGGCTACGCGGGGCATTCACGGTCGAACGCGCCTGTATTGCCGGCGGCCTGATGCTGGTACTCGGCCTTGCCGGCGCCACCGGCGCGACGCTGCGATGGGCGGAAACCGGATTTGGCGGGATGAACCCCGCCGCGTTGATGCGGCTCACCATCCCGTCGATGCTGCTGTGCTGTCTGGGCGTGCAGACCGCCATCACCGCCTTTTTCGCGGGACTGCTGGACCAGCCGCGCCGCTGAGCGCCGGGCCGGAACGCGATTCCCTCCTAAGCCGGCGGCAACAGCCGCAACCCGTCGAGCAGCACCTCCAGATGCGCGCGGCTGATCCGGCTCCAGACATTATAGGTGCAGGTCTGGCCGTGAATGCGGACATAGGCGAGCGAATGGTCGCCCTCCCCGCCCGGATTGTCGGCGCGATAGGGCTTCGCGCCCACCAGCCCATAGCCGGCAAAGGACGGCGCCTGGAGCGCGTCCAGTTCGCGGAACGCGGGCCATTGCCGCATCAGGCGCCGGGTCTGGCGATAGGGTGGCTGGTCGTCGATCGGGATCAGCCCCGGCCCGGCGACACCATAGGCGCTGCGCACACCCGGCAGGTCGAACGCGACCGCCCATCCGCCCGCAAAATCCGCACGGCGCGGCACTCCCTTCGCGCCGCCGTCATCGGTGAAGGCGATCGGCGCGCATTGCCGGCGATTATCGGCGCGCGCCCATTGGCGCCGGACCAGATCGGCGGCGATGAAGGTCGGCGCGGCGGTCGCGGACGGATCACCGGCATGCGGCGGGGGCGGCGTGGCGGCGGCGACGGGGGTCGTGATCGGGGCGGGACTCCCCGACGCCGACGGGGCCGGCGACGTCGCCCCGCCGCACGCCGCCAGCAACGCGAGGGGCAGGGCCGAAGTCAGATACAGTGAAGTCAGATACAGTTTTGCCATGCCGGAACGACGCCCCGCGCGCCGAAGCGTTCCACGCTATTCCGCTGAGCGTGGCACCGACTCAACATCAAGTTGGCGCACGCGGGTACCGAAAACCCGATGAAAATCGTTCAGCCTTGCAGCGAGCCACGCGTGCTGACGTTCCCAGTCATCCCGATCCTCCGCGTCGGCGTCGGCAAGATAGGTGGCGATCCGCGTGTCCCGCCCTGCCGGCAGTTCCTCCCACGCTAGCGGATAGCCCAGTTCCTGCTCGACAGTTTCGGCCTGCGCGCGAAGCAGCGCAAAAAATATCTTGGCATGTTCGTTTGAGATGTACAGTTCCGCGCGAACTTGCCGCTTGGGGCGAAGCATACCCGCCGATAATGAAAAGCCGGTCCGTCCGATCGGGTAATTCATCCACGATTGCGGCTGCGGTTTCCGCGTTCCCGAAACCGGACCGCGCGCACGCTCCAGTGCCAGATTGAGTTCGGCCCAATAGTCCCGCTGTAACAAGCGTGTTTCCGACAGTTCGCTTTCGTCTATCGCACGCGCCGCCTGCGCGACCGATCGCGACCAGTTATTCGGCTTGGACACCATGTTGAACTTGGGCGCGGCAGCGGAATCGCCGATTTTCCACAACTCCACTTCCAGGCCGAAGAAGCGGAAGGAATCGTCGGTTATTCGGTTCAACCAGTCGAGCGTCGAGCGATGCTCCTCGGTAAACCGCGCCGCGATCCAAACGATCGTCACCGCCTCCAGCCCCGACGCATAGGTCAGCAGCTGGCCGAGATGGGAGTGATCGGTGCGCTCAAGCTGATTCTCGATCAACACCCAAGCGCCCGAACCGATATCCTTGCACAGGATATCGGCGCGAAACGGCCCAACCGCCTTTTCCTGCGCCTCCAGTTCCAGTTCGAGGCCAAGCGTTTCGGCGAGGATCGCAAGATTCTCTTCGCGCGCCAGCCACGGGGTGAAGTCCGCTGACTCGCTTATCCATATGTCGCGCAGTTCGACGCGGATCAGGCGCCCCAGTGCGCGCTCGCTCACTCCCCGCGTCGTCCCAGCAAGCGGAGCCGCAGTGCGTTGAGCTTGATGAAGCCCGCCGCGTCGCGCTGGTCATAGGCGCCCTGATCGTCCTCGAACGTCACCACCTTTTCGCTGTAGAGCGAATTGGGCGACTTGCGGCCGACAACGCTGGCGCTGCCCTTGTAGAGCTTCAGGCGGACGGTGCCTGAGACATTCTGCTGGCTGTGGTCGATCGCCGCCTGGAGCATCTCGCGCTCGGGCGCGAACCAGAAGCCGTTGTAGATCAGCTCCGCATAGCGCGGTGCGAGTTCGTCCTTCAGGTGCGCCGCGCCGCGATCGAGGGTGATCGATTCGATGCCGCGATGGGCGATATGATAGATGGTGCCGCCCGGCGTTTCGTACATGCCGCGCGATTTCATGCCGACGAACCGGTTTTCGACCAGGTCGAGCCGGCCGATGCCATGTTTGCGACCAAGATCGTTGAGCGCGGCGAGCAGGGTGGCGGGCGACATCGCCGTGCCGTTCAGCGCGACGCCGTCGCCCTGTTCGAAATCGATGGTGATATATTCGGGCGTGTCGGGCGCGTCCTCCGGGTTCACCGTGCGCGAATAGACATAGTCGGGAACCTCTTCCCACGGATCCTCGAGCACCTTGCCCTCTGACGAGGTGTGGAGAAGGTTGGCATCGGTCGAAAACGGGGCTTCGCCGCGCTTGTCCTTGGCGACCATGATCTGGTGCTGTTCGGCGAATTCGATCAGGCGGGTGCGGCTGGTCAGGTCCCATTCGCGCCACGGCGCGATCACCTTGATATCGGGGTTGAGCGCATAGGCCGACAGTTCGAACCGGACCTGGTCATTGCCCTTGCCGGTCGCACCATGCGCCACCGCGTCGGCATCGACCTCCTTCGCGATCTCGATCAGCCGCTTCGAAATCAGCGGCCGCGCGATCGACGTGCCGAGCAGATACACCCCCTCGTACAGCGCGTTGGCGCGCATCATCGGGAAAACGAAGTCGCGGACGAACTCCTCACGCAGGTCGTCGATGAAGATATGCTCGGGCTTCACCCCGGCGTTCAGCGCCTTTTGCCGGGCCGGCTCCAGCTCCTCGCCCTGGCCCAGATCGGCGGTGAAGGTCACCACCTCGCAACCATATTCCTGTTGCAGCCATTTCAGGATCACGCTGGTGTCGAGTCCGCCCGAATAGGCGAGGACTACCCGATTGATCTTGTCGGCCATGTCGTCTGCTCCAGTCAAAAGTCGGTGCGGCCTCTAGGACCGCGCGGGCGCTTCGGCAACCGTGGCGAACAGTCGCGGCAGATGGAGTGCCAGCAGGCCCGCCCGATAGACATAGCTGGCGAGCAGCGCGATCCACAGGCCGGCCGCGCCGAACGGGCGCAGCGACAGATCGGTGAGGATGTAGAGCGCGGTCGCCAGCATCGCCGCGTTGCGCAGCGCCCGCCCCTGCGTCGCGCCGATGAACACGCCGTCCAGCAGCCAGGCGGGAACCCCGACCGTGGCCGCCAGCGCCGCGAGCGGCAGCACCGTCCGCGCCGCCGCCCGGACCGCTTCGTTCGCGCTCAGCAGATCGATCAACGTGCCGCCCAGCCAGAACGAGGCGAGCGTCGCGAGCAGCCCGAAGCCCAGCGAGAATTCGCCGGTGAGCCGGATCGCCCGGCGCAGATCGGCACGCGATCCGCCCCCGATCGCGAGTCCGACCCGCGATTCGGCGGTGAAGGCGAATCCGTCGAGCACGAACGCAAAGATGCTGACCAGCTGCATCAGCACATGATTCGCGGCGAGCTGGACCGCGCCGAGTCGCGCGCCGGCATTGGCGAGCCACAGGAACAGCGTGAGCAGCGCGACGGTGCGCATCATGATGTCGGCGTTGACCGCGAACAGCCTGGCCCAGGCATCCCGCACGAACAGGCCGCCGCGCTGATGCAGCAGCGCGTCGATCCCCGCGATGCGGGCGACCATCGCGATGCCCAGCAGCAGCGCGATCCATTCGGCGATCGCGGTGCCGAGGCCAACGCCGCGCGCGCCCATTCCCATCCCGTGGACGAACCAGATGTCGAGCGCCGCATTGGCCAGGTTCATCGCGATCTGAAGCATCAGCGTCGCGCGCGTGCGGCCCAGGCCGAGCAGCCACCCGTTGATCGCGTAGAAGCCGAGCGCCGCCGGCGCGCCCAGAAACCGCGCGCGCACGAAATCCTCCGCCGCCGCGTCCAGGCTGCCGCCCCCGGCGAGCAGGCCGAGCGCCAGCGGGACGAGCACGATCTGCGCCACGACGAGCGCCGATCCGATCGCGATGCCGGCCACCAGGCCACGCACCAGCAGCGCATCGACCTCACCCCGCTCACCGCGTCCCTGCGCCTGGGCGGTCAGGCCGGTCATGCCCATGCGCAGGAACCCGAACGCCCAGAAGATGAAGCCGATCACCGCGGCGCCCAGCGCGACGCCGGCCAGCGCGGCGGCATCGCCGGTCCATCCGATGACGGCGGTATCGACCAGCCCGACCAGCGGCACGGTCGTCTGGCCGAGCATGATCGGCCAAGCCTGGGCGAAGACCGACCGGCGGGTGAGGAGCGGGCGTTGCACGCGGCGCTCCTGCGGCTAATCTGGGTGAAAATCCAGCGGGGCGGCATTGACGCAGAACAAGGCTGCACAGAACAAGGCGGCGCAGAACAAGACCGGCGCGACCGAGGTGAGCGTCAGCGCGTTCGTCGATGCGGTGCCTGACGCGGTCCGCCGTGAGGACGCAAGGGCGATCTGTGCGATGATGGCCGAGGTGAGCGGCGAGGCGCCGCGCATGTGGGGGCCGAGCATCATCGGGTTCGGCGTCCACCGCTATCGCTATGAAAGCGGACGCGAGGGCGAAATCTGTCGCATCGGCTTTTCCCCGCGCAAGGCGGAGCAGGTGCTGTACGGCCTGGCGCTTGATGAGGCGCTGGAACGGCTGGGCAGGCACCGGACGGGCAAGGGGTGCCTCTATGTCAGGAGGCTGGCGGATGTGGACGTCGGCGTGCTGCGGTCGATGATCGCCGACGCCTGGGCGCGGCGCGGCTGATCGGTTCAATTGCCAGTCAGCTGTGCGGAGCTATGCTGAGGATATGATTCTGTTGCTGACACTCGCCCTTCAGGCCCAGCCCGCGCTGGGCGTCGCGCCCGGCCCCCTCCCCCAGGCCGAAGCGGAGCGCCGTGCCGCCGAGCGGTTTGCCGACCTCGACCTGAACGAGGACGGGACGGTGGAGCGCGACGAGGTTCGCGCCCGTTTCGATTTCGAGGCGAGCGCCGACGCCACCTACGCCGCCTCGCGGCAGGCGAAAAAGGCGGGCGACCCGCGCCCCGAGGTGCGGTCGCCGCAACGCGACTGGGCAAAGGCCGACGCGTGGTTCGCCGCGGTGGACAAGGACGGCGACGGCAGGATCACTAAGGCTGAACTCGCCGCCTGGCTCGCCGCGGACCGGGTGCAGACGCCGGCGCAATAGGCGTCAGCCGCGCAGCTTCGCCTCCGCCCGCGCCATATAGTCGCGAGTGATCGGCAATGCGGTGCGCGAACGTGAATATTGCAGCTGGTAATTGACCAGACCGCCATTGCGGAAGCTGACCAGCGATCCGGCGAGATAATAGGTCCACATCCGGTAGAAGCGATCGTCGTACAGCGCGACGACCTGGTCCCTCGCCGCGACCACGCGGTCGTACCATGCCTGGAGCGTATAGGCATAATGGAGCCGCAGCACCTCGACATCGGTGAGGAAGAAGCGCAGCCCTTCATGCGCGCGCAGGATTTCCGACAGGGCGGGGATGTAGCCGCCGGGAAAGATATATTTCGCGGTGAACGCGTCGGTGACACCCGGCGCGCCCGCGCGGCCGATCGTGTGCAGCAGCATCACGCCGTCGTCGGTCATCAGTTCGCGGCACTTGCGGAAGAAGGTGCGGTAATGCGCGGTGCCGACATGCTCGAACATGCCGACCGACACGATCCGGTCGAACTGGCCGGTGACATGGCGATAGTCGATCAGTTCGAACCTCACCTTGTCGGCGACCCCCGCCGCGTCCGCGCGGCGGCGGGCGACCTTCAGCTGCTCCTCCGACAGGGTGATGCCCAGCACCTCCGCGCCGGTCTTTTCGTGGAGGTACAGCGCCATGCCACCCCATCCGCAGCCGATATCGATCACCTTCATCCCCGGCGCGAGCGCGAGCTTGGCCGCGATATGCGCCTTCTTGTCGAGCTGCGCCTGTTCCAGCGTGTTCGACGGATCGGTGAAATAGGCCATGGAATATTGGCGATCGGCGTCGAGAAACAGGTCGTAGAGCCGATCCGACAGGTCGTAATGGTGCGCGACGTTGCGCTTCGATCGCCGGGCCATGTTGATCCGGTCGAGCCGGAAGCGGACATTGTCGAAACTGCGCTTGAATGCGCCGGGGTTGAGGTTGCCGGTCGCGTCTTCCCATTTGTTGTTCGCGGTGACGAGGTGGAGCAGCGCCAGAATGTCGCCCCGTTCGATCACGATGCCGCCATCCATCCAGCCCTCCGCCGCGCCCAGTGCCGGATCGGTCAGGATGCGCCGCGCGACCGACGGTCGGGTGAAACGGATGGTGACCGGTGGAATGTCGGGGTCGGCGGCGCCGAAACTTCGCGCCGAACCGTCATGGTGGATCACGGTCAGCTCGCCACGCTTCACCGCCCGTGCGAAGAAATGATCGATCAGCGCCATCCGGTCGTTGCTAACGCCTCATGGTCGCTTCGCAAGCGCGGAATCGGTACCGTCAGATGCCGGCATACCATTCATATCCCGCGACGTCCTCCCAATAGCCGCCCTTGCCCCGGCCGATCGCGCCCAACGACGCCGCCGCCTCGATCCGCATGATGTACTTGGCCTGTTTATAGCCCAGATGCCGTTCCGCGCGCAGCCGCACCGGCGCACCGTTGGCGACCGGCAGGATGCGGTCGTTCATCGCCCAGGCGAGGATGGTCTGGGGATGCAGCGCATCGATCAGATCGATCGATTCATAATAGGCGCCGCCGCGCAGGCTGTCGGCGCAGTGGAACACCAGATAGCGCGCCGAATCGCGCATGCCGGCCGCGTCGAGCACGGTGGAGAGGCGCGGCCCCTGCCACTTGCCGATCGCGCTCCATCCCTCGACGCAATCGTGGCGGGTGATCTGCGCCCGCTGCGGCATGGCGCGCAGATCGGCGAGCGACAGGCGCAGCGGCCGGGCGACCAGCCCATCGACCACCAGCCGCCAGTCGGCGAACCGGTTCATCGCCAGCGCCCGATATTCGGGCGTGTCGGGATTGCGCGTGCCGTTGGAACGAAAGCGTGGCGACATGTCCGCCGCCGAAAATTCGCGGGCGAGCGCGTTGCGGTCCATGATCGCGCGCTGAAGGCTGCGATGCACCGCCTCCGCCTTGAACAGCCAGTCGCGCCCCGCCTCGCTGCTGCCGACGGCGTCGCACCCGGCGAGCAGGCCACCAGCGCCGGTGAGGAGCAGTCCGCGTCGGGTGATCAGGCTCATTCTGGGACCCTCCACCGGCCAGTGATCATCGATCGCACCTCGTTGACCGGGCCGGCCAGGATCACCAGCGCCAGATGCACGACGATGAACGCCGCCAGCGCCACCGCCGCGATGAAATGGAGCGAGCGCGCGCTCTGCCGCCCGCCGAACAGATCGAGCAGCCACGGCCAGGCCGCGTCCATCCCCGGCGACATGGTGAGCCCGGTCAGGATCACCAGCGGGATCAGGATGAAGATGACCGCGACATAGGCCAGTTTCTGAAAGACATTATAGGCGCGCGGATCGTTCGCATCGTGAAATTCGAACCGCGCATGCGCCTTTGCGTCGGCGATCAGATGCGCGGGTGCCAGTTCCTTTGCGCGGACGCGCAGATCGCGCTGGAAATGCCGGTTGATCAGGCTGATGACCATGAAGGCGAGCAGGCCAAATCCGAGCACCAGCGCGAAGCTGAGGTGCCAGCGGCGGGCCAGGGCGAGATTGTAATTGGACGGGATGGTCAGCCATCCCGGCACCCGCCCGCTGTCGAACAGCCAGATCAGCTTGAACCAGGGCCGGTCGAAATTCGCGCCATATTCGCCCCAATACAGCTGTCCGTGCGCGTTGAGGATCATCAGCCCGCTGCCCAGCAGGATGATCACGCAAAGCGCGTTCACCCAATGCCAGATGCGGGTCGGCAACGCGTGGCGATCGATCGTTTCGGGCGGCGCGCTATCGTCGCCATCGGCAGCTTCGGTCACTGGGAGCTCCTCCCGGGGTTCGCGGCCAGCCTAATGCGCGGATCGCGCGATGGATAGGGCGCGATCAGCCATAGGCGCGCAGGAAGAAGACCAGCGTGGTTCCCGCCGTCACCAGCAACGTCCAAGCCCGCACCAGCGCGGGCGACATGCGCTTTCCGACGATCGCGCCCGCCCAGCCGCCGATCGCCGCCCCGGCGAGCATCGGCAGACATGCGCGCCAATCGACCATCGCGAACGCGACGAACACGATCGCAGCGGCCAGATTGGCGATCGCCAGCATGAGCGTGCGGACGGCGAACAGCTCGCGCGGCTGGATGTTGGCCAGCAGCCCGTAGATCGCCGTGGTCATCAGCCCGACCCCGCCACCGAAATATCCGCCATAGACGCCGAGCAGCGACTGCGCCCCGATCAGCGAGCGGCGCCCGATCGTCACGCGCGCGTGCAGCCAGTCGGCGGCGCGCCTGCCGAACAGCATCACCGCGAGCGCGAACAGCAGCAGCCAGGGAATGATGACGTCGAACATGTCGCTGGGCGTCAGGACGAGCAGCATGCTGCCCGCCAGCCCGGCGACGAAGGTGATGCCCGCCAGCAACCAGACCGAAAGTCCTGCGACCGGCGCCAGTTCGTCGCGAAAGCCCCATGCGCTCGCCCCGGCGCCGGGCAGCAGCGCGAAGTTCGAGGTGGCGTTGGCGATGTTCGCCGGCAGGCCCAGCGCGATCAGCGCCGGCAGCGTCGCGAACGAACCGCCCCCCGCCAGCGCGTTCATCGTCCCGCCGACCAGGCCCGCGCCCGCGGCCAGAAGAAGCTGCCCCCAATCCATCCGCGCCTCTTGCGCCGGACGCACCGCCACGACAAGGCCGCTTCGTACAGCAGGGGAGGCGCGGCGTGAGGCTGGATCTGGTCGATGTGTTCGGGGCGACGGGCAATAGCGGCAATCCGCTGGCGGTCGTGCATGACGCCGGGGCGATGGACGCCGATGCGATGCTGGCGCTCACCCGCTGGATCGGTTTTTCAGAGACTACCTTTCTCGTCCCCGCCACCGATCCCGGGGCCGATTATCGCGTCCGCATCTTCTATCCGGCCGGCGAACTGCCCTTTGCCGGCCATCCCACGCTCGGCACCTGCCATGCCTGGCTCGCCGCCGGGGGCAGGCCCCGTGATCCCCGGCGGATCGTCCAGCAATGCGGCGCGGGACTGGTCGAACTGTCGCGCGCGGGCGACCGGCTCGCCTTTCGCGCCCCGCCGCTGGTGCGATCGGGCGCGTTGAGCACGGCGGAACGGGATGAGGCAGCGCGCCGCGTGGGAGTGCCGGTCGAGGCGATCGCCGATGCCGTCCATGCCGACAACGGCCCGGGGTGGCAGCTGCTGCGGCTGCATTCGGTGGAGGCGCTGATGGCGATCGATCCGCCCGCCCGCGCGCCGGCCGGCACGAATATCGGCCTGATCGCGCCCTGCCCCGCCGGCGGCGCGCTGGCGTTCGAACTGCGGGTGTTCTTCACCGACGATCGCGGACGCATGGTGGAGGATCCGGTGACCGGCAGCCTCAACGCCGCCGCCGCGCAATATCTGTTCGCCAGCGGCCTTGCGACGGGCGCCTATCGCGCTGCGCAGGGCCGTGCGACCGGCCACGACGGCCTGATCGATGCCCGCATCGACGCGAATGGCGATGTGTGGATCGGCGGCCGCACCGCGACGGTCGCGGCGGGTGCGCATCTGCGCTGATCCGGGCGTCGAGCCCCGCGATCAGCGCAGATGCGGCGCGATCCAGCGGGCGGCGTCCTGCAACACCGAATCCATATGCGCGCCGCCGGCGCGGTCGCACATGAAATGGTCGTAATCCGCATATTCGCGATAGTCGGTATCCGCCTTGCCAGCCGCCAGCAGCAGGTCCCGGCCGGCGCGCGCGGTGGCCACCGGCGAGGATTGATCGCGCGCGCCGTGGATCAACAGGACGGGCGCCGGTGACCGGGCCAGACTGCGCGCCGGCACCACGTCCATGGCGTCCGCCCACCATCGGTAGCTGAGGCCCGCCCAGCGTTCCTGACCGGTCGGTCGCGCCCGTGCGGCGGCGAAAATCGCGGGCGCCTGCGCCGCCATGTCCGGCGGCACCGCCGCGCGGATGAGGTCACCCACCGGCACGCCAGCGCCCGACGAGAGGATGACGACCGCCGCCGTTTCCGGGATCAGCGGCGCGACGAGCGCGGCGACGGCGCCCCCTTCCGACCCGCCAAAGATCACGATCCGGCCGTTCCACCACGCCTGTCGCCGCAGATCGGCAATCACTCGCAACACGTCCTCGACGCGCCCGCTCAGCGTATAGCGGTCCCAATAGGTCTGGGAGCACCCCTCGACGCGCGGGCCAGGGGTCGATGATTCCGCTCCGACCTTGTCGATCAGGATCGTCCGGGCGCCCGGGACGAGCAGCCGTCCGGCATGGGCGAGGTTGGGCTTTTCCGCCACCGGCTCGCACCCCGTCCCCTGCATCACCAGGATCGCCGGCGATCGCGCGGGCGCGCCATCGGCATTCTCGACCGACCAGTGGATAGCGGTGCCGTCCGGGCGCGGGGTATCGTGGCGCTCCGCCACGGGAACGGCGCCCGTGGTCAGCAGCAATGGCAGCAAAGCGAGGATCATGCCCCGACGCTAACTGGTGCGATCGACCGCCGCAATCAGCCCAGCGCCGCCTGTTTCTCTTCCGCCAGCCGGTCCAGTTCCGCGCGCGACTTCTTTTCGGACGCGGTTTTCAGCTGGCCGCACGCGGCGTCGATGTCGCGGCCGCGCGGGGTGCGTGCCGGGGCCGAGATGCCGGCGCCGAACACGATCTCCTGAAACCGTGCGATCCGCTCGGGCGTCGAACATTCATAGGGCGCGCCGGGCCAGGGGTTGAAGGGGATGAGGTTCACCTTCGCCGGCAGCTTGTATGCCTTGATCAGGCGGACCAGCTCGCGTGCGTCGTCGTCGCTGTCGTTCTTGTCGCGCAGCATCACATATTCAAAGGTGATGCGACGCGCATTGTTCGCGCCGGGATAGTCGGCGCATGCCTGAAGCAGTTCCTCAAGCCCGAACTTGCGGTTGAGCGGCACGATCTCGTCGCGCACCTCCTTGGTGACGGCGTGCAGCGACACGGCGAGGTTCACGCCGATCTCTTCGCCGGCGCGCGCCATCATCGGCACCACGCCGCTGGTCGACAGGGTGATCCGCCGCTTCGACAGGGCGAGGCCGTCGCCGTCCATCACGATCTTGAGCGAATCGCGGACATTGTCGAAATTATAGAGCGGTTCGCCCATCCCCATCATCACGATGTTGGTGAGCATCCGCCCCTCGGGCTGGCTGGGCCATTCGCCCAGCGCGTCGCGCGCGAGCATCACCTGACCGACAATCTCGCCCGGCTCCAGATTGCGGACGAGGCGCATCGTGCCGGTGTGGCAGAAGCGGCAGTTGAGCGTGCAGCCGACCTGGCTCGACACGCACAGCGTGCCGCGATCCGCGTCGGGAATGAACACCATCTCGTAATCCTGCCCGTCGTCCGACCGGAGCAGCCATTTGCGGGTGCCGTCGCGCGACACCTGTGCCTCGACCACCTGGGGGCGGGAGATGACGAACCGCTGCGCCAGCCAGGGCTGCATCGCCTTCGAGATGTCGGTCATCAGCGAAAAATCGGTGACACCGCGATTGTAGATCCAGTGCCACAGCTGCTTGGCGCGCAGCTTCGCCTGCTTCGGTTCGAGCTGGCTGGTCTCCAGCGCCATGCGCAGATCGTGCTTCGACAGGCCCAGCAGGTCGATCCGCCCGTCGGCGCGCGGCTTCAGGCTGCGCGGAACGGGGACGGGGTCGATATGCCCGGGAATGGGCATGCGTCCGATCTGCCCGTCACCGGGCGGGGGAGGCGCCGAAACTGTCTGCATCGCGCGCCTATAGTCGAAATCGCGGGGCAATTCCACTCCCCGCCCATCCCGGGGGAGCCACGGCCCGCCGCGCGCGGGTTGCGACCGCTGGGCATGGCTGAAACCTTGGGCCGCTTTTCGCAACTATCCGGAGCAACATGTTGATCAAGCTGACCCACGCGGCCCTGCTGGCCGGTGCCGTTCTCGTTTCCCCCGCCTTCGCTCAGACTGCCGCGCCCGCTGCGCCGGCGCCCGCCGCCACGCCCGCGAGCGTGAGCGACGCTGAAGTGAAGATGTTCGCGAAGGCCGCGATCGCCGCCGACAAGGTTCAGAAGGACGCGTCGATCGGCGCGGCGGACAAGCCGCAAAAGCTGGCCGATGCGGTCAAGGGCGCGGGCCTGGAACCCACCCGGTTCAACGAAATCGCCAACGCCTCCGATGCCGATCCCGCGCTGCGCACCAAGATCCGCGAAGCGCTCGTCGCCGAGCAGCAGGCGCAGATGAGCGCGGCGCCGGCGACTCCCGCCACGCCGGGCGCACCCGCCACCGCGACGACGCCGAAGGCGCCGGCCGAACCGGCCACTCCGGCCGCCCAGCCGACTCCGGCGCCGACACCCAAGGCCGGCTGACCGTTCCGGGCTGCGTCAGCCGCTGCGGCGGGCGCAGCCCATCGCCGCCGCGTCGATCGCGGTCGCCGCGCCCTTGAGCGCATAGGTATCGGCGAACGCGCCCCCGCCGCGCGCCAGGCTCTCCACGCTCATGCTGCGCCCGGAGCGCATCGCGGTCACGATCGCGATGTCGGTCCGCGCATCAGGCGCCCATGCGTCGCTCGGCCCGGCGATCAGTTCGAACCGGCGCTCGCCAATCGCCAGCGTTACCTTCGCACGCGGGTCGCGCGGGCGGCTGAGATGCACATATAGCTGATTGCGCGCGCCGCTGCGGGGCCAGTTGGCGACGCTGGCGAACGCCCCCCCCTCACCCCGCACCGGGCGGGCGATGGCAAAGCAGCGTGCCGGCGCAGCATCGCGGAACGCTCCCCAGCTGTCGAACACGCCAAGCGATTCGCGCCCCTGCGCCTGTGCCGCCAGCGCGATCGCGATCAACAGCGCGATCATGCCGGCGCCCGCCCGGTGCCGGTGTGGATCACGCACTCGCCCCGGTTTTCGATCATCACCACCGACCCCTGGGGCAGGCCGTCAGCGATCGGCGTGCCGAATTCGGGGTGGCTGTCCTGCCGCGTCATGATGCCGCGCAATACCCGGCTGGAGATGCCATGCATCACCACCAGACGGTCGCCCGGATCGTCGTCCGTGTCGGCCAGCCAGCCGGCGACGCGGGTCGCGATCTGGGCATAGGTTTCGCCGTCCGGCGCCGGACGCAGCAATCCGCCGGCGACGACCACCGGCCCGACCTCATCGACAAGGTCGGCATAATAGCGGCCGCCCCAGCCGCCCATGGCGATTTCGGTCAGCCGCCCGTCCCGCCGCGCGTCGTGCCAGTCGAGGTCCAGATGTTCCGCGATCACCGCCAGCGTCTGCAACGCGCGCTCGGTGTCCGACGCCCACAGCGTAAGCGCGGGCCGCGCGCCGAGCCGGTCGCGCAGCGCTCGCCCCATCTCATCCGCCTGGGCGAAGCCGGCACGCGTCAGGGGGGTATGGGCATGATCGCCCTGCAACCGCCGCGCGGCATTGAACACCGTTTCGCCGTGCCGGGCGATGAAGTCGCGACCCTTGCGTGCCATTCCCGACAGCTAGGGCCGGCTGTGGCGCAAAAGCAACGGTTTTCCGCGTTTATTTGGGGTTCATGCAACATCGGGCCGGCCGACGCATTGAGCTGGTCCCCGCCCGAAACGGCGGTTTTGTACAGGAGTAACCGATGCGTAATCTCATTCTCGCCGCGCTCGCCGCAGGCACTCTCGCCACCCCGGCTCTCGCCCAGGACGCGACCCCCTTTTCGGGTCCGCGCGGCGAAGGCGTGGTCGGCTGGGACCATCTGAGCGACGATAACGGCACCCCGTCCAGCTCGAGCAGCGGCGTCGTCTATGGCGGCGCGCTGGGCTATGACGTCCGTTCGGGCAACACGGTGTTCGGCCCGGAGGTCGAACTGACCGGCGCGAGCACCGATACCCGCACCCCCAGCCTGGCGGTCGCGGGCGACGAGTTCAAGCTAGACGCCGGCCGCGATCTCTATGCCGGCGTGCGCGCCGGCGTGGTGGTGGGCGATTCGACCCTGCTCTACGCAAAGGGCGGCTACACCAATGCCCGGGTCGACTATCGCTACACCAATGGCGCGGTGACCATCGCCGACGGCCGCAACATGGACGGCTGGCGCGTGGGCGCGGGCGTCGAGCAGCAGCTGGGCGGCAAGGTCTATCTGAAGGGCGAATACCGCTATTCGGACTATGGCAAGTTCAAGGGGTACAACGCCAGCGTCGACCGGAATCAGGTGGTCGCCGGGATCGGCGTGCGCTTCTGAAGTGGCCGCCATCCACAAATGATGCACATCGAAGGGCCGGAGCCGCTTGCTCCGGCCCTTTTTGACGTTAAGGATGACTCGAACTTCCGACGGCATTCCATCGCCGTCTGAATATGGGCGGCCGCCCGGGGGTTTGAAAAACGACATGAAAGCGACGATCGAACGCGCAACGCTGCTCAGGGGTCTCAGCCACGTCCAGTCCGTGGTCGAGCGGCGCAATACCATTCCCATCCTGTCCAACGTCCTGATCGACGCATCGGGCGATGGATCGATCCGCCTGATGGCGACCGATCTGGATCTCCAGATCGATGAGACCGTCGCCGCGGCGGTGGACCAGCCGGGTGCGACGACCGTCCCGGCCCACACGCTGTTCGACATCGCCCGCAAGCTGCCCGAGGGCGCGCAGGTCGAGCTGTCCGCTGCGGAAGGCAAGATCAAGATCGTCGCCGGGCGCGCGAAGTTCGAACTCGGCACGCTGCCGCGCGACGACTTTCCGGTGATCGCGGAGGGCGAACTGCCAACCGTGTTCGAGCTGCCCGCCGAAACGCTCAAGCAGATCATCGACAAGACGCGGTTCGCGATCTCGACCGAGGAAACGCGCTATTATCTGAACGGCATTTTCCTTCACGTCGCCGACGAGACGCTGAAGGCGGCGGCGACCGACGGCCATCGCCTGGCCCGCGTCACCGTCGCGCGGCCGGACGGCGCCGACGGCATGCCCGACGTGATCGTGCCGCGCAAATGCGTCGCGGAACTGCGCAAGCTGCTCGACGAGGTGGACGGATCGGTCGGCGTTTCGCTGTCGGGTTCGAAAATCCGCTTCGACCTGGGCGCGGCGATCCTGACGTCGAAGCTGATCGATGGCACCTTCCCCGACTATAGCCGCGTCATCCCGACCGGGAACGACAAGATCCTGAAGATCGATCCCAAGAGCTTCATGGAGGGCGTCGATCGCGTTTCGACCATCGCGACCGAAAAGACGCGCGCGGTGAAGATGGCGCTCGATCGCGACCGGATCACCCTGTCGGTGACCAGCCCCGACAACGGCACTGCGGCCGAGGACGTGCCGGGCGATTATGCCGCCCAGCCGTTCGAAATCGGGTTCAACTCGCGCTACCTGATGGACATTCTGGGGCAGGTCGAGGGCGATCTGGTCGAGGTGCATCTGGCCGACGCCGCCGCGCCGACGCTGATCCGCGAGAATGACAAGTCGCCCGCGCTCTATGTGCTGATGCCGATGCGGGTCTAGGGGCGCCCCCCCTTGCGTCGGTCCGTGTAATCACTTATTTACACGACTGTCAGTAAGGAGGGTCGGATATGGCGACTCAAGCAATCGACTGGGGCAAGCCCCGCCGCCGCGAATGGGGGACGGCGCTGCGCGCGTTGCGCCGCCTGCTCGCCAATGGCGAGGATACGGTGCAGGTGTTCCGCATCATGCGCGCGCTCAACGGCGACATTGCCGGGCGCAACTACCGCAAGCTGCTGCTGACGCCTGAGGGCGGACGGCTCGCCTATCGGCGCATCGAACTCGCCGATCGGTTTTCGGACCGCGCCTGGATCGATTCGCTCCCCGACGGCAGCGTGGGCGCGGCATATCGCGCCTTTCTGGACCGCACCGGCTATTCGGCGCAGGGGCTGGCCGATGTGAGCTATGCCGATGGCGAGATCGAGCGTGGCGTCGAACATCCCCATGCATGGTTTGGCCGGCGCGAGCGGGACATCCACGATATCTGGCACGTCCTGACCGGCTATCAGGCCGACGAACCGCTGGGCGAAGCGTGCCTGGTCGCCTTTTCCTACGCGCAGACCGGCGGCCTTGGCTGGGCGTTCATCGCGGTCGGCGCCGCGCTGAAGAGCCTGAAGATCACCGGCCGGCGCACCTTCATGCGCGCGGTTCGCGAAGGCTATCGTCACGGCAAGCGCGCGGCATGGCTGTCCGGCGAGGATTATGAGCGGCTGATGACCGAACCGCTCGACGCCGCGCGCGCGCGCCTGGGGATCGCGGACCCGGTCGTCTATCGGCAGGCGCAGCGCGAGCTGACCGAAGCGGGGCTGATCGGCATCTGATCGCGGCGGCTTTCGCGCGAACGGCGCGCGCGATAGAGAGGCGGCGCATGGCCCTTACCCGCCTCGTCCTGACCGATTTCCGCAACCATGAAGACGCGGTGCTGGCGCCCGGCCCCGGCTTTGTCGTGCTGGCCGGCGACAATGGCGCGGGCAAGACCAACATCCTCGAGGCGGTGTCGCTGCTCAGCCCCGGTCGCGGCCTGCGCCGTGCGCCGCTGTCGGACATGGCGCGACAGGGCGGACCGGGGGGCTTTGCCGTTGCCGCGACCCTGGCCGCAGGCGTGGAGATCGGGACCGGCACCCAGGCCGAAGCGCCCGACCGCCGCATCGTCCGTGTCAACGGCGCGGCGGCGGCGGCGACGGCGCTGGCCGAATCGCTCACCGTGCTGTGGCTGACCCCGGCGATGGACCGGCTGTTCGTCGAACCGGCGGGGGAGCGCCGCCGTTTTCTCGATCGGCTCACGCTGGCGCTGGCACCCGGCCATGCCCACCACACCACCCGCTATGAAGCGGCGATGCGCGAGCGCAACCGGCTGCTCGGCGCCGAAATGCCCGCCGACCCCGACTGGCTCACCGCGCTGGAGGCGCGCATGGCCGACCATGGCGCGGCGATCGACGCGGCGCGGCGGGACGCGGTCGCGACGCTGGCCGCACGGCTGGCGGATCAGCCGGAGGGGCCGTTCGCGCGCGCCGGCCTGTCGCTGGCGGGCGAGGCGTGTGACGACCTGGCGGCGCAGCTGCGCGCCGGCCGGTCGCGCGACGCGGCGGCGGGCCGAACGCTGAGCGGCCCGCACCGGCAGGACCTGTCGGTGGTTCATCTCGAAAAGCGCCAGCCGGCGCATCTGTGCTCCACCGGCGAGCAAAAGGCACTGCTGCTCGGCATCGTCCTCGCCCATGCCGAACTGGTCGCCGACCGGGTCGGCCGGCACCCCATTCTGCTGCTGGACGAAGTTGCCGCGCATCTCGACCCGAGCCGCCGCGCGGCGCTGTTCGAGCGGCTGGCCGGCCGGGGGCAGACATGGATGACCGGAACCGAGGCGGCGCTGTTCGACGCGGTCCCCGCGCCGGCGACCCGGTTCCGCGTCGCCGGCGGCGCGCTGTTTCGGGAGGCCTGAGCGCCCGCCCTGCATCGCCCGACCGTCATCACCACGGGGGTGACGATCGGTCGGTCGAACCGTCCGGGTTGAACTTTGCGGCCCGGGGTGCGTAGTCGGGGCAGACGCAGATCCGGAGCATCGATGACCAGAGCCACGCCCGCCAAGCTCGAAATCCGCAACGCCACGACCGCCGATATCCCCGGCATTCTGGCGCTGACCCGCAAGACGTATCGCAATGTCGAGAATTACACCTCCGGCATGATCCGGGGGCATATCAACAACTATCCCGATGGCGTGTTCGTCGCGCTCTATGAGGGCGAGGTGGTCGGCTATTGCGCGGCCAGCCGCATCGACGAAGAGGTCGCGCTTGCCCCGCACGACTGGGAATCGATCACCGGCAACGGGTTCGGCAGCCGCCACGATCCGACCGGAGACTGGCTCTATGGCTATGAGATGGTGGTCGCGTCGAAACAGCGCGGCCTGCGCATCGGCAAGCGGCTGTACGATGCGCGGCGGATGCTGGTCGAGCGGCTCGACCTGAAGGGTATCGTGTTCGGCGCACGCATGCCCAATTTCCGCCGCTCGATCGCCCGGGTGTCGGGGCCTGCCGACTATGTCGAGAAAGTGGTCGAGGGCGAGCTGCGCGATCCGACCATCGGGTTCCAGATCGCCAACGGCTTTCGCCCGATCGGCGTGCTCCCCGACTATCTGCCGGAGGACAAGCCGTCGGGCGGGCATGCCGCACACATGGTCTGGCGCAACCCCTATGTCGATCCGGACGAGCCGCCGACACACCGGGTGCCGCGCGACATCGAAAGCGTCCGGCTGGCCACCGTCCAGCTTCAGGCACGCGCGGTCGCCGACTTCGAGGAGTTCATGCGCAATGTCGAATATTTCGTCGATGTCGCGTCGAACTATCGCGCCGATTTCGTCGTGTTCCCCGAACTTTTCACCCTGTCGCTGCTGTCGTTCGAACCGCACGACCTGACCCCGGCCCAGGCGCTGGACAAGCTGACCGGGTGGCGCAAGCCGCTGGTCGATCGGCTGTCGGACATGGCGCTGTCCTACAACGTCAACATCATCGGCGGGTCGCATCCCACCTATACCGACGATGGCGAGATCCAGAACGTCGCCTATGTCTGCCTGCGCGACGGATCGGTACATGCACAGGAAAAGATCCATCCGACCCCGGACGAAGCCTATTGGTGGAAGATCAAGGGCGGCGACGGCGTCGATGTGATCCAGACCGATTGCGGGCCGATCGGCGTGCTGATCTGTTACGACAGCGAATTTCCCGAACTCGCCCGCCGGCTGGTGGACGAGGGCGCGCGGATGATCTTCATTCCCTTCTGCACCGACAGCCGTCAGGGCTATATGCGCGTGCGCTATTGCGCCCAGGCGCGGGCGATCGAAAACCAGTGTTTCGTGGTGATGAGCGGCAATGTCGGCAACCTGCCCGGCGTCGAGAATATGGACATCCAATACGCGCAGAGCTGCATCCTCACCCCGTGCGACTTCCCGTTCGCGCGCGACGGCATCGCGGCCGAGGCGAGTGAGAATATCGAGACGCTGACGATCGCCGACGTGAACCTGGCCGACCTCACATGGGCGCGGGCGGAAGGCACCGTGCGCAACCTCAACGATCGCCGGTTCGACCTCTACCGGATCGACTGGACGCAAAGCCCGCGCGGCGAGCAGCAGATGCCGATCGGCCACGGCCATGAAAAGAAGGGGCCGGGCGGCGGCTGAACGGGCGGCTTTAAGGCGTATTTCGCTTCCGTTACAGGGCCGACGACCCTATATGCTGGGCATGGCTTCCGACGACACGAACACGCCCTCCGGCACCCCCGCTCCCCGCTCCAATCAGAACAGCTACGGCGCCGAGAGCATCAAGGTTCTCAAGGGCCTGGATGCGGTGCGCAAGCGGCCGGGCATGTATATCGGCGACACCGACGACGGGTCGGGCCTGCACCATATGGTGTTCGAGGTGAGCGACAATGCGATCGACGAGGCGCTGGCCGGCCATTGCGACCGCATCATCATCCAGCTGAACGCCGACGGATCGGTCAGCGTCGAGGATAATGGCCGCGGTATTCCGACCGGCATCCACCCGGAAGAAGGGGTGAGCGCGGCCGAGGTCATCATGACCCAGCTGCACGCCGGCGGAAAGTTCGAGAATACGTCCGACGACAATGCGTACAAGGTGTCGGGCGGCCTGCACGGGGTCGGCGTTTCGGTCGTCAACGCGCTTTCCGAATGGCTGGACCTCAACATCTGGCGCGACGGTGAGGAGCATTATATGCGCTTCCGCCATGGCGACGCCGAAGCGCCGCTCAAGGTGATCGGCCCCGCCGACGGCAAGAAGGGAACGCGCGTCACCTTCCTCGCCAGCCCGGCGACGTTCAAGATCACCGAATATGATTTCGAGAAGCTGGAGCACCGCTACCGCGAGCTCGCCTTTCTGAACTCCGGCGTGCGCCTGTTCCTGCGCGACGCACGGCATGAGGAGGTGAAGGAGGTCGAGCTGTTCTACGAGGGCGGGATCGCCGCCTTCGTCAAATGGCTCGATCGCAACAAGACCGCGCTGATGCCCGATCCGATCGCCATCACCGGCACCCGCGACGACGTCACCATCGACGTCGCGCTGGAGTGGAACGACAGCTATTATGAAAACGTCCTCTGCTTCACCAACAACATTCCACAGCGCGATGGCGGCACCCATCTCGCCGCGTTCCGCGCGGCGCTGACCCGCACGCTCAACAACTATGCCGACAAGTCCGGACTATTGAAGAAGGAGAAGGTCTCCCTCACCGGCGACGACATGCGCGAGGGGCTGACCGCGATCGTCAGCGTCAAGCTGCCCGATCCGAAATTCTCGTCGCAGACCAAGGACAAGCTGGTCAGCAGCGAGGTGCGCCAGCCGCTCGAAAGCCTGATGGCCGACAAGCTGGCCGAATGGCTGGAAGAAAATCCCGGCCCGGCCAAGACGATCGTCCAGAAGATCATCGACGCCGCCGCCGCCCGCGAAGCCGCGCGCAAGGCGCGCGAGCTGACCCGGCGCAAGGGCGTGATGGACATCGCCTCGCTGCCCGGCAAGCTCGCCGATTGTCAGGAGCGCGATCCCGCCAAGTCGGAACTGTTCCTGGTCGAGGGTGACTCGGCCGGTGGTTCGGCCAAGCAGGGCCGCGACCGGCATTTCCAGGCGATCCTGCCGCTGCGCGGCAAGATCCTGAACGTCGAGCGTGCGCGGTTCGACCGGATGCTGTCCAGCCGGGAGATCGGCACGCTGATCCAGGCGATGGGGACGGGTATCGGCCGCGACGACTTCAACCTGGAAAAGCTGCGCTATCACAAGATCGTCATCATGACCGACGCCGATGTCGACGGCGCGCATATCCGCACGCTGCTGCTGACCTTCTTCTATCGCCAGGTACCCGAGATCATCGAGGCGGGGCATCTCTTCATCGCCCAGCCCCCGCTGTACAAGGCGACGCGGGGCCGGTCCGAAGTCTATCTGAAGGACGATGGCGCGCTCGACGACTATCTGGTCGAGGCCGGGGTCGCCGCGAACCGGCTGGAAACGGCGGAGGGGCCGCGCTTCGGCGAGGATCTGACCGCGCTTGTCGAACATGCCCGGCGCATGAAGACACTGATGCGCTACGTCCCACGCCGCTATGATCCCGCGATCATCGAGGCGCTGGCGCTGGGCGGCGCGCTCGACCCGACGGCGACGCGCGAGCAGCGCGCGGAGCGGCTTGCGGCGGTGACGAAGCGGCTCGACATGACCGATGCCGACGCCCGCTGGACCGCCCGCGTGACCGAGGAGGGCGGCTTTCATTTCGAGCGGCTGTGGCGCGGCGTGACCGACCATCACATCATCGAGGCCGCGTTCCTCGCCTCGGCCGAGGGGCGCAAGCTCCATACGCTCGCCGCCGAACAGGCCGTCAGCTACGCGCAGATCGCCAGGCTGGTCTCGATCAAGGCGGCGCAGGCGGAAGAAACCACCCCGGCGCCCGCCGAAGGGGAGGAGGATGTTCCCGCGCCGGTCGCAAAGGGCGAAACGCTGGTCGCGCGACCGTCCGAACTGCTCGATGCGATCCTGGCCTCCGGCCGCAAGGGACTGTCGATCCAGCGCTACAAGGGGCTGGGCGAAATGAACGCCGAGCAATTGTGGGAAACCACGCTCGATCCGCAGAACCGGTCGATGCTTCAGGTCGCGATCGACCAGGCCGACGTCGCCGACGAGATCTTCACGCGCCTGATGGGCGATGTCGTCGAACCGCGCCGCGAGTTCATTCAGGAAAATGCGCTGAGCGTCGCCAATCTCGACGTCTGATCGCGGATTCTGAAATAAACCGATTGCGTGTCTACAGTAAGTGATTGCGTGTCTAAAAACGGCAATTGCGTGGATATCTTTTGACGGACTGTAGTCGGCGACAACGACATTGTGGGCACCGTCGCCCGCGTAGGCTGGGGTCATGACGCGCGCTCGTGGAGGTCTCGAGGTGAAGCTGTCTCTTCACCGTTGGCCTAATCCCTTCGGACAGGTGGCCCTTCACCTTCCGTTCCGTCGGCCGAGGCACTTTTGGAGCCGAAGGGCGTTCGCTCGGATTGGGCGCCCGCGCTGTTAGAGGCAGGCGCCTGAGGCTCAGCCAGCGGCAGCTACCGGCTCCTCCAGGTCGTTTGCGGCGAGCCGGCGTAGCAACTCCGCGCCGCGCGCGAGGCCCTTGGCCACGTTCGTCTTCGGTCGGCCCGGCCGGTAGTCCATCCCGTCCGGATCGAAACTCGTCAGCCCCATCTCGCTAACCTGGCGCGCGAGCAGGAACGGTCGGCGGCGTGGATCGGCCCAGACCGAGCAGTCGGTCTTGACGTGGACGATCCGGTCGCGGTGCATCCCCACGAGGATCCGCTTGGGGCCTTCCGCCTCGCGTCCGGGCTCGAACACCAGGTGGACGTGGTCGGCGTCGAACTGGTCGGAGGCAGCCTTCGCGATCGAACCGAGCTTCAGCAGGTTGACCGAGGCGCCGCCGGTGATCACCACCGGCGCCGTCTGCTGGGTCATCATCGCCCGGAGGGGGTCGGCGATGGCGCGCATGGCTGCGATAACGCCTGAATCTGACGCTTGCCGTTGTCATCGAACATTCGTTATCTCCTTCGTCCGCACATCAGCGGAGCGCTTTTCCCCTCCCGTCGAGAGCGCACTGAAGGCGTCAAGCACGGTGTATGTGCACTGCCCCCTGCCCGAGGGACGATGGTTCGGCGACACGGCGTGCCGTGCGGCGATCAGGTTAGCGGGCAGCGCGAGCCCAACTGCGCCCGTTGGGACGCGGCGTCGGCGATCAGGCGGCCGCCGCATCGAGGGTGTGCACCTCGATGCAGCTGCCGGCCGTGGCCTTCCTCGCGGCGGCGACGAATCTCCGCATCGCGCGGATGGTGCCGGCTGCCAGATCCGCCGGGCGGCCGTGCCGCCGCTCGAGGCCGTCCGGCCCGATGGCGAAGTGAAAGGTTGCCGCTACGGCGCCGCGGTGCCAGGACGTAGCGGCCGTCGGCGTCGGTAGCAAGCGCACAGTCGTGCGTGATTTCCGCGCCGCCCTACCCGTCCGCGACCGAAACGGAGAAGCTGAGCGGCCCCATCGACTTAGACGACTTGCCGAATTCGAGCGAGACCAGGCTCCAGCCCTGCTCAAGCGCCGCGGCCAGCGCGCAGGCCTCGACCATCGATGACGGCAGTGCAACCAACGGGAGCGAAGTATCTCGCGATGGCCTGTGTGTTCTCGAACACCGTGTCCAACCGGCGCGGTGTTCAAGACGTCGGTTGCGGCTTCGGTCCGATAACTGTTCGCTCGATGGCTGCGAAGCGGATCAAAACAATCTTGCTCGCCGCTCCCCCTGCCGCATAAGTCGATGATCGGCCCTGCAGATCGATTGCATGTGTCGGTGGGGGGAACATATGCAGCCGACCTACATGCCGATCGCTCAGATCTTCGGCGCTCAGACCAGGCATACAGTGCCGCTGTTCCAGCGCCCCTATGTCTGGTCCAAAGAGGAGCAATGGGAGCCGCTGTGGGAAGATGTGATCGGCCTTCTCGACCGGCTTGAGGCACGTCAAGGTGATGAAGCGGTCGCAAGCCACTTCCTGGGGACAATCGTTCTCGAGCAGACGCCCAACGCGACGGGCAGTCTGCCTCGGCGTGAGGTGATCGACGGGCAGCAACGTCTGACGACACTGCAGATCCTGCTGAAGGCGTCCGAGCACGCTCTCGCCGAAGTTGAGGCGGGCATCGATGGCGATGACGCTGGTATGGTCGCCTTCGCGAAGCAGCGGTTGGGCATGCTGACTGCCAACACCGCCTATGAACCCCAGGAGAGATATAAGGTCTGGCCGACCAACGAAGACCGGGATCCCTTCCGCGCCGTTCTCGACAGCGACGCGGCGTCCGGCCCGACGGGTCAGACGACCAGAATGGCGGAAGCCTATCGGTTCTTCCGCTCGGCGGCGCTGGCTTATCTCCGGCCTGACACGGACGTTGCTAGGGCCGGGCATCGTGCTCAGCGGTTTGCCGCCGCGCTGGCGGACTATCTCAAGCTCATCGTCCTGGATCTTGACCCCAGCGACGAGCCGCAAGCGATCTTCGAAACGTTGAACGCGCACGGCACCCCACTCCTGCCGGCTGACCTGATCAAGAACTGGCTGCTCTGGGAAGCGTCGCG
>NZ_JAHBZJ010000011.1 GCF_019635455.1 Sphingomonas sp. | reverse complement strand
CGCGACCGTGATCGAATCGCCGGTGTGCGTTCCCATCGCATCGACATTCTCGATCGAGCAGATGATGATGGCGTTGTCGGCGCGATCGCGCACGACCTCCATCTCATATTCCTTCCACCCGAGCAGCGATTCCTCGATCAGCACCTCGTTGGTCGGCGACAGGTCCAGCCCGTTGCGGACGATGTCGATAAACTCCTCGCGGTTGTACGCGATGCCGCCGCCGGTGCCGCCCAGCGTAAAGGACGGGCGGATCACCGCGGGCAACCCGACATGCTCCAGCGCCGCCATCGCCTCGGCCTCGCTATGCGCGATGGCGGAGCGGGCCGATTCCAGCCCGATCTTCGTCATCGCGTCCTTGAACTTCAGCCGATCCTCGGCCTTGTCGATCGCCTCCGCATTCGCCCCGATCATCGTGACGCCGAACTTCTCCAGCGTTCCGTCCTGCGCCAGCGCGAGCGCGGTATTGAGCGCGGTCTGCCCGCCCATCGTCGGCAGGACCGCGTCGGGCCGCTCCTTCTCGATGATCTTGGCGACCACCGCCGGCGTGATCGGCTCGACATAGGTCGCGTCGGCCAGCTCGGGATCGGTCATGATCGTCGCCGGGTTCGAATTGACCAGGACGATGCGATAGCCCTCTTCCTTGAGCGCCTTGATCGCCTGCGTGCCGGAATAGTCGAACTCGCACGCCTGCCCGATCACGATGGGACCCGCGCCGATGACGAGGATGGAGGAGATGTCGGTGCGTTTGGGCATTTAGGCCTTCAGATAAGCTAGAATTGCGACAACGAGCGCGCCAACGCTCACGAGCATGGATGAGAGCGAGATCCATTCCGCCCGAGGTACGGCTTGCAATCGACCGATCAGGCTGCGCCGAAACTCGGCATCGACGGACGTCAACGCATTGTCGTTCAGGCTAAAATAGACGGTGCGACGACCATCCTCAGAGGCCTCGATTAGCGCGCCTAAACCCGCTTCTTGCCAAGAACGTCCAAGCGCAGTGAGGTCCTTCCAACCTCGCGTGGGCGCTAACGAGCTAATGGACGGAATGTGGTCCTTATTTCTCTTCGCCCAAAGCACCGCGCTTCGAAGCAATTTAGGCTCTTGAACCGTTGGCTCAAAAGCAATCACCGCAGCATCCCCACAAACCGCTCGAACAGATAGAAGCTATCCTGCGGCCCCGGCGATGCCTCGGGGTGGTATTGCACGCTGAACGCCCGCCCGCCATCGATCTCGATCCCGCAATTGCTGCCGTCGAACAGCGACACGTGGGTTTCGCGCACCCCATCGGGCAGGCTGGCGCTCTCCACCGCAAAGCCGTGATTCATCGACGTGATCTCAACCGCGCCATCGCTCAATCGCTTGACCGGGTGGTTCGCGCCGCGATGCCCCTGGAACATCTTGGTCGTCTTTGCGCCGACCGCCAGCGCCAGCAGCTGATGGCCGAGGCAGATGCCGAACAGCGGCTTGCCCGTGTCGAGCAGCTCGCGGATCACCGGCACCGCATAGCCGCCGGTCGCCGCCGGATCGCCCGGCCCGTTCGACAGGAAGATGCCGTCGGGATCAAATGACAGCACCTGCTCCGCCGTCGCCGTCGCGGGCAGCACGGTGACCTTCGCCCCCGCCTTCACCAGGTTGCGGAAGATATTGTGCTTCGACCCGTAATCGATCGCGACGACGTGCGGTCGCGCGTCGCCGGCCTCATCCGCGCCATAGCCGAAGCCCAGTCGCCACACCCCGTCCTTCCACCCGAAATGGGTTTCGGTGGTGACGGTGATCGCCAGGTCCATGCCCTCCAGCCCCGGCCACGCCTTCGCGCGCTCCAGCAACCAGGGGATGTCGAACTCGCCGCTCGCCGAATGCGCGATCACGCCATTGGGAGCGCCCTGTCCGCGAATGCGCCGGGTCAGCGCGCGGGTATCGACGCCCGACAGGCCGATGCGATCATGCTTGCGCATCCACGCGTCCAGCGGCTCGACGCTGCGAAAATTGCTCGGCTCGGTCACGTCCTCGCGCACGATCATGCCGAGCGCGTGGGGGTTGTCCGCCTCGACATCGTCCGGGTTCGCGCCGACATTGCCGATATGGGGAAAGGTGAAGCAGATCATCTGGCCCGCGAACGACGGGTCGGTCATGATCTCCTGATATCCGGTCATCGCGGTGTGGAAACACACCTCGCCCACCGCATGCCCCTCGGCCCCGAAACCGCGTCCCCAGATCACCTCGCCACTCGCCAGGACGAGGACGCCGGTGGCGTTTTCAGGCACGGTGAAAGGCGTCGCGTCGGCCATTATGAGTGGGCGCTCCTACAGGGGTTCCGGCAATATGTGCTAAGTGCCGCGCGCTAGACCCCTGCCCCCCTCGCGTCAACCGCCCGTCGCGACTATCTGATGCAAAAATCCGATTCACCCGAACAGAAAGCAGACCATGATCCGCGACGATATCAAGACCGCCCTCGTCACCGCCATGAAGGGCGGCGACAAGGAGACGACCGCCGCCATCCGCCTGATCCAGAGCGCGATCAAGAACCGCGACATCGAGGCGCGGACCCAGGCGCCTGTCGCCGACGACGACGCGCTGGTGGTCGAAGTGCTGCAAAAAATGGTGAAACAGCGCCGCGAATCGATCGAGATGTATGTGAAGGGCGGCCGCAACGAGCTTGCCGAGGCCGAAGCCGCCGAAGTCACGGTGATCGAACGCTTCCTCCCCGCCCAGATGAACGAGGCGGAGACCAAGGCGGCGATCGAGGCGATCAAGGCCGAACTCGGCGCCGCCGGAATGAAGGACATGGGGCGCGTGATGGCCGAGCTGAAAGCCCGCCACGCCAGCGAACTCGATATGAGCAAGGCGAGCGGGCTGGTGAAGGCCGCGCTGTCCTGAGGTGACGCTCACCCCCGCCTTTCTCGACGAATTGCGCGCGCGCACCACGCTCTCGACGCTCGTCGGCCGGACGGTGAAGATCGTGAAGGCGGGGCGCGAGTATAAGGGCTGCTGCCCGTTCCATAACGAAAAGACGCCCAGCTTTTACGTCAATGACGACAAGGGCTTCTATCACTGTTTCGGCTGTTCCGCGCATGGCGACGCGATCCGCTGGCTGACCGATCATCAGGGCCTGCCCTTCATCGACGCGGTCAAGGAACTGGCGGCGGCGGCGGGGATGGAGATGCCCGAGGCGGATCCGCGCGCCGCGCAGCGGGCCGAGCGGGCGAAGGGGCTGCACGAAGCGCTGGCCGATGCCGCCGCCTTTTACGTCGATCAACTGCACGGCCTGTCGGGTGCGGAGGCCCGGGCGCTGCTCGAACGGCGCGGCATCACGGCGGAGACGGCGCGCATGTTCGGCATGGGCTATGCGCCCGACTCGCGCACGCGCCAGCGCGAACAGCTCAAATCCTATGGCGACGCGATGCTGGTCGAGGCTGGGCTGCTGATCCAGGTCGAGAACAAGGACCCCTATGACCGCTTCCGTGGTCGCCTGATGATCCCGATCCGCGACCCGCGCGGGCGGGTGATCGGATTTGGCGGCCGCATCATCGGCGAGGGTGAACCGAAATATCTCAACTCCCCCGAAACCCCGCTCTTCGACAAGGGGCGGACGCTCTACAATCTCGACCGCGCCGCCGCCGCGTCGCGCAAATCGGGGCGGGTGATCGCGGTCGAGGGGTATATGGACGTGATCGCGCTGGCCCAGGCGGGGTTTGGCGAGGCGGTCGCCCCGCTCGGCACCGCGCTGACCGAGCATCAGTTGGAGCGGCTGTGGCGACTCGCAGACGTACCGCTGCTCGCGTTCGACGGCGACAATGCCGGGCAAAAGGCCGCGATCCGCGCCGCCCATCGCGCCCTGCCCCTGCTCCAGCCCGGCCGCAGCCTCGCCTTCGTCACCCTGCCGCAGGGGCAGGATCCCGACGACCTCGTCCGCGCGGCGGGGCCGCAGGCGTTCGAGGCGCTGATCGCCGCCGCCCAGCCGCTGGCGGATCGTGTGTGGCACCACGAACTCGCCGCAGAACCGCTCGATACACCAGAGGCGCGCGCCGGCCTCAAGCGGCGGCTCGGCGATCTCGCCGCGACGATCCAGGATGGTAATGTCCGTCACGAATATGTGTCCGAATTCCGCCAGCGCTTCGACGCGCAGTTCGCGCCGCCACCACGCAGCTTCACCCGAACGCCCGGTCGGGCGGCCGCCCCGCGCGGCTCGGGCCGCTGGCTTCCGCCGGAACCCCCGCCCGGTCCCACCGCCCAGGCGGTGGGCGCAACGGGAATCGACCGGGTGCTCGCCAAGGCGGTGCTGGCCGGGCTGATCCGCCACCCGGCGGAGATCGCACGCCACCTCGAAACGCTCACGAGCATGCGGCTGGCGGACGGTGCGCTGGGTCGCCTGTTCGAAGCGGTGGTCGATGTTGCGTTGGAAGATCAGGCGCTTGATACGACGCGCCTGCGCACCATATTGGCGAAGTCCGGCTTCGATACCGTCGCGGCGGAGTTGCTCCGCGCCGATACGCTCCCATTTACCTTCACTCAGAAGGATTGGGACGTGGGGCGGGCTGCGCTCGATCTGGGCGAGGCCATTGCGGTGCTCGCGGCCCGGCCCCAGGTCGATGCCGCGCTTGCCGAGGCAACGGCGGCGGTGCAGGCGCGTTTCAGCGACGCGGCGTTCGAACGTCAGGTCGCGCTCGTCCGCCGCAAGGCGGAACTTGAGACACGTCTGGCGAATCTGATGCTTGCGGACGACGCGTAATTGGTGGAATAGGGCGGCGTATAATAGCCGCCATCGGATTTTGAAGGACCTCGATGGCTAAGGCGAACATGGCGGAACCTGCGGACACGGCCGAAACCGGCGACGCGCCGCTGATCGATCTCAACGAAGGCTCGATCAAGAAGCTGGTCGCGCGCGCGAAGAAGCGCGGATACATCACCGTCGATCAGCTGAACGAGATGCTCCCGCAAGACCAGTTCACGACCGACCAGATCGAGGACGTGATGTCGGCGCTCAGCGATATGGGCGTGAATGTCGTCGAGAATGAGGATGCGGGCGAGGACGGCGAGGCCGAGGACGATACCCCCGACGAGATCGACGGCGGCGATTCGCAGGAGGATACCGGCCCCGCGATCGAGACCAAGAAAAAGGAAACCGTCGATCGCACCGACGATCCGGTGCGCATGTACCTGCGCGAAATGGGCGCGGTCGAACTGCTCAGCCGTGAGGGCGAGATCGCGATCGCCAAGCGGATCGAGGCGGGGCGCGACACGATGATCCTGGGGCTGTGCGAAAGCCCGATCACCTTTACCGCGATCATCGGCTGGTCGAACGCCCTCAACGAGGGCGAGATGCAGCTGCGCGAAATCCTGGACCTTGACGCGATGCTGTCCAAGGGACCGTCCGCCGAGCAGGTCGAGGGCGCCGAGGAAGACGATAACGGCGAGATCAGCGAAAAGACCGCCGGCACCTCCTACAAGGAGGAAGAGGAGGTCGAGGAGGAAACGTCGGACGACGAGGACGACGACATGACCGAGCGCCGCGCGCGCCGGCCGTCCGACGACGATGACGAGGACAATACGCTCAGCCTCGCGCAGATGGAGGAGACGCTCAAGCCCCAGGCGCTGGAGAAGTTCGCCAACATCACCTCGATCTACAAGAAATTCTCGGCGATGCAGGCAAAGCGGCTCGACGCGATGGCGCTGGGCGGCGAACTCGCCGCCGCCGACGAGAAAAAATATCAGAAGCTGCGCGAGGATCTGACCGCCGAGGTCGAAAGCGTGCAGTTCCATCAGGCGAAGATCGAATATCTCGTCGATCAGCTCTACAGCTTCAACCGCCGCCTGACCGCGCTTGGCGGCCAGATGCTGCGCCTTGCCGAGCGCCACAAGGTCAGCCGCAAGGACTTTCTCGAGCGGTATGTCGATCATGAGATGGACGAGAACTGGCTGGAGTCGGTCGGCGGTCTCGACAAGAAATGGACCGCGTTCGCCACCAACGAAGCGGCAGCGGTCGATCGCATCCGCGTCGAGGTGGCCGAGATCAGCCAGCAGACCGGCATGGCGCTGGCCGAATTCCGCCGCATCGTGAACATGGTGCAGAAGGGCGAGCGCGAGGCACGGATCGCCAAGAAGGAGATGGTCGAGGCCAATCTCCGCCTCGTGATCTCGATCGCCAAGAAATACACCAATCGCGGGCTTCAGTTCCTCGACCTCATCCAGGAAGGCAATATCGGCCTGATGAAGGCGGTCGATAAGTTCGAATATCGCCGCGGGTACAAGTTCAGCACCTATGCCACCTGGTGGATCCGGCAGGCGATCACCCGGTCGATCGCCGATCAGGCACGCACGATCCGCATCCCGGTCCACATGATCGAGACGATCAACAAGCTGGTCCGCACCAGCCGCCAGTTCCTGCACGAACAAGGCCGCGAACCGACCCCGGAAGAGATGGCCGAGCGCCTCTCCATGCCGCTGGAAAAGGTTCGCAAGGTGATGAAGATCGCCAAGGAACCGATCAGCCTCGAAACGCCGATCGGGGACGAGGAGGATTCGCACCTCGGCGATTTCATCGAGGACAAGAACGCGATCATCCCCGTCGATGCCGCGATCCAGGCGAACCTCAAGGAAACGGTCACCCGCGTCCTCGCCAGCCTGACCCCGCGTGAAGAGCGGGTGCTGCGCATGCGTTTCGGCATCGGCATGAACACCGATCACACGCTGGAAGAGGTTGGCCAGCAGTTCAGCGTGACCCGCGAGCGTATCCGCCAGATCGAGGCAAAGGCGCTGCGCAAGCTCAAGCACCCGAGCCGCAGCCGCAAGATGCGCAGTTTCCTCGACCAGTAAGGAATATTGCGGCGCGTGATCGCGCCGTGCGATAACGGACGTGCTGGAAGTCGCGACACCGCGGTCCCATAGCTCAATCGCGCCACTGTCCTGTTCAGGCATGCGCTAAATCGGCGAAGAGCCGCGGTGCATCTCAAGAGGAGCACTGCGGCGACTTCCAGCAGCCTTCACTCCAGCGTATCGCCATAGCGGCGGATCGCGATCACCGCGAAGATGCCACCCAGAATGGCGAGGTAGAAGAGCTGCGGCATCGCCTCGCCCGCCTGCCACCCCTTCAGCATCACCCCGCGCACCACGCGCAGAAAGTGCGTCACCGGCAGCACTTCGCCTAACCACTGCGCCCATCGCGGCATGCCGGCATAGGGAAAGGCGAATCCGGACAACAGGATACTGGGCAGGATGTAGAAAAAGCTCATCTGCATCGCCTGCATCTGCGTCTTGGCAAAGGTCGACAGGGTAAAGCCCAGCAACAGGCTGACGGTGATGAACACCAGCGTCGCCAGCGCCAGCAGCCAGGGCGCTCCCGCGAACGGCACCGCGAAGATCAGACCCGACAGCACCACGATGATGATCGTCTGCGCCGCACCGATCAGCACATAGGGCAGGATTTTCCCCGCCATCACCTCCATCGGCCGCAGCGGCATGGCGAGCAGATTCTCCATGGTCCCGCGCTCGCGTTCGCGGGCGACGGCGATCGATGTCATCATCACCATCGTCATCGACAGGACCACCGCCAGCAGGCCGGGAACGATATTGTGGCTGGTGATGCCTTCGGGATTGTAGCGACGCTGAATCACCACATCGACCGGCGAAGGCTGGGGCGCGCGCGATGCCAGCGGCCCGATCAGGTCGTGGCGCAGTCCCGACAACACCGCCTGCTCAACGGCGGCGGTGGCGTTGCCGGTCGCGGCGGGATCGGTCGCATCGGCCAGCACCAGCAGTTGCGGGCGCTCGCCACGCACCAGATCGCGGGTGAAATTGACGGGAATGACGATCAGGAACTGCACCGACCCACGGCGCAGCATCGCCTCCCCCTCACCCGGTCGATCGACCGGCACCAGATCGAAATAGCTGCTCGCCCGCAGCGAATTTTCGACCGTGCGCGTGATCGGGCTGCGGTCGTTGAGCTCGATCGCCGCGCGCAGATGGCGCGGATCGTTGTTGATCGCGAACCCGAACAGGATGAGCTGGACGAGCGGAAGCCCGACGACCATCCCGAACGTCAGCGGATCGCGGCGCAACTGGTGCGCCTCCTTTACCAGCACCGCCCAGATGCGGCGCCAGCGATAGGCGATGGCGCGGCGGCTGCTCATGCGTGCGCCTCCACACTGTTGTCGGTCGCGCCGCGCATCAGCTGGATGAACACGTCCTCCAGCGTCGGGTCGGTTTCGCGCCAGCTGATGTCCGGGGCGACTTCATCGACGGCCGCACGCAGCGCCGCCATGTCGCGGCCACAGACATGGATGGTCGGGCCGAACGCGGCGGCCATTTCGACCCCCGGACGGTTCTCCAGCCTGGGGGCCAGCCGATCGGCGCCCGGCCCCTCCCCCGACAGCGCGACCAGGCCTGATCCCGCGACGATCTCGTCCGCCGTGCCGCGCGCCAGCAACACGCCATAGGCGATATAGGCGATGTCGTGGCAGCGCTCGGCCTCGTCCATATAATGGGTCGATACGAGCACGGTGACGCCGTCGGACGCGAGCAGGTGGATCTGGTCCCAGAATTCGCGCCGGGCGAGCGGATCGACGCCCGCGGTCGGCTCGTCGAGCAACAGGATTTCCGGCTCGTGCAGCACACAGGCGGCCAGCGCCAGCCGCTGTTTCCACCCCCCGGACAGGGTGCCGGCAAGCTGGTCGGCGCGGGTCTCCAGGCCCAGCCGCGCCAGCGCCGCTGCCACCCGCCCCTTCTTGTCGTCCAGCCCATAGGCGTCGGCGACGAACGCCAGATTCTCGCGGATCGTCAGATCCTCGAACAGGCCGAACCGCTGGGTCATATAACCGATCTTCAGCTTGATCGCCTCACGCTGGCGCAGCAGGTCAAGGCCCAGCACCCGCCCCTCGCCACCATCGGGGATCAGCAGGCCGCAGATCATCCGCAACGTCGTGGTCTTGCCCGATCCGTTCGGCCCCAGAAATCCGCAGATGCGGCCGCGCGCGACCGTCAGATCGAACTGATCGACCACCGTGCGCTGGCCGAACCGCTTGGTCAGGCCACGCACGTCGATCGCGGGTTCCGCGCCGTTCACCGCGGCCGCACCTCGACCGGCAGGCCGGGACGCAGCGCGTCCAGGCCGCGATCGGGATAGGCTTCGACCATGAACACCAGCTTGGCGCGCGCCCGCTCGCTATAGATGACGGGCGGCGTGAACTCTGCCTGGGGTGCGACATAGCGCACTGTCGCCGGGATCGCGCCGCCGCATCCGTCGCACGCGACCGAAACCTTCGTTCCCGGCTTGAGCGAGGCGATCGCGGCTTCCGGCGCGTAAAAGCGGATCTTGATCCGGCCGGGGGGCAACAGGCGCACCACCGGCACGTTGGCGGTCACCCATTCGCCCGGATTATAATAGGTCTGCTCGACCAGCCCGGCGGCGGGCGCCACCGGCGCGATCTCGTCACCGCGCCGCCGCTGCGCGGCGACAGCAGCTTCGGCGGCGGCGACCTGCGCCTGTGCCGCGGCGATCTGGTCGGTCCGACCGGCAAGCTCGCCCGACGCCTCGCTCGCCCGCGCCTGCCGGAGCGACGCGCGGGCGCTCTCTGCGGCGGCGCGTGCCGCGTCGAGCTGACTCTTGGTGGCGAACCCGCGTTTGGCGAGTGTCGCATAGCGCTGATATTCGCGTTCGGTCCGCACCACCTCTGCCTGCGCTGCCTGTTGCTGCGCGCGCGATACGCCCAGTTCGGCCGGCCGCTGTCGCGCCTTCAACAGGTCGTCGCGTTGCGCCCGCGCGCTGGCCGCCTGCGCCTCCAGCTGGCGCAGCTGGGCGGCGGTGGTCTCCGGATTGAGCGCGAACAGGGGCTGTCCCTGCGCCACCTGTCCGCCGCGCTGAACCGCCAGGCTGGCGAGCTGTCCCGATACCGGCGCGGCCACTTCGATCGCCTCTCCCTCGACATAGCCCAGCCACGCATCGTCGCCATCGCGCCGCCCGAATGCCAGCCACGCGACCGCCGCCAGCAATGCGACGCCGATCGCGATCAGGGGAAGATAGCGCCTCATCGTTCGCCTCCGTTCGACAGGCCGCGCAGGATCACATCGACATGCGCCGCGGCGAGCGCATCCATATCGACCGGGTCCGCGCCGATCGGCTCGAACACCGTTTTCCACAATGTCCCGAGCAGCAGCGCGCCGCCGACACTCCGCGCCGCAAGGTGCGGATCGACGGGGCGGAAGCTGCCATCGGCGACGCCGCGCGCGATGATCTGTTCCATCAATGAAAGGATGCGGCGGATCGCCCGGTCATGATAGGCTTGGGCGATCTCGGGGAAATTGCCGCTCTCCCCGATCACCAGGCGCGGCAGGAACGCGACATCGGGTTCGACCAGCTTGCGCGCGCCAAATCGCACGAGCGCGCTGAGCTGGTCACGGGGCGGCGCCCCCGCCAACTCGCGCGGCAGCGCGCCGGGCAGGCTGGTCTCCAGCATCCATTCGACCATTTCGCAGAACAGCCCCGCCTTGTCGGCGAACTGAAGATAGAGCGCCGCTTTCGATATCCCCACCCGTGCCGCGACATCGTCCAGCCGGGTCGCGGCATAGCCCTTTGCCGCGAACTCCGCGCGGGCGGCAGTCAGGATCGCTTCACGACGATCGGGGGGCGTGCGGCGTGCCATGTGTCGATAAATAACTGACTGGTCAGTTATTATCAAGCGCCTTCATGCGCGCGTGCCAACCCCTTTTGTTCGGTAAATGCCGCGTCAACCACGTCTTTACGCGCTTCGGTATATTCCTTTGGGCATATCGGGCGGGCGATGCCGGGCGATCCGGCACGCCGCATGGGGGTCAATGACGTTGGAATCGGCGCAAACTTCCGGACTGGGCGGCGCGTCAGGCACACTAGCCGCGCTTGTGGCGGCCGATGGCAGTGCCGGACATCCGTTCCACGCCCGCCTGCTTCGCGGCACCGCGTCGATGCGCGATCTGGCGGACGTCGTCCATCAGCTCTGCATTCTCCACGCCCGTCATCCCGATGTGATCGAGCAGGCGCTCGGCCATTCGACCCAGCCGGCCAGCGCCGCCTGGCTGGCCGTCGCCGCCACGGGGTTCGCGGCCGAACGCGCGCACATCGTCCGCCTGGTCGCGGCGGTCGGCCCCCTGCCCAGCACGCCGGGACAGGCCGCCTCGGAAGCGGCGGTCGCGGGGCAGCGGCACGCGCTCGATATGCTTGCCCAATCGGATCGCGGCGGCTGTGCCGACGGCATGGCGCTCGCACTCGCGCTCGACTGGCCGGCGATCCGCCAGGTCATGGATGTCATTGCCGACCGGCTTGGCCTCGATCTTCCCGGCCTCGCCATTCCCCCGCGGTTCGAAACGGCGACGATCGTCGATGCCATCGCCGAGCGGCTGCTGGTCGAGCGGGCGATGCTGTTCGGCGCGCAACAGATGCTCGCCCAGCATCGCGGCCTGTGGGATCTGTTGGAGGCACGCGCCTCCGCCCGCGACGACAACTGAACCTTGCGCCCCGGCGCGGTTTACCGCTACCGCATACCCGATCTTCCAAACAGACGGGAACCGCCATGCGCTTCGAAGGCACGCAGGATTATGTCGCGACCGACGATCTGAAGGTCGCGGTCAACGCCGCAGTGACGCTGCGCCGCCCGCTGCTGGTCAAGGGCGAACCCGGCACCGGCAAGACCGTCCTCGCCTATGAAATCGCCAAGGCGGTCGGCGCACCGCTGATCGAATGGAACGTGAAATCCACCACCAAGGCGAATCAGGGACTCTATGAATATGACGCGGTCGCGCGCCTGCGCGACGGCCAGCTGGGCGACGAGCGCGTCCACGATATCGGCAACTATATCCGCAAGGGAAAACTGTGGGAGGCGTTCCAGTCGCCGCAGCTCCCGGTGCTGCTGATCGACGAGATCGACAAGGCCGACATCGAATTTCCCAACGACCTGCTGCACGAACTCGATCGCATGGAATTCCATGTCTATGAAACCGGCGAGACGGTGAAGGCGATCGAACGGCCGATCGTCGTCATCACCAGCAACAATGAAAAGGAACTGCCCGACGCGTTCCTGCGCCGCTGTTTCTTCCATTATATCAAGTTTCCGGACCGCGAGACGATGCAGGCGATCATCGACGTGCATTTCCCCGGCATCCAGAAGCTGCTGGTGGGCAAGGCGATGGACATTTTCTACGACATTCGCGAGGTGCCGGGTCTCAAGAAGAAGCCGTCGACCAGCGAACTGCTCGACTGGCTCAAGCTGCTGCTGCATGAGGACATGCCGCTCGACGTCCTTCAGTCGCGCGACCCCAGCAAGGCGATCCCGCCGCTGCACGGCGCGCTGCTCAAGAACGAGCAGGACGTGATGCTGTTCGAACGGCTCGCATTCATGGCGCGGCGACAGGCGCCAAAGGGCTGACGCCGCCGCCCCGCACCGCTACCCTATGCATCGACTCGATCGCCTGGAGCGGATGATGCACGGCGTGGCGCATGACTCACGATGGCTGTTCAGGCTGATCTGCGCGTTCACATTGTCGGTCGCGGCCTGCGTGCCGGCGATGGCGGGACAGGCATCGGCTCCATCCCAGCGATGGCAGGTTTCCGCGCCTGCCGAACTGGCGATCCGCGCGCGCCGCATGTTGCGGGCGATCCCGCTGCTCGACCGTGAGATCGCCGCGTGCCGGCGCCCCGATCGCTGCTTCGACGCCCGGCTGCTGCGTGCCTATGCGCTCGGCTGGAGCGGCCAGCACGTGCAGGCCGCGCCGATCCTGCGCGCACTTTCCGTTGAGGGCGGCGCCACGCCGCGCCAGCTGCTCGAAACCCGCCTCGCGCTGGCCGAGATACAGGTGCTGGTCGGCGAATGGGCGCCGGCGATCGATACGCTCAATGCCGCGATGGACGCGGCCCAGGCAGCCGGCATGGCGCGATCCGAACAGACCGCGCAGATCGCCTTCAGCTATGGCGTCATCACGATGCTGACCGGCGACCATGCCGAAGCGATCAAGGCGGTCGGCAACAGCATCGCGCTGCTGCGCACCTTGGGCGCGGCGGCCGAACCGACCCTTGCCGAAGCGCTCGACACCTTCGCCGATCTCCAGCGCGCGCGCGGAGATGCCGCCGCCGCAGATGCCGCCGCCGCCGAATCCGATCGCATCCTCCTGCGGTTGTTCGGCGCCGACGCCCCTGCATCGACCAGTGCGCGCAAGCGGCTGGCGGATGCCGCGCTCGAACGCGGCGATCCGGCGGCTGCCGAAATTGCGGAGCGCGCGATCGTGCGCATCCTGGAGGACGGGATCGGGCGGACCGCCTTTCCCTCACTGATGGCCCAGATCGATCTGGCCAATACGATCGAGGCACAGAATCGCATCGCCGAGGCGCTGGCAATCAAGGTCGCTTCGGTCGTCGCGATGACCCAGGGCTATGGCGCCCACCCGCTCACCGCCGCCACCGCGATCGACCTGGGATCAACGCTGCTCGACAAGGGGCGACCCGATCTCGCCGGAGCGTTTCTGGAAAACGGCTATGTGATCGCGCGCAATATCCTGGGCGACCGGTCCGAACTCACCGTGGTCGCGGCGCTCAAACTGGGGACGCTGCGGCTCGACGAGCAAAAGCCCGATCAGGCCGAGCCGCTGTTGCTGGCCGCAGTGGCGGGCGGCGACGCGCTCGAACGCGACGGCCTGCTCGCGGCGAATGCGCGACTGCACCTGGCGATGCTCTATCAGGCAAGCGGACGTGCCGCGCAGGCCGACGCCGCCTTTGCCAGCGCGACCGCGTCGATCGAACGCCTGCTCGGCGCGCGGGCGCCGATCACCATCTATGCCGTCAGCAACTGGGGCAGCTTTGCCGCGCGTTCGGGCAACGATGCGCGGGCGCGGACGCTGTTTCGCCGGGCGATCGGCTATGTTCAACAGCGCGGCGCCCAATCGAACAGCGCGGCCGAGGAACTGCGCCGCTATCCCGGGCTGTTTCGCCAGGCGATCGCCGCCGACTGGCGGCTGGCGACCGGCAGGCGGTGACACGGCGACCCTGCCGACCGCCCCGCCGCCCGCACCGCCGCCCACGCCGCGCATGCCGCCGATGTCGGCGCCTCAGTCGGCGATCTTGACCACCAGCTTGCCGATCGCGCCGCGATTGGCCAGCTTCGCGATCGCCTTGCCCCCATCCTCGAACGCAAAGGTTTCGCTGACGTGCGGATTGATCCGCCCGGCATCCCACAGGCGGAACAGATGTTCGACATGGGCCGCGTTCGCCTTTGGATCGCGCGCGGCGAACGCGCCCCAGAATACGCCGCACACATCGCAGCTTTTGAGCAGCGTCAGGTTGAGCGGCAGCTTCGGGATGCCCGCCGGGAATCCGACGACCAGATAGCGTCCCTCCCATGCGATTGATCGCAGCGCAGGCTCGCAATAATCGCCGCCCACAGGGTCGTAGATCACGTCCGCGCCGTCCGGACCGACCGCCGCCTTGAACTGTTCGGCGAGCGCCTTAGAGGCGTCCTTGTCGAACGGCGCGCGACCATAGATGACGGTTGCATCCGCGCCCGCCGCCCTTGCCGCCGCCGCCTTTTCCTCGCTCGACACCGCCGCGACGACGCGCGCGCCGAACGCCTTGCCCAGCTCGATCGCCGACAGGCCGATGCCGCCCGCCGCTCCCAGGATCAGCAGCGTCTCACCTTCCTTCAGCTTCCCCCGGTCGAGTAGCGCGTGGATGCTGGTGCCATAGGTCATCAACAGTGACGCGCCCTGTTCGAAGCTCTTGCCTTCGGGCAGGCGGTAAAGCCGCCGGCGCTCAACCGCAGCCTTTTCGGCGAGCCCGTTCCAGCCGGTCGATCCGAGCACCCTGTCGCCAGGCTTGAGGTCGTCGATGCCCTCCCCCACCGCCTCGACCACGCCGGCGATCTCTCCGCCGGGCGCGAAGGGGCGCGGCGGCTTGAACTGATATTTGTCCTCGATGATGATGACGTCGGGAAAGTTGATCGCGCATGCCTTGATCGCGACCACGACCTCGCCCGGCTTCGCGACGGGATCGGGAAGCTCACCGATCTTTAGAGTTTCAGGTCCGCCGATTTCCCGCGACAGCAAGGCTTTCATCCGCTCTCTCCCTCTTGAGCCATGGTCGCGCATCGGCAACCTCCGACTCATATTTCGAAATTGCGGTATCCCTTGCCAGTGTCAGGCCGACTTCGTCCAGCCCCTCCATCAGGCATTCGCGGCGGAACGGGTCCATCTCGAACGCGAACCGGTCCTGAAAGGGCGTGGTGACGGTCATCGTTTCCAGGTCGATCGTCACCGGATCGGTCTTCGCCACCTCGATCAGGCGATCGATCGCCGGCTGGGGCAGCACGACCGCGACCAACCCGTTCTTGAACGCATTGCCCGAAAAAATGTCGGAATAGCTCGGCGCGATCACCGCGCGGATGCCCATGTCCTTCAGCGCCCACGCCGCATGTTCGCGGCTCGATCCGCACCCGAAATTCTCGCCCGCGATCAGGATCGGCGACCCGGCATGCGCGGGATCGTCGAACAGGTTGTCCGGATCCTGGCGCACCGCCTCGAACGCGCCCTGGCCCAGCCCCTCGCGGCTCACCGTCTTCAGCCAGTGGGCGGGAATGATGATGTCGGTGTCGATATTCTTGGCGCCCCACGGATAGGCGCCTCCCTCGACCTTCGATACGGGTTCCATCAGCGAGCACTCTCCGGGAACAGGGGTAGCTTTGCGATGTCGCGGGGATCATGCTGGACCACCACCCGGGCGTTCAGCTTCTTCGCGATCCGCCGGAACCGGTCACTCGACGCCAGCGTGTCGGCACGATCGAAATTGAACGTCGGGACGAGGTCCATCGCCATGCTCTCGCGGACGTGAAACTGGTCGCCCGACAACAGGACATATCCCGTTTTCGGCAGCTTCACCAGCAACGCGCGATGGCCCGGCGTATGCCCCGGCATCGCCAATATCATCACGCTGCCATCGCCGAACACGTCGCGATCGCGCGCCACCGGCTCGACCTTCCCGCCGCGCGAAATCCACGGTCGAAAGCGCTCCCGCTCCGATTCGGGGCGCACGGTCCTGATCGCCTGCCATTCCTGCGCTCCGATCAACAGCGTCGCGCCCGGAAATGCAGCGGCCTGGCCGGTGTGATCGTCATGATAATGGCTGATGCCGAGATAGACGACCTGCGCCGGCTTGACCCCGATCTGCGCCAGCTGAGCTTCGATCGTCCGATCCAGGCTGATCGTCTCGCCATCGTCGCTCTGCGGCGCGCCGATCAGGCTGGCGGACAGTCCACTGTCCCATAACAGATAGGCGTCGCCATGCCGGATCAGGTAACAGCTGTCGGTCAGGGTGCGGCGTTGGCCGTCATAATCACGGGTGTCGCTGAACGCGCCGAAGTCGGAGAAGGCGAGCGTGCCGCAATCGATCCGCCACAGGCGCATCTCCGGCGCCTCAGGCACGGGCGCGGCTTGTCCCATCAAACACAGCGCCGTGGCGCCGATCGACAGGCGGCGCCACGTTGCGGCGCGCCCAACCACGCGCGCCACAGCCAGGCGAAGGTTCGAAACGATCAAGGCACCGCGCGTCGCGCGCGCGGCGGGCCTCAATGTTCCGTGATCGCCGTGTCGCTCGTCCGGTCGTCCGCTTCCGCCGTCCCTGCGGTCGCCGCCGCATAGACCGCCGCCGCGCCGCTCAACAGCGTACCGACCACCAACATCCACAAAACGCGTCTCACCGATCATCCCCCCATCAGGTCCCGCACGTCCGTCAGGCGCCCCGTCACCGCCGCCGCTGCCGCCATCGCCGGCGAAACAAGGTGGGTCCGCGCACCCGGACCCTGCCTTCCTACGAAATTTCGGTTCGAAGTGGAAGCGCAGCGTTGGCCCGCCGGCACTTTGTCCGGGTTCATCGCGAGACACATCGAACAGCCCGGCTCGCGCCATTCGAACCCGGCATCGATGAAAATCCGGTCCAGCCCCTCCGCCTCCGCCTGCCGCTTGACCAGGCCGGAGCCGGGAACGATCAGCGCCTGGCGCACGCCATCGGCGACCCTGCGCCCGTTAACTACCGCCGCTGCGGCGCGCAGATCCTCGATCCGGCTGTTGGTACAGCTGCCGATGAAGATATTCTCCACCGCGATGTCCTGCATGCGCGTGCCGGGCGCCAGGCCCATATAGTCGAGCGACTTGCGCGCCGCCTCGCGCTTGGCCGGATCCGCGAAGCTTTCCGGATCGGGAACCACGCCGGTAATCGGCACCACATCCTCCGGGCTCGTCCCCCAGGTGAGCGAGGGGGCGATGTCACTCGCCTCCAGCGTCACGACGCGATCGTACGTCGCGCCCGGGTCGGTCGGCAGCGTCCGCCACCACGCCACGGCCTGCGCCCACGCCTCACCCGCAGGCGCCATCGGCCGGCCCTTCAGATAGGCATAGGTCGCCTCGTCAGGCGCGATCAGTCCGGCGCGCGCACCGCCCTCGATCGACATGTTGCTGACCGTCAGCCGCCCCTCGATCGACAGGTTGCGGATCACGTCGCCGGTATATTCGATGACATATCCGGTGCCGCCCGCCGCGCCGATCCGGCCGATGATCGCCAACACCACGTCCTTCGCGCTGACGCCATGGCCCAGCGTGCCATCGACGCGCACCTCCATCGTCTTCGACGGGCTGAGCAGCAGCGTCTGGGTCGCCAGCACATGCTCGACCTCGCTGGTGCCGATCCCGAAGGCCAGCGCGCCGAGCGCGCCATGCGCGGAGGTATGGCTGTCCCCGCAGACCAGGGTGGTGCCGGGCAGGGTGAACCCCTGTTCCGGGCCTACGACATGGACGATCCCCTGTTCGGGTGCGGTCGCCCCGAAATAGTCGATGCCGAACTCCGCGACATTGCGTTCCAGTGCCGCCAGCTGCTGCGCGCTCTGTGCATCGGCGATCGGCAGCGGCCGGCCTTGGGCATCCATCCGCGCGGTCGTCGGCAGATTGTGGTCCGGCACCGCCAGCGTCAGGTCGGGCCGGCGCACCGAGCGTCCGTTCGCGCGAAGCCCCTCGAACGCCTGCGGACTGGTCACCTCATGGACGAGGTGCCGGTCGATATAGATGAGGCAGGTGCCGTCCGGGCGCCGTTCGACGACGTGCGCGGCCCAGATCTTTTCGTAGAGCGTGAGCGGTTTGCTGGCCATGACGCGCCCGCCATATCCGATCGGCGCCGCCACGCAAACGCCGGCCGGCTTGTCGGCGCTAAAGCTTCGCTAGCGCCGACAAGCCGATCGCGCCGGTTCACCCGGACGGCGCGCCATCCCGGCGCACACGCACCGCTTCCTGGGGAGACAGGTAGCGCGCGTCGTGCGCGAACGGCAACGGCGCGTCCGCCCGTAGCGCGGCCAGGATATCGGCAAAGCCGGTGTCGAACCGGAAGTTCAGTTCGCGCTGGATCCGCCCACTGTCATAGACGCGGCCGATCCGGGCAGGCAGCCTCCAGCCGCGCCGGGCATACAGCGCCTCCGCGTCGGGAAACCGACGGGCGATCACCGCGCGCGCATCACCCATCAGCTCGGCCCTGTCACCCCGGCGAAACGGGGTCGGCGCGGAGACGATATAGGTTCGAAACCCCAGCGTGTCGGGCCATTCCAGCGCGGCGACATGCGCCCGCGCCGCATCCTCGACCGTCAGCCGCCGGTTGAGGAACTCATTGGCCTTCAGATTTTCGCCGGGCGGATCGCGATGGGTGTCGTCCTCCTCGGGAAAGAAGCGCCCGGTGCGCAGGACGACGCAATCGAGCCGATGGTCGGCGTGGAACAGCCGGCACAGCTGTTCGGCGGCATGTTTGGTCGCGCCATAGATGTTGCGCGGCGCGATCGGCCCGAATTCCTCGTCCAGCCACACGGCGGCGTCACCCCGCTCGTCGCGGATCGCCTGGCCGATCATCAGCGAGGTGGTCGAGGTGAAGACGAAGCGCCGATGCCCCGCCCGCGCCGCCGCCTCCAGCAGGTTGAGCGTACCGCTGACATTGACATCGACAAAGGCCTGGTTGGAATAGCGGGCGATGTCGGGCTTGTGCAGCGCGCCGCCATGCACCACCGCTTCGATCCCCCGTTCGGTGAACAGCCGATCGATCAGCACCGGGTCGGCCACGCTGCCGATCACATCGGTCGCCGCGCCGGGCGCCACGTCCAGCCCGGTGACCAGATGGCCACGCGCCCGCAACATGGGCGCAAGATGCCGTCCCAGCCAGCCGGACGATCCTGTCAGCAGAACGTGCATCGCGCAGCGCCGTGGGCTTCAGGCCGGCAGCGGCTGCTGCGGCGATCCGTTGGCCCCGGCGCCCTCCCCCGCGTCCGCCCAGTCGCCACGACGGCGCAACCAGGGGTTGAGGAACAGGATCGGCAGCTTCAGGAACAGCAGCTCGGAATGGATGAAGGTGTCGATCGCGCGCTCCCACCAGCGCGGATCACGCTTGCCATGCGCCTTCAACCAGCCGTCATAGGGCGCCCAATGGCTCGGCTCGTCGCGATGGATCACTTCAAAGATGCGGACCAGCGCCCGATCGTGGCGCACGAGCGGATGCCGCAGCAGGATCTCGACCTGCTTGAACCCGCGCTGTTCGGTCAGCGAGATGACGCGGCACAGTCGCTCGAACAGGTCGTCGCGGGCGACGATCGCGTCGGTATCCAGATCGTCGATCGTGCGACGGAACATGATCTCCACGAACCGGTCGATATGGCCGCAGGTGCGATCGACGCGCAACGGCATCTGCCCGCGCAGTTCGAACCATCGTTTGAACATCACATAATGTTTGCGCTCGTCCGCGCGATGCTTCTCGATCGCGGCGATCAGCGCGACATCATCCGGCGCGCGAAGCCGAACCGCCTCTAGCACGCGGTCGATGCTCGTATATCCGCGATGCTCGTTATAGATATAGATCGAGCCGAGCAGATCGAGATAGCGTTGCCGAATTTGTTTAATCATTATCGTGACTTATAGAAATTTTCGACACGGTCAACGCGCCTCGCCGACCAGATAGCGCCGGATCGCCTCGATTTCGTCGTCGGTCAACGCGTGAAGGCCATCGCGCGCCGCCATCTTCATCATGCCGAGGTCGCGTCCGGACATCCCCTTCCCGGTCGCAAGCAGCGTGCGGAACGCCCCAGGGTCATAGGCCGGGACCATCTCGGCCAGCGCGGGGACCGGTCGCCCATCGTCATGCGCCTCGCGCGGTTCATGCACGGCATGACAGCTCAGGCACGCGGTCTCGACCAGATACCGGCCGGGATCGGCGGGGCGTTTCGCGGGTCCGGCGACGGTCGACTGTACCGCCAGCGGGAACGCCCCGGTCAGCACCACCAGCCGGCCGACCGGGCCATAGCCTGGATGATCCAGCTGATCGCCGGCGCCCGGCCTGAGCGAGCGGATCCAACCCATCAGCCGCGCGACATCCTCATCGGCCAGATTGCGAAACGCCTCGGTCGGCATGATCGGCACGCCGGTGCCATCGCGCCGCACCCCCTGCCGGATGGCACGCGCCAGTTCGGCGTCCGAATAATCCGTCACCGTCCGCGCGAATGCCGGCGTGGCGATCCGGCCGAGCGCCGCCGAATCGACGATCACCCGCCCCTGGCCGGCCGGTCCGTGGCAGCTGGTGCAGCCCATCACCTTCGCCAGTCGCGCCCCCTCGGCAATCGCCTGGGGACGGTGGTCGGCGGCGACCGGTCTGGCCTCGACGGCATGGGTCGCGCGCAGCACCCATTCCGACCCGGCAAAGACGACCAGCGCAGCGATCAGCGCCAGTCCGACGATCCCCGCAAGCAGCCTCAGCACGATCCGCATATCCGCCCCCTCACCCGTGACGGACCGGTATATCGCAACTCACGCCATGTGTCAGGCAGCGTGTCAGGCGGCGACCGCGACCTCGTACCGGGCGGTGGTCTTCGCGGCGACGTCTTCCTCGCTCACCCCGGGGGCCAATTCGATCAGACGGAAGGGCGAGTCATGATCGGGTCGCTGGAACACCGCCAGATCGGTGATGATCATATCGACGACATTCTTGCCGGTCAGCGGCAGCGAGCATTCGGGAATGAATTTGGGGCTTCCGTCCTTGGACGTGTGTTCCATCACCACGATGATCTTCTTGACGCCGGCGACCAGGTCCATCGCCCCGCCCATCCCCTTGATCATCTTGCCCGGGATCATCCAGTTGGCGATGTCGCCGCCTTCGCTGATCTCCATCGCGCCCAGCACGGTCAGGTCGATATGGCCGCCACGGATCATCGCAAAGCTCTGTTCAGAACCGAAATACACCGATTGCGGCAGTTCGCTGATCGTCTGCTTTCCCGCGTTGATGAGATCGGGATCCTCGTCGCCCTCATAGGGAAAGGGACCGATGCCCAGCATGCCGTTTTCCGATTGCAGAGTCACCTCGACCCCGGCGGGGATATGGTTCGCCACCAGCGTGGGGATGCCGATGCCCAGATTGACGTAAAATCCGTCCTGCAATTCCTTTGCGGCGCGCGCCGCCATCTCGTCACGGGTCCAGGGCATTCTCGTCTCACTCCTTGGGCGGGGCGGCATCGGGCCGGGCGATGCTGCGAATGGGATTGGGCAACAGGAACCAGCCTGCTCCCCACAGGGGGGCGACCATGGTTTCGGTGGCGGCGGTGCCGCGGCGCGCGGAACTGTCCGCTCCGTCGAACAGCCCACTGAATTCCGACAGGGAATCACCGACGATCGCGATCACGCAATAGCGCGACGCCACCGCGCGGCGCGTCGCCTCTGCGCTCTGAACCTCATCGGCGCCACCGCGCAGGATCAACGTCCGCCCCGGTTCCGCCGTGCCGAAACCCAGCCGCTCGAGCAGTGCGACAACGCCCGGCGCGCCGGACGCGGCCCGCGCGCTGGTGAATATCGGCGTCACGCCTTCGCGCCGGGCCGCCTGCACGCCGTCCACCGCCCCGGGGACGGCAACGACCAGATCGCTGCCATCGCCGCGCCAGCGCCGGAATCGCGCATCGGGATCGCCGGCGCTCTCGTCATTCTCGTCCAGGTCGAACAGGACCGCCAGCGGCTTCGACCCACACGGTTCAAAGGCAGGCGCGGCCAGCGTCGCCGACGGGCCGAGGACCACCGAGCGAAGCGCGCTCCCCTTCGATCGCGCAGCAGCCTTGGCCGACAGATAGTTCCACAGCGCCTGATAACCCTGTAGGCTGGACGCTGCCGCCTCACCATCGGGCCGCGGCAATTCCTTGAGCGTGGTGACGGTCATCCCGGTCACTTCGGGCATCGTCGCCCGTGGCGGAGGCGCGACTGGCGACGCTCCGGGGCCGGATGCCGGCGTGGGCGTCGTGACCCGTGCTTCGGCCTTCGCCTTGCGTGGCTTCCGCGCCTTTCGCGAAACCGGCGCTTCGCCGCGCCCCTTCAGCTTTTCGCGCGCGATCACGCCGCTCGCGGCGATCGGGATCGCCGCAGCGATGCAGCCGCCGGCCATTACGGGCAGGAGCGCCAACGCGATCGCGGCGCGGACGCGTTTCACGCCGCGTCGGCGCCTTCCCGCGCGCGCACCGTGCGGAATTCGATCTTCTTGTCATAGGGCGCACCGACGATCATGCGCTTCACATAGATGCCCGGCAAATGCACCGCATCGGGATCGAGCGTGCCGACGGGGACCACTTCCTCCACCTCGGCAACGCACAGACTGCTCGCCGTCGCCATCGGCTGGTTGAAATTGCGCGCGGTCTTGCGAAAGATCAGATTGCCTGCCTCGTCCGCCTTCCACCCCTTGATGATCGACAGGTCGGCCCGGATTCCGCGCTCCAGGATATAATCCTGTCCGTCGAAATTCTTGATCTCCTTGCCCTCTGCCACCTTCGTGCCGACGCCGGTCTTGGTATAGAAACCGGGTATCCCGGCTCCGCCCGCGCGGCACCGCTCGGCCAGCGTCCCCTGGGGACAGAATTCGACCTCCAGTTCCCCGGCCAGATACTGACGCTCGAACTCCTTGTTCTCGCCGACATAGGAGGAGATCATCTTTTTGACCTGACGGGTGCGCAGCAGCTTGCCCAGCCCCTCGCCGTCGATGCCGGCATTGTTGCTCGCGATGGTCAGATCCCTGACTCCCGCATCGCGGATCGCATCGATCAACCGTTCCGGAATGCCACACAGGCCAAAGCCGCCCGCGCAGATCGTCATGCCATCAAACAACAGGCCGTCCAGCGCCGCCGCCGCATCGGGATAGAGTTTTTTCATCGCCGCGATTCTCTCCTCGGGTCGCCCGGGCCGGATAAGCGGTGTCGATGGTTGCGGTCAAGCAAACCTGAATGGCCATTCAAGTTCGCGCTGCAACGCGGCAAACTCCTTTCGCAATGCGGCGAACGGAGGCGCCGGTGGATTGAAGCGTTAACCTATCGCCGATAGCATGGCCCTGTTTTCCGGGGGCGGGGATCGACGATGATTGAATTTTCCGTGTTCATCTACGGACTGCTGTCCATGTTCGTGCTGCTTTCGGCAGAACATAATCGCCGGCTGGCCCGACCCAATCCGACGATGGTGACCGCGGTCGGCTGGGGCCTGTTTTCGATGTCGTCCACCTTGGCAGTGCTGTTCGCCGCGATGGCGATCGCGCTGGCGATGGGGGTTCAGCTTCCCGACCTGCCCGCCGGCATCGGCTGAATACGGTATCCGCGCATATGAAAAGGGCGGCCAAAGCCGCCCTTTTTTCGTTGTCGTCAGGCTCAGCGCATCGAGCCACGGCGAACCATGTTGACGATCGCCAGCAGGACGACCGCGCCAAGGAACGAGATCAGCAGCGACGTCGCGCTGAACGATCCGTCGGTAATCGTGCCGCCACCGATCAGCGGGGTGATAAGCAGGCCGGCCAGCAACGCGCCGACGATCCCGACCACGACATTCAGGAACAGTCCCTGTTGCGCGTCGGTGCGCATCACGATGCTCGCCAGCCAGCCAAGCACGCCGCCGACCACCAGCAGGATGAGTAGATTGATCATTTGCCGTCTCCCGTATTCCGGCTCGGCAATTTCCGAGTCATGAGGATATACGGTCGAACGCGCGGGACGTTCCACCAGCGGTCCGAAACGATCCGCGCAATCAGGAGCGACACCATGCCACGCTATGCCTTTGAAAACGCGATCCCCGATATCGATCCAGACGCATGGATAGCGCCGAGCGCGGACGTCATCGGCGACGCGCGGCTGGCGGCCGGGGCCAGCGTCTGGTTCGGCGCGGTGATCCGGGCGGACAACACGCCGATCATCGTCGGCGCGCGCAGCAATGTGCAGGAAGGGGCGATGCTCCATTCGGACCCCGGCGCGCCGCTGACGATCGGTCAGGACTGCACGATCGGCCATCACGCGACCGTCCATGGCTGCACGATCGGCGACCGCGTACTGGTGGGGATCGGCGCGATCATTCTCAATCGCGCGACGATCGGGGACGATTGCCTGATCGGCGCAGGCGCCCTGGTGACCGAGGGCAAGAGCTTTCCGCCCGGAAGCCTGATCGTCGGCAGCCCCGCCCGCGCAATCCGCGAACTCGACGCCACCACCCGCGCCGGCCTGCTCCTGTCCGCGCAGAGTTATGCCGATCGACAACGACGGTTCCGCGCGGGGCTGCGCCGGATCGACTGACATCGGCTGGACACGTAATTCAGTTCGGTTATGAAACGGGAATGGCCCTGCCCCCGCTTTTCGATCGTCTGCGCCTGCCGGTCATCGGCTCGCCGCTCTTCATCGTCTCCGGCCCGGATCTCGTCATCGCGCAATGCAAGGCGGGGATCGTCGGATCGTTCCCCGCGCTGAACGCCCGGCCGCAGAGCCAGCTTGACGAATGGCTGCACCGCATCACCGAGGAACTGGCGGCGTGGAACCGCGACAATCCCGGACGCCCCGCCGCGCCGTTCGCGGTCAATCAGATCGTTCACCGCTCCAACGACCGGCTGGAACAGGATCTGGAAACCTGCGCCAAATGGCAGGTGCCGATCGTCATCACCTCGCTCGGCGCGCAAGAGGCGGTGAACCAGGCGGTGCATGGCTGGGGCGGGATCACGCTGCACGACGTCATCAACGATCGCTTCGCGCACAAGGCGGTGGAAAAGGGGGCGGATGGCCTGATCCTCGTCTGCGCCGGGGCCGGCGGTCATGCCGGCACGCTCAGCCCCTTCGCCTTTGTGCAGGAGACCCGCGCCTGGTTCGATGGACCGATCATCCTGTCGGGATCGATCGCCAACGGCGGCGCGATCCTCGCCGCCCAGGCGATGGGCGCGGACCTGGCCTATATCGGTTCGCCCTTCATCGCCGCCGCAGAGGCGAATGCGGAGACCGATTACAAACAGGGCATCGTCGCCGGCGGCGCGTCCGACATCGTCTATACCAACCTGTTCACCGGGGTGCATGGCAACTATCTGCGCGCGTCGATCGAGGCGGCGGGGCTCGATCCCGACGCGCTCCCGGTCAGCGACCCCAGCAAGATGAATTTCGGATCGGGCGGCAATCAGAAGGCAAAGGCGTGGCGCGACATCTGGGGATCGGGCCAGGGGATCGGCGCGGTGCGCGCGATCGAACCCGCCGGCGCCTTTATCGATCGTCTGGACGCCGAATATCGCGCTGCCCGGCTGAAAGTCGGCGGCCTGCCGGCGGGGGGCTGGAGCGCCTGACCTGTCAAAAGGCGTGGGCGAGCCGATCGAGCATCATCCGCGCCGGACTTCCCGCGGTCGTCGCCACCGGCACCTCCTGCGCCGCGTCCAGCCGCGCCACACGGCGATGCAGGTCGATGCTTGCGGCGATCAGCCCCTGCGCCGCCAACGGCATCGAATCGAACGCATCGCGCTCCGTTTCCGGCGCCGCGCCCAACCGGCGCGAGGGATCGAGCGCATCGCGCGGCGGCAGTTCGCCGGCATCGACCGCGCGCTGCGTCAACAGCCAGGCGATGACGTGCATCAGCCGCGTCGTCACCTTCAAGGATTCGCACGAAAACACGACGCGAGACATTGCGTCGAGCAGGTCGCGCTCGTCGCGTCCGACCTCGTCGAAATAGCCGCGCGCCTCGTCCGCCAGCAGCATCGATTCGGTATAAAGCGAATCGATCAGCCTGCGGTGGATCCGCGCCGTCTGTCCTTCCCCCATCATGGTCGTGAACGCTGACATAAACGTCACATTAACGAAACAGGCTTTTCGCGCACGGCCTTGTCTCAAAGCGGGGCGCGGCTGCGCCGGGGGTCAGGCGATGATATCGGGGATCAGTTCGTCCTCCAGCGCGGCGATTTCGTCACGCAGCCTCAGCTTGCGCTTCTTCAGCCGGGCGATCTGGAGCTGGTCGGGCGTGCCGGACATCGACAGCGCATCGATCGCCGCGTCGAGGTCGCGATGCTCGATCCGCAGCAGTTCCAGCCGGCGCTGTATCTCGCTTTCGTCCACCATACGCCCCCAAAACCCGGACTCGACCCGTCGCATTATCCCGTTGCCCCGTCGAACAGGCGATTCGCAAGGGGCGACAAGCGATCCGAATCATGATCTACTCCTTATTCCCCCAACTACGAGCAGGAGGATTGCTTCCATGCAGAACGCGCATCTCTCGGCACTGGAGACCAAGCATGCGAGCCTCGATCGCAAGATCACGGCAGAGTCGCAGCGGCCATTGCCCGACCAGATGATTATCGCCGATCTGAAGCGCCAGAAGCTCAGAGTGAAGGAAGAGATCGCGCTCAGCTGACGCGCGACAGGGAGCCGCCCCGGCCATGCGCCGGGGTCGCTCCCGCACCTTACCACCAATTGGATTTCAGCCGGCCAATTCTCCCTCCGGCAATTCCCCCTCCGGAAGTTCCACGTCCAGCAGCGCCGATCGCGGCGTCAGATCGGCCGGCGCACCGGCGGCTTCTCCAGCGAGGCAGGCTTCGTCGTCACCGGCTTGCGCGCGGCCATCGGGTCGATGTCGTGATCGAATGCGATGCCGATGCGGCCGTCGGTGGCCCAGGCGATGCGCCCGTCCACCCATCCAACGCCGCGTACATCCACCTGGACCGGTGTTCCGATTTCGACGCGTTCGGCATATTCGGCCATCAGTCCGCCGGCGGACAGATTGCGCACCCGCACCTGTACCGCCTCGCCGCCCGCCACTTTCAGCATCGCCGCCAGCAACAGGCTGTCCCGTGCGGTGCCACGCTGGCTCGCGGGATCATCGCTCGGGGCGTGGTGAAAGGGATCGGTCGAAAACTGGTCCATCTGCCGCTCGTGCAGTTTGTACGTGCGCAGGACTAGACCAGAAATGGGTATGGAAATTGTTAACCGGCGGTCGGGTTCGCGCCGGCGCGGATCATTCCTCGCGAGAAACCTTTTCGTTCCGCTCATGGCGTTCCTGCGCCTCGACGGTCATCGTGGCGATCGGGCGCGCCTCCAGGCGGCCGAGGCTGATCGGCTCACCGCTCACTTCGCAATAGCCATATTCGCCATCGTCGATCCGACGCAGCGCGGCGTCGATCTTCGCGATCAGCTTGCGCTGGCGGTCGCGCGTGCGCAGTTCGATCGACCAGTCGGTCTCCGACGATGCGCGATCGGTCAGGTCTGCCTCGCGCAGGGAGTCGGTTTGCAGCTGGTTGAGCGTCCCCGCCGCCTCGCGATGGATCGCGTCCTTCCAGGCCAACAGCTTTTCGCGAAAATACTGAAGCTGGCGTGCATTCATGAATGGCTCGTCAGCGCTGGGCCGATAGCCATCGGGAAGATCGTTCGCGGCGCGACGCTCCGGCTCGTCCTGCTGTTCGTAAACGGTTGCCATGCCACTCTCCACACCGGAAGTCCGATAGCGAAGCCGATCGGAATCCGCCCTTTGCCCGCGGGCGCTATAGGAGCGGGCCGCCCACATCACAAGCAGGCGAATCGCATAGCGCCCAGCGGCAAGCCGTTCATGGCACGGGGGAAATTGCCCGTCGCTTAAGCGCGCAACAATGTTGGGTTCATATTAACCACATTTCTTAATCAACTCTCAACATTAACGCCACCTTCGTTCCTTTTTGATACATTAACCATGCATAACGCCGGCATGATCATTAAAATCGAGCGATGGCCGTTCGAATAATAGTTAATGTCGTTGAACTTAATGTTTTCTTCTGCACTTTTGCCGCATTGGACGCACAAGGATTGTTGCATCGGCAACTTCGGGGCGCGTCCAGCAAGGCGAGAGAGTAGAACATGTCGGTTCGGATGGCATTGGCAAAACTTTGCGCTTGCGCATGCGGCGGCGCCGTTATCGGCGGCGGCGCGGTGCATGTCGCAGAGACCCGCGCCGAACGTGCGCAGGTCCAGTCTCAATCGGTTGCGAAAAAACGCGTCGTCGCGCGACGCAGCATCAAGAAGGCCGGCGGCGCGCGTCGTGTCGTTCGCCGCACGGTGACGACGACCGCGCAATGCCAGCCCCAGGTGCTGACCCTCACCTCACAGGGCGCTCCCATTCCCCTGCCCCCGCCCGTCTACGGCTCCAGCGGCGAAATGCCGATCGCCGGCGGCGGTGGTGGCGGCGGCGGCGGTGCGGCCGCTGCGGCGGGCGTGGTTGGTGGTGGCGGCGGCGGCTTTGCCGGCGGCTTCTTCGCGGGCGGCTTCTTCGGCGGTTCGGGCGGCGGCGGCAGCGGCGGCATCGTGATCTCATCGACCACCAGCACCAGCAGCGGCACCAGCGGAAGCAGCAGCAACGGCAGCTCAGCCTCCTCGACCAGCAGCAGCACGTCGAGCAGCAGCAACGGCAGCACGACCAGCAGCAGCAACGGCAGCAGCGGCATCAATATCGACATCAACATCTCGTCGGGCAGCACCTCGACCTCGACCGGCGGGTCCTCGACCTCCACCGGTGGCTCCTCGACCTCGACCGGCGGGTCGTCCAGCGGCAGCGTATCATCGACCTCGTCGACCGGCGGCTCTTCCACCGGCGGGTCCTCGACCTCCAGCGGCAGCGTCAGTTCGACCTCGTCGGGCGACGTCTCGTCCTCGACCGGCGGATCGTCCTCCTCGACCTCGTCCGGCGCCTCGTCCAGCTCGACGTCGGCGGGCGGCAGCGGCGGGTCGAGCGGCAACGTCTCGTCCGCCAGCGGCGGCAGCGGGGGATCGTCCTCGTCCACCTCGGCGGGCGGGTCCTCGGGTAATGTCTCTTCGGCGTCGGGCGGCTCGTCGGGCGACGTGTCCTCGTCCTCGAGCGGCAATGTGTCCAGCTCGGCCTCGTCCTCGGGCGATGTCAGCAGTTCGGCCAGTTCGTCGGGCGACGTGTCGTCCTCGACCTCCGCCAGCTCATCGGGCGATGTTTCGTCCTCTTCCTCGACATCGGCTTCGTCGTCGGGCGACGTGTCGTCCTCGACCTCGGCCAGTTCGTCGGGCGACGTGTCCTCGTCCAACTCCAGCGGGTGGAGCACGTCGAGCGGGTGGAGCACCTCGACCTCGTCGAGCAGCAGCTCGTCCTCATCCAGCTCGAGCAGCTCGGGTGGCGATACGCCGGGCGGTCCGGAGCCGGTCCCCGCGCCGCCGATGGTTCTGCTGTTCGGCGCGGCCGCAGCGGCGCTGGTGGTGCGCAAGCGCTTTCAGAACCGCAAGGCGGCAAAGGCCGCCGGCTGATATCCGATGATTCCGGGCGGGTCGGCGCTGCCGTCCCGCCCGCACCATCCGCCGGTCATTCGGCGTCGATCAGCACCTTTTCGATATCCACGATGGGGTGGCCGGTCAGGGTCTTGTCGATCTCGCCGATCAGCCGGTCGCTCACTTCCTTGTGATAATGTTTGCGCAGTTCGCCCAGCGTGCGCGGCGGCGCCACCACGATCAGCTTCTCGAAGTCATTGTCGAACGCCCGTTTCTTCAACAGGTCGGCGGTCTCCGCCGCGAACCGATCTTCTTCCAGCTGGTGAAAATCGGTCTCCTCATATGCGCTGCGGCCCGGGCCGACGCTCGAAAAGGAACGGCCGGGGGTGTCGGTTCCCTGTTCGCGGTCCGGCGGATTGTCCTGCTCGCGCTTGCGTTCGACCTGAAGATTGGGATGCACCGCATCGCCCTCGTTCCTCAGGAACAGCATCTTGCGGCCGTCAGCCACCACGACAAAGGCGTTGTGCGGAACCTGCATTGCGTCTCTCCTTCTTCTGATACGGGATGAACGCGCGCATGCCGCGCCGGGTTGCGCACGACTTCGCGCCCCGCCATAGCCAGCGCCCATGCACGATATCCGCACGATCCGCGAAAACCCCGCCGCCTTCGACGCCGCGCTCGCCCGTCGCGGCCTCGTCCCGCATGCCGCCCATCTGGTCGCGCTGGACGAGGCGCGCCGGGGCCTCACCACCCGTCAGCAAGAGGCGCAGGCGCGCCGCAACGACCTGTCCAAACAGGTCGGCCAGGCAAAGGCCACGAAGGACGAGGATCGCGCCCAGGCACTGATGGCCGAGGTCGCCGCGCTCAAGGACGAACTTGAGCGGCTGACCGGCGAACAGGCTTCCGCCGACGAGGCGCTGCGCGCCGCGCTTGCCGCCATCCCCAATCTTCCCGCCGCCGACGTGCCGGACGGAGCGGACGAGGACGACAATCTGCTCGTCCATTTCCGGGGCGAAAAGCCGCATTTCACCTTCGACGCGCAGGAGCATGATGCGTTCGGCCCGGCGCTTGGCCTCGATTTCGAAACCGGCGCGGCGCTCGCGGGCGCGCGCTTCACCTTTCTGCGCGGTCCCGCCGCCCGGCTCGCCCGTGCGCTTGGCCAGTTCATGCTGGACACGCTGACCGCCGATCATGGGTATGAGGAGGCGGGGGTTCCGCTCCTCGTCCGCTCGGAGGCGATGTTCGGCACCGGCCAGCTACCCAAATTCGCCGAGGACAGCTTTCAGACCACCGACGGACGCTGGCTCATCCCGACCTCGGAGGTCAGCCTGACCAACAGCGTGCGCGAACAGATTCTCGCCGCCGACGCGCTGCCCATCCGCCTCACCGCGCTCACCCCCTGCTTCCGGTCGGAAGCCGGCGCGGCGGGCCGGGACACGCGCGGCTATATCCGCCAGCACCAGTTCGACAAGGTCGAGATGGTGTCGATCGTCACACCCGACGCGTCGGAGGCGGAGCATGAGCGGATGACCGCCTGTGCCGAGGACATCCTCACCCGGCTCGGCCTGCATTTCCGCCGCATGCTGCTGTGCGCCGGCGATATGGGGTTCAGCGCCGCACGCACCTATGATCTGGAGGTGTGGCTGCCTGGCCAGGCGCGCTATCGCGAGATCAGCTCCTGTTCGACCTGCACCGATTTCCAGGCGCGCCGCATGAACGCCCGCTATCGCGGCGCGGACGGCAAGCCCGCGTTCGTCCACACGCTCAACGGCTCCGGTCTTGCGGTTGGACGGACGCTGGTGGCGGTGCTGGAGAATTACCAGCAGGCGGACGGATCGGTCGCGGTGCCGGCCGCGCTCCAGCCCTATCTGCGCGGCATCGACCGCCTCGAACCCGCCGCGTGAGGATCCTCCTCACCAACGACGACGGCGTCCACGCCCGCGGGCTTGAGGTGCTCGAACGCCTTGCCCGCACGCTCTCCGACGACATCACCGTCGTCGCCCCGCTCGAGGAACAGTCGGGCAAGGGGCGCTCGCTCAGCCTCACCGAGCCGGTGCGCCTGCGCCGCTTCGGCGAGCGCCGCTTCGCGGTCACCGGCACCCCCACCGATGCGGTGATGATGGCACTGGCGGAGATCATGAAGGACGCGCCGCCCGACCTCATCCTCTCCGGCGTCAATCGCGGCGCCAATCTGGGCGAGGATGTCAGCTATTCCGGCACCGTCTCCGCCGCGATGGAGGGCGCGCTGGCCGGCATCCGCTCGGTCGCGCTCAGCCAGCGTTACGCGCTGTCCGCGCCGGGCGAGCGGGTCAGTTTCGACGCCGCCGAACAATGGGGCGAACGCGTGCTGCGCCCGTTGATCGCTGCCGACTGGGCGCCGCGCACGCTGATGAACGTCAATTTCCCGCCGCTGCCTGCCGATCAGGTCCGGGGCATCCGCGCGGTCGGCCAGGGGTTGCGCGATTATGGACGGCTGAAGCTGGACCGGCGCACCGATCCGCGCGGCTTCGATTATTACTGGTTCGGTCTCGGCCGCGTGCCGCATACCCCGGTCGCGGACACCGACCTTGAGGCGATCGAGGCGGGCTACATCACCGTCACCCCGCTGCATCTGGACCTGACGCATCGCGAATCGCTTGATATGCTCGCGCGCACCTATGGTTGATGCCGGGGGAGGCATGCGGGAGAAACACAAGCGGATCGCGGTCGGCGGCGCCTTCGCGGCGTTGACCCTGCTGGGGGGGTGCATTCCGCCGGGCGCGGGTCCGCCCACGCGCCCGCGCACCGTCTATACCGGCGACCCCACTGCGGCGCCCCGGCGTGATGATGTCGCCGCGCTGCCGGCCCCGCCCCCCGCATGGGAGGCCCGCCCGGTCACCGCCGACGCGCGGACCATCCCCGGATCGACCTATATCGTCGAGCGCGGCGACACGCTGCGCGGCATCGCGAACAAGACCGGTGCCGGATCGGAAGCGATCGCACGCGCCAACGGCCTCGCCCCGCCCTATGTCATCCAGATCGGTCAGCGGCTGACGATCCCCGGCGGCCGCTATCACCTTGTCCGCGCGGGAGAGACGGGCATCGCCATCGCTCGCGCCTATGGCGTCGACTGGGGCCGGGTGGTGACCGAAAACGACCTTGCCGAACCCTATATCCTGCGCGTCGGCCAGCGCATCCTGATCCCGGGCGACGCCCGTCCGATGACGATCGAGGAACGCGCCGCCGCCTTCCGGCTCGACATTGACGACATCGTCACCGGCGGCCAACCGGCCATCGCCGAGCGCGCCCGCCCGACCAGGCCCACCGCATCTTCGGCCCGGGTGCTCCCCTCGACCGCCGCGGTCGCGCCGCCCACCACGCTGACCGGCGGCTTCCAGTGGCCGGTCCGCGGCGAGGTGATCCGCAAATTCGGCCCGGTCGCCAGCGGCGAACGCAGCGACGGGATCAAGATCGCGGTGCCGCTCGACACCCCGATCCTTGCCGCCGCCGACGGCACCGTCGCCTATGTCGGCAGCGAAATTCCCTCGCTCGGCGGCCTCGTCATCATTCAGCATGGCAGCGGCTGGACCACCGTCTATGGCCATGCCGGCCAGCTGCTCGTCCAGCGCGGCCAGTCGGTGAAGCGCGGACAGATGATCGCCCTGTCCGGCGATTCGGGAACGAACCGTCCCGAACTTCATTTCGAAATGCGGCAGGGGCGTACCCCCGTCGATCCGTTGACAAGGCTTCCGGCCCGCCCCTGATGCGCGATACGCCCCACGCGACGCTCAAGCGCAAGTCCGGCCTGCCGGTCTGGCTGTCGATCGGCTGGCGCGTCGCCGGCGTGCTGGCACTTGTGGGTCTGGCGATCGGTGTTCACTGGTTCGATCGTGATGGCCTGCGCGACAATTACGACGGCCATGTCAGCTTCATCGACATCATCTATTTCACGATGATCTCGATCACCACCACCGGCTATGGCGACATCGCCCCGGTGACCGAACGCGCGCGGCTGTTCGACGCGCTGGTGGTCAGCCCGATCCGCGTCTTCGTGGTGCTGTTGTTCCTCGGCACCGCCTATAATTTCGTCCTCAAACGAACCTGGGAAAAATGGCGCATGGCCCGCATCCAACGCGATCTGCACAATCACATCGTCGTCGCCGGCTATGGCCAGACCGGCTCCGACGCGGTTTCCGAACTGATCGCGCGCGGCATCGATCCGGCCGATATCGTGGTGATCGATTGCGATCAGGCCCGGCTCGACAATGCGCGCGACCGGGGGTGCAACATCCTGCTTGCCGACGCGACGCGCGATGCGACGCTGATGGACGTGAAGATCGGTCGCGCCCGCACGTTGATCGCCGCCGCCGGGCGCGACGACACCTCGATCCTCATCACCCTCACCGGCCGCCACCTCGCCCCCGATCTGTCGATCAGCGTGGTGGTCAAGGCACAGGATAACGAACTGCCCGCCCGCGCCGCCGGGGCGACCACGGTCATCAATCCGGTCAGCTTCGCCGGCCTGTTGCTCGCCAGCTCCTGCTCTGGCCGGCACATCGCCGACTATATGATGGATCTCGCCAGCTTTGACGGCCGCGTGCAACTGACCGAGCGGGCGGTGCGCCCCGACGAAATCGGCCGGCCGCTGACCGCGATCGCGACCGGGCTGGGGGTCCGCATCTACCGCGCCGGCACCCCGCACAGCTTCGCCGAGCCTGAGGCGCAGGCGCTCGCCGCGAACGACGTCATCGTCGAAATCGTGCCAAAGGGTCAGGCGATCGCCTGACCGGTCAGCGCTGGCGCGCCAGCACCCAGGCGGTCGTCACCTTGAACTTGAAGATCGGCGCATATTCGCGCGTCTCCTTCTGCGCGGCGGCGTCGAAATCGCGATAGCTGGCGATCCGCGCGAGCAGCCGGTCGCCCGCGTCGCTCAGAAACGGATAGGCGCGCGCCGCCTTGCCGGACAGCAACAGCGACGTCCCGGCGTACATCTGGAAGTCGATCAGCATCTTCTCGCTGCCCGCCCCGCTCTGCTTTGCCAGCGCGACCAGCCGCTCGATGATCGGCACCGCGCGATCGAACCGCCCCTGATCCTGCGTTATCAACAGCGTGATATGTCCCAGCATCAGCTTGATCCGCACGGATGCCGGATTCGCGGGATTGGCCGCCGCCGCCTCCAGCCGGGCCAGATAGGGCTGCGCCTCGGTCAGCTTGCCCGCGTCGATCAGCGCGATGCCATAGTGCGCCGCGGCCATATCGGTCAGCGGCGATTTCGCGCCATAGGTCTTCTCGGTGGTCGCCAGCTCGACGCGCGCGGCCTCCACCGGATCGGCCGCAGCCGCGCCCGCCCAATCGACCCGCTTGAGCGCAGGCGATCCGGATTTCGCCAGTCCGCTCACCCGCACCGCGACCGCGCGCGCCTCTCCCTCACGGCCCAGCCGGCGCAGCGTATTCGCCAGGCTCGCCATCGCGCCCAGCGTCAGCTCGTCGGCTTCGCCCGCCGCTTTCTCGTACAGCGCCACCGCCTTGCGAAACGGCGCCTCGGCCTCGCGATGCTTGTCCATCGTGTAATAGGCGGTTCCGGCACAATCATAGACGCGCCCCGCCAGCACCTGTTCATCCCGCGTCGTCTCGGGCAGTTTCCCCATCAGCGGCGTCAGCATGTCCACCGCCGCCTGCCCCTTGCCCAAATTCCATTGCGCGATGCACAGCGACACGGCGGCGATCACCGCAGTGCGCGAGGTCGGACCCGACAGCTTTCGCGCGAGCGCCAGCCGGCGCTCCGCAACAGGCTCGAACTTCTTCATGTCGAGCAGACGGTCGTAATAGCTGGTCAACGCGCCCAAGATGCCCAGCGCATCCGTGCTGTCGCGCCCGACATGGGTATCGACATAGTCGAGCGCGCGCAGGATGATGTTCTCGACCTTCGCATTCCCGGCGGTCGCGACCAGCACCGCGCTCGCAGCGGCCAGATCGGCACAGGCATCGCCCTGTGGCTGATCCTGTACGCACTTTTCGAACACCGGGATGATGGCCTGCGCCGCCGCGCCATAGTCGCGCTTCGCGAATGCCGCTTCGCCTTCGGGCGGGACCGGGATCCGGGTCGATGTCTGTGCGACGGCGGTTCCTGCCGTGCCGAGCACGCACCCGATCGCGATTGCGCGCACCACGCGCCTCCTGACCCCGGAACGATGACCGGTGCGCGTGGTGCCGGCTCTCCCTGCGTGCATGGCATGACCCCTTCCGCGCGCGATCCTATCAGCTGTCGCGAAACGGCAAAACAGTCAGTGACGGTCCGCCCCGTCGCACGCGAAGCCGCGCGCGCGGGACACCCATGTCAACCGCCGCCGCCCCCGCCCCTATCTTTTTGCCCAGAAATCCCTATGTCGCCGCGCAATCATGGCAACGCGACTCCCAGAGGCCCCCAAAGTGGGCATGGTATCGCTCGGCTGTCCCAAGAATCTGGTCGACTCCGAGCGTATCCTGACCAAGCTCCGTTCCGACGGCTACGCCATGTCGGCGGACTATGCCGGCGCGGACGTGGTGCTCGTCAACACCTGCGGCTTCCTCGACAGCGCCAAGGAAGAGAGCCTGGAAGCGATCGGCGAGGCGATTGCGGAAAATGGCCGCGTCATCGTCACCGGCTGCATGGGCAAGGAGGCGGAGGTCATTCGCGCCCGCTTTCCCAATGTGTTGGCGGTGACAGGTGCGCATCAATATGAGGAAGTGGTCGGCGCCGTCCACGACGCCGCGCCGATGCCGCCCAACGCATTCCTCAACCTGGTCCCCGACAGCGGCCTCAAGCTCACCCCGCGCCACTACAGCTATCTGAAGATCAGCGAGGGCTGCAATCACCGCTGCGCCTTCTGCATCATCCCGGCGCTGCGCGGCGACCTGGTCAGCCGTCGCCCGGACGCGATCCTGCGCGAGGCGGAAAAGCTGATCGAGGCCGGGACGCGGGAGTTGCTGGTCATCAGCCAGGACACCTCGGCCTATGGCGTCGATATCCGCAAGGAACCGCGGATGTGGAAGGGACAGGAAGTCGTCCCGCACATGACCGACCTCGCTCGCGAGCTGGGCAAGATCGCGGGACAGGCCGGCGGCTGGGTGCGGCTCCATTATGTCTATCCCTACCCCCATGTCGATCAGGTCATCCCGCTGATGGCCGAGGGGCTGGTGCTTCCCTATCTCGACATCCCGTTTCAGCATGCCAGCCCCTCGGTGCTGCGTACGATGCGCCGCCCGGCGAACGAGGCGAAGGTGCTGGAGCGTCTGCGCGGCTGGCGCGATATCTGCCCCGACATCGCGATCCGCTCGACCTTCGTCGTCGGCTTTCCCGGCGAGACGGAGGATGATTTCCAGTATCTGCTCGACTGGCTGGACGAGGCGCAGCTGGACCGTGTCGGCGCCTTCCGCTTCGAACCGGTCGAGGGCGCGGCCGCCAACGACCTGCCCGGGGCCGTCCCGGAAGCGGTGAAGGAAGAGCGCTATGCCCGGATCATGGAAAAGACCGCCGCGATCAGCGCCGCCAAGCTTCAGGCGAAGATCGGCCGCACGCTCGACGTGATCGTCGATGAGGTCGAAGGCGACGGCGCCAATGCCCGCAGCCAGGCCGATGCGCCCGAAATCGACGGCACCGTCTTTCTGCGCGACGCCGGCCACCTGAACCAGGGCGACATCGTCCGCGTCGAGATCGAGGACGCCGACGACCACGATCTTTACGGCGTACCGCTTGCCTGATCGGGTCCGCCGCGTCGCGCCGGCCGCCCTCGCCGCGCTCTGGTTTGGCCTCGGCGCGATGCAGATGCCGGCGGGCGTGCGATCGACCCCGGTCGATCCGCTGACGGTGCAGGACGACGATTTCGCCCGCCATCGCGATCCCGCCGAATGGCGGGGCCTTAGCGTCACCAGCATCGAGTTTCGCGAGGAACGCGGGGCATGGCGGCTGTGGCGTATCGCGAATGTGAAAAAGCCGCGCGGCCCGCTCTGGTTCGTCCCCCATGACAATGAAAATGCCGGGTTCGAGGCGGCGCTGGTCGGGGTCAGGGCCTATGGCGGAGTCGTCATCGCGGTCGATTCCGGGCTGGCCGATGACGGCCGTCGCCGCAACGGCGCGGTCGATCGCGGGCGACCGATCGACCCCAACCGCAATTTTCGCGACGGCTATCCCACCTATGCGCGCACCGTGCTCGCCGATTATGCCGGGGGCGCCCACCCGATCATCGCCCTGCACACCAATGCCCCCGGCTTCGACACCAGCGACTCACGCTGCAACCGCACGGATCGACCCGGCAGCGGCACCGTCTCGATCCGCTTTTGCGATGACGTGATGCAGCCGCGCGCCTCCCAGGGTCGGGCGTGGCCGTTCGACGACGACGACAGCCTCGCCTATGTCACCTATCGGTCGGGGCGATCGCCCTATTCGGCCTGGTGCGGCAAGGCGCTGGCGCTGGCGGATTTCAACGTCGTGTTCGAACGGGTGAGCGTCAGCGACGGCTCGCTGTCCAACTATGCGCTGCTCCACGGCCTCGACTATGTGAATTTCGAGACCCAGGAGCGCGGTCTGTCGCCTGCCGGGCTTCGCGAAAGCCGCAACCGGCTGGTCGCGATGATCGACCGCGCGATGGAACGCTGCGTCGCGCCATAGGGTCTGAACTAGCGGTGGGCGCTCCGGCTCGCTACATCCGCCGCGATGACCGACCTCTCCCCGCTGCTCCAGCCCGATCGCGGCCAGCCCGCCCGTCCGATCCATGTCGTCCACCCCGATGACTGGACCACGTGGCTGAACGCCCAGCCACCGCGCGTCCGCACCGCGGTCGCGGCGGCCAAGGTGACCGGAAAGGCCGGCAATCGCGCCGTCCTGCCGGGCGATGGCGCGGACGACTGGTCGATGCTGCTGGTCTGCGACGAAGGCGAAGCGTCGCCCTTTCGGATCGCGTCGCTGGGCGAACAATTGCCGGCGGGGACCTATCGCCTGGCCAATGGAGAACCGGGCGCGGCAATGCTCGGCTGGGTACTCGGCCAGTACCGCTTCGACCGCTATCGCAAGGATGAGAAGGCGGAGGGGCCGCGCGTCCTGCTGACCGGCGAACCGGGGCGCATCGACGAGACGCTTCGCCTCGCCGCCGCGACGTTCAGGGTGCGCGACCTGGTGAACACGCCCGCCTCCGACATGGGGCCGGCGGATCTGGAGGCGGAGGCCGCGTCGCTCGCCAAGGCGCATGACGCCACGCTGACCGTCACCCGCGGCGATCCGCTCGAACAGGGCTATCCGATGATCCACGCCGTCGGCATGGCCGCCGCGCGCGGCCGGGAGCCGCGGCTGATCGAGCTTGAATGGGGGGATCCCGCGCACCCCCGCCTCGCCATCGTCGGCAAGGGCGTGTGTTTCGATACCGGCGGGCTGGATATCAAGCCCGGCGCCGGCATGCGGCTGATGAAGAAGGATATGGGCGGCGCGGCGCATGCGCTGGCGCTCGCCGGCGTGGTGATGGCGCAACGCCTGCCGGTGCGGCTGCACCTGCTGGTGCCGGCGGTCGAGAATGCGGTGGCGGGCAATGCGTTTCGCCCCGGCGACGTCCTCATGACCCGCAAGGGGCTGACGGTCGAGAACACGAATACCGATGCGGAGGGTCGCCTGATCCTGGGCGACGCGCTGACGAAGGCGGTGGAGGGCAAGCCCGACATGATCCTCGACTTCGCGACGCTGACCGGTGCGGCGCGGGTCGCGCTGGGGCCGGAACTGCCGGCGTTGTTCGCCAATGACGACCGGTTGGCCGACGACCTGCTCGACGCCGGCATCGCGCAAAAGGACCCGCTGTGGCGGCTGCCGCTGTGGGACGGCTATGACGAGATGCTGAAATCGGACATCGCGGATCTGGTCAATGCGGCCGATGGCCCCTTTGCCGGCCCGATCACCGCCGCGCTGTTCCTGCGCCGCTTCGTCCCAAAGGGGATCGCCTGGGCGCATTTCGACCTGTTCGCATGGCGCCCGGCGGCAAAGCCCGGCAGGCCCAAGGGCGGCGACGCGATGAGCCTGCGCGCCACATGGGCGATGCTGAAAACGCGCTACGGCGTCTGATCCTCCGGATCGTCGTCCGGATCCAGGCACGGCGCATCGACGCTGACCCAGTGATGTTTCCGGTTTTCGTACACCGAATATTCGGGCGGCGGAAAGGCATCGCGATCGGCAAAGGCGCCCAGCGGGATCGCGACGATATCGGGCATGCTCCGCACCGCATAGGCGATGGTCCCGCCGCAGACCGGACAGAATCGGAACGTCGCACAGTCCCCGCTGTCGCCGACGACGCTGTAGGTCGAAAGCGCGCCCGTGATCGCGACCTGGGACGCCGGGAACCGCACCTGCGCGGCAAACGCGCTCCCCGATCGGCGCTGGCAGTCATGACAGTGACAGACCGACACCCGGATCGGATCGCCCGAACAGGCGGCGGCCACCGCGCCGCAACGACAGGTGGCGGTGCGCGTCACGACGGGGATCGACCAGAATGCACGGCGGACATCACCCTCTCCCTTTTCCGGCCGTACACGCTACACGGATGAGATGACGACGCAACGCAATGGCGGCCGGGTCCTGGTCGATAATCTGATCGCGCAGGGATGCGATCGCATTTTCCATGTTCCCGGCGAGAGCTTTCTCGCGGTCCTGGACGCCCTGCACGACACGCCGCAGGTCGATCTGGTCACCTGTCGGCAGGAAGGTGGCGCGGCGTTCATGGCCTGCGCCGACGCGGCGATGACCGGCCGGCCGGGCGTGTGCTTCGTCACGCGCGGCCCGGGCGCGACGAATGCCAGCATCGGCGTCCATGTGGCGATGCAGGATTCCCAGCCGATGCTGCTGTTCATCGGCGATGTCGATCGCGCGATGCGCGACCGTGAAGGGTTTCAGGAGGTCGATTTCCCCGCGATGTTCGCGCCGCTCGCAAAATGGGCGACCCGGATCGAGGATGCGCGTCGCATTCCCGAATATGTCGCGCGGGCGTGGAATGTCGCGACGACGGGTCGCCCAGGTCCGGTGGTCATCGCATTGCCGGAAGACATGTTGCTGGACCAGGTCGAGGCGGTGGACCGACCCGCATTGGCCAGCAACTATGCCGCGCTCGATCCGGACGATTTCACCCTGATGCTCGACCAGGTCCATCAGGCCGAGCGGCCGGTGGCGATCGTCGGCGGCGCGGGATGGGATCGCGCGACCGGAATCGCGTTCGACGTGTTCGCCCGCCGCTGGGGCATCCCGGTCGCGGCGGCGTTTCGACGGCAGGATGCGGTGCCGAACAACTCGCCGGTCTGGGCGGGCAATCTTGGCTATGGCCCCAATCCTAAGCTGGTCGAGCGGATCAAGGCGGCGGATCTGCTGCTGGTGGTCGGCGCCCGGCTGGGCGAGGCGACGACTGACGGATATACGCTCGTCACGCCCGATCATCCCGGCCAGACGCTCATCCATGTCCATCCGGACCCGGGCGAGATGAACCGCGTCTATCGCGTCGATATCCCGGTCGTGGCCGACGTCTATGACTTTGCGGACATGCTGACCCGCGCCGCGCCTCCCGGACCGCCGCGCGAGGACGGGCGAAACGCGAACGCCGAATGGCGCGACTGGTCGACGCCCCGCCCACGCGCGGGCGTGAAGCTCGACCTGGGCCTGTGCGTCGCGGCGATGCGGGAGCGGATCGCGCCGGACGATGCGATCATCTGCAACGGCGCGGGAAATTTTTCGGGCTGGTGGCACCGATATTGGCACTATGGCGAACAGCCGTCGCAGCTTGCGCCCACCGCCGGGGCGATGGGCTATGGCGTCCCCGCCGCCGTGGCCGCGGCCTTGCGCGCGCCCGACCGGCTGGCGATCGCGCTGGCGGGCGACGGCGACTTCATGATGAACGGGCAGGAACTTGCGACTGCGGTTCAGCACGACGCCCAGATGCTGGTGCTCGTGATCGACAATGGCGCCTATGGCACGATCCGGATGCACCAGGAGCGTGAATTTCCCACCCGATTGTCCGGCACCACGCTGAAAAATCCCGATTTCGCCGCGCTCGCCCGCGCCTATGGCTGCTGGTCCGAAACCGTCGAGGCGAGCGAGGACTTCGGCCCGGCGCTCGATCGCGCGCTGGAACACCGCGGGGTCCGCCTGCTCCACCTGAAGACCGATGTGGAGTTCATTACCGCCGGAACGACGATCAACGCGATCCGCAATCGTTAGTCAGGCGCCGGGTCAGATGGCGGCGCGCTGCCTCTCGCCCATCGCCGCGACGATCGCCTGGACCGCCCAGCGCTCGCACAGTCCGACCGCGCGGGCAAACGCCTTCACGAAGCCCTTGAGGTAGATAAGGCCGGGGATCACGTCGAACCGTTCGTCCTCGATCGCGTGGAGATAGCGGACCGGAACCCGCGTCTGCGCCGCGACCTGCTCGATCGACATGTCCCGGCGACGACGCGCATCGGCGAGCACGTGGCCGATACTGCCACGCGGTTCGACGCGCCAGTCATCGCGCGCAAAGGGAAGAACAGGCTGGTCCGTCATTGCATTCATCGGCGTCGAGCCCCCCGGCTGGCTGACTGCGCCGGCGAATCATCCCGGCCCGAGCCGCGACAATGACTCGCCTCGATCCGCGAGTCGACTCGGCTCGCCTACGAAAACGGGCCGTTTCCCGCAGAAAACGGCCCGAATAGTGGCTAGAGAGAATGAGGGAGGCGGTCAGATGTCGTCGCCAAGCGCGCCCTTGATCTTGCCGCCCAGCTGCTGGACCTTGCCCTTGGCTTCCTGACGCTCGCCTTCCGCGCGCGTTTCGGCATCGTCGCTCTGCTGCTTGACCTTGCCGATGGCTTCGTTGACGTTGCCTTTGACCTTGTCGACCAGTTCACCCATGATGTGCTCCTTCGGATTGGCGTTTGAAAGTTAAACCGATGATAGGTCCGGGAGTTCCGAGCCATCGCGCGCGATTTAGGCGCCGAACCGCATGCCCGGTCGGATAGGCGATCTCTACCATCGATATGCGCCCGCATTCGACGCGGCGCGCCGGCGCGATTTTCCGGAGCGCGCCTGGTTTGACCGGTTCATGCGATCGATCCCCCGGGGCGGACATTTGCTCGATCTGGGCTGCGGAGGTGGCGAGCCGGTGGCGCGCTACCTCATCGATCGGGGCTACCGCCTGACCGGTGTCGATATCGCCCCCGCCATGATCCAGCTCGCCCGCACCCGCTTTCCAAGACAAACGTGGATGGAGGCCGACATCGGAACCCTGGCCGCGGAACCGGGCAGCTATGACGGGATCGTCGCCTGGGACAGCCTGTCGCATCTGCGCGAGGAGACGCAGCGACAACTCGTCATCCGCATGGCGCAGTGGCTGCGGCGCGGCGGCGTCGCGCTGTTCAACACCGGCAGGGGGCTGATCCACCAGCTCGAACCGGCAGCGGACGAAGACATTTTTCACGCCGACCTGACGCCCGCAACCTGTCGCGCGCTGTTCGCGCAATGCGGACTCGCCGAACTCGCCCATGTCGCGGAGGACACGACATGCGGGGGAACCAGCGTCTGGCTGGTCGGGCGCGTCTGACGGTCAGATGAGGCCGGCCAGCGGGCTGGACGGATCGGCGTAGCGGCGCTTGCCCATGCGGCCGGCGAGATAGGCGAGGCGCCCCGCCTCCACCGCCAGGCGCATCGCCCGCGCCATCGCCACCGGGTCCTTCGCCTCGGCAATGGCGGTGTTCATCAGCACGCCGTCACAGCCAAGCTCCATCGCGACCGCCGCATCGGAAGCGGTTCCGACGCCGGCATCGACCAGCACCGGCACCTTCGCACCCTCGACGATCAGGCGGATCGTCACCAGATTCTGGATGCCGAGGCCAGAGCCGATCGGCGCGCCCAGCGGCATGATCGCGACGGCACCTGCATCCTCCAGCCGCCGGGCGGCGATCGGATCGTCCACGCAGTAAACCATCGGCTTGAAGCCCTCTTTGGCCAGAACCTCGGTCGCGCGCAGCGTTTCGACCATGTCGGGGTACAGCGTCTTCGCCTCGCCCAGCACCTCCAGCTTGACCAGATCCCACCCCCCGGCCTCGCGTGCCAGCCGCAGCGTGCGGATCGCGCTCTCCGCGTCGAAGCATCCGGCGGTATTGGGCAGGTAGGTGATCTTCTTCGGGTCGATATAGTCGGTCAGCATCGGCGCGTTCGGATCGCTGACATTCACCCGCCGTACCGCCACGGTGACGATTTCCGCGCCCGACGCCTCGACCGCGGCGGCGTTCTGCTCGAAATCCTTGTACTTGCCGGTGCCGACGATCAGGCGCGAGCGGAACGTCCTGCCCGCGACGCTCCAGCTGTCGTCGGTGACCGCCCCGGCATGATCCCCGCCGCCGACGAAATGCACGATCTCGATCTCGTCGCCGTCCTCGATCCGCACATCGGCCAGCGTCGAGCGCGGCACGACCTCCAGATTGCGCTCGACCGCGACCTTTTCCGGCACCAGACCCAGTTCACGCGCAAGATCGGCGAGGGTTATTCCACCGGCGACCCGGCGATGCTCGCCATTCACGATGATGGAAACGGTGCCGTCGGGATGAGTCTGCATGCTGGTCCTTTCGCTCGGCCGCGATATAGGGATTACGGCGCAACGCTCAAACGGAGTTCGCCTTGACCGATACGATCTATGTGCTGAACGGCCCCAACCTGAACCTGCTCGGCACGCGCGAGCCGGAGATTTACGGGTCCGATACGCTGGACGACATTGCCGGACAGCTTGAGGACCGGGCGCGCGAACTCGATCTGACGATCGATATGCGCCAGTCCAATCACGAGGGGCATCTGGTCGATTGGATGCACGAGGCCCAGGCGCGCGGGGCAAAGGCGGTGCTGCTCAACGCCGGCGCGTTCACCCACACCAGCGTGGCGCTGTACGACTGTATCCGCTCGATCCGGACGCCGGTGATCGAGGTACATCTGTCCAACCCGCACGCGCGGGAGGAATTCCGGCATTTGAGCTATGTCGGGCAGGCGGCTAAAGGAACCATCGCTGGGTTCGGCGCGCTTTCTTACCTGCTTGCGCTTGAAGCAGCGGCGCGACTCTGACACAGGGCGCGTTTTCCGGCGCGTCCGCCCCGTTACGGGCGCGCAGCCAGATTATTCGAGGTCGCATGAGCGAAGAACATAAGAAGGGCATGCATGTGGACATCGAGCTGGTTCGCCAGCTCGCCACGGTGCTTGACGACACCAACCTCACCGAGATCGAGGTCGAGGATGGCGACCGCAAGGTCCGCGTCGCGCGCAAGGTCAGCGCCGCGCCCGCGCCGGTCGCCTATGCCGCGCCGCCGGCCATGGCTGCACCCGCGCCTGCCGCCGCTCCGGCAGCGATGCCGTCGGACCCCGCGTCGATCACGCCGAGCCACGAAAATGCGGTGAAGTCGCCGATGGTCGGCACCGCCTATCTCGCCGCCGAGCCGGGTGCGAAGCCCTTCTCCGCCGTCGGCCAGCAGGTGAAGGCGGGCGATACGCTGCTGATCGTCGAGGCGATGAAGGTGATGAACCCGATCGCGGCGCCGCACGGCGGCACGATCAAGGCGATCCTGGTCGAGAACGGCCAGCCGGTCGAGTTCGACCAGCCGTTGATCGTGGTCGAGTAACACGCCTTGGCCGAGATCAAGAAGCTCCTGATCGCCAATCGCGGTGAGATCGCGCTGCGCATCCATCGCGCCTGTCACGAGATGGGGATCAAGACCGTCGCGGTCCATTCGACGGCCGATGCCGACGCCATGCATGTACGGCTGGCCGATGAGGCGATCTGTATCGGTCCGCCCGCCGCCGCCGACAGCTATCTCAACATCCCGAACATCATCTCCGCCGCCGAGATCAGCGGCGCGGATGCGATCCATCCCGGCTACGGCTTCCTCAGCGAAAACGCGAAGTTCGCCGAAATCGTCGAGCTGCATAACCTCATTTTCGTCGGTCCGAAGCCCGAACATATCCGGGTGATGGGCGACAAGGTGGAGGCGAAGCGCACCGCCGGCGCGCTCGGCCTCCCGCTCGTCCCGGGATCGGACGGCGCGATCAGCGATGTCGAGGCTGCCAAGAAGCTGGCAGCAGAGATCGGCTATCCGGTCATCATCAAGGCGGCATCGGGCGGCGGCGGGCGCGGCATGAAAGTCTGCACCGACCCCGACCAGTTCGAGAGCCTGATGCAGCAGGCGGGCAGCGAGGCGAAGGCCGCGTTCGGCGACGCGACCGTCTATCTCGAAAAATATCTCGGCAATCCGCGCCACATCGAAATCCAGGTGTTCGGTGACGGCAACGGCAACGCCATCCATCTGGGTGAACGCGACTGCTCGCTCCAGCGCCGGCATCAGAAGGTGCTCGAAGAAGCCCCCTCCCCCGTCCTGTCGACCGAAGAGCGCGACCGGATCGGCGGCATCTGTGCCAGGGCGATGGCCGATATGGGCTATCGCGGCGCGGGAACGATCGAATTCCTGTGGGAAAATGGCGAATTCTACTTCATCGAGATGAACACCCGGCTTCAGGTCGAGCATCCGGTGACCGAGGCGATCACCGGTCTGGACCTGGTCCGCGAACAGATCCGCATCGCCGAAGGGCATCCGCTGACGCTGCGGCAGGAGGACGTGCATTTCCGCGGCCATGCGATCGAATGCCGCATCAATGCCGAGGATCCCCGCACCTTCGCGCCCTCACCCGGTCGCGTCGATCAATATCATGCCCCCGGCGGCATGAACGTGCGCGTCGATAGCGGCCTGTATTCGGGCTATAAGGTGCCGCCTTATTATGACAGCATGATCGCCAAGCTGATCGTGTTCGGCACCACCCGTCAGGGCGCGCTCCGCCGCCTCCGCCGCGCGCTGGAGGAATTCGTGATCGAGGGCGGCGGGATGAAGACGACGATCCCGCTGCACCAGGCGCTGCTCGACGTTCCCGAGTTCCAGGCCGGCGAATATACGATCAAGTGGCTGGAGGAATGGCTGGCGACGCAGGACGACGCCTAGCGATCGATCAGCGGGGCGGCGGAGCAAGGGGGCAACGATGTTCGTCGGCCATTATGCGCCAGCGCTCGCCGTCGCGGCGACCGGCCGCCCTTCCCCCCGGCTCGGCACCCTGTTCGTCGCTGCCCAATTCGTCGATCTCGCCTTTTTCGGCCTGATGCTGGCGGGGGTCGAACATCTGCGGATCGTGCCGGGCATCACCGCCATGAATCCCATGGACCTCTATGACATGCCCTGGACCCACAGCCTTGCGGGTACGTGCGGCTGGGCGGTGCTGTTTGCCGCGACGCTGTGGCTGGCGGTTCGGAACTGGCGGATGGCGGCGATCGGCGCGTTGGTGGTGGTGTCGCACTGGCCGCTCGACCTGCTGGTCCACCGCCCCGATCTGACGCTCGCCGGGTCCCCGCCTGCCTGGGGTCTGGGCCTGTGGGATCATCCGGCGATCGAAATGCCGCTCGAAACGCTGCTCGTCGCGGGCGCGCTTCTGTTCTACGCGGGGCGGACGCGCCCGCGGCGCCATGGCCGTCTGTCCCTGGCGATCCTCACCCTGGCGATGGTCGTGGTTCAGGCGGTCAACTGGTTCGGTCCCCCGCCCGAGGCGGCGACCCCCGCCATTCCCCTCTCCGCGCTGCTGGCCTATGGGCTGCTTGCCACCCTGGCATGGTGGACCGGCAGGACGAGAGAGGCGAAGGCATGAAGGCGACGATCTACCACAATCCGCGCTGTTCGAAATCGCGCGAGGCGCTGGCGCTGTTGAACGACGCCGGAGCGGACGTGACGGTGATCGAATATCTCAAGTCCCCGCCCGGGCGGGCCGAACTCGCGCGGCTTTATGCGAAGGCGGGAATGTCCCCACGCGACGGCCTGCGCAAGGGAGAGGACGGCGCGAAGGCGCTCAAGGACGCCGATGACGACGCCATTCTGGATGCGATGGCGGCGGACCCGATCCTGATCGAGCGACCGCTGGTCGAAACCGATAAGGGCGTACGGCTGGGCAGGCCGCCGGAAACGATCCGCGAGATCCTCTAGGTTGCGGTCGGCCGGCGTGCGGCCATTTCGTCGGTCACGTCCAGCTTGGTTCCGTACAGCCATCGCGGGCTGCCATTCTCGGTCGCGACATCGGCGGTAAGGCGGAGCCAGCGAAGTTCGCCGTCGGTGCGCCGGATCTGCGCCTCGAAGGTGAAGCTGCCCGACCCCGCGATCGCGGCGCTGCGCAGCCGGTCGAGCTCGGCGCGCGATTCGGGCAGGTACATCGCGACGATCTCATCTCTCGACACCGGTGCGCCGATCGGGAGGCCGAACAGGTGATAGACGCCCGCGCTCCATCGCAGCTGGTCGTCGCTGAGGTCACATTGCCATGATGCCTGAAGCGGCATCAACTCTTCCGGTCCGTTCAATGCACGCGCCATGCTTTGCTCTAATGCGGAAAGCACCAACGCATCGTTACCATGGGTGACCTTGCCGGCGCGGAGCGCTATCCCCGCGCCATGCAGGACCGCACGCGCGATACGCTGATCTTTGAGCCGGGACGCAATTGCTGGCGGGTCGAGACCGCATCGCGCCTTTCGGTCATCGTGGATGCCGACGCCTATTTTCGTGCCGCGCGACAGGCGATGCTGCGGGCCAGGCACCAGATCCTGCTGATCGGATGGGATTTCGACGCACGCATCCTGTTGACGCATGACGATCCGCCCGACCATCCCGACGCCCCGCGCGAGGTGGGGGATTTCATCTCTTGGCTGACGCGGCGCAATCCCGATCTGCACGTGCATATCCTGCGCTGGGATATCGGCGCGCTCAAATCGGCGTTTCGGGGCAAGACGCTGCGTACGCTGCTGCGCTGGCGCACCGCGAACCGGCAGGTGCATCTCAAGCTCGACAGCACCCATCCGGCGGGCGCGTCGCATCATCAGAAGATCGTCGTGATCGACGATTGCCTGGCCTTTTGCGGTGGCATCGACATGACCCTGTCGCGCTGGGACACACGCGCGCATGGCGACGATCAGACAGGGCGCGTGGATCCCGATGGCTGTGCCTATATGCCGTGGCACGACGCCACGACCGCGATCGAAGGACCGGCGGCGCGCGCATTGGGCGAGCTGTGCCGCGATCGCTGGCGCCGTGCCGGCGGAGGGCCGGTGGCGGCTCCCCGGATCGATCACCAGTGCTGGCCCGACTGCCTGACCGCCAGCTTCAGCGATCAGCGCGTCGCGATCGCCCGGACGCAGCCGCAAATGCCCGACGGCGATCCGATCGAAGAGATCGAGGCGCTGTACCTCGACCTGATCGCGCAGGCCCGCAAGTTCGTCTATGCGGAGAGCCAGTATTTCGCCTCCCGCCGCATCGCCGAAGCGATCGCGAAGCGCCTGGCCGAACCGGACGGCCCGGAATTCGTCATCATCAATCCCGCCCAGGCCGATGGCTGGCTGGAACAGGAGGCGATGGACAGTGCGCGCGCACGCCTGTTTCAGGCGCTGAAGCAGCGCGATCCGCGCAATCGGCTGCGCATCTATCATCCGGTGACGGCTGCGGGCGATCCGATCTATGTTCATGCCAAGGTTCTGGTGATCGACGACCGCGTGCTGCGGGTGGGATCGTCAAATCTCAACAATCGCTCGCTGGGGCTGGATACCGAGTGCGATGTCGCTCTTGCCGCCGGAGACGACGACACGGCGCGGCATATCGCGGAAATCCGCGACAGCCTGATCGCCGAACATCTGGGGACGGATACCCGACGGGTCGCCACCGCCATCGCCGAACGCGGATCCCTGATCGCCGGAATCGAATCGCTGCGGACCTCGGGCCGCACGCTTCGGCCATATCGCACCCCCGATCTTGTCGCCGTCGAGAAATGGCTGGCCGAGAACCAGATCCTCGATTCAGGTGACGAGCCGGTGTTCGAGGCGATCGCGCGTGGCGGCCTCCTCCGCCACTTTCGCCGCTAGCGCCGGCGTTCCTCGGGCGGCAGGCGTTCGAACACCCACTCGTGATTCTCGCGGATCAATGCCGGGATCGGCCGCCGCTGCGCATCGAGCGACGGGCGGTAGCGATAGCGCTTCCGGATGAGGGTGCAGGTCAGCGCATCCACCTCCGCAAAGCCGCTGGAGCGGACGATGTTGCACTCGCCGACGCGCCCGTCGGTGCCGACGACGAACAGCACCGTCACCCGCCCTCCCAGCCCCTGATCGGCGAGAATGTCCGGATAGTCCGAATCATACAGGCGGCCGCGAATCTGCACCGGCGGGATTTCATCGCGATCCCCTGCCCCGTCGCCATTTCCGTCGCCCCCGCCGCCCCGGCCGTCGCCGATGCCGCCCGCACCGGTGCCGGGGCCGGCAATCTTTGCCGCGCCGCTCGTCGCCTGAACGCCGTCCGCCGCCTTCTCGGCGACGGTGACCGGGGGCGGTGGCACGGGGACGGGGACGACCGGCTTGGGCGCCTCGATCTCGGTCGCGCGGGAGGTCAGGTTCGGGGGGGCGGCCGCGCCCGATGGCCGGGTATCGCGTTGCTTCATCCGCACCGTCCGCTCTCTTGGCGGAACCGGCGGCGGCACCACGTCGAACGTCGCCATCGATTCGGGGTCGGCGGCGATGCGGTCGCGCACCGCCAGCCCGAACAGCAGCGCCGCGAACAGCGCCGCCGTCGCTGCCAGAGCGGCCAGACTGCCGCCGATCCGCTCGCGCGGGGTCATGAACGCGGAACTCATGCCGCCATTAACGCACAAACCCCCTGAACCGGTGCTTGCGCGGGGTGACGAACGGCCCCGCCCCGGCTATGCGCGCGCTCATGACCGAAATCACGCCCGAGATCGTCGCCGAACACGGCCTGTCGCCTGAGGAATATGCGCGGGTGCTGCATGCGCTGGGGCGCGACCCCAATCTGACCGAACTCGGCATCTTTTCGGTCATGTGGTCCGAGCATTGCAGCTACAAGTCGAGCCGCATCCACCTCAAAAAACTGCCGACACAGGCGCCATGGGTGATCTGTGGCCCCGGCGAGAATGCCGGCGTGATCGACATCGGCGACGGGCAGGCGGCGATCTTCAAGATGGAGAGCCACAACCACCCATCCTATATCGAACCCTATCAGGGCGCGGCGACCGGCGTTGGCGGCATCCTGCGCGATGTGTTCACGATGGGTGCGCGGCCGATCGCCAACATGAACGCGCTGCGCTTTGGCCGGCCCGACCATCCGAAGATGAAGCACCTGATCGCCGGCGTGGTCCACGGCATCGGCGGCTATGGCAATTGCGTCGGGGTTCCGACCGTCGGTGGCGAGGTCAATTTCCACACCGCCTATGACGGCAACATCCTGGTCAACGCGATGACCGTGGGCGTCGCCCAGACCGACAAGATTTTCTATTCCGCCGCCGCCGGCATCGGCAATCCGGTGGTCTATGTCGGCTCCAAGACCGGCCGCGACGGCATCCACGGCGCGACGATGGCCAGCGCCGACTTCGACGAGAACAGCGACGAAAAGCGCCCGACCGTCCAGGTCGGCGATCCGTTCACCGAAAAGCTGCTGATCGAGGCGTGCCTCGAACTCATGGCATCGGACGCGATCGTCGCGATCCAGGACATGGGCGCCGCCGGCCTCACCTCCTCCAGCGTCGAAATGGCGAGCAAGGGCGGCGTCGGCATCGAACTGGTGATGGACAACGTCCCCCAGCGCGAAACCGGCATGACGCCCTATGAAATGATGCTCTCGGAAAGCCAGGAGCGCATGCTGATGGTGCTCAAGCCCGGTCGTGAGGCCGAGGCGGAGGCGATCTTCCGCAAATGGGAGCTCGACTTCGCGGTCATCGGCACGGTCACGGATACCGGCCGCATGGTGCTCAAGTGGAAGGGCGAAACCGTCGCCGATATTCCGCTCGCGCCGCTGGCGGACGAAGCCCCGCTCTATGATCGCCCGCATGTGCCGACCCCGAAGCCCGCGGATTTGTCCGATGAACCGGAATCGACCGACATCACCGCCGACCTCGTCACGCTGATCGGCTCGCCCGACATCGCCTCGCGCCGATGGATCTGGGAACAATATGACCATATGGTCGGCGCCGACACCGTCCAGCGCCCCGGCGGCGACGCCGCTGTCGTCCGCGTCCATGGCACCGAAAAGGCGCTGGCGATCACCACCGACTGCACCCCGCGCTATTGCTTCGCCGACCCGGTCGAGGGCGGCAAACAGGCGATCGCGGAGGCGTGGCGCAACCTGACCAGCGTTGGCGCGACCCCGCTTGCGGTGACCAACTGCCTCAACTTCGCCAATCCGCAGCGGCCGGAGATCATGGGCCAGATCGTCGGCTGTCTGGACGGAATGGGCGACGCGTGCCGCGCGCTCGACTTCCCGATCGTGTCCGGCAACGTCAGCCTCTACAACGAATCGAAGGCGACCGGCGGCGGTTCGGCGATCCTGCCCACGCCCGCGATCGGCGGCGTCGGCATCCTCGCCGACTGGTCGAAATCGATGACCATCGCCTTCAAGGCGACCGGCGACGCGATCATCGCCGTGGGCGAGCGCATGGGACATCTTGGCCAGTCGCTCTGGCTGCGTGAAGTCCATGGCCGCGAGGAAGGCCCGCCGCCGCCCGTCGATCTCAAGGCGGAGCGGCGCACCGGCGACTTCGTCCGCGACATGATCTCCCGCGGACTGGTCAACGCGGTCCATGACGTGTCGGATGGCGGCGTCGCCGTCACCCTCGCCGAAATGGCGCTCGCCAGCGGCATCGGCGCGATGATCGATCAGGCTCAGCCGTTCGGCGTCGCCGGCAGCTTCTTCGGCGAGGATCAGGGGCTGTACATCGTGACCGTACCGGACGAGGCGCTGACCGAATTCCTCACTGCGGCGGCGCAACGCGATGTCCCGGCCGATCCGATGGGCAGAACCATTCGCGATCGCCTGATCTTTGAACTGGACGAAGGCGACTGGAGCGTCACGCTCGCGACGCTACGCGATGCGCATGAGGGATTTTTCCCGGCGCTTATGGGGACGGACGACGTGGCCGCCTGATCGGCGTCGGGCCGGTTCCGTGACAACGAAAAACGGGCGAGACCTTTCGGTCCCGCCCGTTTGTCTTCGTCGATTGCCCGAACTACGGCGACGTCGAGGCGCCGACACCCGCGACCACGCCGGCGATGACGCCGAACACGATCACGAACGTCGCGATCGAGCCGTTCGCTTCGTTGCTGTCGCCCGCATCGGACGACGCACGAACCGGCGCATTCGCGAGGCTCAGCGAGGACGCCGGCGACGCGATTGCCGCGCTGGCGAACAGCATCGGCGCAACGGCAAGCATCTTGATTGCCTTCTTCATTTACACCTCCCTGTGGTTGTGCAGCGCACAGCAAACGCCAGAACCGGATTTTATGCAAGCCCCGGATACCCGCAAGTTGCAAGTTTTGCCGACACTTGCGACCATGATCGGGACGGAAGAATGCATCCGAAAAGGATTAAACTGATGACCGGCGACACGAATCCGCCCCTGTGCGGCGAACTGGACCTGAAACCGGGCATGCGGGTCTTTATCCTGGGCATGCCGGATACCGTCCGGGACGCGGCGCGAATCGATAGCTCCGGGCTGGAGGTGCTGGCCGCGCCAAGCACTGGAATCGACGCGGCGCACCTGTTCGTCCAGCACCGCGAAGAGCTGATGCGTGAGTTGAAGGCACTTCGCCAGTTGATCGCACCCACCGGCTTTATCTGGGTTTCCTGGCCCGCAAACGCCGCACCTGCCGAAAGCGACGTTACGGCGGACGCGGTGCGGGACGTCGCGCTGCCCCTGGGCCTGTCCGATGTGAAGGCATGCGCGATCGATGATCTGTGGTCGGGCCTGAAGCTCATGGTTTGCAAGGAATCGCGCGCGTCGTGACCACCGAAGCCCCGACCGTCGCCTGGCGCCCCTATCCCGCCGCCAGCGACGGTGATCGCATCGACGCAGCGCGCGACTTCTACGAGCGCATGGCCACGCGCCGCTCCTGCCGCGCCTTTTCCGATGCGCCGGTGCCGCGCGCGATCATCGAATGGGCGATTCGCGCGGCCGGTACCGCGCCCAGCGGCGCCAATCATCAGCCATGGCATTTCGCCGTCGTTTCAAGCGTCGAGGCAAAGCGCCGTATCCGGGAGGGCGCCGAACAGGAGGAACGCGAATTCTATTCCGGCAAGGCGGGTGCCGAATGGCTGCGCGCGCTCGCCCCGCTCGGCACCGATGCCGACAAGAGCTATCTCGAAACCGTGCCATGGCTGATCGTCATCTTTGGACAGCGGCGCGGCGGGCTGGAGCCGGGCGACGACTTTCAGAATTATTATGTGACCGAAAGCGTCGGCATCGCCACCGGCTTGCTTCTCGCCGCGCTGCATCGGGCGGGAATCGCAACGCTGACGCACACCCCCAATCCCATGAAGTTCCTGAACGCGGTGTGCGCACGCCCCGGCACCGAAAGGCCGCTGATGATCGTCGCCGCCGGCCACGCCGCCTCCGACGCGACGATCCCCGAACACGCGCTCCGCAAGAAGTCGCTCGATCAGATCGCGTCCTGGCTGTAGCAAAGCGGGGGAGCAGGAAGGGGGCCTTCCGATGACAAACTCGACCACGCGCCGTGTCCTGACCGCGACCGCGATCGCCGGCACGCTCGACATCCTCGCCGCAATCGTGCTGACGCTGATCTACGGTCGAAAGATCGACGCAATGCTTCGCTACGTCGCCTCCGGGCCGTTTCCCGACGCGAAGCACTGGGGTACGGCCGGTGCGGCGCTCGGCCTCGCGGTGCATTTCGCGCTGATGGCGATCATGGCCGCGCTCTACATCGTCGCCGCCGACCGCATGGCCCGGCTCAAGTCTCAGCCGCTGCTCTGGGGCGTGATCTACGGCGCGCTCACCTGGATCGCGATGAACTGGGTCGTCGTGCCGCTCCGCTTCGGCACCACGCCCAGCCTTGTCGGCGCGGCGACTCAGCTCTTCTGTCACATCGTGCTTGTCGGCATCCCGATCGCCTATGCCGCGCGCCGCTAGGTGGAAAAAACGATGGCCTCCACCGCACCCGATCGCTTCCTCTCGCTCGATGTCGTCCGCGGCGTTGCGGTGATGGGTATCCTGCTGCTCAACATCGTCGCCTTTTCGATGCCGCTTCCGGCCTATTTCAACCCAACGGCATATGGCGGCGCGACGGGCCTCGACCTCGCCGTCTATCTCGTCAATTTCATATTGTTCGACGGCAAGATGCGCGGCCTGTTCTCACTACTCTTCGGCGCGTCTCTCCTGCTCGTGACCGAGCGGGCCGCGGCAAGGGGGGATAGTCCGGCCAAAGTCCATTTCGCGCGGATGACCTGGCTCCTCGTCTTCGGGCTGCTGCATTTGTGGCTGATCTGGTGGGGCGATATCCTGTCGCACTACGCGCTTGTCGGCATGATCGCCTTTTTCTGCCGCCGGATGGACGTGCGCAGCCTCATCACGCTCGCCGCCATGTTGTTGCTGGTGCAACTTCTGGCGTCCGCCCTGATCCCGCTCGGGGTGGCGCAGGCGCAAGCGGCCCCGACCAGGCCCGAGGCAGTCGCTCTGTTGCGCGAACTCGATACAGGGTTCGGACAACCGCCGCAGCCATGGCTCGCCGCCGATATCGCCGCGCACCGTGCGGACTGGATCGCCATCGCCCGCGACGCCTTCGCCATGAGCAGTCTCACGCCACTGCACGGCGTCCTCCAATATGGCTATGAAACGCTGGCCTATATGCTGCTCGGCATGGCGGCGTGGAAAAGCGGCATGTTGGCGGGGAACTGGACGCCCGACAGATACCGCCGCTGGGCGATCATCGGGCTGGGCCTGGGCGTCGCGGTCTATACGCTACTGGCGGCATATATGGTGTCGCGCGGCTTCGACCTGTTCTCCGTAACACTCGCCGCCTGGACACTGGCCGTCCCGATCCGGCCGGTCATGATCCTGGGCTGGGCAAGCCTCATCCTGCTGGCGATGCGCCCGGGCGGCGGTTTGACAGGTCGGCTCGCCGCAGCGGGGCGCATGGCGTTCAGCAACTATCTGCTGACGAGCGTGGTCTGCACGATGCTGTTCTACGGCTATGGATTTGGCTGGTACGGCGCACTGACCCGGGCGCAACTCTATCCGGTCGTGATCGCCATCTGGTGCGCGATGCTGCTGTGGTCGAAGCCGTGGCTCGACCGCTTCGCGTACGGGCCGCTCGAATGGGCGTGGCGCAGTCTTTCGCGCGGCGCGGCCCAGCAATTGCGGCGATCGATCCCGGCACGCAAAATCGCGAATGCCTCGCAATAACTGTTGCGAATCACTCTCATTCACCCTAACTATGCTGTGGAACGAGAGGGTGCCGATGGTCGTCTGCGTCTGCAATGCGATTCGCGAAAAGGATGTTCGGGGAGCGGCGCGTGACGGGGCGATGAGCGCCTGTCAGGCGTATCGCGCGCTGGGGCATCAGGCGAAATGCGGTCAATGCGTCCCGTTCGCACGCGCCATCATCGAGGCGGAACGCACCGCAGCCTGACGCGGCACATCGATCAGGATGGCGTATCTCACCGGCTTGCCCCTGTCGCAACGGACCTTCTGCGGCTAGGATGCCCTGAACCACAGAATGAGGACGGCGGCATGAAGGGCGACCCCAAGGTCATCGATTATCTGAACGAGGTGCTCAAGGGTGAGCTGACCGCGATCAACCAATATTGGCTCCACTATCGCATGCTCGACCATTGGGGCGTGAAGAAGCTCGCCGAATTCGAGCGTCATGAATCGATCGACGAGATGAAGCATGCGGATTGGCTGTCGGAGCGGATCCTGTTCCTCGACGGCCTCCCCAACTTCCAGCTGCTTGGTCGCCTGCGCATCGGCGAGACGGTCGAAGAAGTGCTCAAGGCCGATCTCGATCTCGAATATGAGGCGGTCGCGGTCCTCAAGGATGCGATCGAGCATTGCGAGAAGGTGCGCGACTATGTCAGCCGCGACCTGTTCCGCCGAATCCTCGACAGCGAGGAGGAACATGTCGATACGCTGGAAACCCAGTTCGAGATGATCGAACGCATGGGAATCCAGAATTACATCCAGCTGAACTCAAGGCCGGAAGAGGGCGAGTAGGCCCCGCGCCCGCCGGTCAGACGGCGCGGCGTCCAAAGCCGCCCGACGATCGGCGCTCGACCAGAGGATTCGCCTCGCGCTCGAGAATCGACAGTGTTGCCTCGAACAGGGGGCGAAGCTGCACGACATGCTTGAGCGCCTCACTCGGGCTATCGCGATTTTCCACGCAGGAACGTCCGATCATCTCGATCGCGGCGGCGCAATCGGCGAGCGGCTCGGCACCGAACTGGTGCGATTCGCCCTTCAGCGTATGGGCGGGCAGCACCAGCGCGGCGGCATTGTTGGCGCGCATTGCCTCTTCGATCTGCGCGACGGACTTCACGCCATCCTCGTGGAAATAGCCGAGAATGCGCACAAAATTCGCGCCGAGTTGCGACCGCGCCTGTGCGAACGCCGTCCAGTCGACCAGTTGATCCCGGTTGATTGCAGTCACTTGTCAGGCGTCCCGTACGATTTCGCTCCACTCTTTCATATCGGGCAGGGCGTAAACGTCTGGTTGACGCGCAGCTTCGAACCGGTCCGAATTGAAACCGGTTACCGGATCGATCGAAAGCCCCTGGTCAATCGCGATCGAACGGGTTGCGGGACGGGCGCATCGTCAATCGCACCGGAACCGCGCCAAAATCGAATTCGCGCCGCAGCCCGTTGATCAGATACCGCTGGTAGCTTGCCGGGAGCAGATCGACCCGGGTGCCGAACAGGATGAAACTGGGCGGGCGCGTCTTTGCCTGGGTGACATAGCGCGGCTTGATCCGCTTGCCCCCCGGCGCTGGCGGCGGATTGGCCTCCAGCGCGCGTTCGAACCAGCGGTTGAGCTGTCCCGTCGATACGCGCCGCGACCAGGCGTCCCGCGTTTCGAAGGCGACACGGATCAGCGTATCGAGCCCCTTCCCCGTCGCCGCCGAAACGGTGAGCAGCGGCACGCCCTTGACCTGGGCCAGCCCCTCGTCCAGCGCGCCCTTCACGCCGTTGAACAGGCTCGACTGGTTTTCCGCCACGTCCCATTTGTTGAGCGCGATGACGAGCGCGCGGCCCTCCTGCAACACCTTGTCGGCGATTTTGAGGTCCTGAACCTCCAGGCCCTTGGTCGCGTCGAGCAACAGGACCACCACCTCGGCGAAATCGACGGCACGCAAGGCGTCCGCGACCGACAGCTTTTCCAGCTTCTCCTGAACCTTGGCGCGCTTGCGCATGCCGGCGGTGTCGATCAGGCGCACGGGACGCTGGTTGCCGTCCGCATCCGCCCACAGCCATTCGACCGCGATCGAATCGCGGGTAATCCCCGCCTCCGGCCCGGTAATCAGCCGATCCTGACCGAGCAGCTTGTTGATGAGCGTCGATTTTCCGGCATTGGGGCGGCCGACGACCGCCAGCTTGAGCGGCGCGTCGGGCGCATCGGGATCCTCGCCCTCGCCCTCATCGGTCCGGTCGATATAGGGTAGCAGCGCTTCGAACAGGTCGGCGATCCCCTCACCATGCTCGGCGGAGAACGGAACCGGATCACCCAGTCCCAGTGCCATCGCCTCATGGATACCCGGTTCGGCGGCGCGCCCCTCTGCCTTGTTGGCGAGCAGCACGATCGGCGTTCCCGAACTGCGCAGCCAGCGCGCGACCTCTTCGTCCAGCGGCGTCACGCCCGCGCGCGCGTCGATCATGAACAACGCCACATCCGCCTCGCGCACCGCCGCTTCTGTCTGCGCACGCATCCGGCCCGGCAGGCTCGCCGGATCCTCATCCTCGAACCCGGCGGTGTCGATGATGCGAAACTCAATGCCGAGAAGTTCGCCATCGCCCTCGCGCCGGTCGCGCGTCACGCCGGGCTGGTCATCGACCAGCGCCAGACGCTTGCCGACCATGCGGTTGAACAGGGTCGACTTGCCGACATTGGGTCGGCCGATGATGGCAACGGTGGGACGCATCCGCGCCCTCTAACCCAAGCGCGGCCTCAGCGATAGGCGGTGATCTCTCCCTTATCGCTGAGCACGTAGAGCATGTTGTTGGCCACCACGAGCGGCAGGCTGATCGAATCGCCGACATTGATGGTCGCGCCGGGCGCGCCGTCCGTGGGCGATGCAGCAACCAGTTCTCCGCGCGAATTGCCCATCCACAGCCGGTCGCCGGCGAGCAACGGCCCGACCCAGGTGATCGGGCCTTTCTTCTTCTTCACATTCTTCCACGCGCGTTGCTGCGCGATCCAGCGAATCTTGCCGCTGCCACGCGCGAGCGCGACCAGCTTCGAATCGTCGGACATGACGAACAGCCATTCGCCCGCGACCCAGGGCGTGGAAATGCCGGCGATGCTCTGTTCCCAGACGCGCTGGCCGCTGTTCAACTCGATCGCCGCCATACGGCCGCCCTGTCCGACCGCATAGACGCGGCCCTGATCGATCACCGGATCGGCGTCGATATCGGCAAGGCTCGACACCGAGGTCGAGATCGTCGAACGCGAGAGCGTGTCCGACCACAGCGAACGACCATTTTCGTAGCGATAGGCGTTGAGTTCACCCGACGAGAAGCCGGCAACGACCGTCCCCTGTGCCGCAGCAGGCGCCGCCACACCGAACACGCCCTGCGATTCGAGCGTTCCCTGTTGCGTCCACACCACGCTTCCGTCGGCCTGCGCCAGCGCGAACAGCTGGTTGTCCTGCGACACGACATAGACGTTGCCGTTGGCGATCGTCGGCGCGCCACGCAGCGGTCCGCCCGGCTTCACCCGCCACTGCTCCGCGCCCGTTGCCGCGTCGAGCGCGACGACTTCGCCCAGGCCGTTGGTGGCATAGAGTTTGCCAGCGTCGAAGCTGACGCCGCCGCCAAAGCTGGCCTTGCGATTCTCCTCGCCCTTGAACGTCTGGGCCTGCCAGCGTCGCGCGCCGGTCGCGGCGTCGAAGGCATGCACCGTGGCCTCGGTATCCATGACGAACAGCGCGCCACCAGCGACGACCGGCGCCGCCGCGAGCCGTACCCGGCCGTTCGTGCCGGCGATCTTCGCCGACCAGACGCGCGATGGCGAGGCGGACAGCGCCAGATTGCCCATCGACTTGGCGGGATTGCCGCCCGGCTGGCTCCAGCTTTCGTTCACGGCCGCCGGCGGCAGGACCACCGCCACGTCGGCGATCGACTTGTCGGGCGAAAACCCGATCTCCGCGGCCAGCACCGGGACGCGTTCACCCAGCGTCGGCGTCTTCTTGCCGCCGCCACCCTTGAAGACCCCACAGGCGCTGAGCGCCGCAAGCGCCGCAATCGCGACCGTAACTCGAAGCGACTTGTTCATTTTGCCTTCTTGTCCTCACCTTCGTCGGCGACCGCATCGACCCCGAGTACGCCCGCCATCTGAACCGCGCGTTGACGAAGCGACCTGGGTGCCTTTTCGTCCTTGGCGATCTCCCCGAACAGCTTGCCGGCCTCGGCACGCTTGCCCTGTTGCAGATAGGCGATCGCCATCATCTCGCCCGCGCTGCCGAACCAGATATTCTCCTTTACCGCCAGCGGGCTGAGCCGGGTGATGATCTGATCGGGCTTGAGCGAATCATATTCTGCGGCGGTCTGGCGAATGATCGCCAGATCGCGAAATTCCTGTGGCAGCTTGTCGTCGGCGGCGATCCCGGCCAGCGTCGCCACCGCGCCCTTCACGTCCTTCTTCTGCAACTGGATATCCGCCTGGGTGAAGCGGGACATCGCCGCGAAGCCGTCGGAACTGGAAGCCGCGAGCGCCTTTAGCGGGGCCTCCGCCTCATCCGGCTTGTTGTCGGCCAGCGCCTTGAACGCGGCCTTGAACTGGTCACCCTCGGCACCCCGGCGCGTCTCGCCATGGCTCTGCCAGTACAGGACCCCGGCAAAGGCGATCAGACCGGCGACCACCGCCGCGATGATCCAGCGCCCGTAATGCTGCCAGATATGAAGCGCCTGATCCTTTCGCAGCTCCTCATCGACCTCGCGCAGAAACGCTTCGTTGCTTTCAGGGCTCAACGCCAAGGGGAAACTCCATCAGGAAATCGGGGGTGAACGGGCGCGGACCTTAGCCGCGAGAAACGGGAAACGAAAGCGGGTCAATCCTTGGGTTTGTACACCTGTTCCTCACCCGGAAACGATCGATCGCGGACGGCCGTCGCATAGGTCTGGACCGCGGCGGAAATACGGCCAGCCATGTCGTCGAATTTCTTCACGAAGCGCGGCGTCCGTTCGAACAGCCCCAGCATATCCTCGGTCACCAGCACCTGGCCGTCGCACTGCGCCGACGCGCCGATGCCGATCACGGGACAGGGAACCGCCGCGACGATCTCGTTCGCCAGCGTTTCGACGACGCCCTCCGCGACGATCGCGAACGAACCCGCCTCGGCAATCGCCTTCGCGTCGCCGATGATCTTGGCATATTCGGCATTGCCGCGACCGCGCGCGCCATAGCCGCCCAGCGCGTTGACCGCCTGTGGCGTGAGGCCCACATGCCCCATTACGGGAATGCCCCGCCGGGTCAGGAACGCGACGGTCTCCGCCATCGCCTCTCCCCCCTCCAGCTTCACCGCTGCGGCGCCGGTTTCCGCCATGATGCGCGACGCGGAAGCGAAGGCCTGATCGGGACTCGCCTCATAGCTGCCGAACGGCATATCGATCACCACCACGGCGTGATAGCTGCCGCGCACCACCGCGGCGCCATGCGCACACATCATGTCCAGCGTGACCGACAGCGTCGATGGCAGGCCATAGATCACCTGCCCCAGACTGTCGCCGACCAGCAGCACGTCGCAATGCGGATCGAGCAGTTGCGCCATCCGCGCCGTATAGGCGGTCAGCATCACCACCGGGTCCTTCCCCTTGCGGTTCTGGATCGCGGGTACGGTCAGCCGCTTCATCGGTGCGGGCGTGGGGTTCGCGCGGCTCGTCGCAGTGTCGAGCGTGAAGGTCGTGGACATGGCCCGCGCTCTAGCGGTGCAGGCAATGCAGCGCCAGCGGCGTCCGTATCGACGTCATGAATCATTGACTCCATGTTAGGTTTATATAACATTGAGTCGTGCATATTTTACATCGGAGGTGAAGGTGGCGTTTCGTGAGAAGATTGCGTGGGTGGCGTTTTTGAGCACGGTTTTGATCTGGGGCGCCTTTTTCGGATCGCTCGTCTTCACACCGCATGAGGCGCGCGGGCTGGCGCTGCTGGGTTCGTTCATCGTCGCCACGATCGCGCAGGCGGCGGTGATGATCGTCGCGGCGACGATCTGGGCGATCGGCGCGCCCGCCGAAGCGAATGCCCCCGCCGACGAGCGTGATCGCGCCGTCGGGCGACGGGCGACGGGGTTCGCCTATCTTACGCTGGTGCTCGGCGTGGTCGCGGTGATCGTCTGGCTGCATCTGGGACTGCACGGACCCGATACGATCTTTGCGCTGGTCGCCGCGTTCATCCTGGCCGAAGCGGTGCGGTTCGGCGCGACCGCTCTCGGCTATCGCCGGGCGGCCTGACCATGGCCTATCGCGAGCGGCTCGCCTGGATCGAACTCGTCGGAATGGCGATCGCCTATGGCGCCTATTTCATCGCGGTGGGGCTGGTGGAACCGGCACCGGGCCGGCTTGAAACCCTGTCCTATGTCGCGCTGTTCGGCGCGGCGACCGGCGTGCGATTGCTCATCCTCGGTCTCGGCTGGCTCCTGCTCCGCGCGCGGATGGGGGGCGAGGCGCGCGCCCGGCCCGACGAGCGCGATCGCGCGATCGCCCGGCGCGGCGCGAGTGTCGGTTACTACGTCCTGCTCGGCCTGATGCTGTGGGTCGGCGTGATCCTGCCCCTGACCCAAAGCGGCTGGGCGGTGGCGAACGCGGCGCTTGCCGCGATCATCGTTGCGGAAATCGTTCGCGATGTCGTGATCGTCTTCAGCTATCGCGGAGGATGGCATGGCTAAACCCCCGATCGCGAATCAGATCCGCACGCTGCGCTTCCTGGCTGGCGAAATGACTCAGGGCGAACTCGGCGAGCGGGTCGGCGTCACCCGGCAGACCATCGCCGCGATCGAACAGGGGAAATATTCGCCAACGCTGGAGGCCGCGTTCCGCATCGCACGCGTGTTCGGAAAATCGCTTGAGGACGTGTTCCAGTGGGAGGAAGATGGCAGCGGCTAGCCGAGCCAGCCGCGCCTGCCGGCGTGAAAGGCCAACCACAGCTGAAACGCCTGAATACCAAAGATCGCCGCCGGGAAGTAGGTGACCCACACCCCCTTTACCGCGACGATGTCGGTGACGAGGAACATCCAGCCGAACTGGATAACCACCGCAATCAGCGACAGTTCGGACAGCGCGAACGCCCAGCGCCGGCGCAGCAACAGGCCCACCGCGCCCAACAGGCCGGCCGCCACCGCCGCGACATAGACCGCGTGAAACCAGGTCGGCAGATCGGCATAGAGCCTGCGATCATAGTCGGTCGCGTTCGGATCCATCTCCGCGCCGAATGCGAAATGCAGATAGAGCGACGCGCATCCGGCCAACGCCCATAGCAGGAGCAGGATCGTGACCGCCTTGAACCACAGCGGTGGCGTTGATCCGGATTGCATGCGACCTCCCCCCAGACGGCTTCGCCCTCGGGTTCAGGCTAGCGCAAGCGCCGCGACATCCCAAGCGGCTATTAGAGGAGCGCGCTGGCCCAAAGATCCGGCTTGAACCCGACGAGCACGCCGCCGCGATATTCGACCACCGGCCGCTTGATCAGCGACGGATTGGCGACCATCAGCGCGATCGCCTTCGCGCGGTCAATATCGGCCTTGTCCGCGTCGTCCAGCTTGCGAAAGCTGGTGCCGGCACGATTGAGCAACGGCTCCCAGCCGACCGCATCGGCCCATTTCGACAGCCGCGCCGGATCCGCCCCTTCCTTCTTGTAATCGTGGAAGGTGCAGGCGAGCCCATTGGCGTCGAGCCAGACCCGCGCCTTTTTGACCGTGTCGCAATTGGGGATGCCATACAGCGCGATCATCGGCTCACTCCCACTCGATCGTGCCGGGCGGTTTCGACGTATAGTCATACACCACCCGGTTCACTCCGCGCACTTCATTGACGATCCGCGTCGCGACGCGCGTCAGGAAGCTGGCGTCGAACGGATAGACGTCGGCGGTCATCCCGTCGGTGCTCGTCACCGCGCGCAATCCGCACACGCTGTCATAGGTGCGGCCGTCGCCCATCACACCCACCGTCTTCACCGGCAGCAGCACGGCAAAGGCCTGCCAGATCGCGTCATAGAGACCTGCGTTGCGGATTTCCTCCAGATAGATCGCGTCCGCCTTCCGCAGGATGTCGCACCGCTCCTTCGTGACTTCGCCCGGGATACGGATGGCCAGGCCCGGCCCGGGAAACGGGTGCCGGCCCACGAACACATCGGGCAGCCCCAGTTCGCGGCCCAGCGCGCGCACCTCGTCCTTGAACAGTTCGCGAAGCGGTTCCACCAGCTTCATGTTCATCCGTTCGGGCAGGCCGCCGACATTGTGGTGGCTCTTGATGGTCACGGACGGACCGCCGGTAAAGCTCACGCTTTCGATCACGTCGGGATACAGCGTTCCCTGTGCCAGAAAATCGGCGCCGCCGACCTTTTTAGCTTCATCTTCAAAGACATCGATAAAGGTCTTGCCGATGAATTTGCGCTTCATCTCTGGATCGGTGACGCCGGCCAGGCCGTTGAGAAACAGCGTTTCGGCATTCACATGGACGAGCGGGATGTTGTAATGGCCGCGGAACAGGCTGACCACCTGATCGGCCTCGCCGCTGCGCATCAGGCCGTGATCGACGAACACACAGGTCAGTTGCTCGCCGATCGCCTCATGGATCAGCACCGCCGCCACCGCGCTGTCGACCCCGCCGGAAAGGCCGCAGATCACCCTGCCCTTGCCCACCTGTGCGCGGATTTCCTCGATCTTGGTCTGACGGAACTCCGCCATCGTCCATTCGCCCTGCAACCCACAGACGTGGCGGACGAAATTGGCGAGCAGCTTCGCGCCGTCGGGGGTATGCACCACTTCCGGATGGAACTGCATCGCGTAATAGCGGCGCGTATCGTCCGCGATCACCGCAAAGGGCGCGCCCGGGCTGGCGGCGACGGGACGAAAGCCGGGGGCAAGGTCGGTCACCTTGTCGCCATGGCTCATCCATACCTGGTGCCTCTCGCCCTCGCCCCACAGGCCGTCGAACAGGACGCAGCCATCGGCGATGTCGATAAAGGCGCGGCCGAATTCGCCGCTGTCGCCCAGCTGGACGCTTCCGCCCAGCTGCGCCATCATCACCTGCTGGCCATAGCAGATGCCGAGCACCGGCACGCCGCTTTCAAAGATCGCATCCGGCACGCGGGGCGATCCCTCGTCCAGCACCGATGCGGGGGAGCCGGACAGGATCACGCCGCCCGGCCTCATCCGCTCGAACGCCTCCGCTGCGGTAGTGAAGGGGGCGATCTCGCTATAGACGCCGGCCTCGCGCACGCGCCGTGCGATCAGCTGGGTCACCTGGCTGCCGAAATCGACGATGAGGATGGATTCGCTGGGGCCGGTCATGGCCGGGCGATAGGAAGGCTGGCGCGGGGTGTAAAGCCGAACCTCCCCTCATCCCGCCTTGGCGGTCCCGGTCGCCGGATCAGGCGCGCAGGCGCTCGATCGCCTGCGCCAGCGCGACATAGAGCTTGCCCATGTCGGACGAAAGCAGCGTCACGCCCAGCGGCGACCCGTCACGCAGCCCCAGCACCTGGCGCAGCATCGCCTCGAAATCATGGATGTAGCGGTTCACCTGCTCGCGGAATTCCTTGTCGCCGTCGTACAGCGCGGCAATTTCACGCGCCTCGCCATTATCGATCAGGCGGACCGCGCGGCGGGTGAAGACGCCGCGATCGCCCTTCAGATAGGCGGCCCAGGCGCTATCCGACACCTCGTGCGCGAACGCCTTGGTGATATCGATCGACGCGGAGTTGAGCGCCTCGACCAGTAACGACACGCGACGCGCGAAATTGTCGCGATCGGCGGTTTCGCGTTCGGACCGTGCCTCTTCGATGCGGCGCTCGACGGTGGCCGATGCCTCACCGATCGTCAGCATCTGTTGGGTCAGGCGTTCGGACGCGCGGGTGGCGGTATGGACCGCATTCTCGGCGACCTCGCCCAGTTCGATCAGCTGCTGGCGCACCCCGCTGTCGATCGCCCTGCGCATCGCCGCACCGCCCGCTTCCTCCAGCCGCCGCTCGGCCTCCGGCACCAACCCGGCCAGCGTCGCGCGGGCATGGTCGGCGGCGGCGTTCGAGGTTTCGCGGATCCGCAACAGCGCATCGACCAGCTGCGGGGCCGCCTCTTCGGCGAAGCGACGAGCATTGCCGATCGCGCGATCGACAATCTCCTCCAGCTGGTCGGTCTTCTCATGCCCCGAATCGAGCGTTTCGATCAGCGACGCCTGGGTCTTCGCCAGCGTGTCGCGCTGTTTCGAGACGACGTCGGCAATCGCCTCGATCGCATCGTGCGTGCTTTCGGCCGCCGTGACCAGCGCAAGCAGCTCCGGCTTCGATCCGGCGATCACCTTGCGGGTCTCGCCGATCCGGTCTTCCAGCCGGACGAGCGCCTCTGGCATCGTCTCGTCGATCTCGCGCGCCGACGCGTCGAGCGCGGTGAGCAGATCCTCCGCCGTGGCGATGACGCGGCGGGCGGTCTCCTCACCCACCTTCAGCGTTTCGGTCATCGCGCCGGCCGAACTGTCGAGCGCGCTGATCGAGGCGGACAGCGCCTGGGTCCGCTCCATTCCCGAACTGTGCAGCGCCGCCATCTGGCCATCCGCCTGGGCAATGCCGCCGGTGACCGAGGCGAGCAGGATATCCACTCGCGTCTGTTCCTCGCCCAGCCGTTCGGCGACGCGACCGATCGTTCCCTCGACCTCGGCGATACGCGTGCCGACCGCATCGATGCTGTCGCGTCCCGCCTTGTCGATCGCCGCCTGGTTGGCGGACAGCATCGCCAGCATTGCCTCTCCCTGCGCGGCGATTCCCTTGCGCGCCTCGTCCACGGCGGCGGCGGTGCGGTCGAGCATCGCATCGACGGTGCCGGACATCTGGTCGGCAACCGCCTCCAGCCGGGCGCCGGCGGTCTCGCTGGTCGCCTCCATCTTGGCGATGTGCGCGGCAAGCCGCTGCGCCGCGCCGCCCGCGACCTCGTCCGCCTGCCGCCCACGCTCCGCCAGCGCGGCGAGCTGTGCATCCAGCGCGGACGCGTGCTCCCCCGCCTTCAGACCCGCCGCGTCGAGCGTGGCGGCCATGCCCGTCATCTCCTCATGCGCCCGGGGCAGCGAGGCGAGGACGACCGACACGCTCTTTTCCGCACTCCCGGCGCTTTCGACCAGCTTCTTCGCCGTCGCGTCGATCGCCTTCGCCTCGGCGGCCATGCCGTTGGACACCGCCTGCAGCCGCTCGGCCGCGCCATCGCCCATCGCCATCAGCGCCGTGGTCTGCGCAGCCAGCGCGGAGCGGTTCTCCTCGATCTTGCGCGAGAGGGTGGCGACGACGCGTTCGAGGCTCGCCGCCTCGGCCCGCATCGCCCGGGCCGTCGCCCCGAACCGGCGCGCCTCGGCCCGGCTGGATCGGCGGGCGAGCAGATAGAGGATGCCGATCAGCGCCGGCGGCACGCACAGGGCGGCGATCAGCTGCACCAGCTCGACCGGCGGCAAGGGGGTGGCGAACACCGGCTGGAGCAACCAGCCGGCAAGCCCGAACCAGATGGCGGACAGACCCAGCGCCAGCACCGGCAGCCCCCATTGGCGCGGCGTGGCGGGAACTTCGGCCTCGACATCCTCGGCCGGATCATATTCCGGATGCGCGGCGCTCGCCGGCGCATCATCCTCGACGAGCACCACCTCGTCATTCCCCACCGGCGTAAGGCCGGCGCGCTTCGTTCCCCCGTTCATCGTCCCAATCTAGCACGGGTCCCGTGCGCGGGATAGCGGTTCGAAACACTTCGTTAAGCACGCGAAACCTAGGGTCGCGGCATGGCATATGATCCCGGTGCAATCGATGCGACTCTGGCGGCGGCGGTGGGTGACGAACCCGGGCTGATCGCGGAACTTCGCGAGGCGTTTCTCGACAGTGCGAAGCGGACACTGGCCGCGCTGGACGGCACCGACGATCCCGAAAGCTGGCGCGGCGCGGCGCTGCGCCTCAAGGGGCTGGCGGCGAGCTTTGGCGCGGTGCGGCTGATGGCACTGGCGCAGGACGCGGCAGACGCCCCGGCGGGCGACCGGGCGATCTATCGCAAGCTGCAACGCGCGGTCGAGCGGCTGTAACGCTCACTTGCGGGGCGGTTTGCTCAGGTTGTGATCGACCGCCGCGCGGACAAGCGCGCGGAACGCGGCAGGATCGACCTGCTCGCCCTCGCGAATGTCGATGGCGCGGCGCGTGCCGCCCTCCAGGCTGGCGTTGAAGACTCCCTGCGGGTCGTCGAGCGCGGCGCCGTTGGCGAAGGTGAGCTTGACATAGCCCTTATAGACCTCCCCGATGCAGATGATCCCGGCATGTTCCCACACCGGCACGCCGCCCGGATTGCTCGGCTTGCGCCACTTCACCGTCTCGACGACATCGGGGTCGGCCTCGCGGATCAGCGCGCGCATCGCGGCCAGTTTCTCCCCACGCCAGTCACCGAGCGCGGCGATCCGGGAGTCGATCAGGGCGGACGTGTCTTCGCCGCTCACGTCTTGCGGCTCAGTTCGCGCATCGCGTCATCGAGGCCGGCGAGGGTCAGTGGGTACATGCGGTCGTTCATCAGTTCGCGGATGATGCGGACCGAGTGCGAATAGCCCCATTGTTCCTGCGGGATCGGGTTCAGCCACACGCTCGCGGGATAGGTGTTGGTGACGCGCTGCATCCATGCGGCGCCGGCTTCTTCGTTGAAATGTTCGACCGAGCCGCCGGGATGGGTGATTTCATAGGGCGACATCGACGCGTCACCGACAAATATCACCTTGTAATCATGTCCGAATTTGTGGAGCACGTCCCAGGTTGGGGTGCGTTCCTGGAAGCGGCGGCGATTGTCTTTCCACACGCCTTCGTAGAGACAGTTGTGGAAATAGTAGAATTCGAGATTCTTGAACTCGGCGGTCGCGGCGCTGAACAGTTCCTCGCACAGCTTCACCCATGGATCCATCGATCCGCCGACATCGAGGAAGAGCAGCAGCTTCACCGCATTGTGCCGTTCGGGACGCATGCGGATGTCGAGCCAGCCCTGGCGCGCGGTGCCGTCGATCGTGCCGTCGATGTCCAGCTCGTCCGCCGCCCCCTCGCGCGCGAAGCGGCGCAGGCGGCGCATCGCGACCTTGATATTGCGGGTGCCAAGTTCGCGGGTGCTGTCGAGATTTTTGAACTCGCGCCCCTCCCACACCTTCAGCGCGCGCTTGTGCCGACTCTCGCCGCCGATCCGCACGCCTTCGGGATTATAGCCGGAATTGCCATAGGGAGAGGTGCCGCCGGTGCCGACCCATTTGCTGCCGCCCTGATGCCGGCCCTGTTGCTCTTCGAGCCGCTTCTTGAGCGTCTCCATGATCTCGTCCCACGAACCGAGCGACTTGATCGCCTCCATCTCCTCGGGCGTCAGATATTTCTCGGCCACCGCCTTCAGCCAGTCCTCGGGGATGTCGGCGCCCTGCACGCCATAGGTCGAGGCGACCCCCTTGAAGACCTTTGCAAAGACCTGATCGAAGCGGTCGAGCAGCCCCTCGTCCTTCACGAAGGTCGCGCGGGCGAGATAGTAAAAGGCCTCCGGCGTGCGATCGATCACGTCGCGGTCGAGCGCTTCGAGCAGGATCAGATGCTCCTTCATGCTGGCGGGGATGCCCGCGGCGCGGAGTTCATCGACGAAGGAGAAGAACATGATGGGGTTGTGGCGCGGCGGCGGAGCGGCGTCCAGCCACTTCTGGCATCACCCGGGACCTGTTCCGGGGTGGCGCGCCGTGGTACGGGGGGTGGCCGGATCAGCGTGCGTAGGCGTCGATCAGCGAGCCGACATAATCCGGGTCTTCGCCGGTCAGTTCGGGCGCGACGCGCGCCCGCGCCACCTTCGCGCCGTCCGCCGGCCGACCATAAATGAAGCCGTTGACCGGATAGACGGTGCTGCCCAGCCCCCGGCTGTCCCGATACCAGACCTTGACCGCGCTCCAGTCGCCCGTCGGGGAGACGTCGAACAGCGTCACATCCTGTTCGACATGGCCGCGCTCGCCATTCTGGCGCGACCAGTTGGCATGGGTAACCATCACCACCCGCGGCTCGATGACGCGGCTGACCACCGCGACATGGCCGAGCGGAAGCGGGCGCGATTTCGCGAAGGCGACGACCGCGCCGACCTCTGGCTGCTGGCCGCGCTGATATCGCCCGTCGGCCTGGCTCCACCAGGTCCAGGCATCGCCCCAGATCTGGATACCCGAAACCGCGCGCGCGAACGGCACGCATTCACCGACATAATCGAGGATCGACGCAAATGCCGATGCCGGGGCCGCGAGGAGGGAGGCGGCGCCCAGCATCGACAGCACGATCCGGCGGGGGGTCCGGTTCGACTGCATGGGAACCAGGATAAGCCCGGGCCGCTGCCGAAGCGTTTGCGGGTGCGGTTAAGCGTGCGGCAACCACGAATTGCGGCGATCAGCCTTCCCTGACCAGCGTCACCTGGGCGACCCAGATGCCCCCGCCCCGAAACCCGCCCTCGCAATACATGAGATAATAGCGCCACAGGTCGAGAAACCCGGCGTCGAATTCGGGCGGGAGCGCGCCGGATGCGATCGCCGCGTCGAACCGATCCCGCCACAACCGCAGCGTTTCGGCATAGTCCGGGCCGAAATTGCGCTGATCCTCCCAGCGCAAGCCGCAGCTTTCGGCGATCGCGCGGAAACGGGGTTCGGACAGGAGCATGCCGCCGGGAAACACATAGGCCTGGATGAAATCGACGTTGCGCGCATAGGAATCAAAGATCGCGTCATCGATCGCGATATACTGGATCGCGGCGCGCCCGCCGGGTTTGAGCGCGGCGGCGATCGCGCGAAGATAGTCCGGCCAATATTCCGCGCCCACCGCCTCGACCATCTCGATACTGGCAACGGCGTCATACTGGCCGGCGACGTCGCGATAGTCGGTCAGCGAAACCTCCACCCCGTTCAGCCCGGCGGCGGCGATGCGCGCATCGACATGCGCCCGCTGCTCGGACGAGAGGGTGAGGCCGTGGACCGCCCGCCCGTGCCGCGCGGCAAGCTCAGCAAAGGATCCCCAGCCGCAGCCGATTTCGAGGATCCGATCACCGGGCCGGGTGGCGGTGCGATCGAGAATCGCGGCGAGCTTCGCGGCCTGCGCCGCTTCCAGCGTGCGGGGCTCCCCTTCGAAGAGCGCGCTGGAATAGGTCATGCCGGCATCGAGCCAGGGGGCGTAGAAATCATTCCCCAGGTCGTAATGATAGGCGATGTTGCGCCGGGATCCGGCGCGATCGTTGCGCTGAAGCCGGTGCCAGGCCCGCTTTGCCAGACGCGTGAGTCCGTGCGCCCGCCCCGATTCGCCCAACCCCTGGCGGTTGCGGACGAACAGATCGAACAGCGGGACCGGATCGGGGCTGGTCCAGTCGCCCGCCTGCCACGCCTCGTACCAGCCGACCGATCCGCCGGTGACAAGCCGCCAGAGCGCCCGCCAGCGGCGGATTTCGACGATCGCGCGCGGGCCGGGCGCGCGACCGCCCAGGCGGCGACGGAGGCCGCCGGGCAGCGTCGCCTCGATCGCGCCCTCGCCCAGGCCACGGTCGATCCGGTCGAGCAGGCGGTGGAGCAGCGGCGCCAGCAGACGCGCAAAGGCGCCGCGCCCCTGCGCTCCCGTTCCCGTCGCCCCGTCGCGACGCCCCCTGTTGCGTGCCGATCCCTGCATCCTGCCCGCTCATGACCATGGGCGCGCGAGTCGGGCAAGGGCGAACGCTCAGCGCACCTCACGCCCCGCCGCGAGCGCGCGCTCCCGCGCCTCGCGATGCCCGATCAGCTTGACGGGATAGGCGTCGGGGCGACGGCCATGCGCGTCCGGATCGTGGATCGCCGCATCCGGCAGATCGGCAAGTTCGGGAACCCAGGCGCGGATATAGGCGGCGGCGTCGAACTTTTCCGACTGGCCGAGCGGCGCCATGATCCGGCCCCACATGTTCGAATCGATGCCGGTGCCGGCGACCCATTGCCAGTTCACGCTGTTATTGCCGTAATCGGCATCGATCAGCGTGTCCCAGAACCATTTCTCCCCCTCACGCCAGTCGATCAGCAGATGCTTGATGAGGAAGCTGGCGGCGATCATGCGGACGCGATTGTGCATCCAGCCGCTCGCCCAGAGCTGTCGCATCCCGGCATCGACGATCGGATAGCCGGTGCGCCCCCGCGTCCACGCATCGAAATCGTCGCGCGCGGTGGAGGAGCGGAAATCGCGCCAGGGCAGCGCGTCGAACCGGTCGCGGCCGTTGCGCGCGGCATAATCGGGGAATTGCAGGATGACGTTCTGGGCATAGTCGCGCCACGCCACTTCGCCCAGGAACACGTCCACCGATCCGCCGGCATCGGCAAGGCGATGCCAGACACAGGCGGGCGAAACCTCACCGAAATGAAGATGGGGACTGAGCCGCGACGTGCCTTCGCGCGACGGCAGGTTGCGCCGCGCGTCATAGTCGGCGGCTTCATCGACAAACGCATCGACACGCCGGCGCGCGCCGGCCTCACCCGGTTCCCATTCGCGCGCGAACCCATTCGCCCAATCGGGCCTTGTCGGGCGCAGGCCCCAGTCCGCCAGGTCGTCGGACGCCGGCCAGCGCGACGGGACGGGGATGTCGCGCGGGCGGTTGGCGGGCGCGGGCGGCGGCATCCGTTCCCGCAACGCGCGCCAGAAGGGCGTGTAGATCTTGTACGGCGCCCCCGACCCGGTGGTCACCGATCCTGGCGGCGCGAGATAATTGCCATCGTGACAGACCAGATCGAGCCGCTTGGCCACCGCGCGCTCGGCATTGCGCCACCAGGGTTCGTAATGGCGGATACAATGGATGCGGCGCGCGCCCACATCCCCGGCAAGGGTGGCCAGCACCTCCTCGCTCTTGCCGCGGCGCAGGATCAGGCGGGACCCCGTTTCGCGCAGGCTCTCGTCCAGCGCGGCGAGGCTGTGGTGCAGCCACCAGCGCGACGCACCGCCCATCGCGCGATGGCGCGGGGTCTCATCGTCCAGCACATAGACGGGGATCACCGGTCCCTCGCCAGCCGCTGCGATCAGCGCCGCCTGGTCCGACAGGCGCAGGTCGCGGCGAAACCACAGGAGCACCGGCACGGTCATGAACGCACCGCGCCGATGCCCGAAGCGTTCAGCCGGCGAGCAGCCGGTCGCATGCCGAACCGCCCGGCGGGGGCGGGCCGCCGGCAAAGGAGGGAGGTGCGTCCGGCCGGTCGCCACGGCCGGAAAGGCCGCGTCCTCCACCGCCAGGTCCACCCGGACCGCCGGGACCACCCTGCCCGCCACCCGGACCGCGCCCGCCGGGGGGCGGACCGCGATCGGACCGCGCGCGCGCGTCGCGCGGCGCTTCGGGACGGGGCGGCAGCGGACCGCCGATCGCGAGCTGGCCGGTGCCGACCACCTTCAGAAAGACGCGTCGATCGTCGCCGCCCAGCACCGACAGCGCAGCGAGGACGTAGCGGGTCTGCGCCTTTGCCTGGGCCGCGGCGGTCGCATCGCGCTCCTCCATCGCGCTGGCGAGTTCGGGAAGCGACAGCGGATCGCTCTCCGTCAGCTTTTCGACGGTACATTGCGCCGCCCGCGTCGCACCGGGCGCGATTGCCGGGAGCGGAACCGCCCGCAACGCGCGGATTCCGGCATCCGACACGCCCTGCGCACGCAACATCCGTTCGGTGTCGCTCAACGCCAGTTCGGGGGCGGCGGCGGGCTTGGCCGGTGCCGGCTCGACCGGACCATAGGTGGCCTGGATCGAGGCGAGGACGAACAGCGGCACGAAGGCATACATGGCGGATCTCCATCAGGGATGCCGCCACTTCGTCAGGCCAGATTGCCCGCGCATTTCGGATTGTTGCGATCGCCGGGTTATTCGACCCTGGGTTCTTTTTCGACCTGCCAGGTCTGGCCCTTGCTGACCAGCTTCTGAAGATCGGCGACCTTGCCCTCGCTGGCGGCCGCATTCTGGGCGATGACGGCGCTTTCGAAGGTCGGGGCGGGATCGTCATAGAGCACGCCGAGCGCCATCGGGAACGCGCCGAACGGCATTTCGACCAGCATGTGCGCGATCGCCCGGTTGGTGACGTCGTGGACGAGCAGCCCGGACGTGTCGCCATCGACCACGTCCACCACCTTGAGCGCGAGCCGGTCACGGTCGAGCGCGATCCCCTTTGTCCCGCCGGCGAACAGCATCGGCGCGCCATGCTCCAGCCACAGCTGGTGGCCGGCATTGGCCTTTTCGGTGAAGGGCGCGAAGACATCGGCATTATAGACGATGCAGTTCTGAAAAATTTCCACGAACGCCGCACCTTTATGTGCGTGCGCCGCCTTCAGCACTTCGGGCAGCTTCTTGTGAACGTCGATGCCGCGCGCGATGAACCGCGCGCCCGATCCCAGCGCATAGGCGCAGGGCCGCGCGGGATGATCGACCGATCCGAACGGGGTCGAGGGCGAGCGCGTCCCCTCCCGGCTGGTCGGCGAATATTGCCCCTTGGTCAGGCCATAAATCTCGTTGTTGAACAGCAGGACCTGGCAGTTCAGGTTCCGCCGCAACAGGTGCATCGTGTGGTTGCCGCCGATCGACAGGCCATCGCCATCGCCGGTGATGATCCACACGTCGAGGTCCGGATTGGCGAGCTTTACCCCGGTCGCCACCGCCGGCGCGCGGCCGTGGATCGTGTGGAAGCCATAGGTTTCCATATAATAGGGAAAGCGCGACGAGCAGCCGATGCCGCTGACGAACACCGTATTTTCCGGCGTCCCGCCGATTTCCGGCATCGTGCGTTGCACCGCCTTCAGGATCGCATAGTCACCGCAACCGGGACACCAGCGGACCTCCTGATCGGTCTCCCAGTCCTTGGGCGTCGAAGGCTTGATGGGGGTGATGTCGTTCATGGCTTTCTCCATCGGCTTGACGCGGACGCGTCAGCCGAGCGCCTCTTCGATGGCGGCTTCGATCTCATGGATGCGGAAGGGCTGGCCCGACACCTTGTTGAGCGGCCTGGCATCGACCAGGAACTGGTCGCGCAGCACCGTCTTCAACTGGCCGGTGTTCATTTCCGGCACCAACACCTTGTCATAACCCTTTAACAATGCGCCCAGATTCTTTGGCATCGGCCAGATGTGGCGGATGTGGACATGGCTGACGTCCAGCCCCTTCCTGCGCGCACGGCGCACCGCCTGGGTGATCGGCCCATAGGTTGATCCCCAGCCGACGACGACCAGCTTGCCGCCCGCCTCGCCCTGCTCGATCTCCTGATCCGGCACGTCGATCCCCGCCACCTTCTGCTGACGGATGTCGGTCATCGCCTGATGATTGGCGGGGGAATAATCGAGATTGCCGGTCCCCTGTTGCTTCTCGATCCCGCCGATGCGGTGGAGCAGGCCGGGCGTGCCGGGGCGGACCCAGGGACGCGAGAGCTTTTCATCGCGGGCATAGGGCAGGAATTTCTCACCCTCGGCCGGCGGGGTGTCGTGGAACGCGACCGGGAATGGCGCATAGCCCGACATGTCAGGCACCTTCCACGGCTCGGCGGCATTTTGAAGATAGCCGTCGGTGAGCAGCATCACGGGGGTCATGTACTGCGTCGCGATGCGCACCGCCTCGATCGCGCAGTCGAAACAGTCGGCGGCGCTGCGCGAGGCGATCACCGGAACCGGCGCGTCGCCGTTGCGGCCATAGACGGCCTGATAGAGGTCGGACTGTTCGGTCTTGGTCGGCAGGCCGGTCGAGGGGCCGCCGCGCTGGGCATTGACGATCACCAGCGGCAATTCGGTCATGATCGCAAGCCCGATCGCCTCTGTCTTGAGCGCGATGCCGGGGCCGGAGGAACAGGTGACGCCCAGGCTGCCTGCGTAGGAGGCGCCCAGCGCAGAGGCGATCGCCGCGATCTCGTCCTCCGCCTGAAAGGTGGTGACGCCGAATTCCTTGAGCCGGGCAAGATGATGCAGGATCGCCGAGGCCGGCGTGATCGGATAGCCGCCATAAAAGAGCTTGAGCCCGGCAAGCTGCGCCCCGGCGACGAGGCCGAGGCTGATCGAATCCGCGCCCGTCACCGTGCGGTACAGGCCCGGCTCCACCGGCGCGGCGGGAATGTGCAGCTGACCGACGCCCTGCGCGCCCAGTTCCGCCGTCTCGCCATAGGCATGGCCGGCGTTGAGCGCGGCGATGTTCGCCTCCGCCAGTTCGGGCGCCTTGGCGAATTTCGTGCGCAGCCATTCGACCAGCGGTTCACGATCGCGGTCGAACATCCAGAGCGCGAGGCCCAGCGTCCACATGTTCTTGCAGCGCAGCGCCTCCTTGTTGCCGAGGCCGAAGGGCTTCACCGCGTCGAGCGTCAGCTGGGAGATGTTGAGCCGCAACAGCTGCCATTTGGCGAGGCTGCCATCGTCGAGCGGGTTGGCGTCGTACTTCGCCTTGTCGAGGTTGCGCTTGTTGAACTCGCCCTCGTCGGCGATGATCAGGCCGCCCGGCTTCAGGTCGCCGACATTGGTCTTGAGCGCCGCCGGGTTCATCGCGACCAGCACGTCGGGCGCATCGCCCGCGGTTTCGATCGCCGCCGAACCGAAATTGATCTGGAACGCCGACACGCCGAACAACGTCCCCTGCGGCGCCCGGATTTCGGCCGGAAAATCGGGGAAGGTCGCCAGATCGTTGCCCGACAGCGCGGTGGACAGGGTGAACTGCCCCCCGGTCAGCTGCATGCCGTCGCCGGAATCGCCGGCGAACCGGACCACGACGGCTTCGGGGGGCGGATTGGCGGACGCCTCTTCGGGGGTCACGCGATGGATGGCAGTCGCCATTCAGTCTCTTCCTGCAAACTCGATATGCCGCGCCCTCTACGCCCGGGACGCTGGCCGTCCAAGGTAGAATGATGGGACGTGGTTGCAATCGGTTCTTTTCCGGACCCGCTATCGCCCGCCTGCCCCTGCCACTGCCCTTGCCTCCGCCAACGCCCAGGCGACGCGCACCTGATTGGCGAAGATCGGGCGGACCTTGCGCAGCTCCTCCCGCGCACCGGCGGTAAAGCCGGGAAAGCCGCGCATCCGTTCCAGCGCCCCCGCGCCGGCACGCCGGTACAGGGTGCGCGCCTCTGCAAGTGCCGCGCCCTGCCGGCGCAGACAAGTGGCCAGCGCCCATTGGCCGTTGATGCGATAGGGGTGCCAGGGCGGCAGTGCGCGCAGGATCGCCAACGCCTCGCGATAGAGCGGTTCGGCCTGGGCGGGACGCCCCATCGCCTCCAGCGCCGCGGCAAGGTTGTTGAGGCTGGCCGCGATATCGGGATGGCCGGCGGGAAGCGCCCGGCGCCGCAGCGCAAGCGCCCGGCGATAGAGCGGTTCGGCCGCCGCCGCCCTGCCCTGATCCTTGAGCGAGACCGCCAGGTTGTTGAGCGCGGTGGCGATGCGCGGATGGGTCGGCGGCAGGGCGCGTTCCCAGATCGCGAGCGCGCGGCGGAACAGCGGCTCGGCCTCCGCCTCGCGCCCCTGCGCACGCAGATTGGCGGCGAGATTATTGGCCCCGACGGCGATCGCCGGATGGCCGGCGGGAAGCGCCGCCTCCTGCAACGCCAGCGCGCGACGGTAGAGCGGTTCCGCCGCCGCGATCCGGCCCTGGCGGGAGAGGCTGCCGGCCAGATTGGCGTAGGCGGTCGCGATATCGGGATGGCCGGCGGGCAAGGACGCCTCCGCCAGCGCGAGGGCGCGGCGATAATAGGGTTCCGCTTCGCGATAACGTCCCTGCGCATTGATCGCGACGGCAAGGCTGGTGAGCTGGCGCGACATGGCGGCGCGATTCGGCGGATTCGCCTGTTCGGCGATGGCGAGCGCGCGCCGTAACAGCGGCTCGGCCTCGCCCGCGCGCGCCTGTGCGAACAGGGTATAGGCAAGATCGTCGAGCGCCTCCGCGATCAGCGGATCGTTCGGGGGGAGCCGCCGCATCCGTGCCGCCAGCACCGCGCGCAGCAGCGGCTCCGCCTCGCCAAAGCGGCCGCGTTCGTTGAGCGCCGCGCCGAGATGGGCGCGGGCCGACACTGCCATCGGCGACTCCGGTCCCCGTGCGGTATCCGCCAGCCGGATCGCGCGCCGCGCCTCCCCCTCCGCGAGCGCCGCGTCGCCGGCCAGCAGGGCAGCGTTCGACACGGCGAGGATCAGGCGCAGGCAGGCGGCCGGGGGCGCCTGCGCCTCGCACGCGTCACGCTCGTCCTTCAGCACGGCCAGCGCGTCGGCATAGGCGCCGCCGGCGATCATCCGCATCGCCGCCGCGCTCGGCTGTCGGTTCTGCGCCAGCGCGGGCGCAGTCAGGGCGGCAAGAAAGGACACCGCGAAGAGGAGATGGCGCATCCGCATCGCCCGGACATGGTAGCCGATCGTTCCGGCAAGGGAACCGTCAGCATCGGTCAGGGGGCGGCGCGTCGCACCAACAGTTGCAATCGAAGCGCTTCCGGTGTGAAGAACGAGTGTTGCGGCCGCGCGCCGTTGCAGGATCGAAGGGGCGTCGAACGAGGATGAGCGCGGTGGCGTGCAGCATGGACGTGCGGGCGGTGCGACTGTCGGCGCTCGATACGGCGGACCGGGCCGACCTGCTCGCCCGCTATGCCAACGAGGTCTATGCGCCGGCCTTTCCCGACGCCGAAATTCGCGAGGATCCGGACTATTGGCGCGGGCTGCTCGATGCCGATCCCTACCCGCCCCCGCCCCAGCCGCGGATCGAGGTGCTGGTGCTGGTCGATGGCGACGGGCGCATCGCCGGCGGGGTGACGATCGAGCTGTATCGCCGGGCGAATGCAGGGCTTCTCACCTATATCTCGGTCGCGCCGGATCGCCGGGGACGGGGGCTGGGCAAGCGGCTGATCGCGGAGGCGCGCGCGGCGCTCGACCGGTTCGCCGCACCCGACACGCCGATGTTCGCGGAGACCGAACGGATGGAGGACGCACATGACGATGACGAGCGCGCCGCCACCGTGCTGCGGCAACGGCGGCTGGCGGGCATGGGTGCGCGATGGGTGGAGTTCGATTATGTCATGCCGCCGCTGCGGCCCGACACGTCGCCCCACCGGCTGCACCTGATGATCTTCGACGGGCCGGACGCGGTGCCGGCGGCAACGGTGCTGGCGCTGCTGAACGAGCTGGCCCATGCGCTCGACACCGATCTCGACCGGTCGGGCGACACCCGCGCGATGGCCGGGTGGCTCGCCGCGCAGGACATGCTGCCGGTCGTCCCGCTGCCGGTGGTCGCGCCATGAGCGGCGGCACCCGTCCCTGTAACGAAGCGCCGATCTTTACCGGCCTCACCGAAACCTCGTTCACCTATGCCTTTGAACTGCATTTCGGCAATTGGCGGACCGACGGTGCGGGAAGCCGGTCGTTCGTGCGCGAGGACGCACATCGCGCCGGCTTTCGCCTGCGCCAGATCAGCGAGGCGCTGGACGGGCTGAAGACGACCGACGCGCCGCTGTACCAGCGGCTGATCGATCCGGTACGATCGTTTCTGGACGATGTGACGACCGGATCGCCCGGCACCAATGGCCGCCCGTTGCTGTTCGCCGCCTCCGCCGCAGAGCCGGACGCGGCCAGCCGTCGGGTGTGGGTGGTGCGGCCCGAAAGCTGGACCTATGAATATGAAAGCCTGACGACCCGCCTGTACGTGCCGGGCGAGCGGCTGTTGCCGTTCCGGATGCGCGACACGTTCTGCGTGTTCGAGAGCGGTCGCATCTTCTACCTGATCACGCTGACGCAGGACGCGATGGAGGCGGCGGAGACGCAGGAGGTCGCATGGCCCGACCCCGACGCGGTCGCAGGTCCGGCCCATCCCGCGCGCAAGGGCAGCGACCTGACCGAGCCGGCGAGCGCGTCCCTGCCCGCCCCGATCGACGAATATGCGGTGCTCCAGTTCCAGCAACTGGTGATGGACCGCAACCGGCGGGCGGGCGAGGCCGGCTATCTCGGCTTTGTACATGCGGCCGCCGAACCGGCGATCGCGGCGATCGATTCGGGCGCGATGCCCGTCTGTTCGCTGATCGATCTGGCCGACCGACGGCTGGACACGCTGATCGAGGAGGCGCGGGCGGGCCGCGCGAACGGCGTTTCGGCGATCCTCTCCCGCTACGACATCCTGCCGCTGGACGCCGCCACCGGACGCCCGCTGGCACGCGAGCCGCTGTCCCGCCACAGCCTCAGGCGGCTGTGCGTCGCGCTCGAATCCGATGTGCTGCTGCGGGTCAGCGAACTCACCCATTGCCTGTACGACCCGAGGGCGCGGCCCGAGCCGGAGACCCGGCCAGGACACACGCCGCCGGCCAAGCCCGACATTGCCGGGATGGACGCCGACTGGTCGCGCGCGCATGGCGTGCCGCCCCCGCCCGGGGCGCGGCGACCGCATGCCGATCCCGACATCTGTCGCGCCGCCCCGACCGACGGTGCCGCGCCGACGCAGCTGTACGATCGCAGCGCGCTCGCCTTTGCCGGGCTGGCACAGGGGGTTCCGGACTTTCCGTGGCAGGACGAATCGGAAATCTTCGATTCCACCCGGCCAGCCTATTTCTCGGTCGAATCCTCGCACTATGTCCATCCGCGTTTCGTGCTCGAAGTGGCGAAGAGCTGGCGTTCCTATCAGCAGGCCCGGCCGGAAATCGGCACCTGCCCCTATCTGCTGCTGATGTTCATGGTGGCGTTGCACGACGAACTGATCGTCGATGATATCGAGAATCAGGTCGATCACATGGTCTATGCCGATGGTCCGTCCCGATCGCCGGGGCAATGGCTGCGGCGCGCGGCCCCGACGGCCAGCCGGTATCGCGCGGTCCCCCTGCTCAGCGTGCTGCGCGTGCTCGACGGCGCGCGCAAGCTGGGCGGGAGCGGCGTCCATATCCTGGAGCGCAACCTGTCATGCCGGTTCGAGCTGTTCCGCTGGTCATCGATCCAGCGGTCGGGCAACATCTTTCGCTATGCCAAGGAGCGCGGCGCGCTGACCGCGATCCAGGATGCGATGGGGACCAACGCCCGGTTCGAGCGCGCGCACGCCAATGTCGATCGCATGGAATCGCTGGTCGAGGACGTGTCGGCGCTGAAGGCCACCTATGCGGCGCAGCGCACCAACTGGCTGTTGTTCGTGCTGACGCTGGTCAGCGTCATGACGCTGCCAAAGGGCTTTGCCGAACTGCTGCTGCTCACGAAGATCACGACGGTCAATCAATCGCCGCAATATCTGTGGGTGCTGGGCGCGCTCGCGACATTGCTGGGCGGCTGGTTCGTGTTCAACCTGTGGTATGGCAGCCGGGGGCGACGCGCCGCGCGCACCCCGCCCGAACGCTCATTCCCCGCCACCGAGCGCGAGGATCGAGGCGACGTGCCGCGCTGACACCTCCAGCGCATCGACTCCGTAGCCGCCACCCAATGCGCTGGCGAGCGGCAGGCCATGGGTGCGGGCCAGCGTGGCGATCCATCGGTCCCGCACGACCAGCCCCTCGCGGCTGAGCGCCAGCCGGCCCAGCCGGTCGCCCTCCCATGGATCGACCCCCGCCTGATACAGGATCAGCGTGGGATCGAACCGATCGATCAGGCCCGGCAGGCTGGTCGAAAGCGCATCCATATAGGCCGCGTCGTCGGTACCGTCGGGAAGCGCGACGTCGAGCGTCGAGCGGGCCTTGCGAACCGGGAAGTTGCGCTCCGCATGGATCGAATAGGTGGCGATCCGGGTCCGCCCGGCGGTGAGCGCCGCGGTGCCGTCGCCCTGATGCACGTCGCAATCGACGATCAGCACCCGCTCGCCCTCTTCCGCCAGCCGGTGCGCCGCGATCGCGAGATCGTTGAAGATGCAATAGCCCGCGCCGGTCGAATGCAGCGCATGGTGGCTGCCCCCGGCGGTGTTGGCGGCAAAGCCATGGGCCTGGGCGAGCTTCGCCGCGGCATAGGTGCCGCCCGGCACCACCATCGCCCGCGCCGCGACCGCAGCGGTGACCGGAAACCCGATCCGCCGCTCCTTTTCGCGCGGAACGCGGGTTTCGACAACCTCTGCCACATATTCGGGATCGTGTACCGCCTCGATCCAGCTACGCGGCATCGGTTCGGGTTCGTGCCAGTCGAGCGCGGCACCGCTCTTGCGCAGCAGATCGCGGACCAGACCGTTCTTGTTCCATTGATACTGGCTGCGCGCGGGCGCCGGCGCGACATAGAGCGGATGGTGGACGACGGCGATCGTCATGCCGCATCCCGTCGCCGGTACGCACCGCGCGGCGGCATCACGCCGCGATCGCCTCCAGCGCTTCCTGCGCCGCCATCCACGCCGCCTCCGCCGCCTCGATCTTCTTCGCAACGCCGTCGCGCAGCTTCATCAGATCGGTCATCGTCAGCCTGGCCAGATCCGGCGCGGCGGTGTCGGGATCGAACATCGCGCGATCGATGGCGGACAGCCGCTCGCCCAGCTTCGCCAGGTCGCTTTCGGCCGCGCGCGCGGACTTGCGCAGCGCGTTGCCCTTCTCACGCGCCTCCGCCGCCTCGCGCCGGGCGTCCTTGCGGTTGACGCCCTTCGCACCCTCCGCCTTCGGCTCCCTGGCCAGCACGAAGGCGATATAATCGTCCAGATTGCCGTCGAACGGCCGCGCGGTGCCGGCATCGACCAGGACCAGCCGGTCGGCGGTCATCTCGATCATGTGGCGGTCGTGGCTGACGATCACCACCGCGCCGGTATAGGCGGCAAGCGCCTGGATCAGCGCCTCGCGCGCATCGACGTCGAGATGGTTGGTCGGCTCGTCCAGGATCAGCAGGTGCGGCGCGTCCCGGGTGATGAGCGCCAGTGCCAGCCGCGCCCGCTCGCCGCCCGACAGCTTCCCCACCTCTGTCAACGCCTTGTCGCCCGGAAAGCCGAACCGACCCAGCTGCCCGCGGATCGCCGCCGGCTTCTCTCCCTCCATCAACCGCGCCATATGGTCATAAGGGGTTTCGTCGCTGCGCAGTTCCTCGACCTGATATTGCGTGAAATAGCCGACACGCATCCGGCCGGACGCGGCCTTGTCCCCGTCGATCGGCGTCAGCTGGGCCGCGAGCAGGCGCGCCAGCGTCGTCTTGCCGTTGCCGTTGCGGCCCAGCAGCGCGATGCGATCGTCGGGATCGATCCGCAAATTGAGGCGCGAGAGGATCGGGGTGCCGTCATAACCGACGCTCGCCTGGTCGAGCGTAATCAGCGGGGGCCGCAGCTGATCGGGATCGGGAAAGCCGAACGACAGGCTGGGATCGTCCACCACGGCGGCGATCGGCTGCATCCGTGCCAGCGCCTTTGCCCGCGACTGCGCCTGTTTGGCGGTCGAGGCGCGGGCGGAGTTGCGGGCGACATAGTCGGCGAGCTTGGCGCGCTCGGCCAGCTGCTTCTCGCGCGCCGCCGCCTGTTGCGCCTGCCGCTCGGCGCGCTGCCGCTCGAACTGGTCATAGCCGCCGGGATACAGCGTCAGCTTGCCCCGCTCGAGGTGCAGGATGTGGTCGACCACATTGTTCAGGAAGTCGCGCTCATGGCTGACGATGACGATCGTCGCGGGATAGGATTTCAGGAAATCCTCAAGCCACAACACCGCTTCCAGATCGAGGTGGTTGGACGGCTCGTCCAGCAGCAGCAGATCGGGCTGCGAAAACAGCAGCGCCGCCAGCGCGACGCGCATCCGCCAGCCGCCCGAAAAACTGTCGAGCGGGCGGTGCTGCGCGTCCTCGTCAAAACCCAGGCCGACCAGGATGCGCGAGGCCCGCGACGGTGCGGTATAGGCGTCGATCGCCCCCAGCCGCTCGTGGATCTCGCCCAGCCGGTCGGGATCTTCCAGCCCCTCCGCCTCCGCCATCAGCGCGGCGCGTTCGGTGTCGGCGGCGAGCACGGTGTCGAACGGCGTGGCCTTTCCCGCCGGCGCCTCCTGCGCGACATAGCCGATGCGGGCGCCCTTCGGCATATCCGCCGAGCCCTCGTCGGGATCGATCTGGCCGGCGATCACCTTGACGAGCGTCGATTTCCCCGCGCCGTTGCGCCCGACCAGCCCGATCCGCCCCTTTGGCGGCAACGCAGCCGAGGCCTGATCGATGATCGTGCGGCCGCCAAGGCGGACGGTGATTCCGGACAAGTTCAGCATGGCGGCGCTATCGGCGAGTTGGGGCAGCGCCGCAAGTGTGCGCCGTTTGACCAACTTGATCCGATCGCGGGGTTTGCGGCGGAGGCGACCGCGAAGCGACGGGTTTGAGACTGTGAGGCGACGGGTGCGCGACACCGACGCGACACCTGAGCGACAGACGGGCGACACCGGCGCAACAATCGCGCGACACCGACGCGACGGCTACGCGACCGCGAGGCGACACCGGCGCGCCACGCGAAGTCGTGGGGTTCAGTGCGTCAGCAAGATCGGGTCGAGGAGAGCAGTACGACATGGATCAGCATGAAGCAGATGAATTAGCCGAGGCTTGAGTGTGCGCGTTTCCCGGTCCGCTCCGACCGCTTGGAACTGAGATCGATACAAGCGGCACTGTCGACTTTTGCATGGATGCCTGCCGTCAAGTTTGGACCGGAAAGCGCTCCAACCAGATATCGTTCTGCCAATCTTCGTAACCAAGCAGACTTCCGAAGCGTCGTTCATATTCATTGGTCCAACTGCCGTAATTCTCAATCAACTCGAGCATCGCATCCACGCGCCAGTCTTCGCCCGGTAGCGTGTAGAAAACCCGGCGCGATAGCCAATCGGGCCTTTTTGGCATCGGCGTGTCTATGATGCGTCGGTTGATCCGACCGACCGCAACATGGCGGCTAAACATCCGATGATAGCGGAGCACACAGTCAGGCTCATTCCCGGCGATATCGCTGAACATGGCCATTGGCTTGATGCCACACAACATTAGCCCGAGTTCGCGATTCGTATGCACAAGGTAGGGAAGCGATCGGAGGAGGTCAGAAAGCATCGCTTCGATTTACGCGCGCTTTCTCAAGTTCGCTACAGAGTGGTGAGACGAACGCCCGTTTTAGCAGCACAGCGCACAATCCCGCCCCCCTACGACAACCGTCCCTCGAAATCCGCATAGCCGAACGACTTGACGACGCGCAGGTCGTCGCTGCGGCTGTCCCACAAAGCGATGCTGGGCAGCGGCACGCCGTTGAAGGTCGTGGTCTTGACCATCGAATAATGCGCCTGGTCGAGGAACGCGAAGCGTTGGCCGGGTTGCGGGAGCGACGCGAAGGCATAGTCGCCGAGGATGTCGCCGGCGAGGCAGGACGGGCCGCCGAGGCGGACGAGGACGTCACCGCCTTCGCCGAGCATCGCCGGGCGATAGGGCGCCTCGATCACGTCGGGCATGTGGCAGGTGGCGGAGATATCGACGACGCCTACGGCCATGCCGTTGTCGAACAGATCGACGAACTCGCCGACCAGGATGCCGGTATCGAGCGCGATGGCTTCGCCCGGCTCGAGGATCACCTCAAGCCCGGTTTCCGCGCGGACCTGTTTCAGGAACTCGACCAGATCGTCGCGCTGATAATCGGCGCGGGTGAGGTGATGTCCGCCACCGAAATTGATCCATTTCAGCCGGTCGAAATATGGCGCAATACGGGGCTTCAGCGCCTCCCAGGTGCGGCGGAGCGGAGGAAAATCCTGTTCGCACAGCGAATGGACGTGCAGGCCATCGACCCCGTCGAGATGTTCCGGGCGCAGCTGGTCGGCGGGAAAGCCGAGGCGCGAATGCGGCTGAGCGGGGTCGTATTTCTGAACCTCCCCCTCCGCATGCATCGGGTTGAGGCGCAAGCCGACGTCGAACCGCTCCCCCCGCGCGCGGGCAGCGGCGAGTTCGCCGCGCATCGCCGCATGCTGCGACGGGGTATTGAAGATGACGTGATCGGACAGGCGGCAGATTTCGGCCATGTCCGCCGCCTTGTACCCCGCGCAATAGGTCGCGATTTCGCCATGATAATGGTCGGCCGCCAGCTTCGCCTCCCACAGGCCGGAGGTGGCGACGCCGTCGAGATAGCGACCGACCAGATCGCCGAGCGACCACATCGAAAATGCCTTGAGCGCCAGCAGGATCCTGACCCCCGCCCGGTCGCGAATGTCGGCGATCGTCCGCAGGTTCCGCTCGACCGCCGCCGCATCGACGACGAAGCAGGGCGACGGCACGCGCGCCAGATCGAACCGGGTGAAGGCGCCCGGTTCGCCGGCCTTGGTGGACATGACAGGTGGTGCGGCGCGGATTTCGGTCATGGCAGACTCCCGATCCTCCCCGGCACGGGGAGAGGGACCATGCGAAGCATGGTGGAAGGGGCCCTCCTCGCACGGTGTCGCTGGTGGAAGGCCCCCTCCACCACCGCCTTCGGCGGCTGTCCCCCTCCCCGTGCCGGGGAGGATTCGGGACGCGCCGCGCGTTACGTCAGAACTTCAGCGGCTCGGGCAGTTCATGCACCTGCCAGGGCAGGCCATGTTTGTTCAGCATGTCCATGAACGGATCGGGGTCGAACTGTTCCATGTTGAACACCCCCTCCCCGCGCCAGGTGCCGTTCAGCATCAGCGCGGCGCCGATCATCGCGGGGACGCCGGTGGTGTAGCTGACCGCCTGGTTGCCCGTCTCCTCGAACGCGTCCTCGTGATCGCAGACATTGTAGACGTAGAAGGTTTTTTCGGCGCCGTCCTTGGTGCCGGTCGCGATGTCGCCGATGTTGGTCTTGCCCTTGGTCGTGGTGCCGAGGGTCGAGGGCTCGGGCAGCACCGCCTTCAGGAACTGGAGCGGCACGATCTCCCGCCCTTCGAACGTGATCGGCTCGATCGAGGTCAGGCCGACATTCTGAAGCACGCGCAGGTGCGTCAGATATTGTTCGCCAAAGGTCATCCAGAAGCGCGCGCGCTCCATTTCGGGGATGAACTTCGCCAGGCTCTCCAGCTCCTCATGGTACATGAGGTACATGTTCTTCGCGCCGACCTGGTCGAACTCGAACACCTGCCGCGTCGAGAGCGCCGGGGTTTCGACCCATTCGCCCTTTTCCCAGTGCCGCGCGGGGGCGGTGATTTCGCGGATGTTGATCTCGGGATTGAAATTGGTCGCGAAATGCTGGCCGTGATCGCCGCCATTGCAGTCGAGGATGTCGAGCGTGCGGATCGTGTCGAGCAGATGCTTCTTGATGTACATCGCGAACACGGATGTAACACCCGGATCGAAGCCCGATCCGAGCAGCGCCATCAACCCCGCCTGCTTGAACCGGTCCTGATACTCCCACTGCCAGCCATAGTGGAACCGCGCCTCGTCGCGCGGTTCGTAATTGGCGGTGTCGAGATAGTCGGTGCCGGTGTTGAGGCACGCGTCCATGAGATTGAGATCCTGATAGGGCAGCGCCAGGTTGACGAGCAGCTTCGGCTTAACCTGTTCGATCAGCGCGCTGGTCGCCGCGACGTCATCGGCATCGACCTGAGCCGTGTCGATCGTCACGCCGAACCGCTGCTTCACCGAGTCGGCGATCGCATCGCACTTGAACCGCCGCCGGCTGGCGAGCGTGATCTTCCCGAACAAATCGGGGTTCTTCGCCATCTTATGCACCGCGACCGAAGACACGCCGCCTGCGCCGATTACGAGAACGTCCTTCACGTTCGCACTCCTCTTGTCTGAAATCGGGGGTTAACGCACAGCCCCATATGGGACAGGAACGCCGGATGCAAAGCCGGATATGAGTTGCAAGAAAGCCAACGCATGACTTCGAAATTGGATCGACGCGCGCTGATCGCAGGGGCCGGCGCGATGGGGGTGGCGGCCGCGGCAAGCCCGGCATCGGCGCAGAACCGGGCAAAGGTGTTCGCGCCGACGCCGCCCTGGCCCCCGCGCGAACATTTCATGCTGTGGCCCGGCCTGCCGCCCGGATCGCCCCCGGGACTGGTCCCGGCGTCGGAGCCGGTGCCGCTGCCGCTCGGCACGCCGCAGCGGTGGGAAAAAGGCATCCGCCACCCCTATGTCGGCGTCTATCGCCCCCAGCAGCCGGACGGTCGCGCGGTGCTGGCGATTCCCGGCGGCGGCTATGTCTTCGTCAGCCTGATCAACGAGGGTGTGAACGTCGCGCGCGCGCTCAATCCACACGGCATCACCGTGTTCGTGCTCGCCTATCGCCTGCCCGGCGAGGGCTGGCTGGAGCGGACCGACGTGCCGTTGCAGGATGCGCAGCGCGCCATGCGGCTGATCCGCGCCAATGCCGCCCACTACCGGATCGATCCCGCCAAGCTGGGAATTTGCGGATTTTCCGCCGGCGGCAACCTGGGCGCGGCGCTGACGGTCGGTCATGAGGACGCGGTGTACCGGCCGGTGGACGTCGCCGACCGGCTGTCGGCGCGTCCGTCCTTCACCGGGCTGGCCTATCCGGTGACCAGCTTTGCCAGCGCCGGGCCAACCAGCCGCTCCGGCCCCAACCTGCTCGGCGCCGATCCGCCCGCAGGCGCCGCCGAACGCTACGACATGCTGGCCCGGGCGAGCGCCGCGATGCCGCCGCTGTTCCTCATCCACGCAATGGACGACGGCACCGTGCCGGTCACCCAGAGCCTGTCGGCGATCGAGGTCGCGCGCCGGTTCAAGGTGCCGGTGGAGGCGCATCTGCTCGAACGCGGCGGCCATGGTTTCGGCGCAGCGTCGCTCAAGCCGGCCAATCCGGGATCGACCTGGCTCGACTGGTTCGAGAAATGGACGGCGATGCACATGCGATGACCGGGCATGCGGCGAGCGGCGTCGATCCGGCGCTGCTGCGTGCCTGTCCCCCTGTCCAAGCGCGCAATACCGCCCCGCCGATTGATCCGTTGCGTTTCCGAACTGAAAAGCGCAGCTTCGCACGATCAGGGGAGGAAACGCGATGAAAAGCGAAATTCTGGGTCCGGTGATCGTGCTGGTCGGCTGGTCGCTGGTGATGCTGTTCTGGCTGGTGATCGCGCGAATGCCCGCGATGAAGCGCGCGGGGATCGACGTGAAGACGGTGACCGGCGGCCGGCCGGGGGCGCTGGACGGCGTGGTCGCGGATCGCGCCCAGTGGAAGGCCCACAACTATATCCACCTGATGGAACAGCCGACGATCTTCTATGCGATCGCGCTGGTGCTCGCGATGATCGGCCAGGGCGACGGGTTCAATGCGCAGATCGCCTGGGCCTATGTCGTCCTGCGTATCCTGCACAGCATCGTCCAGGCGACGTTCAACCGGGTGATCGTGCGTTTCGCCCTGTTCGCGCTGTCGAGCGTCGCGCTGCTGATGCTGTTCGTCCACGCGGCCATGGGATATTGGGGCGTCAGCTTCCACTGATCGACCCGTTTCCGATGCGGATCAACCGAACAGGCGGCTGAGGCTCCGTTCCAGCATCATGAGCTGCCACAGGGTGCGGCCATGTTCGGCCCGGCCGCTGCGGTGATCGTCGGCGAGGCGCGCGATCGCCCTTGGCTCGAACCAGCCCGACCCGGCGAGGATGCGCGACCGGGCGAGGTCGGCCGCCTCGTCCGCCAGCGCCTTGCGGAACCACGCCGATACCGGCGTGACGAAGCCCATTTTCGGGCGATAGAGGATGTCCTTCGGCAGATAGGGTTCGAGCGCCTTCTTCATCAGCCACTTGCCCTGCCCGCCCCGGATCCGCATCGACGCGGGCAACGTCGCGGCGAATTCGACGAAGCGATAGTCGAGCAGCGGCTCGCGCGCCTCAAGGCTCACCGCCATGCTGGTCCGGTCCATCTTGGTCAGGATGTCGCCGGGCAACCAGTGCTTGAAATCGGCATATTGCGCGCGATCGAGGCCGTCGCGCGCGGGCGCATGGCGCATCGTTTCGACATAGCGCGTTTCGGCGCGATGGCCGGCAAGCTGGGTGCGCGCGGCGTCGGTGTAGAGGCCCGCCCGCACCGCCGGGGTGGTTACCCCCACCGCCTTGGCATAGGCCGCGCCCGAATCCTCGGCCAGCGCGAGCAGGGTCGTCTTCGCGCGCAGTGGCCGGGGCGCCCAGTCCGCCTTGGGATAGAGCCGGCCCAGCGCGCCGAACACCCCGCCGCGCACCGTGGCGGGGAGCAGGCCGCGCACCCGCTCCTCTGCCGCATGGAACCGGTAGCGGCGATAGCCGGCCAGCGCCTCGTCCGCGCCGTCGCCCGACAGCGCGACGGTGACGCTCTCCCGCGCCAGCTCGCAAACACGGTAGGTGGCGAGCGCGGAAGCGTCGGCGAACGGCTCGTCGAAATGATGGACGAGCGTGTCGATCAGCGCGAAATCGTCGGACGCGACGGTCCGCACGCGATGCTGCGTCGCAAAGCGCTCCGCGACCAGCGCGGCGTGGGCGGTTTCGTCATGGCCGGCCTCGTCAAAGCCGATCGTGCAGGTCTTGACCGCGCCCCGGCTCGCTTCGGCCATCAGCGCGACGACGGCGCTCGAATCCACGCCGCCGGACAGGAACGCGCCAAGCGGGACATCGGCGATCATCCGCGAGCGCACCGCCGCGCGCAGGTGATCGACCAGTTCGGCCTCCAGATCGCGCGCCGACCCGCTCGCCCGCCGGGAAAAGTCGATATCCCACCATTGTGCCGGCTGCGGCACCGGCCGGCCCCGCTGAAGGTGCAGATAATGGCCCGCGGGCAGTTTCCTGACCCCGGCCAGGATCGAGGCATCGTCCGGCACATAGCCGAGGCCCAGAAAATCCTCGACCGCGCGGATGTCGGGAGCGCTGCGAAACAGCGGATGGGCGACCAGCCCCTTGATCTCCGACGCGAACGCCACCGCCCCGTCGGACAGTTCGACATAGTGAAGCGGCTTTACCCCCAGCCGGTCGCGGGCGAGGAACAGCGACTGGGCGCGAACATCATAGAGCGCGAAGGCGAACATGCCGTTGAGCCGCGACAGCAGCGCCGGCCCCCACGCCCGCCAGCCGTGCAGCAGGACTTCGGTATCGGAATTGCTGAGGAAGACCGCGCCCTTCGCCTCCAGCTCCGCGCGCACCTCCTGGAAGTTATAGACTTCGCCATTGTAGCTGACGACCAGATCGCCATCCGCGCTCGCCATCGGCTGCGCACCGCCCGCCAGATCGATGATCGACAGGCGGCGATGGCCCAGCCCGACGCCCGGCGCGGTCCATACGCCCGATCCGTCCGGCCCGCGATGGACGAGCGCGTCGGCCATCGCGCGGACGCGCGACGGCTCCACCGGCTTTGGTGTTCCCGGATAGTAAAGCCCCGCGATTCCGCACATGGAACGTGGCTCTAGCGGGCCGTCGCGGGCGACGCCATATCGTCGGCCAGACGATCGACCGGGCCGAGCGCCCCCAGGAACCGCTTGATCGCGGCGCGGGCGGGCAGATCGCCCTTTTCGGCCGAAACCATCACCGCGACGCCGCGCTGGCGCCCGCCGAACAGCTTTGCGCGCAACGTTTCGGCCTTGACCCTGGATTCGCTCGCGGTGGTGACGTCGCCGACGCGATACCAGGTGACGACTTCGCGTTCGACCGGCCCGGCGGTCATGCGCATCGCGCCGCCGCCGTCCAGATCGGGCAGATCCTCGATCCGCACCCATTTGTCATTCTCGCGGATCGCGCCCTGGCCGAAACCGACCAGTTCCTTGCCCTCCCGCTGGCTGCCATAGACGGCGACGGCGAGATCGACCTGCGCGCCCATTCCGTCGGCATAGCGGCCGATCACGAAATGGTCGGCGCCGGGAAAGTTGGGCGTCCATTCGGCGCGCGCGCTCGGCGGGACGCGGGTCCAGCCGGCGATCTGTGGCAGATCGACCCTGGCCGGCAGCGCGTCCGCCCGCGCGGAAATGACCGCCGCCCAGGCCATGAACAGGCTGACCAGGAACAGTCCGGTCAGCGCGACCAGTGCGGGCATCCGCGTGGTCCCGCGCCATTCCGCCTGCAACGCGGACGCGTCGAACCATGGCGCATCGGGATCGCGATCGAACCATTTCCAGCCCAGCGCCAGCACGCCGGCCATCACCGCGCCAAAGAAGAACCAGCCATAGACGATATGGTCATAGCCGGTCGCCGCCTCGACCGAGGTGAGATAGGCGGCATAGACGGTGCCGAACGCGCGGATACCGTTGGCGAGCATCGGCACGATCAGCGCCACCGCCATGAACGCGGCCCGGCGGCGCCAGCTGACGAAACACACATTCGCGACCAGCGCGCCATAGGCGATCATCGCGATCACGAACTTGGCGCCCGAACACGCCTCTGCCACCTCGAACCAGCCATTGGGCGTGGTGATGAGCACGCCGTCCACTTCCGCCGGAACCCCGGTGAGGTGAAGCAGCGGCATCAGGATCGCGACGGTCAGGTCCTGAAGCGGCTTTTCCAGCCCCTCCCCGAACGGCACCAGGAAGAACATATAGGCGAGCGGGAACAGCAGCGCGCGCGTGACATTCGGGCCGAGGATCGCGATCATCGCACCCTGCAACATCGCGACAAGCCCGAAATGACGGAACAGCGCGACGCCCGCCGCATCGCCCAGCAGCCAGGCAAAGGCGCCGCCACCGATGACGGCGAGGCCCGGCCACCATGCGACGGGCGACACCGCCGGCAGATCGGCGCGGCGTTGCCATACCAGCCAGCCGACGACCGGCGCGACGAACAGGCAGTGGCCGAACGTCGTGTTGGTCCAGTAGATCGCGACCAGATCGCCGACATCGCGGTGGAACAGGACCAGCAGCGCGGTCCAGGCGCCGGCCAGCACCGCGAGGTGCCGCCGCCACAGCGCGTCGATCCCCCGCCCCGCTTGCGCGAAGGCGCCCCCGGGCAAGGCGAGCGTCATGCCGCCGACCGGCGCGCCTGCGCATCCTTTGACCGCGGCGGCAGGCCCAGGATCGGGTCGAGCGCCGCGAGCTTCGCATCCCAGCTGTAATGATCGATCACCCGCTGCCGCGCGAGTGCGCCGAATTCGGCGGCGGTCGCGGGGTCCTCGAGGATCTTGTTCACCGCATCGGCGATTTCGCCCACCGTCTCGCCGATCTCGATCGTGCCGCCATGATCGATGCCGGTCGCCGCAGCGGCGGTCGCCACCACCGGGCGCGCCATCGCCATCGCCTCCAGCACCTTGTTCTGGACACCGCGCGCGAGCTTGAGCGGGGCGACGACGACCGAGGCGGCGTCGAGCCACGGACGCACATCGGGAACTTCGCCCGTCACCACGACGCCGGCATGTTTGGCCAGCGCCTTGACCGCGTCGGTCGGCTTTCGCCCGACGATCGCGAACTGCGCATGCGGATGCCGCAAGTGGATATGGGGCAGGATCGTCTCGACGAACCAGGTCACGCCCTCGATATTCGGGCGATAGTCCATCTGGCCGGTGAAGACGATCAGTTCGCCCATCGTATCGATCCGCTTGAACTGCCCGCGCGGGTCGAACGCCTCGGTATCGATCCCGTTGGAAACGGCGTGGACGCGCTCGGCACCGGTCCGCTCGCGAAAGAGCGCGGCCTCCTCCTCGCTCACGAACAGGCTGGCATCGACGCGCGCGGCAACCGCCTTTTCATACTGGGCGAGCAGGCGTGCCTCGCGGCGGAGCATCCATCCGCTCACGCCCTTGCTGGTCTTGCCGTAGCTCGCGAACTTGGCCGAATCCATGTCGACAAAGTCCATCACCACCTTTTGCCGCGGCCGGGCCGGCACATATTGCGCCATCTGGCTGGAAAAGACGTAGATGGTGTCGATCGCGTGGCGGGCGAGCATCAGCTGTACCGCGCGATGCAGCTCGGCATTGTCGAAGGCGGTGAGCGACAGCGGCTTGTGCGAGATCAGTGCCTGAATCCCCGCGGTCGCCTGACGCTTTCCACGCCATACGATCTGGCGGTTGCCGGTCAGCTTGGCCAGCGCGCCCTTGCGCTTCAGGTCCGCCGGATCGTCCGCGAACGCGACCAGATGCACGCGCTTGCGGGCCGAGAGATAGCGCAGGATGTTGAACGCGCGGATCTTGTCGCCGCGATCGGGCGGAAACGGCACGCGATGCGCGAGAAACAGGATGTCACCCATCAGCCAAGCCCCCTGGCGATCCACGGCCCGACGCGATTGGCGATGGCGAGCGGCAGCCGGCTCCACAGCGCGACCTGCAACCGGTATTTGGGATTGAGCGGGTTCGCGTCCCGCACCGACGCGCCGGGCGCGACGCGATCGAAATAGGTGAGCGGGGCCGGATCGAAGCCCCAGTTCTTCTTGAACGCGGCGGCGCCGGTCCCGACCTTTGACCGGCCGAAATCAAACCGCGTGCAACCCCGGCCGCGCGCATGGCGCATCAGTTCGAAATACATGCGATCATTGGCGCGCAGCCGCCGCGCGGCGGCGGTTCCCCCGCCCCAATAGGGGAAGACCGTTCCCCGCCAGTACAAACTCAAGACGCCGGCCACCGCTGTTCCCCCATGCCGTACCATAAGCACATCGGCGGCATTGCCAAATTCGTGCAACACCTGTGTGAACAGGCGGCGAGGAAAGACGGGGGTGCCGAGATTGCGCACAGATTCGGCATAGACCGCATAATGCGCCGCGACGTCGGACATATCCTGTCCGACCGAAATCGAGAGATCGGTGTCGAGCGCCTTGCGCACCTCCGCCCGCTGCTTGCGCGGGATAGCGAGCAGCTGTGCCGCATCGTCGGCCGCCAGATCGCGCGCGAAGCCGAGATAATGGCTGTCATCGACCGTCCATTCGGGACCGGGACGCGGACCGCCGCGCACCTCGACACTGGGGCAGCTCAAGCGTTCGGCCAGGCGCCAGCACGCATCGGCGAGCGCGGCGACGATATCGGCGCGGTCGGCGAGGATGCCGCCCCCCACCCCAAAGCCCGCCGACGCGAGCACGCGGCCGAACAGCGGCGAATGGAGTTCGGTCAGCGGCATCACCCCGACAATGCCCTGAATGCCACGCTCGGCCACCAGATAGTGGCTGGTCTGGCCGCAACCGACCGCGACCGCCGCGCTCCACCCAGGCAGGTGGAACGGTGTGCCGTCGGGATGTTCATGGACATAGGCGCCGATCCGCGCGCGATCGATCGCGTCATCCAGACGCGCGATCCGCAGCGCGAGCGGGCGCAGGGTGGCAGGCGCGTTCAATGCAGCCTCTCACGTTCGGCGGCGGCGACGCGATCGGTGCGATCCCAGCGGTGGCCGGCGATCAGCGCGCGCATCTTGCCCGCCATCGCGCCCAGCCGGCTGTAATGGCGGAGTTTCGAACGCAGCGGCGCGCCCGCGACGCGCGGCTGGCCGGGGTCGATCTCCCACGGGTGGAAATAGAAGATCGCCGGATGCCCCTCTTCGTTGAGGTCGCGGATCGCGCGACGCACCACCGATCCGGGAAGCAGGCGGAAAAAGCCACCGCCGGTCGTCACCTCACGCCCGAGGAACCGGGCGGTGGTCACCGGCAGCTCGATCAGCTCGGCATCGGCAACGGGACGATAGGCGCGGCGCGGTGCATCGGCCCAGCCATAATGGTCATGCCCGATCGGCGCGACGCTGGAGGAATAGGCATAGCCCTCCTCCGCCAGTACCTGATGCGCCCAGGGCGTGCGCTGGTCGATCGAAAAGCTGGGCGCGCGATAGCCGCATATGCGCTGGCCGGTCGCCTCCTCCAGCACCGCGCGCGCGCGGGACAGATCGGCCCGGAACTGCGCCGGCCCCATCGTGAAGACGCGCTGATGATCCCAGCCGTGACTCGCGACTTCATGGCCGGCTTCGGCGATCCGGCGCATCAGCGCGGGATGCCGCTCCGCGACCCAGCCCAGCGTGAAGAACGTCGCCTTTACCCCGCCGGCGTCGAACAGTTCGAGCACGGCATCGGTATTCGCCTCGACCCGGTGTTCGAGCGCGCTCCAGTCGTCGCGCGCGATCACGGTTTCGAAGGCGCCGACCTGGAACCAGTCCTCGACATCGACGGACAGTGCATTGGCGGGTGCCGGGTCGGTGGAAAGGGCGGCGGCCATCGTCAGGCGGCGGTTCCACGCCGCGCCGACGGGCGCGCGTCCTCCGCCTCGATAAAATCGACCATCAGCGTCAGCACCCGGCGCAACGCCGCGTCCTGTTCCTCCAGCCGCCCCTCCAGCCGGGCAATCCGCGCGACCAGGTCGTCGGCGCCAGGGGCGGCGGCGGATGGCGCGGGGCGAACCGGATCGCGCGCCGGATCGGCGCTCGCCGTGGCCGGAGCGGGCGGCGGCGCGGCGGCAGTGGCGGGACGTCCGTCGAACGCCATGTCGCTGTCGAGATCGGCGATCACCGCATCGACATCGGCGCCGGTAAAGCTGTCGATCTGTTCGATCGCACCGAACAGGAGCACGCGCCCCGCCAGCTGGTTCACCTTGCGCGGGATGCCGTCGGACCAGCGATGGATCGCCGCCACGGCGTCATTCTTGAACCGCGGCTTGCCCCGCCAGCCGACGACCGAGAGGCGATGGATCAGATAGGGTTCGACCTCTTCGCCATCCATCGGATCGAGCTGATGCATCGCGATCACCCGCTGACGCAGCTGTTCGAGCCGGGGATCGGACAGGCGCGCGCGAAATTCGGGCTGGCCGAGCAGGAAGATCTGCAACAGCGGATAGCCGCCGGCCTGAAGATTGGAGAGCATGCGCAGCTCTTCCAGACTCGCGATCGGCAGCGCCTGGGCCTCGTCCACGATCAGCAGCGTGCGCTTGCCCGCCCGCGCCATCGCGTGGAGCGCCTTTTCGATTGCGGCGATGACCTGCGACTTGGCGGCGCCGGCGCTGTCGATGCCCAGCCCGCCGGCGACCATGTGGAGCAAGTCCTCCGCCTCGATCTGGGTGGTGACCAGCTTGACCACGTGCATCCGCTCGCGGTCGATCGTCCCCATCAGATGGCCGATCAGCGTCGTCTTGCCGACCCCCGGCTGACCGGTGATGACGATGAAGCCCTCACCCTGGCTGAGGCCATAGCCAAGATAGGCCATCGCCTTTTTATGCGTGGCGGTATCGAACCAGAATGCCGGATCTGGCGTCAGCTGGAACGGCCGTCCGCTCAATCCATAATGGTCGTCGTACATCATTCCACCCTGGCCGGAGCCGTTAGAAGCCGTAGCGCAGGCCGAACAGCGCCTGCGCATTGGTGCCGTTGACGCCGCCTTCGACATCGAAGGTCGAGACCCCGACCGACGCCGACGCGCTGAGCGCGCCAAAGCTGCGCGAATAGGAGCCGCTGGCCCCCGCCCCCAGCACGCCGGGCGCATTGGCCACCCCGCTGAGGAAATAGTTCACATAGGCATTGCCGCTGATCGCGGAGCGGCTGTCAAGCGCCTGCGACGCGAAGAACTGTGCGTAATAGGTCTCGTCGCTGGTCCCCGCGAGCGCGGAACTGCCCGCCGGCACCAGATAGCGGCGATTGGCATAGCCCGCGCCAAAGCCCATCGTGGTCGGCCCGGCATTGAGCGCGAGGACCCCGGTGACGCCGCGTGCGCGGTAGTTGGCCGATGCGATCGAGCCGAGCGTGTTGGTCAGGCACCCGCCCGCCCCCGATCCGTTGCCAAAGACACAGCCATTATAGGCGTTGCCGAACGGGCTGTTGGGCGTGGTGAAGCTGGTCGGCAGGCTGGACAGGTCGTCGATCAGCTGGCGACCGAAACTTTCCACCGAATCATAGACGCCGACCTGAAGCGCCGATCGGCGCGACATCTGCCACTGGAGCGAGCCGGTATAGCTCATCGAATCATAGCGACGCCCGACCCGCGCCTCGAGCATGAAGCGCGAGCTGGGCTTGTAGAGCACGCCCGCGTCCCAGAAGAGCCCGTCGGTTTCGTAGGCGATCCGTTGCGGCGAGGCGGGATCGGTCACGAACCGGCCCGCACCGTCGCGAACGATCGCGCCAGAGGTATCGCGCAGCGCATCCTTCTGGCTGATCTCGATCTTTTCATAGCCGACGCCGCCGACCACCGCGAGTCCGGCACCGACCGGCAACACCGCGTCGGCGCGGCCGAACTTGCCGTCATAGGTCTGATTGAGCTGGCTCGCCTGTTCGCGCTGCCAGGTGCCGGCGACGCTGACGCCGACGGGCAGGATCGTCCCCGCCTTTACCCCGGCGCGCACCTGCGCCAGATGGCTGGTCGAACTGTCGTACACATCGACCGGCGGCTGGCTGGGGTCGATCGCGGGGATGTCCGGCGCCTCGACCTTGTTATAGCCGAAGCGATAGGCCGCGCTGATGCTGGCCGGGCCGTCGCCGGTGTTGAAGGTGGGGCCGGCATAGGCCGAATAGACCTGGCTGATGTTGCGGACGTTGCCGGCCAGGTTGCCGGGCGCGTCGCCGCGAATATCGGTGCGTGCGCGAGTGGCGAGCGCGCCGCCCTCGACCGTGAAGCCCGGCGCGACGCGCACCGCCGCACGGGCCAGGCCGCTATGCGTGTCGGTGTCGGCGACGTTCTTCTGATAATCGAACCGGTGCTCATATTGGTAGGAAAGCTGCACCTCGACCCGGCGGGTGTGGATCGACGCGTCGATCCCCGCGCCCAGCGTCGAATAGGTCAGCACCTCACCCCCGCCCGACAGGTCGGCGACCAGCACCTGGCTGGCATCGACATGGGCGCGGATCGACTTGCGCCGCTCCTTGGCCGATGCGGGGACCGCGATGAGGGCGGTGGCGGCGAGCGCCGCGACGATCAGTTTCATTTGTCCGGCTCCCCATAATAGGCGCCATAGCTGCCGAAGCGGCGCCCCCCCGGCTGGAACGTGACGTTGTTGAGGACGAGCTGGATATGCGCGCACGCGTCGAGCAGGCCGACCGCTTCGCGCAGATCGCTTTCGGTGGTGCGATCCGCGCGGACCACCATCATCACCTGACCGACATGGTCGGCGAGCACCGAGGCCGGCGACGCCGCGAGCGCGGGCGGCGAATCAAAGATCACGATGCGGCGCGGATTGGCGGCGGCCAGCCCGTCGAGGATCGCATGGGCGCGCGCGCTGGCGAGCAATTCGGTGTCCGCGTTCGATTTCGTCCCGGCCGGAAGCACCGAAAGCTGCGGCACGTCGGTATCGACGATGCACTCCTCCGCGCTGGCGACATTGCCGGCCAGCACGTCGAGCAGGCCCACGCCGTCCGGCGCGCCGAGCTTGTTCAGGACATCCGGCTTCGCGAAATCGGCATCGACGAGCAGAATCTCGACATCCTTTTCGGCGGCCATCGAAAGCGCGAGGTTGATCGCGCAAAACGTCTTGCCGTCGTCGGGCTTTGCCGAACAGACGAGGACCATCCGCCCCTTGTCGTCATCATCCCTGCGGATCGTGCGCGAGGTGGCGAGCAGCTGCCGCTTGATAAGGCGGAACTCCTCGGCCAGCGCGGTCACCGCCGCGCCGGGAACCAGCATGCCGGCAGCCGCGAGCTTGACGCGATCGATAGCCACGGCCCGACGTCCGGTGGGTGCCGGCTGGGGCGCGGGCGTCGCATGATCGGGGCGCAGCGGCGCACGCGGCGGCTCGACCGTGTCGAACAGCGGCCGGTGCAGCGGCGCGGCCGGCTGTGGCGCGGCCGGTGTCGGCTCGACCGGAGCCGAACGATTCTGCGGCGGCGAAAACGCGTAGATCGCGGCGGCCCGTTCGACGAGCGATCCGCGATAACGCCGGGGAGTCTGGTCGTTCATCGCATCCCCCCTCAGGCCACCATGCCGCGCTGGAACATTTCCAGCCCCATCAGCGCCACCCAGGCGACCGCCAGGCCGCCGGTCGCGCCAAGGAACAGGTGGAAACGCCGCCGGCGCAGCGCGATCTGGGCGTCGGACAGCACGCGACCGACCGACCCGATCACCGGCATGCCGCTCACCTTTTCAAGGCGATTGGAGGTGGCGAAGGTGCCGGCGATCTGGCTGAGGCCGAACGCGGCGGCGATCCCGCCACCAAGTCCCGCCAGCAGCACGCCGGTGAGCAGCAGCGGCCGGTTCGGCGCGGTGGGCGAGCGCGGCGCGGTCGGCGGATCGATCACGCTGAACTTCACCGCATCGGCCTGGCTCGCGGCCTGGCTGCGCAGCTTCACCTGCTCACGGTCGGTGAGCAGCTTGTCATACTGGGCCTTCAGCACCTCGTAATTGCGATCGATCTCGGCCTGTTCCTGCGCCGCGGCCGGATCGCCCGCCATCTTTTCGTCGAACGACTGGATATCCGCCTCGATCTGGGCCTTGCGGTTCATCAGCGCGGCGACCTGCGCGGCCTTGTCCGCCTGCATCGCCTTGAGGCTGAGATAGAGCGGGTTGGCGGTCGCGCTGGTTCCCCCGCTGACCGTCACGCGTTCGCTGCGCGCTGCGGTCTGGGCCGCGGCGAGCTGGCTCTTGAGCGCCTGAACGTCGGGATGGTTATCGGTCCATCCGCGCGCGCGGGCTTCGGCCAACTGTCCTTGAATAGCCGAAACTCGCGCGCGCGCCGGTCCCGCGACGGCGGTGCCGCCCGAACCCGATACGGTGGCGGACGTCCCCGCCATCTGACCGTTGACCGCCGCCAGCGCGCTCTGCGCGGCGGCGAGATCGGAATTGACCTGCGCCAGCTGGCTGCGCGCCGCCGACAGGCGATCGCTCAACGTCCCGGTGCCGGGCAGCGAGCCGAGATAGCGCGCCTGGAAATCCGCCTTTTTCGCTTCGGCGTCCTGGAGCTGTTTCTGCCGCTGGGCGAGCTGCTGGTCGAGGAACTGAAGCGACTGGCTGGCATCGTCACGCCCCTGCGCCAGATTGTCCTCGACGAAGATGTCGATCAGCTTCTGGACGATGCTGCGGGCAAGCTTCGCATTGTGCGCGTCGGAATTGCCGGTATCGGCGACGGTCGCGGAAATTTCGAACAGGCTGTCCTGCGCCTGCACCACCTTGATCATCCGCTGAAGACTGGCGACCCGGTCGGCGACATCGCGATCGGTGGCGACGGTGTCGGCGAGCGCGGTCCCGCGCACGACCTTTTCCAGATTGACGGCGCTGGTCAGCGTCTGGCGCACGCGGTCGATATCGCGCTGCTGCTCCTGCTGGGTGGCGAGGCCGTCGCCGGGGACCAGCTGACGCAGCTGAACGAACACGCGCGCGCGGCTTTCATACTGGTTGGGAATCTGGGACACGACGAGCCAGCCCGCCAGGCAGATCGCCCAGGCGGCCGCGATGGCGATCCAGCGGCGTTGCCACACCCCATGGATCGCGCCGCGAATCTCGGTCCAGATATCCCCCATCAGCGCCGGACCCTCAGAACATGCTCTCGGGGATGATGACGACGTCGCCCGGCTCCAGCCGGACGTTCGCGCTCGTGTCCCCGTTCTTGAGCAGATCCGACAGGCGGACCCGATATTCGCGTTGCCGCCCCGACGCCTTGTCGAAGCGGATCAGCCGCGCGCGGTTACCCGCGGCGAATTCGCTGAGGCCGCCGACCGCGATCATCGCGTCGAGCAGCGTCATATTGGCGCGATAGGGAATCGACGCCGGCTTCTCGGTCGCGCCGACGACGCGGATCTGCTGGCTGAACGTACCCGAAAACCCCTCGACGATCACCGAGACGATCGGATCCTTGATATATTCGCTGAGCGCGTATTTCAGGTCGTCGGCCAGCATCGCCGGCGTCTTTCCGACCGCCGGCATGTCGCTGATGAGCGGCGTCGTGATGCGTCCGTCGGGCCGCACCTGCACCTTTGCCGACAGGTCGGGATTGCGCCACACGAAGACCTGAAGCGTGTCGAGCGGGCCGATGACATATTCCTCGCCCGGCCCTTCGCGGCTGGCGACGAACGTCGTCGGCGGCAATTCCGCACGGCCACCGCCGCCCATACAGCCCGACAGCGCCACCGCCATCATCGGCAGCAGCGCCAGCATCCTGCCAGTCTGACCCAAACGCATCACCCGGAACCTCCTTCCACCCCGCAGCACCGTCGGCGTCCCGACGGCTGATCTGCGAGATTTCCGGAAAGCTATGGGGCGTCAGAGGTAAAGATTGCGTTAGGCGTTCCGCGTTCCGGTGAGGATTTCGCCAGGATTTCGGCGGCGGGGCCATGGCCCAGAAAGGCGGAAGGACTGGCGGTCGCGCCATAGGCGCCGGCCAGGAAAACGGCGATCACGTCGCCGATATCGGCGCGGGGCAGCGCCACCCGGTCCGCCAGCCGGTCGAGCGGGGTGCAGAGCGGACCGACAATCGACACGGTTTCAGTCGCTTCGAAACCCAGTTTGTCGGCGACCGCGACGGGATAGTTGCGGCGCACGACGGTGCCGAAATTGCCGGTCGCGGCGAGCTGGTGGTGAAGACCGCCGTCGCAGACGAGGAAGGTCTCGCCCCCGCTTTGCTTCCGATCGACGACACGGGTCAGGTACACGCCGCTTTCGGCGACGAGCCAGCGGCCGAGCTCGACGGCGAAGCCCGCGCCCGCCGCCGCAAGCGCGCTGTCGGCGATCGCCCGTTCGAGCGCCTGCCCGATCGCCGCGACATCGACTGGCCGGTCGCCGGCGAAATAGGGGACGCCCAGCCCGCCACCGAGATTGACCAGCGGTGGGAAATGGCCCGATTCCTCTGCCAGTCGCCCGGCCAGCGCCACCGTCGCCGCCTGGGATTCGATGATCGCGGCGGTATCGAGCGACTGGGACCCGGCGAAGATATGAAAGCCGCGCCAGTCCGCGCCCGCCGCGATCAACCGGCGCACCAGCGCGGGAACCTCCGCGACATCGACCCCGAAGGGGGAGGCGCGGCCGCCCATCTTCATCCCCGACCCACGCAGTTCGAAATCCGGATTGACCCGCACCGCAAGCCGCGGCGTGACGCCAAGGCGTTCGGCGATGGCGCGCGCGCGATCCCCCTCGGCCGCGGATTCGAGGTTGATCGTCGCCCCCGCGCGGATCGCCGCTTCCAGCTCGACATCGCGCTTGCCGGGTCCGGCAAAGCTGATCGCCGACGCCGGCTTGACCGCGAGCGCCCGGTCCAGTTCGCCCGCCGACGCGATATCGAGTCCATCGACAAGCGGCGCGATCGCGGCGAGCAGGTCCGGCAGCGGATTGGCCTTGATCGCATAATGGATATCCACCCGCGCGGGCAGTGCGGCGCGCAGCCGCGCGACCCGGGCGGCGACAATGTCGAAATCATAGACGAACAGCGGCGATCCCGCGCCGGCCACCCAGTCGGACGCGGCACGGCCGGCGATCGTCAACGCCGCCTGGCCCGCGAATTCCGGGGGGATCGGCCCCATCGGCTTCATGACGTCACTCCTTCGCACGGCAGCTTTGGCAGGTGCCGCAGCGCATTGCCCGCATAAAGCGACAATCGCGTTCCGGCGACCGGATACCAGCGGCCGGGTGCATCGGACCGCGAAAAGACGAGGCGATCGCCCGCCATCGCCGCCTCCACCCCTTCCGGCGCCAGCGTATCAGGCCGCGAACCGCGCACGCCCGGGATAATGTGATAGCGCGCCTCCACCGAGCCGGCCCGCATCGATCCATCGGCGCGCAGGACGATGCGCGCGCCCGATCCGGCATAGCATCCGGCAAGCTCCGCCGGGGTGAGCGGACGAACCGGTTCCCCCGGGTGCAGCACCAGCCAGGCGGCGACGCCAAGGACCAGCACCGGAAGCAGCCAGCCGCCGCGACGCACCCGCTTCACGCGATCCCCGCCTTCATCGCGGCACGGTCGAGCTTGCCATTGGCGTTGCGCGGCAGGCTTTCGCGCCAGTCATAGCGGACGGGTTGCATGAAGTTCGGCAGATCGCGGCGCAGACGGTCGCGCAGCGCCGCCTCGGCGCGAGCGCGGTCACCGCGCGCGACCGCCACCACCACGACCGCCTGTCCCAGCCGCGCATCGGGCGCACCGAATGCCGCCGCCTCCACCGCTTCGCCACCCGCCAGCACCGCCTCCTCAACCTCGGTCGGGCTGATGCGGTTACCGGCGGACTTGATCATCTCGTCATCGCGGCCGACGAAACGGAGCAGGCCGTCCGTCCCTTCCACCACCGTATCGCCCGACCAGACGGCGATCCCGCCCATCGCCGACCATGCCGGTGCGGGACGGAACCGCGCGGCGGTACGTTCGGGATCGCCCCAATAGCCCTGGGCCACCAGCGGGCCGGCATGGACCAGCTCGCCCGGCTCCCCCGGCGCGGCGCGCGACCCGTCAGGGCGTACCACCATCACCTCGGCAAAGGGGATCGCCCGCCCCATCGAATCGGGATTGGCATCGACCAGCGCGGGATCGAGATAGGTCGATCGGAACGCCTCGGTCAGCCCGTACATCGGATACAGATCCGCCTTGGGAAAGCGCGCCCGCAACGCACGGACCATCGGCACGGTGAGCGCGCCGCCGGAATTGGTGAGCCGCCGCAGCCGCCGCGCCGCAAGCTCCGGCCAGTCGGCTTCGAGCAGCTGGACCCACAGCGGCGGCACCCCGGCGATCGAGGTGACGCCATGCCGTTCCACCGCCTTCACCACGTCGCGCGCGGTGAGATAATCGAGCGGCACCACCCGCGCGCCCGCCGCCCAGGTGGAGAACAGCTGATTTTGTCCATAGTCGAAGCTGAACGGAAGCACCCCCAGGACCCGGTCCGACGTTTCGATCCGCAGATAATGCGCCACGCTGATCGCGCCCAGCCACAGGTTCGCGTGGCTGAGCATCACGCCCTTTGGCCGGCCGGTCGATCCGGAGGTATAGAGGATCGCCGCCAGAGCCGCCGGATCGGCGGCGCAGGGCGGCAGGCCCGGCCCGTCGAGCGGCAGGTCCTCCTCCCCCACGATCCGGCAGGAATCCGGCAGGTCGGCGGCGCCCAGCGTCATCGCGCGCGACGGCTGGGTCACCAGCAGCTTGGCCCCGCTATCGCCCAGAATATGCGCGACCTGCGCGCGTTTGAGCACGGGATTGATCGGGACATGCACATATCCCGCCCGCGTCGCGGCGAGCGGCATCAGGCACGCGACCCGCGTCTTGGGCAACCAGGTCGCGACGCGCGCGCCCGGCGCAAGCCCCTGTCGGCCCAGCCAGTGCGCGACCGCGGCGACCCCCGCCTCCAGCTGGGCATAGCTGAGTGCGCCCGCCCGATCCTCCAGCGCGATACCGCCATCGCCCGCGCGTGCGGCGCCCCAAGCGGGCAGCGCATCGATCGGTCGCGCAAGGGGATCGAGGTCGATCATCGCGCCTCCATAGCCCGCATCGGTTAACGATGCAGCGGTTTCGCGCACCGCGTCGCCGGCCCCAGTGGCACTTGGCAGCACCGCGCACAGCCGGTAACGGGGCGCGAACCGCATTTTGGGGGATTTCGGCGTTGCAACCCGACGGATTTCACGAGGTCGAGGAAACGGTGCGCGGCGTGCTGCGCGACATATTGGGGATTTCCGCCGATCGCGCCGCCGCGTTCGACGCGGCGACCCCGCTGTTCGGCGCGCTCCCCGAACTCGATTCGATGGCCGTCGCCAGCGTGTTGACCGAGATCGAGGATCGGCTGGGCATCATCATCGACGATGACGAGGTGGATGGCGACATGCTCGAAAGCTTCGGCGCGCTGGTCACCTTCGCCGCGGCCAAGGCGCTCACCTGATCGCGTTCGACGCCTATGACTGGGCCGGGGGCCGCGAGGCGATTCTTCGCTTCGGCCCCGAACGCGGGCCGGTCGTCGTCGTCGCGCCGCCGCTGTTCGAGGAGGCGAACCGCACGCGCGCGTTCGTGGTGACGGTGCTGCGTGCGCTGGCCGATCGGGGCATTGCCGGCGCGCTTCCCGACCTGCCCGGACAGGGGGAGAGCATGATGCCGACCCACGCCACCGACCTGCCGACCCTGCGGGCCGGCTTCGCGGCAGCGGTGGCGAGCCGATCCGGGCCGGCCTTCGCCCTGGCGATCCGCAGCGGCGCGTTGCTCGACGGCGATGCCGAGGTCGCGGGACGCTACCACCTCTCGCCGACGACCGGGGCGGAACTGGCCCGCGAACTCGCCCGCATCGGTCAGGCCGCGGCGCGCGAAGCGGGCGAGCCGTTCGACGCGGCCGGCCTGAACGCGGCGCGCGCGCCGGTGGAACTCGCCGGCAATCGAATCGCACCCGCGCTGCTGGCCCAGCTTCGCGACGCGATGCCGTCGTCCCGGGCCAGCCGCACCATGCGCCTGACGCGCGAAACGAAGCCGGGCGATGCGACGATCGCCGGCCCCCCGCTCTGGCGCCGCGCCGAACCGGGGAACGATCCCGACTTCGCCCGGGCCGTTGCCGACGACATTGCGACGTGGATCGCGACATGCGCCGGCTGATCGGCTTTTCCTGCGCCGGCGAAACGCTCGCCGCGACGATCGACCCCGCGCCCGGCACCACCGGCCTGCTGATCGTTTCGGGCGGAAACGAAATCCGCATCGGCGCGCATCGGGGCATGGCCGAACTGGCGGCGACGGTCGCGGCGGCAGGGGCTCCGGCATTCCGCTACGACCGGCGCGGAATCGGAGATTCATCAGGTGAAAACAATGGGTTCGAGTCAAGTGCGCAGGACATCCGCGAAGCGGCAGCAGCCTTTCGCCGCGAAGCGCCCCAGCTCACCCGCATCGTCGCATTCGGCAATTGCGATGCCGCCAGCGCGCTGATCCTGTACCATGCACAGGCGGGGATCGACGCGCTGATCCTCGGCAATCCCTGGGTGGTCGATCGGGCGGAGGGCGACGACGCCCTGCCCCCCGCCGCCGCGATCCGCGCGCGCTATATCGAAAAGCTGAAAAACCCACGCGAACTGCTTCGCCTGTTCACGGGCGGCGTCAATATTTACAATCTTGTCCGTGGGTTATTGAAGATATCCGATAAAATATTGGAAGATTCAGCCAGCTTTTCCGGCGGTCTCGCCGCCGCGCTGGCGGAGGTGAAAATCCCGGTCACGATCCTTCTCGCCGAGCGTGACAACACCGCGCTCGCCTTTGCCGACCTTTGGAAGGGCGACGCCTTCACCGCCACGCGCGCGCGCTGCGCCGTGAACAGCTGCGCCACCGACAGCCACAGCTTTGCCCGCCCCCAGGACAAGGCCTGGCTGAGCGAACAGGTGCTGGCGGTGTTGGCACGGATGGAGTCCGGGTCCGGGCCAGACACGTAGCGTCGGGCGGCCCGCTGGCCGCGATTGCGAACGGCGCGACGGCCTCGCGCGATCAGGCCACAGCTTCGGCCATCGCCTCGAACTCCGCTTCCGCCAGAAAGCGTTCGGCGTCGAGCGCGGCCATGCAGCCGGTGCCGGCGGCGGTGATCGCCTGGCGATACACCTTGTCCATCACGTCGCCGCACGCGAACACGCCCGGCACGCTGGTGCGGGTCGTCCCACTCTCAACCGTGATATAGCTGTCGGCGTCCAGCTCCAGATGTCCGCGGAACAGTTCGGTCGCCGGATGATGCCCGATCGCAACGAAGCCGCCCTCGACATCGATGGTCGATTCCGCGCCGGTCACGGTGTCGCGCAGGCGGAGTGCCACCAGCCCCTCCGGATCGCCGCCGCCGACGAATTCGACCACTTCCTTGTTCCACAAGGTGCTGATCCGCTCGTTCGCGAACAGCCGCTGCTGAAGGATCTTTTCGGCCCGCAGCGCGTCGCGGCGGTGGATCAGCGTGACGTCGGGGCTGTGATTGGTCAGGTACAGCGCCTCTTCGACGGCGGTGTTGCCGCCCCCGATGACCGCCACCTTCTTGCCGCGATAGAAAAAGCCGTCACAGGTCGCGCACGCGCTGGCGCCCTTGCCCTTCATCGCCTCCTCGCTGTCGAGGCCGAGCCATTTGGCCTGCGCGCCGGTCGCGATCACCAGCGTATCGCCCAGATAGACAGTACCGCCATCGCCGACCAGGCGGAACGGGCGCTGCGTCAGATCGACCTCGACGATCGTGTCGTAGAGCATCTGCGCGCCGACATGTTCGGCCTGCGCCTGCATCTCCTGCATCAGCCACGGCCCCTGGATCACCTCACGGAAGCCGGGATAATTCTCGACATCGGTGGTGGTCATCAACTGGCCACCCGGCTGAATCCCCTGCACCACGATCGGCGACAGCCCGGCACGCGCACCATAGATCGCGGCGGACAGGCCGGCGGGACCGGAACCGAGAATGAGCATGCGGGTGGAATGGGTTTCGGTCATCGTCACATCCTGTTGGCGGCGCCGTATCTAGGGTCACGACGCCGCCATTGGCAACATGGGCGCGGAACCCGATCCTGCCAGCAAAGCGATTCTGTTGTGGACGAAAGCCGGTTGCGGGCGCCGCCGGCTTGGGCGAAGCTGGCGCGATGATGATGATCCGCCGCGTGCTGCTCACCGCCCTGTTTGTCCCAGCCGCCGTCTGGGCGCAGACCGCTCCCACCTCCCCGCCGACGCCTGCCCCATCGCCCGCCGCCACGCCGAAGCCGGCGACGCAGAAAGTGGCGATCGATACGTCCGAAGGGCGGATCGTCCTGGAGCTGGAGACCGAGCGGGCGCCGGTCACCGCCCGCAATTTCCTGCGCTATGCCGATCAGAAGCGGCTGGACGGGACCTGGTTCTACCGATCGGTAAAGGTCGCGGACAAGTTCGGCTTCATCCAGTTCGGGGTCGATGGCGACCCCAAGCGTATCCTGCCGCCGATCGCGCACGAGCCGACGACGAAAACCGGCGTGAAGCACGTCAATGGCGCGATCTCGACCGCGCGGCTGGCCCCCGGCACCGCACGCGGCGAATTCACGATCAGCGTGGGCGATCAGCCGTCACTCGACGCCGATCCGTCGCGTCCTGGCGACAATCTTGGCTATGCCGCGTTCGGCAAGGTGGTCGAGGGGATGGACGTGGTGTGGAAGATCCTCGACGCCAAAACCTCCCCGACCAGGGGCGACGGCGTGATGAAGGGGCAGATGCTGGAACCGAAGATCCGGATCGTCAGCGTCCGGCGCCTTCCCTGATCCGGTCCCTGGCCGCTAACGCCCCTTTGCCGCCTCGGCCGCGCGGAGAAGACGGAAGACATTGCCCGACCAGATTTTCGCCAGATCCGCCTCCGAATAGCCGGCGGCGATCAGGCGTTCGGTGATCTTCGGGAGATAGGTGATATCCTCGAAATCGCGCAGCCCGCCGCCGCCGTCCCAGTCCGCACCCATGCAGACATGATCCGGCCCGGCGACCTTCAGCAGGTACAACAGGTTGCGCATATAGATTTCGAAATCCGCGTCCTGCACCGGCGTCGTCGCGTCGAGCGCGCGGATGTCGGCGGTCAGCTTCTTCTGCTGTTCGGGGGTCAGGCTGGCGATATTGTCGGCCATGTCCGACAGCCGGTTGCGCTCCGCCGTGTAATTGGCCTTTGCGACGAAGAAGCTGTTCATGCACACTGCGCCGCCCTTGGCCACCAGCTTGCGGATGCGGGCGTCGTCGATATTGCGGGGATGGTCGAACATCGCGCGCGGGCCGGAATGCGAAAGGATGATCGGCGCCTTTGACAATTCCAGCATCTGATCGAACGTATCGTCGGACGAATGGCTGCCGTCGATCAGCATCCCCAGCCGGTTCATCTCCGCCACCCATTTGCGGCCGAGCGGCGACAGCCCCTTCCAGGTGCGGCTGCCGGTCGCCGAATCCGCCAGCTGATTGTCCTTCGAATGCACCGGCCCGGCCATCCGCACGCCGCGTTTGTAGAATGCGTCCAGCAGCGAAATATCCTCGCCCAGCGGATAGCTGTTTTCGATGCTGATAAAGGCGAACCGCTTGCCGGCACGGTCGGCGGCGATCGCCTGGGCCGGGGTGGTGACCAGCCGGATGCGGTCCGGATAGGCGCCGATCGTCCGCTCGATCTCGCCCAGGCGCTTGAACGCGAACGCCCTGGCGTCGGCGAACCCCTGGGGCGTCACCGGACCCTGGCGGGTGTAGATCACGAACATCCCGCCATCGAGCGCGGCGTCCATCCGGCCAAGATCGACCTGAGCCAGATCCGTGCGCCAGTCGTGCCGATCGCCGAACTTCCAATAGGGATTGGCGAACCAGACCGGCGTATCGAGATGGGTGTCGAGCGTCAGCAGCCGGTCGTGCAGCGAACGCGCCGCCGGCGGCGCCTCCGCCGGCTGAACGCCGCCGGTCGAACAGGACGCGGCGGCAAGCGCGGCCAGCGGGAGGATCAGGGGACGCATGACAGGCTCCTTCGGGTCCGTTGCCGGTCGAGCCTATCGCCTGTGTCCGCCCGCGCAAGGGCGATGCGGTTCAGCGCGCCGAATAACGCTGTCCGTCGAACCGGACGGCGGGCGCAATGCCCTGTGCCACCGAGCAGGTGAAGCCATAGGGCCGGCGCTGGCCACGATAGCCATCGCCCAGTTCGATCGTGCCGCGCACCGTCCATCCATTGGCGGCGGCATCGACGCGACTGATCCCGGTCACCTGCGCCAGCCGGGCCATGCCGCGCCCTTCATCCTCGGCGGCGGCGGCGCAGCTGTCCACGGCGCTGTCCTCGTCCACCACATCGACCGGCCGGTCATCGGGACCGCCACCGGTGCCGTCGCCATAGCGCGGGTCGCCGATCCGCGGCGGCGGGGGCGGCGCATCCGCGGGCGGCGGCGGCGGATCGGCGCGCCGCCGGTCCCCCGACGTCGCCAGCGCGATGATGCCGCCCGCGATCAGCGCGCCGAGCAGCACGTCGCCGCCATCGATCCGGTCGCGATGCCGGGGCGGATAGCGGCCGCGCCACTGCGCCTCCGCCGGCACCGCCATCGATACCGTCGCCAGAACCGCCGCAGCCGCACCGATCGCCCTTACCTTGCCCAACATGGCCCGCCCTTTCGTTTCAAAGCTGAAACGGTGCTAGGCGAGCGGTGCTTTCACGGCGATGAACCGGTTCTAGGAGGCACACGACCGCTTCAACGCGACGGCGGATATTTGCCCGCAAACGCCGACTTTATGTCCGCGACGGTGAGCGCGCGCCAGTGGCGCCCGCTCCATCCCCCTCGATCACTTCACCGGATCGACCTTGAGGCCGGTCCATTTCGCGGCGAAGGCCCACAGGTCGGCGGTCTCCTCGATCACCTTGTCGGTCGGCTTGCCCGATCCGTGTCCGGCGCGCGTTTCGATGCGGACGAGATGCGGCTTCGGCCCGATATCGGCAGCCTGCAACGCGGCGGTGTATTTGAAGGTATGGCCCGGAACCACGCGGTCATCGGTATCGGCGGTGGTGGCGAGGATCGCGGGGTAATCCTTGCCCGCCTGGATGTTGTGATAGGGCGAATATTTGAGAAGGTTGCGGAAATCCGCCTCTTTCGACGGGAACCCGTAATCGCTGGTCCAATAGCGCCCGGCGGTGAACTTGTCGAACCGGAGCATGTCCATCACGCCGACCGCCGGCAATGCCGCCGCGAACAGGTCGGGCCGCTGGTTGACGACCGCACCGACCAGCAGGCCGCCATTCGATCCGCCCTGGATGGCCAGACCATCCTTTGTCGTGATCCCCTGAGCCTTCAGATATTCGCCGGCGGCGATGAAATCGTCGAACACATTCTGCTTGTTCATCAACCGGCCCGCATCGTGCCATGCCTTGCCATATTCGCCGCCACCGCGGATGTTGGCGAGCGCGAATACCCCGCCCTGCTCCACCCAGGCGAGCCGCGAGGTCGAAAAGCTGGGCAGCTGGGTGATGTTGAACCCGCCATAGGCATAGAGCAGGGTCGGCGCCGGCCCGGTCACATCCTTGCGTCGGACAATGAACATCGGGATCTTCGTGCCGTCCTTCGACGTGTAGAAGCGCTGTTCGACGGCGATCTTGCTCAGGTCGATCGCCACCTTCGGGGCCGCCCACACGGTCGCCTTGTTCTTCGCCACGTCATAGCGATAGACGACGCTTGGCGCGTTGAAGCTGGTGAAGATGTAGAAGCTTTCATTGTCGTCCTGATCGCCGCCAAAGCCGCCGGCGGTGCCGATGCCGGGCAACGCCACCTTGCCGTCCGGCTTCCCGTCCAGGGTGAAGCGACGCACCTCGGTCTTCGCATCGACCAGATAGGACAGGATCAGGCGCCCGCCGACCATCGACGCGCCGTTGAGCACCGCCTGATCCTCTGGCACCAGATCGGCGACCACCGGCTGGGCGCCCGAAATGTCCATCGTCACGATCTTGCTGCGCGCCGCATCCTTCGTCGTCGAGACATAGAATTTCGGCCCGACATTGCCGATCACGCCCCATTCGGACTCGAACCCGCTGACCAGCTGGCGCGGTTTCCACTCGGCGCTCTTCAGGTCGATGACGCTCAAATCGTTGTTCGACGATCCCGGCGTCGAATAGAGGATCGCGTAGCGGCCGTCGTCGGTCAGGCCGATGCCGTGCAGATTCTTGGGTGCGTCGGGCGTCGAATAGACCAGCCGGTCCGCAGATTGCGGCGTCCCGAGCCGGTGAAAATAGACGGCGTGATTGTCGGCGCCCGCCTGAAAGGCGGTCCCCTCCCTTGGCTCCGGAAAGCGTTCGTAAAAGAAGCCGGATCCGTCCTTCATCCAAGCAAGGCCGGTGAACTTCGCCCATTTCAGCTCGTCGTCGAGCAGCTTGCCGCTGTCCACGTCGAGCACGCGGATCGTGCGCCAGTCGGTGCCGCCATCCTGCACGCCATAGGCGAGCTTCTTCCCATCCTCCGACGGCGCCCATTCGGCGAGCGCAGTCGCGCCGTCCTTTGCCCAGCCATTCGGATCGATCAGCACCCGCCCCTGGCCGTTCAGCGTGTCACGGACATACAGGACCGACTGGTTCTGAAGGCCGGAATTGCGAAAGTAGAAATAGCGCCCGCCCTTCTTGTACGGCGCACTGAACCGCTCATAGTTGAACAGCTGCTTCAACCGGTCGCGAAAGATGTCGCGGCCCGGCAGCGTCTTCAGATAGGCATCGGTGACCTTGTTCTCCGCGGCGACCCATGCCGCCACTTCCGGATCGTTGCGCACATCGTTTTCAAGCCAGCGATAGGGATCGGCGACCTTTACCCCGAACTGCTCCTCGACGACGTCGCCGCGCTTTGTTTCGGGATAGGTGATGGGCGCGGTCATCGTGGCTTTGGTCTCCGTCTGGGCAATGGCGTTGGGGGCGGCGAAAAGGAGGGGCAGGGCAAGAAGCGACGCGCGGCGCATGGGGTTCTCCTGGGAAGGGATTGCGCAACCCTATTGGCAAGACGTGCGCGGTCAAGCGCCGGTACGCCGATCGGGCGGGGTCGGCGGTCGCGATTACGCAGACCGCCCCGCTCGCCACCGACGATACGATCAGCGGATGGGCGATCTTTGCGATCGCATATGCGTGCCGCACGGCCGGAACCGATTCGCGCCACGCCGGGAAGCCCGTTCACATGGCGATCGAGGGCGGCGGCAGGAAACGTCGGCGCGGCAACCGGTGCCGCCCCATGCCATATCCGACCCGCGTGGCGGGACGATGGTGATCGGTGATTTCAGCCAAACGGCCGTGACGCAGCGGACGCGGACTGAACCGTTCCCTTGATATAGAGTTCGTACCGATCTCTTTCGCTCGCTACGTTGCTGGCGATGTAAACCGTCTTGCTGAACGGACCCACACGCCCTTGGGTGCTGTAGTGGACGATGATCTTGCCTGATTTGCCCGGCAGGATCGGCTCCTTCGGCCAATCCGGCGTTACACAGCCACAGCTTGCGCTTGCGCTCTGGATGATGAGCGGTTCCTTGCCGACGTTCTTGAACATGAAGATATGCTCTGCGACCGGACCTTCCGGGATCGTGCCGAAATCGAAGGTTTCGCCGGAAAACAGGAACCTGGGCGCCTTTGGATTTTGCGCTGCCGAAAACGCCGGAAAAGCTGCCAGCGACGCCGCCGCGACCGCCGCGACAACCCGATTTGCGACCCTACCGTTCATTGTTCGACCCTCCGCCATCACGCCTTGTCATCCTTGATCGCGCGTGAGGGAGGCAACTGGCAGAATGACCAGTTGCCCCGTGCCGGCCGCGGCACCGCAGGCAAACGAAAGGGGCGGCCGCGCCGTTGCGCGACCGCCCCTTTCCGTTTCGTGCGGCGCCGCGATCAGGCGGCTTCGTCGAAATCCTCATCGGCCATCACCGGACCCGAGTCCTGGCCCTTGGCCGAAACGTCGCGATCGACGAACTCGATGATCGCCATCGGCGAGGCGTCCGACGCGCGCGGGCCGATCTTGACGATGCGGGTATAACCGCCGTTGCGATCGGCGTAGCGCGAAGCCAGCGTGTCGAACAGCTTCACCAGCTGCGCGTCGTCCAGCAGGCGGGCATGGGCGAGACGGCGGTTCGACAGGCCGCCCTTCTTCGCCAGCGTCACCAGCTTTTCGATATACGGGCGCAGTTCCTTCGCCTTGGCGACGGTGGTGGTGATCTGCTCATGCTTGATCAGCGCGGCCGACATGTTGCGGAACAGCGCGGCGCGATGCGCCGAGGTGCGCTGGAGCTTACGACCGCCGTATTTATGGCGCATGGGTATTTCCTTCGTTCGTTCGGGGGCCGTATCAGGTACCCCGGAGCAGGCGATGTACCGGCCACCGCCCAAAACCAGTCACATGTCGTGAGGCCGCTGGCAAAACCCGACTTCGCGCCGAAAGTCAAGGCTGCGCGTTGCGCTCCCTATCTCTCATTTCCATGCCTACCGCTGATTTCAGTACTGCATTGCGAAAGTTCGGCGACGAGAGCAGCCTCAGGCTTTGGTCGATATTGTGATCGCAATGGCATTTGTCGACGCAAATCTGCCGATGCACCGCCCGGCCGGTCGCGCTCTTGACGAGTGCATTGAGATCGTAGCCGAAATCGCGAATGTTTCCCATCAACGTGCGATGCATATCTTTGAGATTGGGATACCCGATCTTTTCGCACGGGTAGACGTTACCATCCGGCGACATCACGACCCGAAGCTTGCCGGACGTACATGCCTTTTGAAATTCCGGCTGCTCGAAATAGTCGGCATTGGCGGCGCGCGTGGCCTGGCGAAAGGCAGCAAGCACGCGATTGTGTCGATCGAATTTGCGAAAATAATAGTCGCTCGCCGCACGGAACCCGTCGATATCCAATGGCGGTGCATAACCGCCATGGGTGCGAACCAACTGAAAACTGAAATCCTCAACGCCGACCTGATCGTGAAGAAAATCGATCAAGTCGATGAAGCGATGCTGATTATGTTCGTTGTAGGTCGCGAGAGCGACAACGGTGATCTGCGGATACGACGCAGACATCTCCAGCGCTTGGTCGATTGACGTACGCCAACGGGCAAAGCTGCCCTTGAGTTGCGTAAAATCGTCCATTTCCTTCGGATCCGAAGAGTTGATCGAGAAGTGCAGCCGTAGATTGCCGCAAATACGTTCGCCCACATGACGGATGAAAGGTGCATAGCGATCTGTGAACCAGCCGTTGGTAGGGATGCAGACGACACCTGCGCGCCATTTGTTGGAAACGGTGACGGCAAGATCCGCGATGTCGTGCCTCGTAAAAGGCTCCCCACCGCCGAGATGCACACGCTGCATCGCTGGGATAAAGGTTGCCATCCGCTCAATTTCTTCGACCGACAGCCGCTCCCGGCGATTGTTGAGCGCGTCGTGCACAAAACAATGACGGCACTTCATGTTGCAGATGTCGGTGACGAAATAGGTCACCTCGGTCAGTCGGTGATGAAAAAGCAGCGGTGGAACGTGCCGAAGATTGCCGATCATACTCGCTCTCGACCACACCGATTTGCCAGATATTGGCTTCGTGCCTCCAGCCAAATGTATCTAACCCCTTCCTTGCCGTCGAGATATGCCCGCGAAACGATCAAATTGAAGATGAAATAGACTGCCCAGCGCGCAGGCAATTTTCGAAAAATCCGTTTTAACAGGATCCGACGAGAAAGCGGTCCCCTGTAAGAAGGTCCGGTCGCATCGGTCGCAGCGTTTTCCAGCCGCGCATAACGTATGCGACGCCGAAACCAGTCATCGATCCCATTGTCGAATTGATGGTGCAGGATACGACCGTGAAGTCGGCCGCACTCCCCGTTGAATTGCAGCTTTTCGTGGACGGCGCCGTAATAGCGTACAGCGCCGGGGATCAGCATGCGTTCGATCCAGAACGTCGATGTCAAATTGTGACGGAGGACTTTTCCGTGCAGCACAACATGGCGCCGGACAAGATAGACCAGACGGTTGCTTCCCGAAGCCGCAACCCCGGCCAATTCATCTCCGAGTGCCTCACTCGCCTCTTCATCGGCATCGAGTACAAACAGCCAGCGGTTACGATATCGGATACCTTGCAGCCCGAAATTGCGTTGATCGGCATAGTCTGTGAATGCGCGCTCGACGATCCGGACGTTGGAAAAGCGCGCCGCACGCTCGATCGTCGCATCGACGCTTCCCGAATCCAGCACGACCACGTCGTTCGACCAGTGAACGGAGCGAAGACATCGCTCAATATTACGTTCCTCATTGAGCGTCAGGATCAGCACGGAAACGCCGCATCCGTCACCGGTGAGGGGCACCACAACCGCTGGTTCCAGAGGTGCAGGACAAGGCGACACAACCATCTCTCCGCCACATGGCAGCGATCATGAAGACGCCACGCCGGAGATCAAGTCGAATATCGCGACGCCTGCGCCCGCATACCAAACGGGGGCGCCTCCTGCGAGACGCCCCCTGTGTCGTAATCCAGCAGATTGCGTGCCTTACCCCATGATCTCCTGTTCGAGCTTCTTGGCCATTTCCTCGATATTCTCGGGCGGCCAGCCCGGGATTTCCATGCCGAGGCGCAGGCCCATGCTCGACAACACTTCCTTGATCTCGTTCAAGGACTTGCGGCCGAAGTTCGGCGTGCGCAGCATCTCGGCCTCGGTCTTCTGGACCAGGTCGCCGATATAGATGATGTTGTCGTTCTTGAGGCAGTTGGCCGAACGGACCGACAGCTCCAGCTCGTCCACCTTCTTGAGCAGATAGCGGTTGATCGTCGCGGTGTCGCCCGCGCCCGCTTCCGAAGCGGCCGGAGCGGCCTGGCCGATCGGCGCCGAACGCGCGATCGCCGAATCGTCGAAATGGACGAACAGCGCCAGCTGGTCCTGAAGGATGCGCGCGGCATAGGCGAGCGCGTCTTCCGGCGTCACGGTGCCGTCGGTTTCGATCGACAGGCTGAGCTTGTCGTAATCGAGTTCCTGGCCGACGCGGGTATTCTCTACCTTGTAGCTGACCTGGCGGACCGGCGAGTAGAGCGCATCGACCGGGATGAGGCCGATCGGCGCGTCGGCCGGACGGTTCGCGGCGGCGGGGACATAGCCCTTGCCGGTATCCGCGGTCAGTTCCATGTTGAGCGTCGCGCCGTCATCAAGATGGCAGAGGACGAGATCGGGGTTCATCACCTCGATATCGCCGGAAACGGCGATGTCGCCGGCCTTCACTTCGGCGGGACCGGTGGCGCTGAGCTGAAGGCGCTTGGCGCCCTCGCCCTGCATCTTGAGCGCGATCTGCTTCACGTTGAGGACGAGATCGGTCACGTCCTCGCGCACGCCGGCGAGCGAGCTGAACTCGTGAAGGACGTTCTCGATCTTGATCGAGGTGACCGCGGCGCCCTGAAGCGACGAGAGCAGCACGCGGCGCAGCGCGTTGCCGAGCGTCAGGCCGAAGCCCCGCTCGAGCGGTTCGGCGACGAAGGTCGCCTTGCGCTTGCCGTCACCGCCCTTTTTCTCAAGGCCGTTCGGCTTTTTCAGTTCCTGCCAGTTCTTTGCGTTGACAGACACGGGCTTCCCCTGGGTTGGGCAGGACGGGGGCTGTCCTGCCAGTAAAGAGAGCCGCCCCGCCCCGGACCCGGCTTCCCGGATCCGCAGGCGACGCGGAAAGGTAGATCAGACGCGGCGGCGCTTCGACGGACGAACGCCGTTATGCGGGATCGAGGTCACGTCGCGGATCGAGGTGATCTGGAAACCGACCGCTTGCAGCGCACGAAGCGCCGATTCGCGGCCCGAACCGGGACCCTTTACCTCGACCTCGAGCGTGCGGACGCCGTGTTCGGCGGCCTTGCGGCCCGCATCCTCGGCCGCGACCTGCGCGGCATAGGGGGTCGACTTGCGCGAGCCCTTGAAGCCCATCATGCCGGCCGACGACCAGCTGATCGCGTTGCCCTGGGCATCGGTGATCGTGATCATGGTGTTGTTGAAGCTGGCGTTCACATGGGCGACGCCGGCGGTGATGTTCTTGCGTTCGCGACGGCGAAGACGCTGCGGTGCTTGTGCCATTATTCAGTAATCCTTCGAAAATCGAAGCAGGCGGGCCGCGACGAAGCGGCCCAGCGGCTTACTTCTTCTTGCCAGCGATCGGCTTCGCCTTGCCCTTGCGGGTGCGCGCATTGGTATGCGTGCGCTGGCCGCGAACCGGCAGGCCCTTGCGATGGCGCAGACCGCGATAGCAGGCCAGGTCCATCAGGCGCTTGATGTTCATCGCGGTTTCGCGACGAAGGTCGCCCTCGACGGTGTAGCCCGCGTCGATGGCCTCGCGGATCTGCAACACTTCCTGGTCGGTCAGGTCCTGCACGCGACGTTCGGACGCGATGCCCAGCTTGTCGGTGATTTCCTTGGCCTTGGCCGCGCCGATGCCGTGGATATACTGAAGCGCGATCAGAACGCGCTTGTTGGTGGGCAGGTTGACGCCCGCAATACGTGCCATGAACTTTGTTCTCCCAGCTCCACGGGGCGCTGCATGGCAGCCTTGCACCCCATCTCTTCGCGTTGACCCGAAACGCAGGACGCCGACGTGCGCGAACGCGCCGCCGGATCAGCCTGACTTTCGGAAGGCATGGCAACTAGGGAGAGCAGAGAAAGCTGTCAAGCGATGGCGCGCCTGTCAAGCCAGGTTTTTTCGAATCATCGCGCAGGTGGCGGTTCCCGCCCCATCCCGCCTTGCCGCACACCGTCACTTGTCGCACATCGTCAAACCCGACGGAATAGCGCCATGCTCGCCGCACCTCGCGATCGCGCGATGATATCGAACGTTGGTATTTGGCGGCGAAGGCCGGCCAGACCCGGAACAATTCGCCGCAGATCAAGACCGTTCTCGTCAAGAAGTCATCGGGGGCGTCCGCCCGCGATGGCCGTCATCGCGGGACCAGTCGCCGGTCACGACTCCCAGCCGGACGGTGCGTCACACGGCGTGCCGCCCGGCCCTTTCCGGATCGGAGCGGATGGCCCGCACGCGAACTGAGCGGCATCAGTGCCGCCGATTCGGGTATCTCTGCACGACAGGGTGTCAGGTCGCCGCCCCCTCGACCGCCCCCTGCCCGACCGCGCCCTGCCCGATCGTCGCCGGCCCGATCGTCACCGGTTCGACCCACGGTTCCGCACCCGCTTCGCGCCGACGCAGGAACGGTTGCCATTTCACATAGGCGAGGCTGCGCCATGCCCATTCCAACGGCCCGTTTGCGAAGACGCGGACCCACAGGTTCGCGACGACAATGCACAGGACAATGACCGCGGTCGCGATCCAGAACTGCGTCGCCCAGCCGAACCGGTTCCACAGATTGAATCCATAAGGCGCGAACAGGATGTGCAGCCCGATGATCTGTTGCAGGAAATAGAGTGAAAAGGCGGTGCGGCCCGGCGCCTTGAAGATCGACAGGATATGCCGGCCGGCCGCCGCCTTCATGGCGAGATTGACCAGCGCCAGGTGTCCCAGCCCCGTCGCCAGCCGCGCGAACTCGCTGGTGATCCAGATCGTTTTCGGAATGGGGCTGAAGCTCATCATCTCGAACGTGCCGACGCCCCGCGCCGTCAACCCGAAGCCATAGGCGACGAGCGCGAGGATCACGTAAAAGCGCGCGCTCCGTTCGCCCTGAATAATCCCCCATTTCCACAGCGCGATCCCGATCAGCATCGCGCAGAACGCCTCGATCACCGACATCCAGATGATACCCTGACCGATGAAGAAGGTGATCCACATGCCCCAATAAAGCTGGGCATAGGCGACGACGCCGCCGGAATGGCCGGCGACTTCATTCGCAAGGTCCTTTCTGGATTGCTCGCTCGGCCTGAACCGGTCCAGCTTGGTCTGCCATTCGGCCAGCGCGGCCCTGTCCTGCGCCGATGGAGCGACGCCTGCCGCCTGCCGGGCCTCAGCGGCATGGACACGCTCGACCAGCGCTGTCCGGCCGGCATATTCGACCCCGCCCCCGACCGCCGTGACCAATGCAAGGCCGCAGCCAAGCGCGACCAGCGTCTTTGGCCCCAGCTTGCGAAACGGAAACAGGAACAGCGAGGCGAGCGCATAGACGGTAAGGATGTCGCCGATCCACATCACGACGAACACGTTGACGAGGCCGAACGCCAGCAGCCACAGCGTCCGGCGCATGAACAGGTCGGCGACCGCCACCGGCCCGTCCGGGCGCATCGCCCGCGCGGTCAGCACCATGAAGCCGGCACCGAACAGGAATTCGAGCAGGCAGCGCTGTGTCCCCGACAGGAAGATCTCCTGCCCGGCCCAGGCGATCTGGTCCGCCGTGCTCCATCCAATCAACCGAACATCGCCGAACAGGAACGCGATGGGTGACGCCTCGGCGGGAATGTTGAGATAGAAGATGCCCAGGATCGCGAGCCCGCGAAGAATGTCCAGGACATCGATCCGTGCGCGTCCACGCACCGGCCCCAATTGCACCGTTTCCGTCACGACTCACCCCCACGCCGCGCCAAATCGGCGAAGGGTTATCGGTCCGGATCAGGGCGTCAATTCATTTCCCCGCTTCCATGCGCGGCATCAGGCGGCGGTCGAGAAAGTCGAGGATCGTGCGCCAGAGATGCACGTTGACCCCCGACCCGGCAAACCGGTGCGTCTGGCCGGGATAGAGCATCGTTTCGAACGGCACCGCGCCGGCCTGCATCCGCGCCATCATCACCGTCGAATGTTCCAGCACGACATTGTCGTCCGCCATGCCGTGGATCAGCAGGAGCGGATCGGCGATCTTCAGCGCGTCCTGCACCGTATCGGCCTTCAGATACGCGTCCGGCACCTTGCGCGGGTCGCCCATATAGCGTTCGGTATAATGGGTGTCGTACAATTCCCATTTGCTCACCGGCGCGCCGGCGATGCCCGCGGCAAAGACGTCGGGCGCCGCTTCGAGCAGCTTGAGCGTCATATAGCCGCCATAGGACCAGCCATAGGTCACGATGCGATCGGCATCGACGAAGTCCAGCCCCTTCAGATACGCCGCGCCGGCGAGCTGGTCCGCCACCTCGACCCCGCCCATCGCCTGGAACAGATGGTCCTCGAACGCCTTGCCGCGATTGGCGGCGCCGCGATTGTCGATCACGAACCAGATATAGCCGCGATCGACCAGATATTGCTGGAGCGGTGTCGTCCCGCCCCATGCGCGGCTGACCTGTTGCGAATGCGGGCCGCCATAATGGTGGAAGAAGACGGGATATTTCTTCCCCGGCTCCATCTTCGGCGTAATCATTTCCCAATGCAGCACGGTGCCGTCCGCCGCGCGAATCGTGCCGAACGTCTTTTCGCGGTGGCTGGGAAGATAGGGCGCATAGGGGTGATCGCCCGCGACCCGGTTCTCATTCACCCAGGCGAGCCGCTTGCCCGCGCCGTCGGTCAGCATCACCTGTGGCGGCTGATCGGGGTTGGATCGGGTGAGGATGATCCGGCTGGCGGTACCGTTCGCGCTCGCCGCGTTCCACCAGCCAGGTTCGGTGATCCGGCTGACGACGCCCGGCCGGCCGAGATTGACGGTATAGAGATGGCGTTCGAGCACCCCGTCGCGATTGCCGGAAAAGGTCACGCGCCCGCTCGCCTCATCCACCCCGACCAGATCCGCGACGTCCCAGTCGCCGCTGGTCAGCTGGGTCCATTTACCGTCCGTCAGCCGGTAGAGATGGCCGTGTCCGTCGCGTTCGGACCACCAGATCAGGCTGCCATCACGGAGCGCGCGATAGGCGTCGGACAGGTTCACCCAGCTGCGCGCACCCGATTTCTCGCTGAACAACACCCGCGACGTGCCGGTCGCCGGATCGACGGCGAGCATGTCGAGCACGGTCTGCGCGCGATTCTGGCGCTGGACCAGCAATGTCCGGCCGTCGGGCGCCCAATCGACGCGGGCAAGGTAGATGTCGGGGTCCGCCCCCAGATCAACCTTGACCCGCCCCGACCCGTCCGGGTTCATCACATAGAGATCGACCAGCACGTTGGGCGTCCCGGCCTTGGGATAACGCTGGTCATAGACGCGCGTCCCCTCCGCCCCGATCGCGGCGCGGCTGACGATGCCGACCGGCGCCTCGTCAAAGCGTTCGACGGCGATGCGCCGGTCGTCGGGGGACCACCAATAGCCGGTGCGGCGATTCATCTCTTCCTGCGCGACGAACTCCGCCTCGCCGAAATGGACGGTTCCCGCACCCTCGCGCGTCGCCTGCGCCTCGTTGCCGGTGGCCAGGTCGAGCACGACGAGATTCTGGTCGCGCACGAAGCTGGCGAAGCCGCCCTTTGGACTGATGACCGGATTGAGTTCGGCCGCCTGGGTGGCGGTCAGCCGGCGCACCTTGCCATCGAGCGTCGCGAGATACAGGTCGCCGTCGAGCGGCACCAGGATCGACTTGCCGTCCGGCGCCCAGTCATAGGCGACGATGCCACGCGTCCCGCCGATCCGCGCGCGCTCGCGCTGCATCTTTTCGGCCTCGGACAGTTCCGCGCCGGTTCCCAGCTTCAGGCTGTCGACCAGCATGCGCCATTCGCCGGTCGTGGTGTCCATCGCCCACAGGTCGAACCGCTGTCCGTCGTCCGGTCGGTTGCGCAGCACGGTCACATATCTGCCGTCCGGCGACAATTTGAGCGCACGCGGGGTCGATCCGGCAAGGTCGGGGCTGGCGAACACCCGTTCGAGCGTCAGGTCGCTGCGTTGCGTCGCCGCCTCAACCGGCATCGCCAGCGCCCCGGCGACCATCGCCGCAATTCCCGTTATCGAACGCCACATCGCCACCATCCGGATTTCGTCAATCGCTCCCGGCTATCGGCGTTCGCGGCGCGCGTAAAGCCTTGGCCTTGCGCGGACGCGCGCGCACCCGTATCGCCCGGCCATGCAGATCGAGGGCGACTTTGCGGCGAACGGACACGCGCTGGTACGCGGATTGCTGCCGCGCGAAATCTGCAACGCGTTCCTCAACCAGTTGCAGGCGGGCCTGCGCCACTCCAACGTCGCGTTGAGCCAGATCACCAAGGAATCGGTGATCCTGAAACGCGGCGCACCCGAATTATACGGGTTCGACTATCCGCCGATGCTGACGCTGTTGTGGGGGCTGACCCCGGTCGTCGCTTCGCTTGCCGGGCGCGACCTGTTGCCCACCTACAGCTATCTGCGGCTGTATCGTGAGGGCGACATCTGCCGCGTCCACGCCGATCGGCCGTCCTGTGAGGTGAGCCTGTCGCTGACGCTGGACTATAGCGACGGCGCGCCCTGGCCACTGGAAGTCGCGGCGCGGCGCAACCCCAACCCGACGATCGAGATCGAGGACGGGTTCGACGGCCCCAGCGTCGGATGGGCGATGGAGCCGGGCGACGGCGTGATCTATGACGGCGTCCACCTGCGCCACGGTCGTACCCAGCCCAATCCCAATGGCTGGTCGGCGCATCTGTTCCTCCACTGGGTGGAACGCGGCGGCAAGTTCGCCAGCCACGCGTTCGACCAGAATGCCGAACAGGCACGCCCCGCCAATTTCAGCTTCACGTAACTCCGGGCGCCGATCCTGCGGCGATCAGTTCGCTCACCGTGACGACGCGATAGCCCCGCGCCCGCAGCCCGTCGAGGATCATCGGCAGCGCGGCACGCTCGACCGAGCGGCTGGCATACATCGGATGGATGAGGATGATCGATCCGGGCCGCACCGACCGCAGAACCGCGTCGGCATAGGCACGCGCCCCGCCCGGGCGCGCGACCGGCTCCTCAAAATCCCACATCGCGATCGTCTTGCCGGCGACAGCGCGGGCCAGGCCGGTGAACTTCGCGCCATAGGGTGGGCGAAACAGCGTGGGGCGTGGCGCGCCGGCGGCCATCACGGCGGCATCGGTGCGCGCGATTTCGTCCCGATAGCGCGCCGCGAAGGGCGAAATCATGCGGCCATGGGCGAAGCTGTGATTGCCGACCTCATGCCCGGCCGCGACGATACGGCGCACATCGGCGGGATCGCGCGCCACTTCCGCTCCGATCAGGAAGAAGGTGGCGTGGGCGCCGTGGGCGGCAAGGACCGGCAGAACGGCATCGGTGCCGATCCGGGTCGGCCCGTCGTCGAAGCTGAGCGCGACCACCCGATCCCGCACCGCGACATGACAGACGACCGGCGCGCCGAACGCCCAGCAACGCGCCTTCATCGCGGCGCGCGCGCCCCAGGCGCCGGCGAGCAGGACCAGCAGGCCCGCCGCGCCAGACATCGCCCATCGCCGTGCGGTCATTCCGCCTCCCCGGTCTCAAGGACCAGCCGCGGCCCCGCCCCACCCGCGCCAAGCGCGTCGTCCGGATTGTAGAGCGCACATTTGCGCAGCGACAGGCATCCACAGCCGATACATTCGTCGAGCTTTGACCGCGTGCGTTCGAGCAGCGCGATGCGCCGATCGATCTCGCGACGGAAGCCGCGACTGATGCGATCCCAGTCGCGGACCGTGGGCGTGCGGCCCTGTGGCAGCTTGCCCAGTTCCGCAGCGATTTCATCGATCGTCAGCCCCAGCTTCTGGGCGATCAGCGCGAAGGACAGGCGCCGGATATCCGATCGGAGGAACCGCCGCTGATTACCGCGCGTGCGGAGCGGCGCGACCAGCCCACGTGTTTCGTAAAAGCGGATCGCCGACACCGCGAGCCCAGTGCGGGCCGCCAGTTCCCCGATCGTCACAAGCTCGTCCCCGCGCACCGCATCTTTCCGCTTGACCTCAACTTAACTTGAGGTTGTACCGAAGGCGGGCATTCACGCAACCGCAAAGGAAAGCGCCATGTCCACGACCTTCATCGAGCATGTGAACCTGACCGTTTCGAACCCCGCGCGTTCGGCGCGGCTGATGCGCCATCTGTTCGGATGGGATGTCCGATGGGAGGGTGCGGCGATGAACGGCGGCCGGACGATCCATGTCGGCGACGATCGCTTCTACCTCGCGCTCTACGCCCCGCCCGCCGGCGATGCGACGCGCCACCCCAAGGGGACGCCGCTCAACCATGTCGGGATCGTCGTCGAAGACCTGGACGCGATCGAGGCGAAAGTGGAGGCAATCGGCCTGGTTCCGTTCAGCCATGGCGATTACCCGCCGGGCCGGCGCTTCTACTTCCTCGACCATGACGGGATCGAGTTCGAGATCGTCAGTTACGGGTGACATCGCCCCCGCCCCGCCGGGTTCGCTGGCACGTGTCGCGTGCGCGAAGGGCGCCGGCGCGCGCCGCGTATCGGCCCGCTCCGGCCCTGTGCCGCCGCCACCTTGCCGGCAGGGCGGATCGGCACGGCCCCGAATGCAAGCGGGGCGCGGAAGGCATCCCCTCCGCGCCCCGCGAATGCTGTAGGAAAGCCCCGCTTATTCGGCGGCGGCGGTTCCCTTTGCCGGACGCGGATCGCGGCGCTCGGCAATGCGGGCCGACTTGCCGGTGCGGCCACGCAGATAATAAAGCTTCGCACGCCGCACGACGCCGCGACGGACGACCTCGATGCTATCGACGTTCGGCGAATAGAGCGGGAACACGCGCTCGACGCCCTCGCCGAACGAAATCTTGCGGACGGTGAAGTTGCTGCCCATGCCCTTGTTCGAGCGGGCGATGCAGACGCCTTCGAAATTCTGGACGCGGGTGCGCTCGCCTTCGACGACCTTCACACCGACCTTCAGCGTGTCGCCGGGGCGGAAATCGGGGATCTTCTTGTCGGCGGCGAACTTCGCGACGTTCTCCGCCTCGATCTGCTGGATGAGGTTCATTCTCATTCGTCCTTCTGTCGCCGCGCGCCAGAGGGAGGTTGGACCCGAGCGCCCTCATGGCGCTCCCAAAGATCCGGCCTCCTTAGCCGTGTATCGCTCTCTGCCTGTTGCTTGCGCCAGGCATCGATCCTCGCATGATCCCCCGATCGCAGCACTTCGGGGATCGTGCGCCCTTCCCATTCCACAGGTCGGGTATATTGCGGATATTCCAACAGCCCCGTCTCGAAGCTCTCGTCATCCCCGCTGGAAGGCGCGCCCATTACGCCGGGAAGCAGGCGAATGCAAGCGTCGAGAAGCACCAGCGCCCCCATCTCTCCGCCCGACAGGATATAGTCGCCGATCGATACCTGTTCGATGGCACGCGCGTCGAACAGGCGATCGTCAAACCCCTCGAACCGGCCGCACAGGATCGTGACGCCGGGACCGGCGGCCAGGGCGCGGATGCGCTGCTGGGTAAGCGGCGCACCGCGCGGGGTCATCGCCAGCATCGGGCGGGCATATCCCACGCTGTCACAGGCGGCGGCGAGGACGTCCGCCTTCAGCACCATCCCCGCCCCGCCGCCCGCCGGCGTATCATCGACGGTGCGGTGCCGGTCCGTCGCGAAGTCGCGGATCTGGACGGTGTCGAGGCTCCATTTTCCATCGGCAAGCCCGCGCCCGGCGATCGACATGCCGAGCGGCCCCGGAAACATCTCGGGATAAAGGGTCAGTACGGTCGCGGCGAAGGTCATCGGGTCCAGTTCTCGGTCTTGAGCCCCGGGATGTCGGCGAAATCGGCCTCGTTGTTGGTGACGAGCGTCACCCCCAGCGCGAGCGCGTGTGCCGCGATCAGGCGATCGAAACGGGCGTGACGGAATGGGATCGTGGCACAGACGCGGGCCGCCTCGCGATCGAAATCAAGCAAGGGAGCCGCCGCATAGAGCGCATCTGCCGCCGCGCGCGCTCCAGCATCGACATCGACAAGGCCGCGCTCCAGTTCGGCGTGAGCGATCGTGGAAATCGCGACCGAGCCGCTGTCTTCGCGCGACAGACGTTGGGCGGCCGGGCTGTTCAGATCGGCGAGGATGTAAATGCAGATATTGGTGTCGAGAAGGTAACGGAACTCAGCCACGCTTCATCCGCTTCAAATCCCAGTCCAACTCACGCTCCTCGAACGCGCGATCTTCAGGCCGTATCGGCTTGAGCCAGGGAATCTTGCCGGCAAAACCACTGATATCGATCTTCTTCGGTTCCTCCGCGACAGGTTCGACGGAGAATCCCTGCCGCTCCTCGCGCAGCACGACTTCGGTGCCTTCCTTCATCCCGAGCGCCTTGGGCAGGCGCAGCGCGAGCGAATTGCCCGACTTGAAGATCTTGGCGCGATATTCCTCGCTCATGGCCGGCCTTTCGTATATACGTGATGTATATACATTCGTCACGCCGATGCGACAAGGAACGATCTTCGCCTCATCGCGCTTTTGCCGCCATGGAAGATTGCATCATCGTCGGCGCGGGGCCGGCCGGGCTGACGGCGGCGATCTACCTCGCCCGCTATCATCTGTCGATCCGGCTGTTCGATTGCGGGTCGAGCCGCGCGGCGCTGATCCCGCGCACCCACAATCATGCCGGCTATCCCGAGGGGATTGCGGGGGTCGAACTGCTGCGGCGGATGCTGGCGCAGGCAGAGACTTATGGCGCGGTGCGTGAGCCGGCGAAGGTGACGCGCATCGAACCGGTGCCGGGCGGGTTCATCGTCCATGCCGGCGCGCGGCGCTTTCAGGCGCGGTCGGTGCTGCTGGCGACCGGCGTGATCAACCATCGTCCGGAGAGGCTGGACGATGCGCTTCACGACCGCGCGCTGGCCGGCGGGCTGATCCGCTATTGCCCGGTGTGCGACGGCTATGAGGTGACCGACAGGCGCGTCGGCGTGATCGGCACCGGTGACCACGGCATGCGTGAGGCCCTGTTCCTTCGCGGCTTCACCCGCGATGTCACGCTGATCGCGCCCGATGTCGAACACCGGCTGGACGCGGCATGCGCACGCGCGCTGGACGATGCCGGGATCGGGCGCGTCGATGGGCCGTGCGGCAATTATGCGATCGAGGACGATCGAATCGCGTTCGACACCGCGGGCGGACGCATGTCGTTCGATAGCGTCTATCCCGCGCTGGGTTCGCGTATCCGGTCCGACCTTGCCGTCGCGGCGGGGGCGAAGGCGACGGGCGAGGGCTGTCTGGAGGTGGACGCCCATCAGCGGACATCGATCCCTGGGCTGTTCGCGGCGGGCGACGTGGTGCTGGGGCTGGACCAGATCAGCAACGCGATGGGCCAGGCGGGTGTCGCCTCGACCGCGATCCGCAACCTGCTGAGCGAACAGCGCCCGATCCGGCGGTGAGCGGTCGGGGATTGTCGTCGGGCCTGCAAACAGGATTATCGGCGGACGTGGCGAAGCGACGGTCGCGGATCGGTCCCGGCGGGGCCTGACGTTCAGCGGGCCAGGCCGGTGCGCAGCGCGAACGCCCAGTCCCCCTGCCCCTCGCGCGCCGCCTTGGCCGCCGCCGCCGCATGATCGTAGGCGACCGCGCGCAGATCGACGTCATCGCCACGGATCAGGGCATAGCGCGCACGCGGATCCCCGGTCTGGACCGCATAGGGATACGGATTCGCGCCGAGATAGGCCTGAAGGCCCACGCTGCCCGGGTTCGCCACGATCCGCCCGTCCGCAAGCGTTCGGACATCCGGTAGATGCGTGTGACCGCACAGCGTCATCGGCGCGCACGCATCGCCCAGCCGCGCCGCGACCTCCGCATCGGTGGCGGCGCGCAGGCCATCCGGTTCGATCGTCACCAGCAGATGTTCGTGATCGCAACGCGCGGTGCCGTGAACCATATCGATGCCATGCACCACGCGCGTCGCCGGCTGCGCCGCCAGCCATCGCAACTGCCCCGCGTCCAGCGCGGCGCGGGCGAAGCGATCGGACGGAGCGATCCGGTCCGGCGGGTCGGTGAGCAGCTGGCGCTCGTGATTGCCGGCGATCGTCGGCCAGTCGGCGCGCATCAGCAGATCGGCGGTCTCGGCGGGCCAGAGCGGCCCCGACAGGCTGTCCCCCAGATTGACGAAGGCGGTGGCCCCGGCGGCGCGGGCATCGGCGATGACGGCTTCGAGCGCGGGGAGATTGCCGTGAATATCGGAGAGGATCGCCAGCGTCATCGCGGCGTCAGTCCGCCCACCCATCGGCGACGGTAAGCGTCCGCGTATCCCAGCGCGGCACTGCGTTCGGCGCCATCGGCACCATGAAGCGCTTGCCGTCGGGCCGCTCGATCTCGACGACATCGCCCGCGCCGAAATTCTCGACCGCGACGACGGTGCCGATCGCACCGCCCCCCTCGTCCACCACCGCCAGCCCGATCAGGTCGGCGTGGTAGTATTCGCCGTCAGCCAGGGGGGGCAGCGCATCGCGCGCGACGGTGAGTTCGGTGCCGCGCAATGCCTCCGCCGCGTTCCGGTCGGACACCTCGGCAAACCGGGCGATCGCCCCGTTATTCCCGGGACGCACCGATCGGAGCGTCAGCGCGCCGCCATTGAAACGGCGGTGCGCCGACAGATCATCGGCAAAGACCTTCAGGCGGACCTCGCCCGTCACGCCGTGCGCGCCGATGACGACGGCAAGCGTGACGGGGCGGTCATTCGACAAGGATCAGCCCTCGGCCTTTTCCTCGCCGGCTTCCGCAGTCGCTTCGGCGGCCGGGGTCTCTTCGGCAGTCGCTTCGGCGACCTGCTCGGCTTCGGCGCTCGGCTCTTCGGTCGCGGCTTCGACTTCGGCAGCGACGACGGCCTCGGCCTCCGCCTGCTTCGCCTCGGCTGCGGCTTCCTCGGCGGCCTTCAGCTTCTCGGCGCGCTCCTCGGCGCGTTCCTTGGCCTTCTCGCCCGGCTCGGCCTTGTTCGGGTTGTTGCGCGCGGCGCGCTCACGGACGCCGGCGGCATCCAGAAAGCGGGCGACGCGGTCGGTCGGCTGCGCGCCATGGCTCAGCCAATGCTTCGCGCGATCGGCGTCGAGCTTCACCCGCTCGCCCGAATCCTTGGCGAGCAGCGGGTTGTAGGTGCCGATCTTCTCGATGAACTTGCCGTCGCGGGGCGACCGCGCGTCGGCGACGACGATCCGGTAATAGGGCCGCTTCTTCGAGCCGCCGCGCGACAGACGCATGCTGAGTGCCATTTAACTTCTTCCTTCTTTCAAATTCAAACGGTTGAAATCACTTCTTCTTGTTCAGGAGCTTCGCCAGCTCGGGCGGTATCTCGCCATCGCCGGGCAGGCCGGGAAGCCCGCCGCCCGGTCCGCCGAGCTTGCCCATCATCTCGCCCATGCCGGGGCCGCCCAGCGCATTGCCAAGGCCACCCATGCCCCCCTTGCCGAGCATCGAGAGCATGCCCTTCAGGCCGCCCATCTTCTTGATGCGCTTCATCGCGGTGGACATTTCCTGGTGCATCTTGAGCAGCTTGTTCACGTCCTGAACGGTCGTGCCGCTGCCCTTGGCGATGCGGATCTTGCGCTTGGCGTTGATGAGTTCGGGCTTGCCGCGCTCCTTGGGCGTCATCGACGTGATCATCGCGTCCATGCGGAGCAGGATGCGTTCATCGACATTGCCTGCGGCCATCGCGGCCTGCGCCTTCTTCATCCCCGGGATCATGCCGGCGAGCGCGCCGATGCCGCCCATCCGCCGCATCTGGGCCAGCTGCCCCCGCAGGTCGTTCATGTCGAACTGACCCTTGGCGAGCCGGGCCGCCATCTTTTCGGCGTCCTCCTGCTCGATCGCCTGCGCGGCCTTTTCGACCAGCGAGACGACATCGCCCATGCCAAGGATGCGGCCGGCAACGCGGCTGGGATGAAACGGCTCGATCGCGTCGAGCTTTTCACCGATGCCGGCGAACTTGATCGGCTTGCCGGTGACCGCGCGCATCGACAGCGCCGCACCGCCGCGCGCATCGCCGTCCATGCGGGTCAGCACGACGCCGGTAAGCGGCACCTGATCGGAGAAGTTCTGCGCGACATTGACCGCGTCCTGACCGGTCAGGCTATCGACGACGAGCAGGATTTCCTGGGGCTTCGAGATGTCGGCCACCGCCTTCATCTCGTCCATCAGCTGCTGATCGACATGCAGGCGGCCCGCCGTGTCGAGCATCAGCACGTCGAAGCCCTGAAGCTTCGCGGCCTGCATCGCGCGGCGGGCGATATCGACCGGCTGCTGCCCCGCGACGATCGGCAGCGTCGCGACCTCCGCCTGGGTGCCGAGCACCGCCAGCTGCTCCTGCGCGGCGGGACGGTTGACGTCGAGCGACGCCATCATGACCTTCTTGCCCTGCTTGCGGAGCAGGCGCGACAGTTTCGCCGTGGTCGTCGTCTTGCCCGAACCCTGAAGCCCGACCATCATCACCACCGCCGGCGGGGTGACGTCGAGATGAAGTTCGGCGGTGTCCGGCCCCAGCATCGCGACCAGCGCGTCATTGACGATCTTGACGACCTGCTGGCCCGGCGTGACCGACCGCAGCACCTGCTGACCCACCGCCTGTTCGGTGACGCCATCGACGAAGCTGCGCGCGACGGGCAGTGCGACATCGGCCTCGAGCAGCGCGATGCGCACTTCACGCATCGCGGTCCGCACATCCGCTTCGGTCAGCGCGCCACGGCCCTTCAGACGGTCGAATACGCCGCCAAGCCGCTCGCTCAGACTGTCAAACACTCGCTTCTCCCATTGCTCCCAGGCCCGAAACGCATAAAACGCCGGCGGACGAAACCTCGTCGGCCAGCGTTGCCCCGCCGGGCATATGTCGTCGCGCTCCATGGGAACGGCCGGGGCCGCATAGCCGCATGCGCAGATAAGTGCAACCACGCGCCGCTTTAACCCCATCTACACTCTCGCCATGGAATATCCGGTCCGTGCATCAGCATTCAGGGGAACGATCCGGCATGGCGCGGGACACAGACGTCGACAGCGAGGCCGAACGCGCACCGACCGGCAGTGACATGATCACCGGCGCGATCAGCGTCGCCGCCATCCTGATGTTCGTCGGCACCGGCAGTTCGGTGCTGTCCAAGACGCTCAAACATTATTTCGAGGGCGAGGCGCCGGCGGACCGCACGCTGATCATCGCGCTGTTGCTGAACGTCGCGCTGATCCTGTTCGGCTGGCGCCGCCACCGCGCCCTGTCGGATGAAGTCCGCATCCGCACCGAAGCGGAGGAGCGCGCGCACATGCTGGCGAGCCGCGATCCGCTGACCGGCTTCCTCAACCGCCGCAGCGTCGCGGAGGAAGGCGCGGCGATGTTCGTCAACGCCCAGCGACGGCGCAAGGCGATGGCCATGCTGGTCATCGACCTCGACCATTTCAAGACGGTCAACGACATGCACGGCCATGCGGTCGGCGACTCGCTGCTCCGCTGCGTCGCGGGCGAGATCGCCGCGGCGATGCCGCCGGTCGCGCTGACCGCGCGGCTGGGCGGCGACGAATTCGCCTGTGGTTTCCTGTTCGATTCCGAACATCCCGACGTCGTCGAGCGGATCGCCGACCGCATCGTCGCGCGGATGGCCCAGCCGTTCGAGGTGGACGGCCTGCGCCTGCATATTTCGGGATCGGTCGGCCTCGCCCGTTCGGATTTCGATTGCCCGAGCATCGATTCGCTGATGCGCGCCGCCGACATCGCGATGTACGCGGCCAAGAAATCGGGGCGCAACCGCCACGCCTGGTTCGACCATTCGATGGAGCGCGAGCTACAGGCGCGCAACGAGCTGGAATCGGGGCTGCGCAGCGCGATCCCGCGCGGCGAGATCGTCCCCTATTTCGAGCAGCAGATCGATCTCACTACCGGCCGGCTGCACGGGTTCGAGGTGCTGGCGCGGTGGGAACATCCGACCCGCGGGCTGATCAGCCCCGAACTGTTCATCCCGATCGCCGAGGAAACCGGGATGATCGCCGACATGTCGCTGTCGATCATGGCGCAGGCGTTCACCGCCGCGCGCGACTGGGACGCCTCGCTCAACCTGTCGATCAACATCTCGCCCTGGCAGTTGCGCGACGCGTGGCTGGCACAGAAGATCATCAAGGTGCTGACCGAAACCGGCTTCCCCGCCAGCCGGCTGGAGATCGAGATCACCGAAAGCGCGTTGTTCGAGAATCTGGCGCTGGCGCAGTCGATCGTGGGCAGCCTGAAGAACCAGGGCGCGCAGCTGGCGCTGGACGATTTCGGCACCGGCTATTCCAGCCTGGCGCATCTGCGCGCGCTGCCGTTCGATCGCATCAAGATCGACAAGAGCTTCATCATCTCGCTCAACGAAAGCGTCGATTCCGCCGCGATCGTCAATGCCATCGTATCGCTGGGCGAAAGCCTGAACCTGCCGATCACCGCAGAGGGCGTGGAGGACGCGGCGATCGAGGCGCGGCTGAAGGCGCTGGGCTGCGCAAAGGCGCAGGGCTGGCACTATGGCAAGCCGCTGTCGGTCGCGGGGGTGCGCCGCATGCTGGCCGAACGCCGCCTGCTCGTCCGCCCGCAAGGGGAAGCGGCGCCGCGCATCGATACGATCACCGACAATACCCGCCGGGCCGCAGGCTGAACGCCTACCAGCCGGCGTCCGGCCGCTTCAGATAGTCGCGCTCCTCGCGCGTGCTTTCACGCCCCAGCGCCGCGTTGCGGCTGGGAAACCGGCCGAACTGTTCGATGACGACGGCATGCTCCATCGCAAAGCGCAGATTTTCCGGGCGTCCGAGCGCGGTGAATTTCTGAAGGCTCATCCGCTGCGCCTCGACATTTTCGGCGTGCATCAGCGGCATATAGAGAAACGCCGCGCGGTCCGGCGCCATCTGCGCGTCCCACCCCTTGGCGATCCCCTCCAGCGACAGCGACAGCGCGAGCGAGTCGGCGGCAAATGCCCGTGCGGTGCCGCGATGGATGTTGCGGCTGAACTGATCGAGCAGGATCACCGCGGCCAACAGGCAGTCCGGCCCGTCGCGCCAGCCGGCGGCACCGCTCGCCAACACCATGTCGTGCGCTTCGCCGAACCGGCCGGCGATCGTGCGATCGAGCGCATCGTCCTTCGCGAAATGCTGCTCCGGCGTCAGTTCATCGAACCAGAAGCGCAGCACCGCCTGCGCACAATCATGGACTTCGCCCGTTCCGGACCCTAGATCGCCGCTCATGTCGTCCTCCATCGCCGCTCCAGAGGTCATCAGCCTCGGCTGCCGGCTCAATCTGGCCGAAAGCGAAACGATTCGCACCCTGCTTGGCTCCCGCGACGTCGTCGTGGTGAACAGCTGTGCGGTGACGAACGAGGCTGTGCGCCAGACGCGTCAGGCGATCCGCCGCGCCCGGCGCGACCGCCCGTCGGCCCAGATCGTCGTCACCGGCTGTGCCGCGCAGATCGATCCGCAAGGCTTTGGCGCCATGACGGAAGTCGATCGCGTGATCGGCAATGCCGAAAAGCTGCGACCGGACGCGTGGCGGTCCGACGATGCGGCGCTGGTCCAGGACATCATGGCGGTGCGCCAGACCGCCCCGCATCTCGCCTCCAGCTTTTCGGCCCATGCCCGCGCCTTCGTCGAGGTGCAGAACGGGTGCGACCATCGCTGCACCTTCTGCGCGATCCCCTATGGCCGGGGCAACAGCCGGTCGGTGCCGGCGGGCGCGGTGATCGACCGCATCGCCACGCTGGTCGCGGCGGGGCATCGGGAGGTCGTTCTGACCGGCGTCGATCTGACCAGCTATGGCCCGGACCTGCCGGGCGCGCCGACGCTGGGCCAGCTGGTCGAGCGGGTGCTGGCGCACACGCGGGTCGAACGGTTGCGCCTTTCCTCGCTCGACGGGGTGGAGATCGACGATCGGCTGTTCGCGCTGCTGACACAGGAGGCGCGGGTGATGCCGCACGTCCATCTGTCGCTTCAGGCGGGGGACGACATGATCCTCAAGCGGATGAAGCGGCGCCATGCGCGCGCCGACAGCGTGGCGCTGGTCGAACGGCTGAAGGCCGCGCGGGAGGACATCGCGATCGGCGCCGACCTGATCGCGGGCTTCCCGACCGAGGATGAAGCGATGGCGGCGAACACGCGCGCGCTGATCGACGATTGCGACATCGTCCATGCCCATATCTTTCCCTACAGCCCGCGCGACGGCACCCCGGCGGCGCGGATGCCACAGCTGCCCCCCGGCGTGGCGAAGGCGCGTGCGGCGGCGTTGCGCGAACGGGCGGCGGCGCGGCGGTCGGCATGGCTGGACTCGCTGGTCGGAACGCGGCAGGCGGTGCTGGTCGAACGGCCGGGTGACCAGGGCCATGCCGGCAATTTCGCGGCCGTGCGCCTTTCCCAGCCGGCACAGATCGGGACGATAGCGACAGTGAAGATCGACAGGGTTGAGGATGGCAGGTTGAGCGGGGTGCCGGCATGAGCGGACCGAGTTGGCGCGATCGCCTGCTGGGCGGGTTCAAGAAGACATCGGACCGGCTGGTCGGCAATCTTGCCGGGCTGGGCGCGGCGCGGCTCGACGGCGAGACGCTGGACGAGATCGAGGAAGCGCTGATCGCCAGCGACCTTGGCCCGGCCACCGCGATGCGGATCCGCGACCGGCTGGAAGAGGAGCAGGTCGAGCGCGGGATGGAGGAACTGGGCATCCGCCTGGTCGTCGCCGAGGAGATCGAAAAGGCGCTCGCCCCCGTCGCCCGGCCGCTGATGACCGACAAGGGGCGGCCACAGGTGATGCTGGTGATCGGCGTCAACGGATCGGGCAAGACGACGACGATCGCGAAGCTCGCCGCGATCCTGAAGGGCGACGGGCTTAAGGTGATGCTGGCGGCCGGCGACACGTTTCGCGCCGCCGCGATCGGCCAGCTCAAGACCTGGGCCGATCGGGTCGGCGTACCGATCGTGTCCGGCGCGGAAGGCGGCGATGCGGCGGGCATCGCGTTCGAGGCGCTCAAACGGGCGAACGAGGAACAGGTCGATGTACTGATCGTCGATACCGCCGGCCGGTTGCAGAACAAGCGCGAGTTGATGGACGAACTGGCCAAGATCCGCCGCGTGCTGGGCCGGATCGACCCGGGCGCGCCGCACGACGTGCTGCTGGTGCTCGACGCCACCACGGGCCAGAACGCGCTGAGCCAGATCGAGGTGTTCAAGGAGGTTGCCGGCGTGACCGGCATCGTGATGACCAAGCTGGACGGCACCGCGCGCGGCGGCGTGCTGGTCGCGGCGGCAGAGAAATACCGGCTGCCCATCCATGCGATCGGCGTGGGCGAGAAGGTGGACGACCTGCGCGGGTTCGATCCGCACGAGGTCGCGCGGATCATTGCCGGAGTCGAAACGTTTCAGAAGGGATGAGAGCCGGCGCCTTCCCCATTGGCACGATCGCGGGGCCGCGCGACGGCGGCGATCCGCAAATTCACCCTCGACTTTCCCCGACACGAACCGGCATGGGAGCAGCATGACTGACGCCGCATCCACGAAACCCGCCCCCTCCCCCGGCCTGCGCATGCTGATCGATTTCGGTCCGCTGGCGATTTTCTTCCTGGTCAACACCTTCGCGCCGGGACCGCAGCTGGCGCGGGTGCTGATCGCGACGGCGGCGTTCATGGTCGCGATCTTCCTCGCGATGGGGTTGTCGCTGTGGAAGACGCGGCACATTTCGCCGATGCTGTGGATTTCAGGCGTGCTGGTGCTGGTGTTCGGCGGGCTGACCCTGTGGTTCCACGATGAAACCTTCATCAAGGTCAAGCCGACCATCGTCTACGCGATGTTCGCGATCGTGCTGGCATATGGCCTGATCGCCCGGAAACCGCTGCTCCAGATGCTGCTCGAAAGCGCCTATCCCGGGCTGACGGCCAAGGGCTGGCGGCTGCTGACGATCAACTGGGCGGTGTTCTTCGCCGTGATGGCGGTGCTGAACGAAATCGTGTGGCGTACCCAGAGCTGGGATTTCTGGGTCGGCTTCAAGCTGTGGGGCGTGGTGCCGCTGACGCTATTGTTTGCCGCCGGCAATATCCCGATGCTGCTGCGCCACGGCCTGACGACCGATCCGGAAATCGTCGACAAGGCGCTCCCGCCCGAGGGGTGACGCGAACGGGCCGAGGTCACCCCCGGCCCGTCCACTCGGATTTGTCGAGGCGTTCAGCCCTGGTCGGCGCGGCTTACGCCTTCGCCGTCGAGGTTGGCGGCGACGAAATCCCAGTCGATGATCTTGGTGATCGCGTCGAGATAGCCCGGGCGCGCGTTGCGATAATCGATGTAATAGGCGTGTTCCCAGACGTCGATCGTCAGCAACGGCTTATAGTCGTAGACCACCGGCGTATCGGCGTCGTGCAGCGACGTCACCTTGATCTCGCCGCCGTCGAGCACCAGCCAGCCCCAGCCGTTGGAGAAATGCCCGGTCGCCTCGGCCACCAGCTTTTCCACCAGCGCTTCCTTCGATCCGAAGCTCTTCTCGATCATCTCGGCGAGCTTGCCGGTCGGCTCCTTCTTTTCCGGGGTCAGGCCGAACCAGTAAAAGCTGTGGTTCCAGATCTGTGCGCTGTTGTTGAACAGCGCCTTGTCGCCGGTTTCCTTCGCGTGCCGGATCACCTCCGACAGCTTCTTGCCCTCAAGCCCCTTGTCGGCGACGAAGCCGTTGGTCTTGTCGACATAGGCCTTGTGATGCTTGCCATAGTGAAATTCGAGCGTCTCGGCAGAGATGGTCGGCGCGAGCGCGTCCTTCGCATAGGGGAGCGTGGGAAGTTCGAATGCCATGGGAAAAACCCTCCGTTTTTCGTGAAGTCGCGCCCGACTAACGCATCAGCCCCCTGTCCGCTGCACAATTTTTTCTCGTGACGGGATCGAAACGGGCGATCAGCCGCCGGCGCCGAGCAGTTCGTGGCGTTTAAGCGCGTGGCGCAGCTGATCGTAGCTGAGCCCGAGCGCGTCGGCGGTCGCGCGCTGGTTGAACCGGTTTTCCGACAGCGCGCGGGACAGCAGCTGATGCTCGAACCGGTTGACCCGGCTCTTGAAGTCGCCGGGCATGTCGTCGTCCTGCGGCTGGGGGATCGGCCCCGGCTCTTCGGTGGTCAGTTGAACCGGCGCGGCATTGCCGGGGCGCGGCAGCGGGCGTGGACGATAGGGCGAGGCGAAGGGATCGACCTGGATCGCATCGACCGGCCCCTCGCGATCCCAGCGATAGACCGCGCGCTCGACCACGTTGCGCAATTCGCGGACATTGCCGGGCCAGTCGTGATCGGTGAGCGCGTCGAGCGCGGTCGGGCCGAACCCCTCCCACGCGCGCCCGATTTCGGCGGCCATGCGGCGACCGAAGAATTCCGCCAGCACCAGCACGTCGCCGGCCCGGGCGCGCAGCGGCGGCAAGGTCACCACCTCGAACGAGAGGCGGTCGAGCAGATCGGCGCGGAACGTCCCCCGCTCGACACGATCGGGCAGATGTTCGTTGGTGGCGGCGACGATGCGGACATCGACCCGCAGCGGGCGCGAGGCGCCGATCCGGGTGATCTCGCCATATTCGACCGCGCGGAGCAGGCGATCCTGCGCCGCCATGCTGAGCGTACCGAGTTCGTCGAGGAACAGCGTGCCGCCATCGGCCTCCTCGAACCGCCCGGCCCGGCCCTTGGTCGCGCCGGTGAACGATCCGGCCTCATGCCCGAACAGCTCCGCCTCGATCAGCGTTTCGGGCAGCGCGGCGCAGTTCATGACGACGAGCGGCTGGTCCCAGCGCGCGGACAGGCGGTGGAGACGCTCCGCAACCAGTTCCTTGCCGGTCCCACGCTCACCGATCACCAGCACCGGCCGGTCGAGCCCGGCGGCGCGCGAGGCGAGTTCGAGCGCGTCAAGAAACGCGCCGGACTGGCCGATCACCTGAGTCGTTCGCTCCATGCGCGAACCTTTGGGATATTTTCCCAACACTTGGCAAGTGCGCAGTTCCGCGCCCAGCCAATCGAACCAGCAACCCGCAGATTTCTGCGATTTTCGCGAATTGGCACGCCCCCTGCAATGCTGTGGGCAAGCCGCAAGACGGCATCACGAACGAGATCCAAGGGACGGAACATGACGTACAAGGGCCACACCAGCTTTCGCACCACCCTCGCGGCGATCGCCTGCACATTGGTGGTCAGCACCACCTGCCTGATGGGCGCGATCGCACCGGGGGCCGCCCATGCGGCGACGATTTCCGCTCAGCCCGGACGCTGAGCGATCCCCGCCGGGCGGGATCCCCTAGCCCGCCCGGCGGCACGAAATTCCAAGGAGTAGCTTTCAGATGGGCATTTTCTCTCGCACCCGCGACATCATCGCCGCCAACTTCACCGACCTTCTCGACAAGGCTGAAGACCCGGCGAAGATGATCCGCATGATCATCCTCGAAATGGAGGAGACGCTGG
>NZ_JAHBZJ010000010.1 GCF_019635455.1 Sphingomonas sp. | reverse complement strand
GATCGACGTCGGGCGCGTCGATCTCCAGGGTCGAATCGCTGTAGACCGACGCGTGGATGCCCGCATGGCCGGCGACGATCTGCTCGACGCCGCGCCAATAGGTGCCGAAGCGGTTCACGAAGGTCGCATCGGCGTGGAACAGCCGGCCGAACGCGTCCATGTCGTGCGCGTTCCACGCCGCCTCGAAACGTCGGGTGAGATCGGCGGGCGTCATCGCGCATCCTTCGGGCCGGTTGCTCATGCTCCCTTCCTATCGGCGCCCATCGGGAAATTCCAACCGCTCGCATCAGCCGGCGGAGCCTTGCGCGGGGAAAGCTCGTTCGCTTCCGGTCCCATGGGAGAGGAATGATGGACAAGGCTCATCCCGATCATCACGGCGGCGACCGATGACGGCCGGCGACGCTTCGCGGACGGGCGGCTGCCTGTGCGGACGAATCCGCTATCGGCTGGCGAGCGCGCCGTTCGATCCCGGCTATTGCCATTGCCGCATGTGCCAGCGCTTCGGCGGCGCGCCGGTGATGGCCTTCGCCTCGGTGCCGCTGGTCGATTTCCATGTCGAGGCGGGCGATCCGGTCCGCTACCGATCGTCGGAGATCGGCGAGCGCTGGTTCTGCCGCGACTGCGGCAGCTCGCTCGCCATGCGGGTCGATCGCACGCCCGGGCTGATCGACGTCACCATGGCGACGCTCGACGATCCGACCTGGCTGCCGCCCGCCTTCCATATCTGGCGCGAGAGCCGGATCGGCTGGTTCGACACGATCGACGCGCTGCCCCGGCACGAACGCGAACGGCCCCGGGCCGTCGCGCCGAGTCCCGCCGTAGCCGGGCTGCCGCTTCCTTCCTGACGCCGGTCGGGCGGGGGCGGCGCGCATTTCGGAGGCTGATTTTCTTGCCGCGTCGGGCCTCGCCCGCTAAGGGCCGCCGGTCATGCAGTATGTCAGCACCAGGGGCTCGGCCCCGCGCCTCGGATTCGAAGACGTCACGCTCGCGGGACTCGCGGCGGACGGCGGCCTCTATGTGCCCGAACAATGGCCGGTCTTCTCGACCGCCGAGATCGCGGCGCTGCGCGGCCTGTCCTATGTCGACACCGCCGTCGCGGTGATGAAGTCGTTCGTCGCCGGCGCGCTCGACGATGCCGAGCTGAAGGAGCTGTGCGAGGCCGCCTATGGCCGCTTCGCCCATGCCGCGGTGGTGCCGCTCAAGCAGCTCGACCATCGGCAGTGGCTGATGGAGCTGTTCCACGGACCCACCCTCGCCTTCAAGGACGTCGCGCTCCAGCTGCTCGGCCTGCTGTTCGAGCGCTTCCTGGCGAAGCGCGACACCCACCTGACCGTGATCGGCGCGACCAGCGGCGACACCGGCTCGGCCGCGATCGACGCGCTGGCCGGCCGCGCCAAGGTCGACATCTTCATGCTCCACCCCAAGGGCCGCGTGTCCGAGGTGCAGCGCCGGCAGATGACGACCGTGCTCGCCCCCAACGTCCACAATATCGCGATCGAGGGCAGTTTCGACGACGCACAGGCGCTGGTGAAGGCCAGTTTCGGCGACGCCGCCTTTTCATCCCGCTTCAAGGTGACGGCGGTCAATTCGATCAACTGGGCGCGGCTGATGGCGCAGGTGGTCTATTATTTCTACGCCGCCGTGCGCCTTGGCGCGCCGGAACGGCCGGTGGCGTTCAGCGTGCCGACCGGCAATTTCGGCGACGTCTTCGCCGGCTATGTCGCCGCACGGATGGGGCTGCCGGTGGCGCGGCTCATCGTCGCCACCAACGTCAACGACATCCTCCACCGCGCGCTGTCCAGCGGGGATTATTCGGCCGGCACCGTCACACCGACCGCAGCGCCCAGCATGGACATTCAGGTCAGTTCGAATTTCGAACGGTTGCTGTTCGACCTCGCCGGTCGCGATGGCGTGGCGCTGGCGGATCAGATGCGCGGATTCGAATCGACGCGCGCGATGCGCCTCACCAACGCGCAGCAGCAGGGCGCGGCCCAATTGTTCGCCAGCGACCGGATCGAAGCGGGCGACATGGCACAGGCGATGGCCTGGGCCTGTTCGCATGCCGGCGAGATTCTCGATCCGCACACCGCGATCGGCCTGGCCGCCGCGCGCCGCGCCGATGTCCCCGCCGACGTACCGATCGTCACGCTGGCGACCGCGCATCCCGCGAAATTCGGCGATGCGGTGGAACGATCGACGGGGATCCGCCCCACGCTGCCGCCGCGTGTGGGGGATTTGTTCGACCGCGAGGAACGCTATGCGGTCCTGCCCGCGACGTTCGACGCGGTGACGGGCTATATCGCGGAACGCGCGACGCCGCGCTAAGGCGGGGACATGGACCTGATTACCCTGACCGGCGAACCCTGGGCCGATTATGGCCTGATCGACAGTGGCGATGGCCGCAAGTTCGAACGCTATGGCGCCTATCGCTTCATCCGCCCGGAACCGCAGGCGATGTGGGCGCCCGCATCGGGCGACTGGGACGCCCATGGCGAGTTCGTACCGGGATCGGACGAGGAAGGAGGGGGCCGCTGGACGTTCACCAAACCGGTCCCGCGCGAAGGCTGGCCGCTGGCGTGGAACGAGGCGAAGTTCACCGCCCAGACGACGCCCTTCCGCCATCTCGGCTTCTTTCCGGACATGGCGCCGGTATGGAGCTGGATGCGCGAACAGGTCGCCGGGGTCGACGCGCCGACTGTCATGAACCTGTTCGGCTATACCGGCGTCGGCACGCTGGCGATGGCGGCATCCGGCGCGCAGATGGTGCATGTCGATGCCAGCAAGAAATCGGTCGAGGCGGCCAGGGGCAATGCCGCGCTGTCGAACATGACCGACAAGCCGGTGCGCTGGATCATCGACGACGCGGCCAAGTTCGTTGCGCGTGAGGTGCGTCGCGGTCGCCGCTATGACGGCATCCTGCTCGATCCCCCCAAATATGGGCGCGGCCCGACCGGCGAGGTGTGGCAACTCGAACGCGACCTTCCCGGCCTGATCGCCGATTGTCGCCAGTTGCTCGACGCCGATTCGCGCTTCCTGTTCCTCACCGTCTACGCGATCCGCATGTCCGCCCTCGCCATCGGCGAACTCCTCAACCAGCATTTCGCGGACCTCGGCGGCAAAGTCGAATGCGGCGAACTCGGCGTGCGCGAGGAGGCTAGGGGACTGGTGCTGCCAACCGCGATCTTTGCGCGGTGGAGTCGCTAAGCACCGCAATCTCGCAGGATTGCCTACCTATCGAAGTTTATCGTTAGTCTCGTTGGCAACGCTGTACATCATTTCGCATAGGTTACCGGTGCTAAGGCCGTAGGCATCAAGGCTGCGTGCAATTCCGAAATATGGCACCGGTTCTCTGCGGCTGATCTGCTCAAGTAGCTTCTCGAACACGGGTATGTACCCGGCCTTTTTGCTTTGGGTCCATCCCGCCGCACGTTCATCGTTAGAGAGCGGCTGGTTCAGGACGTCAATTATGCGTTCTACAGCTTCTTTCATTCTTGGAGGCTACCAAGCGGCGAGAAAGTCGGCAACGGCTGCTGGATCGTGTAGAGTTCGTGGCTCCTACCCCCGCCCCATCCGCATCGCCGCCCCCGCCACGAACGGGCAGCCGGCCACCAGCAACAGGCTCACCGCGCCCAGCAGCTTCACCGCGCCCGGATCATTCCCCATCGCCCCCGCGCCAAAGATCAGCAGCGGCACCGCGAAGGGCAGCATCACCAGCCCCGCCACCGCGCCCGCGCCGCGCAGCCCGGCGGTCAGCGCGGCGGTCGCAACCCCCAGCGCCGCCAGTCCCGGCGTGCCGATCAGCAAACTCAACCCCGCCGCCAGCGCCTGTTCCAGCGACAGACCCAGCAACCCGCTCGCCACGACCACCGCGATCAACAGGGTCGGCGCAAAGCCCAGCCAATGCCCCACGATCTTCGCCGCGGCGACACTCGAATCGCCCCAGCCGCGCACCGCCAGCTGATCGATCACGCCGCTTTCCATGTCGGGCGCGACCAGCCGCTCGACCGGCAACAGCGCGGCGAGCAGCGCCGCCGCCCAGATCACCCCGCCGCCGATCCGGGCGAGCAGGTTCGGCTCCGGCCCGACCGCGAACGGAAACAGGATCGCGACCAGCAGGAAGAAGGCGATCGGCAGGGTCAGGCCGCCAGCCGCCCAGGCCCGGCGAAGCTCGCGGGTGACGAGTGCGCCGAACCCCCTCATGTGAGATGATCCGGTTGTTCCCCTGCGAAAGCAGGGGTCCAGTGACACCGAGGAAGGTGGTGCGTGACCCTGGGCTCCTGCTTTCGCAGGAGAACGGGCCGGGGATGAGTCGCTCGGCTCACGCCCCACCCCCGATCACGATCTCCCGTGCGCCCTGCATCCGGATCGGCAGATGGGTCGCGACCAGCGCGATGCCGCCGGCCGCGCGATGCGCCGCGATCAGGCCGCCCAGCATGCCGATCGCGCCATGGTCCAGCCCGTTTGCCGGCTCGTCGAGCAGCCAGATCGGCGCCCCGCTCGCCACCACGCGGGCGATGCCGACCCGCTTGCGCTGACCGGTCGAGAGCATCCGCACCGGCACCGGCGCCAGATCCGCCAGGCCCACCGCATCCAGCGCGCCGGCCACCGCGTCGCGCCGCCCGTCCAGCGCGGCCCAGAAGCGCAGCGCCTCGCTCACCGGCAATTCCGGGTCCAGTCCCGCCGCCTCCGCCAGCAATGCGCGCGCACCGGTCACCGTGACCCGCCCCGCGCTGGCGTCGAGCAGCCCCGCGACGATGCGGATCAGGCTGGACTTGCCCGCGCCATTGGGTCCGGTGATCAACGCCCCCCCGCCGGCTTCCAGCGTCAGGTCCAGCCCCGCGAACAGCGTACGTCCGCCACGCATGCAGGCGACGTCCTCCAGCCGGATCGCCGCACCGCTCACGCGACCCCGTCTTCCAGCGCGTGCATGTCGTCGTCGCTCAGCCCGAAATGATGCCCCACCTCATGTACCACGACATGGGTGATCAGCGCCTCCAGGCTCACCCCGGTTTCCACCCATTCGTCGAGCAGCGGGCGGCGATACAGGTGGATCGTGTCCGGCTGCGGAATCTCGCCCGGCGCGAACCCCTCCTTCTCGCCGACCGGGCGACCCGAATAGAGGCCGGTCAGCTCGAACGGGTCCTCCATCCCCATCTCGCGCAACGTGGCGGCATCGGCGAACTCCTCGACGATCAGGACGATGTCGGGCAGATAGTCCGCGAACGGCGCGGGAATCCGCGCGAGCGCGGCACGGGCGAGCGCCTCGATCGCATCGGCGGCCGGCGCGAACGTCTCTGTTTTGTCCGTCATCGCCCTGCGCTATGCCGCAGCAGGAAGAGGAGGGGAAGGATGGTCGAACAACTGAGCGAGGCGGAGCGCGAGGACGCGCTCGATGGGCTGAGCGAATGGGACTATGACGCGCGCCGCGACGCGATCACGCGCAGCTTCACCTTCGATGATTTCAGCCAGGCGTTCGCCTTCATGACACAGGTCGCGCTGCTCGCGGAAAAGGCGGATCACCATCCCGAATGGTCGAATGTGTGGAACCGGGTCGAAATCCTGCTGACCACGCACGACGCCGGCGGCCTCTCGGGCCGCGATATCGATATGGCACAGGCGATCGACGCGCTGGTGGATTAGGGTCCCGCCGCGCCGGGGGCTATATTGCGACCGGTTCGCCGTCGCGCAGGATATGGGTGCATAGCTGTGCGCCGGCGCTGTCGTCGGCGTCCAGCGCGGCGACCGCGACCCAGCCCTGCGCGCGCAATCGGCCGGCGATCGCCGGATCGGTGCCGATCGGCAGGAACAATCGCCGGCGGTCGCCGGTCGCCAGCCCCGCATCGAGGATCGGGTCGGCATAGAGCGAAAAGCCGACCGCCGGCTCGTCGCCGCGCGCGCCGATCACCGAATAGCTGCCGCCGCGCCCGATTTCGCCGCGCACCCCGCGCGCGAACAGCGAAAAGCCGATCCAGCTCTGATATTCGAAGCCGTGCCGCTCGGTCGGGTCGAGCGTCAGCGCGACGCGGCCGGCCACGGCCCGCGCCACCTCGGCCAGCCCGTCGAGCCGGCTCGTCAGCGCGCCCTTCGCATCGTGCGCGCGCAACCGCTCCACGGCGGCATCGAACGGCCCCGCCGCCTCGATCAGCGGCAGGAAGGCCGGATCGATCGCCGCCACCCCGGCCGCGTCCTTCGCATCGAGCCGTTCACGCAGCGCGGCCAGCCGATCGCCGTTCATGCCCGGCGCCAGCTGCTCGACCAGATCGGGAAGCGTGAAGTCGAGCGCCAGGCCCGGGACGCCCGCCGCCTCCAGTGCGGCGACCGCCACGGTCACGATCTCGCACGCCGCCGCCACGCCGTCGCGCCCGATCAGCTCGCAGCCGATCTGGCGCATCGCGCGTTCCGGGCGCAGTTCGCTTGCGCGCAGCTTGAGCACCGGTCCGGCATAGGACAGGCGCACCGGCCGCGGATGATGCGCCATGCGCGTCGCCGCGATCCGGCCGATCTGGGCGGTGATATCCGGCCGGATCGCCAGCGTCGCGCGCGACACCGGATCGGTAAACCGCACCGCGTCCTTCGCGCTCGCCGCCTTCAGCCGTGCGCCCAGCGACGCCTCGAACTCCGCCAGCGGCGGATCGACACGCTCATAGCCATAGAGGCGCGCGACATCGAGCACCCGCGCCTCCAGCGCCGCCGCCGCGTCGGCGTGCGGCGGCAGGCGATCGTGGAAACCTTCGGGAAGCAGTCCGTTCATCGCTCAGCCCTTCGTCACCCCGGCCGGATGCCGGGATCCACAACGCCTCGGGCGCCCATGCCCGAATGTTCGTGCGGGTCGCTTGCCGCACTGTGGACCCCGGAACAAGTCCGGGTGACGTTCCGGTTCTAGAACCGCAGTGCCATCGCGGTCTTCACCCCGGGCAGCGCGCGTACCGTCGCGATCAGCTCGGGAGTCACCGCCTCATCGACCGACAGCAGCAACACCGCCTCGCCGCCGGCGTCGCGCCGGCCCAGGTGGAAGGTGCCGATATTGACCCCGGCATCGCCCAGCGCGCTGCCGATCCGGCCGATAAAGCCCGGCGCGTCCTCATTGACGACATAGAGCATGTGGCCGGCCAGATCGGCCTCGACCTTGATCCCGAACAGCTCGACCAGGCGCGGCGCCTTGTTGCCGAACAGCGTACCGGCGACCGAACGCTCGCCCGCATCGGTCTTTACCGACACGCGCACCAGCGTGTGATAATCACCTTCCTTCTCGGTCTTGATCTCGCGCACCTCGATCCCGCGCTCCCGCGCCAGATAGGGGGCGTTGACCATGTTTACCGTATCGGAATGGACGCGCAGGAAGCCGGCGAGCACCGCGCTGACGATCGGCTTCTGGTTGACCTCCGATGCTGCCCCCTCGCTATGGATCGAGATGCGATCGAGATTGCCATGTGCCAGCTGGCCGACCAGGCTGCCCAGCTTCTCCGCCAGCTCCATATACGGCTTGACCCGGGGCGCTTCCTCGGCGGTCAGGCTCGGCATGTTGAGCGCGTTCGTCACGCCGCCATTGACCAGGAAATCGGCCATCTGTTCGGCGACCTGGATCGCGACATTGACCTGCGCCTCGCTGGTCGATGCGCCGAGGTGAGGCGTCGCGACGAAGTTCGGGGTGCCGAACAGCGGATGTTCCTTCGCCGGTTCGGTGACGAACACGTCGAGCGCCGCGCCCGCGACATGACCGCTGTCGAGCAGCTCCTTGAGCGCCGCCTCGTCGATCAGCCCGCCGCGCGCGCAGTTGATGATGCGCACGCCCTTCTTGGTCTTGAGCAGGTTCTCGCGGGACAGGATGTTGCGCGTCTGATCGGTCAGCGGCGTGTGCAGCGTGATGAAGTCGGCGCGCGCCAGCAGCTGGTCCAGCTCGACCTTCTCGACGCCCAGCTCCACCGCGCGCTCGGGGCTGAGGAACGGGTCGAACGCGATCACCTTCATCCGCAGGCCCAGCGCGCGGTCGGCGACGATCGAGCCGATATTGCCCGCGCCGATCAGGCCCAGCGTCTTGCCGGTCACCTCGACCCCCATGAACCCGTTCTTGGGCCAGGTTCCCGCCTGGGTCTGCGCGTTCGCTTCGGGCAGCTGGCGGGCAAGCGCGAACATCAGCGCGATGGCATGTTCGGCAGTGGTGATCGAATTGCCGAACGGGGTGTTCATCACCACCACGCCCTTGCCGCTGGCATAGGGGATATCGACATTATCGACGCCGATGCCGGCGCGGCCGATCACCTTCAGCTTCGTCGCGGCGTCGATGATCTCCTTCGTCGCCTTGGTCGAACTGCGGATGGCGAGGCCGTCATAGTCGCCGATGATCGCCTTCAGCTCCTCGGGCGTCTTGCCGGTGATCTCGTCCACCTCGACCCCGCGCTCGCGAAAGACCTGCGCGGCCTTGGGGTCCATCTTGTCGCTGATCAGTACCTTGGGCATTTCAATATCCTTCGTCTTGCCCGCAAAAGCGGGGACCCGGCTCAGGTCGCCAACGCGCGCCGAGCCGGGAGGAATGGGTCCCCGCCTGTGCGGGAGAGATGCAGATCAGGCGGCCGCCTTCGCCGACGCATAGGCCCAGTCGAGCCACGGCCCGAGCGCCTCGATATCGGCGGTGTCAACCGTCGCCCCGCACCAGATGCGCAGTCCCGGCGGCGCATCGCGATAGCCGGCGACGTCGAACGCGGCCTCTTCCTTCTCGAGCAGCGAGGCCATCTTCTTGATGAACGCCTCGTCCGCGCCGGCGACGGTCAGGCACACGCTGGTCTTCGACCGCGAGGCTTCGTCGGCGGCGAGATGGCCGAGCCAGTCGCGCTCGGCGACGATCCGGTCGAGCGCGGCGGCGTTGGCATCGCTGCGGGCGATGAGGCCTGCCGCGCCGCCCAGCGATTTCGCCCATTCGAGCGCGAAGATCGCGTCCTCCACCGCCAGCATGGACGGCGTGTTGATCGTCTCGCCCTTGAACACGCCCTCGACCAGCTTGCCGCCTTTGGTCAGGCGGAACAGCTTCGGCAGCGGCCAGGCCGGGGTATAGTTTTCCAGCCGTTCGACCGCGCGGGGACCCAGGATCAGCACGCCGTGCGCGCCCTCGCCACCCAGCACCTTCTGCCAGCTGAAGGTCGCGACGTCGATCTTGTCCCATGGCAGGTCGTAGGCGAAGACCGCGCTCGTCGCATCGGCGAAGGCGAGTCCCTCGCGGTTCGCCGGGATCCAGTCGCCATCGGGGACGCGAACGCCGCTGGTCGTGCCGTTCCAGGTGAACAGCACGTCGGTGCTCCAATCGACCTGCGCCAGATCGGGCAGCTGACCGTAATCGGCGCGGATCACCGCGGGATCGAGCTTCAGCTGCTTGACCGCATCGGTGACCCAACCTTCACCAAAGCTTTCCCAGGCCAGCGTCGTCACGCCGCGCGCGCCCAGCATCGTCCACATCGCCATTTCAAAGGCACCCGTATCCGATCCCGGCACGATGCCGATGCGATGGGTGTCGGGCAGGCGCAGCATCTCGCGCATCAGATCGATGCAATAAGCGAGGCGCACCTTGCCGATCTTTGACCGGTGCGACCGGCCCAGGCTTTGCGAATCGAGTTTTTCGGGGGACCAGCCCGGCGGCTTGGCGCAGGGACCGGAAGAGAAATACGGGCGCGCCGGCTTCGTTGCCGGGGCGGCGGGGGTATCAGTCATTTAGTCTCTCCTTGCAGAGAGCACGCGCGGCGTTGGGACCGCGTGGCCCGCCGGCGGCCCTAAAGACGCGCGTGGCGAAGTCAAGCCATTCCGCTCGACAGCCCTGCGCTTCGCGTCCAATCTGCGCGGATTCGGGGTGAGGGAGACGGCGATATGGGGGTGATCGATCCGGCCGGCCGCGCACGGGCGGCGATCGTGCTGCTGTGGGTGTGGCTGCTGGCCGATGCGGCGTTCACCGCGTCGCAGGCGCTGCTGATCTGGGTTGTTTCCGACGCCGATCGGCTTGCGGCGGGCAACGATCCCGACGGGTGGCCGGTGCTGGCCGATTCGATCGCCGGCGTGACCGGGTTGGCGATGATCGCCGTCTTCATCGTCACCATCGTGATGGTCGCGCGCTGGACATACCGGGTCAGCGCCAATGCACATGCGCGCAGCGACGCGATGACGATCAGCCCGGGCTGGGCGGTCGGCTGGTATTTCGTTCCCTTCGCCAACCTGATCAAGCCGTTCGAGGCGATGCGCGAGATCTGGCAGGCGAGCTTCTCGCCCGACGATCCGGAAGCCGAACCGGTGCCGGGCCTGTTGCGCGCCTGGTGGGGACTGTGGCTGGCGTCGAGCATCGCCGGCAATCTGTCGTTCCAGATTTCGATGCGGATGCAGACGGTCGAGGGGCTGGAACTGTCGGCGTGGATCGATATCGCCACCTTTGTGTTCGACGTGCCGCTGGTGCTGGTCCTGACGCGCCTGATCGCGCGGCTGTCGGCGCAGCAGGCGCATCTCAACGATGCGGACGTGTTCGAATAAGCCGCGCTTAACCAGTCCGGGTTAGAATTTCCGGCATGTTTTGGCGTGTCGTCCCGGCCCTGTGTCTTCCGCTGTTGCTTGCGGGCTGCCTGTTCGGCGGCGGCGGCGGTGGCGACGACCGCATCACGCCGCGTGCCGGGCCGGTGCGGCCCGATCCGCGCGGACCGGTGACGCTGAACCTGCCGACCAGCCGGGAAACGCAGCAATGCTATGCCGACCTGTCGCGTCAGAATGTGCGGTTCAGCCCGCTGCCTGATCGCGACTATGGCGGGGGGTGCATGGTGGTCGGCGCGGTTCAGCTGATCGATATCGGGGTTCCGGTTTCGGGGCTGAAAGGGATGCGCTGCCCGCTCGCGCGCACCTTCGTCGCGTGGCTGCGCAACGGCGCCGCACCCGCCGCGCGGGAAATCCTGGGAAGCGAGCTGGTGCGCGTGGAAACCTATGGCACCTATGCCTGTCGCGGCATCATCGGCGGCAGCGCGGCGTCGGCCGCGCGGATTTCGGAACATGGACTGGGCAATGCGGTGGACGTCGCGGCCTTTCTATTCGCCGACGGACGGCGCGTGACGATCGAGCGCGGCTGGAACTCGTCCGACCCGCGCGAGCGCGAATTTCTGCGTGTCGTCCATAAATCGGCGTGCCGGCGATTCGCGACGGTGCTCAGCCCCGATTACAATGCCGCGCATCGCAATCACCTGCATCTCGACATGGGGCGCGGCCCGTTCTGCCGCTGATCTTGCGCTTCGCCGCCGCCGCACATAAGGCTCGGCGATGAACGATCCGAACCGGAAAGTCCCGTCGCGCGTTTTCGCCCGGGCGCGCCAGGATGCCGAAACCGCCGCAACGGCGATCTCGACCCCGCAAACCGAACATCCCGCCTATCGCCTCGCCTTTCAGGACATGGATTTCCTGTTGCGCGAGGATCTGCGACCGGTCCGCTTCCAGCTTGAACTGCTCAAGCCCCAGCTGTTGATGGACGAGGCGAAGATCGCGTCGATGTTCGTGATCTACGGCTCGGCGCGTATCCCCGAACCTTCCAAGGCCCAGGCGCTGCTCGACCTGGCCACCGACGACCAGTCACGGCGCATCGCCCAGCGATTGATCGAGAAGTCGAAATATTATGACGTCGCCAGGGAACTGGCGGCGCTGGCGAGCTGCCACCCGCGCGACGAGAATGGCGATCGCCACTTCGTCGTCTGCTCGGGGGGCGGGCCATCGATCATGGAGGCCGCGAATCGCGGCGCGGTGGAAAATGGGTGCGAAACCGTGGGGCTGAACATCGTGCTGCCGCACGAACAGGCGCCCAACGAATATGTCACGCCCTCGCTCAGCTTCCAGTTCCATTATTTCGCGCTCCGCAAGATGCATTTCCTGCTGCGCGCCCGTGCGGTTGCGGTGTTTCCGGGCGGGTTCGGCACGTTCGACGAATCGTTCGAACTGCTGACGCTTATCCAGACCGGCAAGATCGCCCCGATACCGGTGCTCTTTTACGGCAAGGAGTTCTGGAACCGCGTCGTCAATTTCGAGGCGCTGTGCGAGGAAGGCGTGATTTCGCCGCGCGACCTCAACCTCTTCCACTTCTGCGAAACGGCGGAAGAGGGCTGGGAAATCGTCCAGAAATTCTATGAGGAGCGCGAGGGGGCCTGACCCCCTTCGCGATTACTCCTTCTTTGCGGCCTCGACCGCGGCGGCCGGATCGACCGACGGCGCGCCCGAAGCCGGGGTCGCACCGTTGGCCAGATCGGGTGCGGTCGCGTTGTCGCCGCCTTCGGCCCCTGCCGCCGGCGCCGCTTCGGGCGGCGGGAAGGGCAGGTTCGATCCCTGTGCGTTCAGATAGGCGATGACGTTGGCGCGCTCCTGCGGGTCGGACAGGCCGGCAAAGGTCATCTTGGTGCCGTCGGCGAACTTGCGCGGGCTGGTCAGCCACGCGTCGAGCGCGTCGAACGTCCACTTGCCGCCCTTCGACTTGAGCGCGTCGGAGAAGGGGAAACCGTGCTTCGCGGCGGCCAGTTCCTCTCCGACCACGCCGTACAGGTTCGGGCCGACGCCGTTCGCGCCGCCCTGGTTGATCGAATGGCAGGCGGCGCACTTCGCGAACGACGCCTGACCCTTGGTCACGTCGGCGGCGGCCAGCCGGTTGGCGATCGGTTCGACCTTGGCCGCGCCGCCCGCGCCCTCTGCGCCGTCGGCGCTTTCGACCGGATATCCAGCCTTTTCAGGGGCTTCGCTGTGATAGATCATGCCGCTGGCGATCGACAGGCCCAGCGCTGCGGCGCAGCCGAACAGGACCCAGCCTGCGATCGTGTTCATGCGATTGTCCATTGCGCGCCCGTTCTGCCCCGTGTTGTTCTTGGCCGGGTTCTTTAGTGTGGCCTTTTGCGCACCGCAACCCAGGGTTGCAGCAGCCGGTCGCGACCGTTAAGCGCGCGCGCCGATGGATAGTTTTGCCGCGCCCGCGCGCCCGATCGTGGCGCGGATGACCGACGCCGCCCGCGCCGAACCCGAACGCGCGGTCGCGTTTCAGGGCGCGCCGGGTGCAAATTCGCATATCGCGGTGATGGAATCCTTTCCCGCCGGCCTGCCGCTCCCCTGTTTCAGTTTCGAGGATGCGATCGATGCGGTGCGCGACGGGCGTGCCGATTGCGCGATGATCCCGATCGAAAATTCGCTGCACGGCCGCGTCGCCGACATCCATTTCCTGCTCCCCGAATCGGGGCTGGTCATCACCGGCGAGCATTTTCTGCCGATCCGCTACGCGCTGATGGGGTCGGGCGCGCGCGCGGACGTCCGCCAGGCGATGAGCCATCCGCAGGCGCTGGGACAGTGCCGCCACTGGCTGAAGGCACAGGGCATCGCTCCTGTCGCCTATCCTGACACTGCCGGCGCCGCCGCCGTCGTCGCGGCCCAGGGCGATCCTGCGCTCGCCGCGCTGGCGCCGCCGGGCGCCGCGCCGCTCTATGGCCTGACGGTCTTTGACAATGACGTCGCCGATGCCGACCACAATATGACGCGCTTCGTCGTCCTTGCCCGTGCCGCCGGCGCGCTGGTCGGCCACGGCCCGTGGATGACGACCTTCATCTTTGAGGTGAAGAATATTCCCGCCGCGCTGTACAAGGCGCTGGGCGGGTTCGCGACGAACGGGGTCAACATGACCAAGCTCGAAAGCTATCAGCGCGGGGGCAGCTTCGCGGCGACCGAATTCTATGCCGATATCGTCGGCCGCCCCGGCGATCCGGCCGTCGATCGCGCGCTCGACGAGCTTCGTTTCCACACCAAATCGATGCGGGTGCTCGGCACCTATCCGCAGGCGCGCGCCCGGCCGGAATAGGTCAGGGGCGGACCGGCGTTGCCGCGCCCGCCCCGGCGACGGTCGTCCATCGCCGCACGCGCCAGCCGGTGACCAGGCCGTTCGCCACATAGGGGTCCGCGCGCGCGAATCGCTCCGCCGCCGTGCCGCTGGTGAACAGCAGCAGCGCCGATTCGGCCGGATCGCCCACCGCCCCGCCCAGCAACAGCTCGCCGGCATCGGCTGCGGCCCAGGCAAGGTCGAGATGCGCGGCGCGGAAATCGGGGCGCCGCGCCAGATAGTCCGGCGCAAGATCGTAGAAGAGCAGATGATGATCCATCCCGGTGCGGTATCGCGCGTCGGCGCTCGCAGGCAACATCGCGCGATGCTAATGCGATGGGTGGAAGGGGAAAATCGGCATGGACGACGAGTTCGATCGGGACGGCGCGCGCGGGACGAGCATCTGGGGCCTGCCGCTGCTGGTGGCACTGTTCGGCTGTCTGCTGCTGGCGCTCGCATCGGTGTTCGCCTCGGCGCTGTTGCGCCGGCAGGATTTCGCCACCTCGCTGCTGTCCGGAGTCGGCGCAGGGCTGGTGCTGTGGCTTGCGGTGCTGGCGGTCGGGCTGCGCGCGCGGCAATGGCCGGTGATCGTCGGCGCGCTGGTCGCGTTGCCGGCGGCGGGTGCGCTCGCAGCGATCGGGGCGGAGCGAATCTTCGCCGCGCGTGCGTCGGGTGATGCCCGCACCTTTGCGGAGCTTGAGGTGGAAAAGGACGGATCGGTTTCGCTGCCCAGCGGCGCTGCGAATGGCGGGCCGGTATCCGCCGCCTATTTCGCCGCCCTTGCGCAGGGCGAGCGCGACGCAACGGCCTATGCCCAGGCGTTCGGGCGATTCAATCTCGCTGCGCTGGGCAGCCCCTATTCGCTCGGCCAGGCGCCGGAGGCGGTCGCCGATTGCGGGGCGATCGGCGACATGGAAAAGCTGGCCCGCGAGCAGAGCCGGGCCGCTGCGGCGCGGATCGCCGATGTGATGACGGCGATCGACACGTCCGAATTCGGCGCTCCGGTCAAACAGGGCGCGGGCGCGATCGTCGGCGCCGACGACGTTGACGCGCTGCTGGCCAACCGGATCGAGACGATCCGCGCGATCCGCGCCCAGTGCGCGCTGCTGGCGAAGCGCAGCTGGCGCAATGACGGCGGCTATTTCGGCTTTTCGAACGCCGCCGACGCCGCCGCGTTCAAGGCGATCGCGGCGCAGCGCCAGGCCGCGGCAGAGGCGCTGCAACGCCTTCAGACGAGCGCGCATGACAAGCGCGTCGCCGGTCGTGAGAAGGTGCGCGCGGCGCTCAGCTGAGCGCAGCCCGCGCCCGCGGTCGGATCCCTAGTCGGCGAAGAGCAGTACCGGCGTTTCGAGCAGCTTCTTCACCGCCTGGACATAGCTTGCCGCGTCCCAGCCATCGACCACGCGGTGGTCACAGCTGATCGACAGGTTCATCAGCTTTGCCCGCACGATGTCGTCGCCGTGAAAGACCGGGCGCTCGACGATCTTGTTCGGGCCGATGATCGCGACTTCGGGCCGGTTGATTACCGGCGTCGTCGCGATCCCGCCCAGCGGGCCGAGCGAGGTGATGGTGAGCGTCGATCCCGACAGCTCCTCGCTCCGTGCCTTGCCGCTGCGCGCGGCCTCGGCCAGCCGGCCGATCTCGGTGGCCAGTTGCCACACATTCATGTCCTGCGCGTCGCGGATCACCGGGACCATCAATCCCGCATCGGTCTGCGTCGCCATGCCCAGATGCACGCGCCCGTGCCGCGTCACCACGCCCGCTTCGTCGTCATAGCGCGCGTTCAGCATCGGGAATTGAGGCAGGGTGCGGCAGATAGCGACGATCAGGAACGGCAGCATCGTCAGCTTTGGTCGCGGCCCGCGATTGGCGTTCAGGTCGCCGCGCATCGCCTCCAGCGCGGTGACATCGATTTCATCGACATAGGTGAAGTGCGGGATCGCCCGCTTCGACGCGGCCATGTTCTCGGCGATGCGGCGACGCATGCCGATCACCTTCACCGCCTCGTCCTCGCGGGCGCGGCTGGTGTGCGGCGCGTGATAACCCTCGCCCGACCCATAGCGCAGATATGCGTCCAGATCGGCGTGGCGCACCCGGTCGCCATCGGCCTTCACCGCGCCCAGATCGACGCCCAGGTCTCTGGCGCGCTGGCGCACGGCGGGGGAGGCGAGGATTTTCGCGGGCGCGTTATCCTCTTCATCGCCACCACCGGTTGCCTGAGGCGACGGATTCGCGGGCGGCGGCGGCGCGGCGACCGGGGGGTCGCCCGCATCGCCGGCGGTCGCGGCCGGCGCGTCGGGCAAGGGTTCGGTCACCTCGTCCACGCCCGGCGTCTCCGCCTCGATCTGCGCCTCCGCCGCGTCGGCGACGGGCGGCGGCGGGATCGCCTGGCCGGCGTCGGCGTCCGTGCCGGCTGCGGCGCGCGCGGCATCCTCGTCGGTGGCGCCGGCGGTCTCGCCCTCGCCCTCGCCCTCGTCTTCGGTCTCGACCACCATCAGCGCCGATCCGATCGGCACCTGATCGCCGACCTCTCCGGCCAGTTCGACGACGACGCCCGACACCGGCGATTCCATTTCGACCGTCGCCTTGTCGGTCATCATGTCCGCGACCTGCTGATCCTCCTCGATCCGGTCGCCGACCTTCACGTGCCAGGCGACGATCTCGGCCTCGGCGATGCCTTCGCCGATGTCGGGGAGACGGAAGGTGAAGCGTGCCATCAGCGGGTCCTTAATCCTTCAGGATTTTCTTGAGCGCCTGTCCGATGCGGACCGGCCCGGGGAAATATGCCCATTCCAGGCTGTGGGGATAGGGCGTGTCGAAGCCGGTAACGCGCTCGACCGGCGCCTCCAGGTGATAGAAACAGCGTTCCTGCACCAGGCTGACCAGCTCCGCGCCAAAGCCGCTGGTCCGTGTCGCTTCATGCACGACCATGCAGCGGCCGGTCTTGCGCACCGATTGCTCGATCGTTTCGATGTCCAGCGGCACCAGCGTGCGCAGGTCGATGATCTCGGCGTCGATGCCCATCTCGTCCACCGTCGCGCGCACGACATGCACCATCGTGCCATAGGCCAGGATCGTGATCGCCTCACCGGGGCGCACGATCGCGGCCTTGCCCAGTTCGATCCGGTAATGGCCGGTCGGCACCTCGCCGCCCGGGTGGCTAGACCAGTTCTTGGCCGGGCGGTCCCAATAGCCGTCGAACGGCCCGTTATAGATGCGCTTGGGTTCGAAGAAGATGACCGGGTCATTGTCCTCGATCGACGCGATCAGCAGCCCCTTGGCGTCATATGGCGTCGATGGGATCACCGTCTTCACGCCCGACACATGGGTAAAGATACCCTCGGGCGACTGGCTGTGCGTCTGCCCGCCGAAAATGCCGCCGCCGAACGGCGAACGCACCGTCAACGGTGCGGTGAACTGCCCCGCCGACCGGTAGCGCAACCGCGCCGCCTCGCTCACCAGCTGGTCGAGCGCGGGGTAGATATAATCGGCGAACTGGATTTCCGGCACCGGGCGCAGGCCATAGGCGCCCATGCCGATCGCCACCCCGATAATGCCGCATTCGGTGATCGGCGTATCGAACACGCGGGTCTTGCCATATTTGGCCTGAAGGCCGGCGGTCGCGCGGAACACCCCACCGAAATAGCCGACATCCTCGCCCATCACGACCACATCGGCGTCGCGCGCCATCATCACGTCCAGCGCCGAATTGATCGCCTGGATCATGTTCATGCGCGCGGTCTCGCCCGCGTCGCGCGCCGGCGCGTCCATCACTTCCTCGCCCATGGCCGTCCGCTCGCTTCCTCTTCGTCCAGCATCTGCTGCCGCTGTTCGCGCAGGTGCCACGGCATCTCCTCGAACACGCCCTCGAACAGCGAATCGAGCGGCTGGTGCAGGCCATGGCCCAGAATGCCGTTCTTCTCCGCTTCCTTCTGGGCCGCCTTCACCTGCTCGGCCAGCATCCGGTCCTGTTCGGCATGATGCGCCTCGTCCCATTCGCCGATCGCGATCAGATGCGCCTTCAACCGCGCGATGGGATCGCCCAGCGGCCATGCGTTCGGTTCACCCGCGCTGCGATAGGCGCCGGGATCGTCGGAGGTTGAATGCCCCTCGGCACGATAGGTGAAATGTTCGATCAGCGTCGGTCCCTGGTTGGTCCGCGCCCGCTCCGCCGCCCATTGCGTCGCGGCATAGACCGCCAGCGCGTCATTGCCATCGACGCGCAGCCCGGCCATGCCATAGCCCAGCGCGCGCGCGGCAAAGGTCGTCGCCTCGGCCCCGGCAAAGCCCGAAAAGCTCGAAATCGCCCATTGGTTGTTCACCACGTTCAGGATGACCGGTGCCTTGTACACGGTCGCGAACGTCATCGCGGAGTGGAAGTCGCCCTCCGCCGTCGATCCTTCGCCGCACCATGTCGCGGCGATGCGGGTATCGCCCTTCGCGGCGCTCGCCATCGCCCAACCCACCGCCTGGGGATATTGGGTCGCCAGATTGCCGGAGATCGAGAAGAACCCGTCCTCTTTCGACGAATACATGATCGGCAGCTGCTTGCCCTGCAACGCGTCGCCGCTGTTCGAATAGATCTGGTTCATCATCTGGACCAGGCTGTATCCGCGCGCGATCAGGATGCCCTGCTGGCGATAGCTGGGAAAGCACATGTCGTCCTGCGCCAGCGCATGGGTCGCGGGAATCGCCACCGCCTCTTCGCCGGTGCATTTCATGTAGAAGCTGGTCTTGCCCTGCCGCTGGGCGCGGAACATCCGCTCGTCGAACGCGCGGGTCAGCGCCATGTCGCGGAGCATACGGCGCAGCGTGTCCGGATCCAGCCGCGGGTTCCACGGCCCGACCGCGCGATCGTCGCCGTCGAGCACCCGGATCAGCGTATAGGCCAGATCCTGGAAACCGGCCGGATCGGCGGCGGTGTCCGGACGCGGTTGCAGCCCGGCGGGCGGCACCGTCACATCGGCGAAATCGACGCTGTCGCCCGGCCGAAACTTCGGTTCGGGGACATGTAGCCGCAGCGGCGGCAGGTTCGGGCGCGGCGGTTCCGCGGTCATGCTCTCTCCAGCGTCAAAGGGGCCTTCCGTGTCACCTGAACGCACGGAATAGTATTTCAGGCCCCTGTTATAATCTTTCAAAGCGCGAGTCGAGATGGGACAGCAACGCTGTCCTGAATCGAATGTTACCTTCTTCTCGCACCCTGCTCCACCGCAAGTAAACGAATCGCCCCCTTCCCCCACGGCGATGCCGTCCCTAAGGGGGACGCTTCCGCGGAGCAGGGAGCGCACGTCACATGAAACTGATGGCCGGCAATTCGAATCTGCCGCTCGCCCAGGCGATCGCCTCCTATCTCGAAATCCCGCTGACCCAGGCGAATGTGCGCCGCTTCGCCGATGAAGAGATTTTCGTCGAGATCCTCGAGAATGTTCGGGGCGAGGATGTGTTCCTGCTGCAATCGACCAGCTATCCGGCGAACGACAATCTGATGGAGCTGCTGATCTGCATCGATGCGTGCAAGCGCGCCTCGGCCAAGCGGATCACCGCCGTCCTCCCCTATTTCGGCTATGCGCGCCAGGATCGCAAACCCGGGCCGCGCACGCCGATCTCGGCAAAGCTGGTGGCCAACCTCATCACCAAGGCGGGGGCCGACCGGGTCCTGTCCGTCGATCTCCATGCCGGGCAGATCCAGGGCTTTTTCGACATTCCGACCGACAATCTCTTCGCCGCCCCGGTGATGAGCGAGGATATCAAGGCGCGTTTCTCCGACAAGAATCTGATGGTCGTCTCGCCCGATGTCGGCGGCGTGGTGCGCGCGCGCGCGCTGGCCAAGCGCCTCGACAACGCCCCGCTGGCGATCGTCGATAAACGTCGCGAACGGGCCGGCGAATCGGAGGTGATGAACATCATCGGCGACGTATCCGGCCGCTTTTGCGTGCTGATCGACGATATCGTCGATTCGGCCGGCACGCTGTGCAACGCCGCCGCCGCGCTGAAGGAGGCGGGGGCGGAGGATGTCGTCGCCTATTGCACCCATGGCGTGCTGTCGGGCGGCGCGGTCGCGCGCGTGGACGGATCCTTGCTGAAGGAACTGGTCATCACCGATTCGATCGGCAACCACAATATCGTCGATCAGGCGCAGCGGATTCGCCACCTCACCATCGCGCCGCTGCTGGCCGAGGCGATTCGCCGCATCGCCGACGAAAGTTCGGTGTCGAGCTTGTTCGACTGAGCGCGTGGCGCGGCGGCGGCGCCGCCGCATGAGCGGACCCTACGCCACCGCTTTCCAGATCAGCACGATGCCGACCCCGATCATCAGCCAGTAGATCGCGGTGTAGAACCGCTCCGGCGACACCCGCCGGACCAGCCACACCCCCGCCATGGTCGACAGGATCGCCACCGGCATCAGCGCCCCGGCGGTCAACAGATTTTCGCGCGTGAACTGGCCGAGCGCCAGATAGGCCGGCACCTTGATCCAGTTCACCAGCGCAAAATACACCGCTGTCGTGCCGACCAGCATGTCGCGCGACAGCCGGCGCGGCAGCACCCATAGCTGCCACGGCGGCTGGCCGGCATGGGCGATCTGACTGGTGAAGCCCGAGGCGATGCCGAACAGCGCGCCGATCCATCCCGGCGAATCGGACGCCGCCGCCGGCCCCATCCGGTCGCGCCACAGCCGGAATGCGCCGAACAGGACCGAGATCGCGCCGACCGCCGCCAGCACCAGCGCCGCCGGCACGCTTGCCGCGAACAGATAGCCGATGGCGATGCCGATCACCGCCCCCGCCAGCGTCCAGCCGAGCACATAGCCGTCCACCGATCGCCGGAACGCCCATACGCCCACCACATCCTGGACGATCAGGATCGGCAGCAGGATCGCCGCCGCCCGCACCGGATCGATCGCAAAGGCGATCATCGGCAGCGACAGGGCGCCCATCCCGGCGAACCCGCCCTTTGACAGGCCCAGCAGCACCACCGCCGGCACCGCCAGCGCATAGAAGAACGGATCGGCGATCATCGCCCGCCGCGCGGGCCGCGTACCCCCTGATTGCCGCCGGCATTCAACCGCGCCTTGAGCGTCTCCGGCGCCGGCGCCCACAGGAAGCCGAAGCTGACGGTGCCGTGTTTCGTCTCCACCGCATGATGCAGCCGGTGCGCCTGGACGATCCGCTTCATATAGGCGGAGCGCGGGATGTAGCGGTGGTTCACCCGCCGGTGAACGATCACGTCGTGAAACCCGAAATAGATCGCCCCATAGGCGGCGATGCCCGCGCCGATCCAGGTACATCCGGGCCACCAGCCCAGTTGCACGCCGCCCAGCAGCAGCACGAAGGACGGCACCGCGAAGATCACGGCATAGAGGTCGTTCAATTCCCAATTGCCGGTGCGCGGCACATGATGGCTCTTGTGCAGGAACCAGCCCGGCCCGTGCATGATCCAGCGATGGGCGACATAGGCGACGCCCTCCATGAAGGCGACGGTGCCGACGAACAGCGCGATACCGATTGCGGGGTGCATGGCGGCGCTATAGCGACGCGGCATGCGAAGCGCACCTCTTCTCGTCATGCTCCTGCTCGCCGGCTGTGCGGTGCCGGAGGCGCGGCTGCGCGCCGGCCTGGTCAATGCCGGTCTGCCGCGCCCGCTCGCCGCGTGCATGGCCGGACGGATGGTCGATCGCCTCAGCCTCAATCAGCTGATGCGCATCGCCGATCTTCCCCGTGCGGGCGGGGCCGAATCGCTCGACCGGTTCCTGCATCGCGTGCGGGCGCTGGGCGATCCGGAAATCCTGGCGGTGACGTCGAGTTCCGGGGCGCTGTGCGCGACGGGCCTCGCGCGCTGACCAGGCGTTATTGAGATTGCGTCGCAATTCCAATCACACATGATTTGATTCCCGCGCGGCCCTGTGCTTAAGCGGCGCGGATTTTGCTGCAACGCAAAGGGCTGCTTCATGAACATTCACGAATATCAGGCCAAGGAACTGCTCGCCAAATATGGCGCGCCGGTCGCCGCCGGCTTTCCCGCCTTCACCGTCGAAGAGGCGGTCGAGGCCGCAAAGAAGCTGCCCGGGCCGCTTTACGTCGTGAAGTCCCAGATCCACGCCGGCGGGCGCGGCAAGGGCAAGTTCAAGGAACTGGGTCCGGATGCGAAGGGCGGCGTTCGCCTCGCCTTCAGCCTGGACGAGGTGCGCGCCCACGCCACCGACATGCTGGGCAACACGCTGGTCACGGTGCAGACCGGTGAGGCGGGCAAGCAGGTCAATCGCCTCTACATCACGGACGGCGCCGATATCGCGCAGGAATTCTACCTCGCGCTGCTGGTCGATCGCGCCACCGGTCGCGTCGCCTTCGTCGTCTCGACCGAGGGCGGGATGGACATTGAGGAGGTCGCCCATTCGACCCCCGAAAAGATCCACACCTTCGATGTCGATCCGGCGACCGGCTTCATGCCGCATCACGGGCGCACCGTCGCCGCCGCGCTGGGCCTGACCGGCGACCAGAGCAAGCAGGCGGCAAAGGTCGCCAAGTCGCTCTACGACGCGTTCCTGGCCACCGACTCCGCGCAGATCGAGATCAATCCGCTGGCGCTGACCGAACAGGGCAATCTGCTCGTCCTCGACGCCAAGGTCGGCTTCGACGGCAACGCGATGTTCCGCCACAAGGACCTGGCCGAGCTGCGCGACGAGACCGAGGAGGATCCGGCCGAGCTGGAGGCGAGCAAGTACGACCTCGCCTATATCAAGCTCGACGGCGATATCGGCTGCATGGTCAACGGCGCCGGTCTTGCCATGGCGACGATGGACATCATCAAATTGAACGGCATGTTCCCGGCCAACTTCCTCGACGTCGGCGGCGGCGCGTCGAAGGAAAAGGTCACCGCGGCGTTCAAGATCATCCTTGCCGACCCGGCGGTGAAGGGCATTCTGGTCAACATCTTTGGCGGGATCATGAAGTGCGACATCATCGCGGAGGGCATCGTCGCCGCCGCGAAGGAAGTGAACCTGTCGGTCCCGCTGGTGGTTCGCCTCGAAGGCACCAATGTCGAGGAGGGCAAGGCCATCCTCGCCAATTCGGGTCTGGCGATCGTGCCGGCGAACGATCTGGGTGACGCCGCGCGCAAGATCGTGGCGGAGGTCAAGCAGGCTGCTTGATCGTCGCGCATTCGAACCCCATTGAAAGGGGGCCGGGGCGTTTCGCGTCCTGGCCCCCTTTTTGTTTGCGGGCATGACGTTACGGCGCCGGTGTTTGCCATACCGGACTTGCGAAAATGCCCGGAAACGACTTAGAGAAACGCAGACTCGAAACTGCAAAACGACGCGATGGAGCGGAGGAAGCGATGAAAGTGCTGGTGCCGGTCAAGCGGGTGCTTGACTATAATGTGAAGCCACGGGTGAAGGCGGACGGGACGGGGGTGGACCTCGCGAACGTCAAGATGAGCATGAACCCGTTTGACGAGATCGCCGTGGAAGAGGCGATCCGCCTGAAGGAAAAGGGCGTGGCGAGTGAGATCGTCGTCGTCTCGATCGGTGAGGCGAAGGCGCAGGAAACGCTGCGCACCGCGCTTGCCATGGGTGCCGACCGCGCGATCCTGATCGTTTCGGAGGAAAAGGTCGAGCCGCTCGGCGTTGCGAAATTGCTCGCCAAGGTCGCGCAGGAGGAAGAGCCGGGGCTGGTGATCCTGGGCAAGCAGGCGATCGACGACGACAACAACCAGACCGGCCAGATGCTCGGCGCGCTGCTCGGCTGGGGCCAGGGTACGTTCGCCAGCAAGGTCGAGCTGTCGGGCGACAGCGTCGAGGTGACGCGCGAAGTCGATGGCGGCCTTGAAACGGTGAAGCTCAAGACGCCGGCGATCGTCACCACCGATCTCCGCCTCAACGAACCGCGCTACGCCTCGCTGCCCAACATCATGAAGGCCAAGAGCAAGCCGCTCGCGCAAAAGACGCCGGCCGATTACGGCATCGATGTGACCCCGCGCCTGACGGTCGTCAGCGTTGCCGAGCCTGCCAAGCGGACAGCCGGCGTGAAGGTTGCGGATGTGGATGAGCTTGTCGCCAAGCTGAAGGCACTGGGAGTTGCGAAATGAGCGTGCTGGTCTGGGTCGAACACGACAATGCCTCGGTGAAGGACGCGACGCTCGCCGCGGTCACCGCGGCGGGCAAGCTGGGCGATGTGGTCGCGCTGGTCGCGGGCGAGAACGCGAAGGGCGCGGCGGATGCGGCGGCCAGGATCGCCGGCGTATCGAAGGTGCTGCTGGCCGACGATCCCGCTTACGGCCATGGGCTGGCGGAGAATGTCGCGCCGCTGATCGCCGACCTGATGAGCGGCTATGACGCGTTCGTCGCGCCCGCCACGACGACGGGCAAGAACATCGCCCCGCGCGTCGCCGCGCTGCTCGACGTCATGCAGGTCAGCGAGGTGATCGGGATCGATGGCGATCGCTTCACGCGCCCGATCTATGCCGGCAACGCGATCGCGACGGTCACCTCGTCCGACGCGAAGAAGGTGCTGACGGTGCGCGGCACCGCCTTTGACAAGGCGGCGGCCGAAGGCGGCTCGGCCAGCGTCGAAAGCGTTTCGGGCGGCGGCGACAAGGGCCTGTCAAGCTTTGTCGGCGCAGAGATCGCCAAGAGCGAACGGCCCGAGCTGACCAGCGCCAAGGTGATCGTCTCGGGCGGCCGCGCGCTGCAAAACAGCGAGAACTTCCATGCGCTGATCGAGCCGCTGGCGGACAAGCTGGGCGCGGGCGTCGGCGCGAGCCGCGCGGCGGTCGATGCGGGCTATGTCCCCAACGACTATCAGGTCGGCCAGACCGGCAAGATCGTCGCGCCCGAGGTGTACATCGCGATCGGCATTTCCGGCGCGATCCAGCATCTGGCGGGCATGAAGGACAGCAAGACGATCATCGCGATCAACAAGGACGAGGACGCCCCCATCTTCCAGGTCGCCGACATCGGCCTGGTCGGCGACCTCTTCAAGGTCGTGCCGGAACTCACCGAGAAACTGTAACGCATCGCGATCGGCGAAATCGGGCGGCGTCGGGTTTGGCGCCGCCCTTTTTCGTTTCGGCGATGCGGGCGTCGGAATCGTCCGCAGATGGCGCAGGATCGCGGCGCTGCCGACCGCGTCCCTCGCGCGGTTCGCCCAGCCGCTGTCGATGGCTGGCAACAGGCAATGCCCGTCGCGATGAAGCGGCGGCGGGGTCGCGCGGACGCGGCCTGCCCGGGCCTCTTCAGGAGCACCGACGGGTCGCGAGCGCCGTTCAGGCGGGGGGCGGCACGTCTCCCGCCACGCCGACCGGTTCCGCACGCGGCGGGGCCTTTTTCGTGGCCGCGAAGCGGAGCACCAGAAAGCCCAGCATTGCCGACAGCACCGATCCGCTCAGCACGCCGATCTTCACTTCATCGATCAGCGCTTCGTTACCGGGGAAGGCGAGGCCGCCGATGAACAGGCTCATCGTAAAGCCGATGCCGGCCAGGATCGCGACGCCGTACAGCTGCGTCCAGCTCGCTCCGCCCGGCTTCTTGGCGAAACCGGTACGTTGCGCCACCCAGATGCTGCCGAAAATGCCGACCTGCTTGCCCACGAACAGCCCCGCCGCGATGCCGAGCGGCAGCGGCGCGAGCAGGATGGCGGGCGACATGCCGCTCAGGCTGACCCCCGCATTGGCGAAGCCGAACAGCGGCACGATCAGATACGCGACCCAGGGGGCCAGCGCATGTTCCAGCACATGCAGCGGCGATTCGGCCGAATCGGGCGCGCCGGGCGTCTTCGTCACCGGCACCATCATCGCGGTCAGCACCCCGGCGATCGTCGCATGGACGCCGGAGAGAAACACGAAATACCAGAGCAGCAGGCCCAGGCCCAGATAGGGCCAAAGCCGCCGCACGCCGCTGCGGTTGAGGACATACATCGTCGCCAGCACCAGCGCGCCCATCGCCAGCGCCAGCGATCCCAGCTCCTTGGTATAGACCAGCGCGATGATCGCCACCGCACCCATGTCATCGACGATCGCGACCGTGGTCAGGAACAGCTTGAGCGATGCCGGCGCGCGGCTGCCCAGCAGCGCCAGCACGCCGATCGCAAAGGCGATGTCGGTCGCGGCCGGAATCGCCCAGCCATTGGTCAGCGGACCGTTGAAGCCGGTGATGGCGAGATAGACGACCGCCGGCCCCACCATGCCTGCCGCCGCCGCCACCACCGGCAGGCGCCGATGCTCCCAGCTGGCCAGCCGGCCATCGACGAACTCGCGCTTGATCTCCAGCCCGACGAACAGGAAGAAGATCGCCATCAGCCCGTCATTGACCCACAGATGCACGGTCATCGGTCCGTATTTCGAACTGATCGTCGGGCCGGTCTCGGCATGCAGCAGGTGGAAATAGCTTTCGGAAATGCCCGGCAGGTTGGCGACCAGCATCGCCAGCGCCGCTGCGACGATCAGGACGATTCCGCCCGCCGCCTCGCTCTGCACGAAGTCGCGGAGCGCCGAAACCGTGGTCCGGGTCGATTTCTTGGCCATCATGTCTCCCTTTGCCGTCCCGACCTAGCCGCTCGCGCCGACCGCGCAACCCCCGGCGGGACGATAACCCGGTCGCGCGACGGCCATTGCCCGGATCGGACGCGGCCCCTAGAGCGATGTCGATGAGCATCACGCTGTCGGCCCATGACAATCCGGTCATCCAATGGTGGCGCACGCACGTCGTCGCGACCGTCGATCATGTTTCCGTCGTCGAAAAGGTGCGGGACGAGGCGGGTTTTTCCGGTCGCTACGCCTTCATGACGCTGATGTCGGCGGGCATCGCGGTGCTCGGCCTGCTGCTGTCCTCGCCGGCGGTGGTGATCGGCGCGATGCTGATCTCGCCGCTGATGGGGCCGATCATCGGCCTGGGGTTCGGGCTGGCGACGCTCGATTCCGAAGAGATCCGCACCGCCTCGATCGCGCTCGTCTCGGGCGTGCTGCTGGCGATCCTGTTCACCGCGCTGATCGTCCTGCTCTCGCCGATCCAGAATGTGACGCCGGAAATCGCCGCGCGCACGCGGCCCAATCTGTTCGACCTGCTGGTCGCGCTCTTTTCCGCGCTCGCCGGCGCCTATGCGATGATCCGTGGCCGCGCCGGAACGGTGGTGGGCGTGGCGATCGCCACCGCGCTGATGCCGCCGATCGCGGTGATCGGCTTTGGGCTTGCGACCTGGAACTGGACGGTCTTTGCCGGATCGCTGTGGCTGTTCCTCACCAACCTGATGACGATCGCGGTGGCCGCGGCGGTGATCGCCCGGCTTTATGGCTTTGGCTCGCACCTCTCGCCGCAGCAGACCGTGCTCCAGACGATCCTGATCACGGTCACGCTGGTCGCGTTCGCGGTGCCGCTGGGGCTGGTCCTTGTCCAGATCGGCTGGGAAGCGCGCGCTTCGCTCCAGATTCGCGAGGTCGTGACCAGCGAGTTCGAGGGCAGCGCGCGACTCAGCCAGATCGATGTCGATTATCAGAGCGACCCGATCCGCGTCAGCGCGACCGTGATGACCCCCTCGGTCAGCGCGAGTGCCGAACGCGCCGCCACCACCACGCTCACCCGCCTGCTCGGTCGCCCGATCACCGTTCAGCTCGAACAGGTGCGCGTCGGCACCGGTGCGCAGGCGGAGGCGGCACAGGTCGCCGCGGCGCAATCGGCGCGGGTCACCGCCGCCGACCGCCTCGCCTCGCGAACGGCGGAACAGCTGGCGCTCGTCGCCGGGGTAAAGAGCGATGCGGTGCTGCTCGACCGCGATGCCCGCCGCGCGGTGGTGACCGCCGCGGTGTTGCCCGGTGCGGGCCTTGCCGCCTATCGCGCGCTCGAATCGCGCGTGGCGGCGACTGCGACCGACTGGACGGTGGTGCTGGTGCCGCCGCCGGTCGCGCCGCCGCCGGTCGCGCTGGACGATGACGGCAAGCCGGACATGGCGGCGATCGCCACGGCGGTCTGGGGGGCGCAGCGGCTCAACCTGCCGCTTGGCGTCGCGGGTCCCGGCGCGCAGACGGTGGTCGATACGCTTGGCGAGGCGGGGGTGAAGGCCCAGGTCGCTTCCGGTCCCGGCGCGGACGGCGGCGTGCGGCTGCGCTGGCTCGCGCCCGAGGCCGCCGCCGAATAGGCGTGCCGCCTATTCCGTCCGCGCCAGCGCCTCGGCGATCAGTTTGCGGCTGTTGGCGATTCCGTACAGCGCGATGAAGCTGCCCATGCGGGGTCCCTGTTCGGAGCCGAGCAGCGTTTCGTAGAGCGCCCTGAACCAGTCGCGCAGATTGTCGAACCCGCCGGTCTTGCCGATCTCATAGACCTCGTTCTGGATGTCCTCGGCCGATGCGCCCTCGGGCATCGCCGCCAGCACCGCATCGAGCCGTTCGAGCGCCGCCACCTCGACCCCCTGGGGCGCGCGGCGGCGCAGCGTCGGCGCGATGAAGTCGCGGCCATAGGCCAGCGCATAGCCGATCAGCGCGTCGAGCGCGGGATGCCGTTGCGGCGTGGCGTCGGGGACGTAATTGGCAAGATAGCCCCAAACCTGTTCCTTGCTCGCCTCGCCCATCACCCCGACCAGGTTGAGCAACAGCCCGAACGTCACCGGCAGCGTTTCGTCCGGCACGTCGCCATTGTGGACGTGATGCACCGGGTTGCCGAGCTTCTGCTCGACCGGCTGGCCGGGATAGTTGGCGCGGAACTGCCAGTAATCGTCCACCGCGCGCGGGATCACGCCCATGTGCAGCGCCTTCGCCTTTTTCGGCTCGCGATAGATGTAGAAGGCCAGGCTCTCGTCAGGACCATAGGTCAGCCATTGGTCGAGCGAGAGACCATTGCCCTTGGACTTCGAGATTTTCTCGCCCTTCTCGTCCAGGAACATCTCGTAGTTGAATCCTTCGGGCGGGCGGCCGCCCAGCACGCGCGCGATCTTGCTCGACTGGATCACCGAATCGATCAGGTCCTTGCCCGCCATCTCGTAATCGACGTCCAGCGCGACCCAGCGCATCGCCCAGTCGACCTTCCATTGCAGCTTGGCCTTGCCGGACAGGATCGATTGTTCGATCCGCTCGCCCTCGTCGATAAAGGCGATCATGCCGGTTTCGGGGTCCAGTACCTCGATCGGCACCTGCAACACGATGCCGCTCTTCGGGCTGATCGGCAGCACCGGGGAATAGGTCGCCTGCCGTTCCGCGCGCAGCGTCGGCAGCATCACGTCCATGATGCCCCGATAGTGCCGCAGCACGTTCTTCAGCGCATCGTCGAACCGGCCGCCGGTATAATAGTCGGTCGAGGACGCGAACTCGTAATCGAACCCGAACCGGTCGAGAAACTGGCGCAGCATCGCGTTGTTGTGATGCGCGAAGCTCTCATATTTGCCGAACGGATCGGGGATGCGCGTCAGCGGCTTGCCCAGATGCTCGGCCAGCATCGCCTGATTCGGCACATTGTCCGGCACCTTGCGCAGCCCGTCCATATCGTCGCTGAACGCGATCAGGCGGGTGGGCATGTCCGACATGGTTTCGAGCGCGTGGCGCACCATCGTCGTGCGCAACACTTCGTTGAACGTGCCGATATGCGGCAGCCCCGACGGGCCATAGCCGGTTTCGAACAGCACCGGCGTCGTCTTTCCGTCCGGATATCGCTTGAGCAGCTTGCGCGCCTCCTCATAGGGCCACGCCTTTGAGGTCAGGGCGGCATCGCGGAGGTCGGCGGATTTGATATCGGTCATGGACGCGTCGTCTTGATGAGAGGAAAAGCGGCGGTGCGCGATCACTGCGGCTTTTGCAACCTCGCAACCACGCGGAAAACGCGATGCGCATACCCGAATTCATCCGAAGGGGGACAGGATGTTCATCGCTCGCCAGGCCGGATGTGCGATTAGGCTGGCATTCATCGGTTTCTATTGATAATCGCTCGCATTATGACGCTTCCGTTGTCCCGTTCGGCGCGCAACCATCCCGCCACCGTCGCCTCGATCGACTGGCACGCCTTCACCCCGGCTGAGGCGCGGCGGCTCCGTGAATTCGGGCTGGACGAGGGCGTGGCGGTCGAACTGGTGAAGTCGGGCGGATGGTTCGGCGGCCCCGCGGCGGTGCGGATCGGCCGGATGACGGTCGCGCTGCGCCGCCATGTGATCGAGGCGATCCGGGTGGCGGCGCCGGCCGAATGAACGCGCGTCCGGCATGACTCCCCAACCGCTCGTCGCGCTGGTCGGCAATCCCAATGCCGGCAAGACGGCGCTGTTCAACGCGCTGACCGGCGCGCGGCAAAAGGTCGGCAACTATCCCGGCGTCACCGTGGAGCGGCATGCCGGGCGCATCGCGCTGGACGACGGGCGCCCGGTCGAGCTGGTCGATCTGCCCGGCACCTACAGCCTCGATCCCTCCAGTCCCGACGAACAGGTGACGCGCGACGTCGTGCTGGGGCGTCAGGCGGGGGAGCGGCTGCCCGACGCGCTGATCGTCGTCGCCGACGCATCCAACCTCGAAAACCATCTGCGCTTCGTGCTTCAGCTGCGCGATCTTGGCCGGCCGATGGTGCTGGCGCTCAACATGATCGACATGGCGACGCGTGACGGGCTGCGGATCGATGCCGATCTGCTGGCCACCGAACTGGGCATTCCCGTCGTCGCCACCGTCGCGGTGCGCCGCCGGGGCCTTGACGAACTGCGCGTCGTGCTCGCGACTGCCCTGACCGGAACCGCGATCGATCCCGGGTCGGCGGATCGCGGGATCCAGACCGATATCACCGCCTATCAGCGCGAGGCGCGGCGGATCGCGGGCCTCGCGATCCTTGAACAGCCGCGCGGTCGCGCCTTCACCCGCGCGGTCGATGCGGTGGTGTTGCACCCCGTCGCCGGGCCGCTGATCCTCCTCGCGATCCTGTTCGTGATGTTCCAGGCGGTGTTCGCCTGGTCCGAAGCGCCGATCGGCTGGATCGAGGGCGCGCAGGCCTGGCTCGGAAGTCGGGCCACCGCCACGCTGCCAACCGGTTTCCTGCGCGATCTGCTGGTCGAAGGGGTGATCAACGGCGTCGGATCGGTCGTCGTCTTCCTGCCCCAGATCCTGATCCTGTTCGTGTTCATCCTGCTGCTGGAAGCGAGTGGCTATATGGTGCGCGCGGCGTTCCTGATGGACCGGCTGATGGCGGGTGTCGGCCTGTCGGGCCGCGCCTTCATTCCGCTGCTTTCATCCTTTGCCTGTGCGATTCCGGGGATCATGGCGACGCGGTCGATCGACGATCCGCGCGAACGGCTGACGACGATCCTGATCGCGCCGCTGATGACGTGCTCGGCGCGCCTGCCGGTCTATACGGTCATCATCGGCGCGTTCATCCCCGCGCGCCAGGTGCTGCCGGGGATCGGGCTTCAGGGGGTGGTGCTGCTCTGCCTCTATCTGTTCGGCATCGCCGGGGCGATCGCGGCGGCGTTCGTGCTGCGGCGCACGGTCACGCGCGGCGCCGGCGGCGGCTTCATGATGGAAATGCCGCGCTACCAGCTACCCTCGCTACGCGACGTGGGAATCGGGCTGTGGCAGCGCGCCTATGTGTTCCTGCGCCGCGCCGGCACCATCATTTTGGGCGTCACCGTCGCGCTGTGGCTGCTTGCCTCCTATCCGGTCGCGCCGGCCGGTGTGAAGCAGAGCGAATATTCGGTCGCCGGTCGCATCGCCACGGGGCTTGAGGTCGTGCTGCGGCCGATCGGCTTCAATCACGAGATGAGCCTGGCGGTCATCCCCGCCATGGCCGCGCGCGAGGTGGCGGTGTCGGCGCTTCAGACCGTCTATTCGATCGATGCCGCCGATGAGGACCAGGGTGCGCAGGCGCTGGGTGCGCAGCTGTCGTCGCGCTGGTCGCTGCCGACCGCGCTCGCCTTCCTCGTCTGGTTCGTGTTCGCGCCGCAATGCCTCTCGACCATCGCGGTCGCCCGGCGCGAAACCAATGGCTGGAAATGGCCGCTGGTGATGCTCGGCTATCTGTTCGCGCTCGCCTATGTCGCTGCGGGTGCCACCTTCTGGACTGCGACCGCGCTGGGGCTCTGACGCGGCGCGCGCGTTCCTGGCGCCCCGGCGTCAGTCGCGCTTCGAGTCGTCCACCGCGCGGTCGCGGCGCGCCCGTTCGGCGGCATCGTGCGCCTTCTCCGCCCTGGTTCGCCCGAACTTCGCGCGGTTCTCCACAGCCTTTGCGCGCGCCGCGGCCTTCCCCTTCGCCTTGCGCGCCTTGTTGAGGTTGATGACCTCGCCCATCGCGACTACCCCTTTGCGCAAGACATTATCGATCAAACCTCGGAGTATTCATGGCGGGCAGCGTCAACAAGGTCATTCTGGTCGGCAATCTGGGGCGCGATCCCGAAAGCCGGTCCTTTTCCAACGGCGGCAAGGTGGTGAACCTGCGCATCGCCACCAGCGAAAGCTGGAAGGACCGCAACAACGGCGAGCGCAAGGAGCGCACCGAATGGCACAGCGTCGCGATCTTTTCGGAAGGGTTGGCGAACGTCGCCGAACGCTATCTGCGCAAGGGATCGAAAGTCTATCTGGAGGGTCAGCTCCAGACCCGCAAATGGCAGGATCAGTCGGGCAATGACCGCTATTCGACCGAAGTGGTGTTGCAGGGCTTCGACGCAAAGCTGGTGATGCTCGATGGTCCCGGCGGCGGCCAGGGTGGCGGCATGGGCGGCGGCGGTCGCGACGACTGGGGCGGCGGCAATGACGATTTCGCCGGCCAGTCGAGCAATCGCGGCGGCGGCGGTTATGGCGGTGGCAACCGTGGCGGCGGCAACGGCGGCGGCGGCGGTGGCGGCTTCCCCGACGATCTCGACGACGACGTGCCGTTCTGATCTTGGGGCGGCACCAGCCCGCTCCCTACCCCGTCGCCCATAGGATACTGGCGTTGGGTGGCCGTGTGGGGGAGCGAGCCGGTTCCGCAGTCACGCCAAAGCGCTCCCCCTAAGGGGTTAATTTCGCTGGATTTTCGAGAAATGGTGCGGTCGAGAAGACTCGAACTTCCACGGGCTTTCGCCCACAACGACCTCAACGTTGCGCGTCTACCAGTTCCGCCACGACCGCACTGATTTCTTCCGCCGGCGACCCGGCGGCTGGTAAGGCAGCGGCCCCTAGCAAAGGGGAGGGGGGCGCGCAAGCCGCGTTTCGGCGAACTTTGCACCGTGCCGCCAACCCGCTAAGGCCGCCGCCCGATGTGGCTCTCGTCCGATACCTCTGCCGAGACGCGGCGCATCCTCGCTCTGGCCTGGCCGGTGGTGCTGACCAGCCTCAACTGGACGATCCTGCACGTCACCGACGTGATCGTCGTCGGGCTGGTCTCGACCCATGAGGTGGCCGCGCTCGGCGCCAGCCGCACGCTGACCTTTATCGGTATCGTCGCCGCGCTGGGCTGGCTGACCGGCATTCTCGTCTTCGCCGCGCGCGCCGACGGCGCACGCGATCTGCCGGCCACCGGCGCGGTGCTGCGGCAGGGGCTGGTCTGTGGGCTGATTCTCGGCCTTGCCAGCGGCGGGGTGTTGTTCGCCTTCGCGTTGCCGATGCTGCGCGGTGTCGGCGTCGATTCGCGAATCGCGCCCGATGCGGCACATGTCGTGCGGATCATGGCGCTCGGCTACCCGTTCCAGTTGGTGGTCGTCGCCGCCAGCTTCTTTCTCGAAGGCGTCAGCCGTCCCCGCCGGGTGATGGTGGTGAACTTGTCGATCCTGCCGTTCAACGCGGTGCTGGCCTGGATCCTGGCGACCGGGCAGTTCGGCGCGCCGGCGCTGGGCGCTGCGGGCGCGGCGATGGCGACGGTGGCGGCGACCGTCGTCGGCGCGCTGGCGATGACCCTCGCGGCGCTCACTTTGCCGCGCGCGCGGGAGCGTGGGGTCCGCGACTGGCGCGATTTCGGTACGCCCGCGATGTGGCGCGGCGTCCGGGCGCTGCTCGCCTTCGGGTTCGTGCCGGCGGTCGCTTCGGGACTGGAACTTGCGGGCTTTTCGATCCTGATCGCCCTATCGACGCATCTGGGAGAGAATGTCACCCATGCGTTTCAGATCGTATTTTCGGTCCATAACGTGACCTTCGCCTTCGCGCTGGGCCTGGGTTCGGCGGCGGGGGTGCGGGTCGGCAACGCCGTGGGCGAGGGCGTACCCGCGGCCGCCGGCCCGCGCGCGGCGATCGCCGCTTGCCTGGCCCTGGTGGTGCTCGGCATCCTCGCGCTCCCCCTGACCTTTGCTCCGGGCGCGATCGTCAGCGGCTTTCCGGCCAGCGCGCAGGTCGATCGGATCGCCGCGACGATGCTCGCGATGTGGGCGCCGTTCATCCTGTTCGACGGGCTTCAGGTCGTGCTGGTCTATGCGCTGCGATCGCTTGGCGACCAGGTCGCGGCCGGGGTGAACGGAATCCTCGCCTTCTTCCTGCTCACCGGCGCGCTTGGCCTGTGGCTGGTACATGGCGGCTGGGGCGCGATGGGGCTGGTCTGGGCGTCGGGATCGGGAATGGTCGCCGCGGCCGCGCTCAACGGCGCGCGGCTCTATCTGGTCACTCGCCGGCTTCGCCCGAAAAGCTGAACTGGATGCTCTTGCCGGTCGGCGGCACGTCCAGCTTGCCGCTGTTGAAATCGAGGCTCCCGCCCGGCGGCAGGAATCGGGGTTCGGGAGTGATCGTCCAGTTATAGACGATCGAATTGTTGCCGTCGCGCAGCTCGGCCAGGATATTCGGCACGCGCTGGCGCGTCTTGGTCGGGTTCATCACCTGTCCGCTCACGACGAACAGCTCGCCGCCGTTGAGCCGGGGCTTGCGCTCCACCGATTGCGCGGTGAAGACCAGCGGCGTCTGCACATTGCCGATCGGCAGGCCCAGTTGCGCGGCGATGCCCGGCGCTCCGGAATAGACGATGGCGACCGCGCCGACCGCCATCGACAGGCCGGCGATGAATGCCGCCGCCGTCCATCGCTTCTCCGGATTCCGGCGCGGCTTGAACGGCGGTTCGTGGGCGAACGGGTCATAGTCGCGCGGCCCGTCCTGTTCCGCTGGGCGCGGTGCCGAATAGGCGTCCGCCCGGACGACATCGGCCGCCGCCTGGGCGACTTTCCCCTCGGGCAGCTGGTGCCAGCTGTGGCGGCAGCTGGCGCAACGCACCGTCCGCCCCTCCGCGCCGATGGCGGTGTCGGGGACAAGATAGCGCGTCCGGCATTCGGGGCATTCGAGGATCATCGCGACACGACTTGTTCGAACGGGTCATATGAGAAGCGGCAATCCCGAATCTAAACACCTCCCGACTCGGAATGGCAACCCCCCGTTGCCGGTACATGCCGCCATGCTTGAGCCTGCTCCGCGCCTGTGCGATGGCTCGGGAAATCGGGGGCAGTTGATTTCGGGAGCGGCCAGGCCGGCGCACATGGCCAATATCGTCCAGTTCGAAAATGTCGGCCTGCGCTACGGCACCGGGGCGGAGACGCTGAGCGACCTGTCGTTCACGCTGGCGGCCGGCGCCTTTTATTTCCTCACCGGCGCGTCGGGTGCGGGCAAGACGTCGCTGCTCAAGCTGCTGTACCTTGCCCAGCGGCCGACACGCGGAATCGTCCGCCTGTTCGGTGAGGATGCCGGCGCGCTGCCGCGAAAGCGCCTGCCCGGATTCCGGCGACGGATCGGCGTCGTCTTTCAGGATTTCCGCCTGCTCCCGCACCTGTCCGCCTATGACAATATCGCGCTGCCGCTGCGCGTCGCGGGCATGCCGGAGAACGAGATCGAGGCGCCGGTGCGCGAGATGCTGGCCTGGGTCGGGCTCAACGATCGCGGGCGGGCAAAGCCGCCGACCCTGTCGGGCGGTGAGCAGCAGCGGATCGCGATCGCGCGCGCGGTGATTACCCGGCCCGAACTGCTGGTTGCCGACGAACCGACCGGCAACGTCGATCCCGACATGGCCGAACGGCTGCTGCATTTGTTCGATTCGCTCAACCGGCTCGGCACCACGGTGGTCGTCGCGACGCACGACTTCCACCTGCTCAACCGGATCCCCAACGCGCGCATGATGCGGATCGAGCGGGGGCGGCTCAACGATCCCACCGGCGCGCTGCGCTTTCCGCCGGTCAGCGCCGATACATGAAGCTCACCCTGCATCGCGACCGCCCCGAACGCCGCCTGCTCGACGAAAGCCGGCGCACGCGTTCGATGCTGTGGATCATGACGATCATGCTGTTCCTCACCACGCTCGCCGCCGCGCTGGGGCTTGGCATGGCCGGCGCCACCCGCTCGCTCGACCGCGAACTGGCCGGGCGGCTGACGATCCAGCTGGTCGAGGCGGACACCGCCCGTCGCGACGCCGCCGTGACCGCGATCACCGGGCGGGTGCGCGCGCTACCGGGGGTACGCCGCGTCGAGGAGGTGGATCGCGCGCGGCTGGCCGAACTGCTGCGCCCCTGGCTCGGCGATACCGGCTATGACTCCGAACTGCCGATGCCGGCGATGATCGACGTCGATCTCGCGTCGGGCGAACCGGCGCTGGTCGATCGCGTCGTCGCGGCGGCGCGTGGGGTGTCTCCTGGGGCGCAGGTCGATCGCCATGCGCAATGGCTGTCGCCGGTCGCCGGCTTCCTGAACATGCTGGCCTGGTTCGCCGCGGCGCTGGTGCTGCTGATGGCGATCGCGACCACGGCGGTCGTGCTGCTGGCCGCCCGTGCCGGCCTTGACAACCATCGCGATTCGATCGCCATCCTGCACATGCTGGGTTCGACCGACCGGCAGGTCGCACGCCTGTTCCAGCGGCGCATCGCGCTCGACACGCTGATCGGCGGCGTCATCGGCACGGCGGCGGCGCTGGCGATCGTGTGGCTGCTGGGGCGGCAGGCGCCGGTACTGGGGTCCGAACTGCTCGCCGGGGTCGCTTTGCGACAGGCCGACTGGATCATGCTCGGGTCGCTGCCGCTGCTGTTCGCGCTGATGGCGATGTTCGCGGCGCGTAGCGGCGTGCTGCGCACTTTGGGCCATACGCTGTGACCCGGTTCCTGCTTCGGGTCGGCGCGGTGCTGGCGCTTGGCTGGGCGCTGGGGTTCGCGCTGTTCATGCTTTCGCTCGGCAAGCCGCTCGACGATTCGGTAAAGACCGACGGGATCGTGGTTCCCACCGGCGGGCCGGGGCGGATCGATCGCGGCCTCTATCTGATCGACCGCAAGGCGGCGAAGCGGATGCTGATTACCGGAACCGATCCGACCGTGCGCCCGATCGAACTGGCGGTCGAGTACAAGGCATCGCCGCGCCTGTTCCGTTGTTGCATCGACCTGGGCCATGACGCGGTCGATACCCGCTCCAACGCCGACGAAACCGCGCAATGGGTGCGCCGGCACGGATTCAGGTCGGTTCGGCTGGTCACCGCCGACTGGCACCTGCCGCGCGCGAAGCTGGAGCTGCGCTACGAACTGGGCGCCGATGTCGAAATCCGGGGGGACGGAGTGCGGACCAATCCGCGCTTTTCGATGCTGTTGCGCGAATATAACAAATATCTGGTGCGGCGGATCGTGCTGCTGATCGGCGGCGGCGATGGCTGACCGGCTGCGCAGCCTGGCCTTTGCAACGATCTTTTACGGCCTGTCGGTGCCGATCGTGCTGTGTGCGCCGATCGCGGGTCTGTTCGGAACCCGCGCGTTGCGGGCCTATGCCAATGGCTGGGCGGGGTTCGCGATGTGGTCGGCGCGCCATATCGCCGGGATCGGACAGCGGATCGAAGGGCAGCATGCCGCGGGGCCGGCGCTGTACGCCGCCAAGCACCAGTCGATGTACGAAACGCTGGCACTGGCGCGGATGCTGGATGCGCCGGCGATCGTGATGAAGCGCGAACTGGCGCGGATTCCGGTCTGGGGCTGGGCGGCGCGGCGCTATGGCGTGATCGTGGTCGATCGCACCGCCTCCGCAACCGCGCTGCGGCAGATGATGCGCGAGGCAACGGCGGCGCGGGGCGAGGGGCGATCGGTGCTGATCTTTCCCGAGGGGACGCGCGTTGCGCCGGGCGAGGCGCCGCCCCTGCGTTCGGGATTTGCGGGGCTGTATCGCGCGCTCGGGCTGCCGGTGGTGCCGGTCGCGCTCGACAGTGGAAAGGTCTGGCCGCGCGAGGGACACAAGCGGGCGGGGACCGTCACCTTTCGGTTCGGCGCGCCGATCGCCCCCGGGCTGGACCGGCGCGCGGCGGAGGCGGCGGTACATGCCGGCATCAACGCGCTCGAGCAGGGCGCGCCCGGCTGAGGCTCAGCGCGCGGCCAGGCTCTCCCCCAGCAGGTCGTTCGCCTCTGCAAGGAAACGGCGGGTCACGTCGGCGGCATGGGGGTTCATGGTCTGGATCGCAAAGAACAGCTCCTTGCTGTCGTCGCCGATCAGTCCGCACAGCTCCAGCAGATGCTGATAGCTGTTGGTCTTCAACGCCTCGTCTGGAATCCGGATATTGACCAGCGCCCGGCCGATCAGATGGGTCAGCGCCTGGACATAGGCCATCTCCCGGTCATGCTCCTCGGCCGTGGTGATCGTGACCTTGAGGCCCAGCCGGCGTCCGAACGCCGCGACCCGATGATGCGCGTCGCCGCGGACGGGGCAGAGGACGAGCGGCTGTCCGGCCAGGCCGTTGCGGGCGCTTTGCGGACCGAACAGGGGATGGGTGGCGACGATATCGACGCTTTGCGGCAACGCATCGGCCAGCCATTTCGCGGGCAGCATCTTGACCGACGCGACATCCAGGACCAGCGCGCCGGGACGGATCATCGGCGCGATCAGCGCGATCGTCTCCGCCATCGCCTGTACCGGGACGGCGAGCATCACCGTGTCGCACGACGCGACATCGGCCAGCGTTCCCGCGCGCACCCCGATCCCTTCGGCGGCGGCGGCGATGTCGCTCTGGTCATGGACCACGACATCGAAATGGTCGCACAGATGTTGGGCTGCCAGCTGCCCGAACCGGCCGAACCCGACGATCCCGAACCGCTTCATCGCGCCTGCGCGACCAGCCGCTGCAAGATATCGACGACGGCGCGCGTCTCCGCCTCGCTGCCGATGGTGATGCGCAGGCCATGGGGCAGGCCCTGGCCCGGCAGCCAGCGGACGATATAGCCCGCGTCCATCAGCCCGTGATACGCCGCCTCGCCGGTCAGCCTGCCCTCGAACAGCACCAGCACGAAATTCGCCTGGCTGGGTACGGCACGCAGGCCCGCATTGCCGAGCTTTGCGATCTCGTCCGTGAACCAGCGCCGCCATTTGGCGTTTTCCGCCCGGCAATGGGCCACGAACGCCTCGTCCTTCAGCGCGGCGAGCGCGGCGGCGGTGCCGGCGATGGTGATCGAAAAGGGCAGGCGGATGCGGTGCATCGCCTCGATGATCGCCGCCGACGCATAGCCCCAGCCGATCCGTTCGGCGGCAAGCCCGTACATCTTCGAAAAGGTGCGCGTGACGAGCACATTGGGCGCCGATTTCGCCAGCTCCATGCCGCCGTCATCGACGTCGCCCTCGATATATTCGGCATAGGCGTGGTCGAGCACAAGCAGGATGTCGTCGCGCAATCCGGCATGCAACCGCGCGATCTCCGCGCGGCTGGCATGCGTTCCGGTCGGATTGTTGGGATTGGCGACGAACACGATCCGCGTCCGATCGGTGACGCTGGCCAGGATCGCATCGACATCGGTCGCATAATCCCGGTCCGGCGCGACCACCGGCGTCGCGCCCACACGCTTGGTCGCGATCGGATAGACGGTAAATCCGTAATTGACGTAGATGACCTCGTCCCCCGGACCGGCGAACGCCCCGGCGGCAAGGTGCAGCACCTCGTCCGATCCGTTGCCATAGATGATCCGCGCGGGGTCCAGCCCGTGCCTTGCCGCCAGCGCCTCGCGCAATTCGGTGCCGCTGGCGTCCGGATAGCGCTCCAGACACGCCGCCGCGCCGGCAAAGGCGGCGCGCGCCGCCGGCGAGGTGCCGAGCGGGTTTTCGTTGGACGACAGCTTGATCGCCTTGCGGCCATCGTCGGTCTTCGACTTGCCCGGCACATAGGGGGCGATGTCCATGATCCATGGCTTGGGGGAGGGTCCGGTCATGGCGCCCCCCTTCGCCGAACGGTTACCCAATAGCAAGGTCATGGCCCTAAAGCGGCAGGCGAAGGGATGGATGGCGAGAGCATGCGAGGCGGTGATTTCCTGTGGCGGGCGCTTGAGGCGGCGCGGCGACGCAACCTTGCCGAATCGGGCGAGGCGCAGCCGCATGCGGCGAGCCCGGTCGCGACCCGTCGCGCGCTGCTGCGCGGCTTTGCCGCAACCGGCGTCGCCGTCACCATGCCCGCAGCCGCGCCGGCCCGGCCCCCGGCCGGTCCCGTGGCGATCATCGGCGGCGGCATCGCCGGGCTGACGGCGCTTCACTATCTGCGAGAGGCTGGCGTCGATGCCCGGCTCTACGAGGGGCAGCGGCGCCTCGGCGGACGAATCCATACCGTGCGCGCATCCGATGGCACGATGTTCGAAATGGGTGCGCAGCTGGTCAATACCGACCATGACGACATGCACGCCCTCACCCGCGCGCTCGGCGTCGCGCTGGTTGATCGCAAGCGGGATGCACACCGCACGCTCGTCCTGGCCGACGGGCGGGTGATCGCCGACCGCGAACTGGCCGACGCGTTGCGCCCGATCGCGGCACAGATCGGCGCCGATGCCGACCGGATCGATCGCGACCGCGCGGCGCTGATCGAACTCGATTCGATCTCGATCGCGCAATATCTCGACCGGCACGCCGCCCTGCTGCCGGCGCCGTGGGTGCGCCGCCTGATGGAGACGACCGGGCGCACCGAATATGGCGCGGAGCCGGACGCCACCTCTGCGCTGTCGCTCGTCTTCAACCTGCCGACCGTCGATGGCGCGCGCGCCGACATTCTGGGCGGATCGGACGAACGCTATCTGATCGAAGGCGGCAGCGGCGCGCTGATCGCGGCCATGGTCGCGCGCCATGCCGGGGCGATCCATCGCGGGCGGCAGCTACGCCGCGTCGAGCGTGCGCCCGGCGGCGTGCGCCTGGGCTTTACCGATGGCGGTGTCGTCGGCGCGGCGACGGTGATCGTCGCGGTGCCGGCGCCGGTCACCCGCCGGATCGATTTCGCGACCCCGCTGCCGCCGGCATGGCGCGGCTTCATCGCGGCCATGGACCTTGGCCGGAACGAAAAGGTGCTGGCCGCCGCTGCCCAGCCGCGCTGGCGCGAGCGGATCGGCGCGGGGGGCGAGATCTGGCAGACCGGCGGCAGCTGCGCGAGCGGCTGGGACGGCAGCGTCGCGGGTGCGGCGGGCGATCCGGTCTGGACCTGGTATCTGGGCGGCGACGAGGTCGATGATCCCGCATCGCCCGGCGAACTCGCGCGGCGTTATTCCGACGAGACCGATGGCGCGCTTGGCGACATGGCGAGCGCCTGGGACGGACGTGGCGTCCGCCGGACCCGGTGGCACCGCGATCCGTTCATCCAGGGTGCCTATGGCAGCTATCCACCCGGTCATCTGACCCGGTTCGGCCGGCTGCTGTGGATCGAGGGTGCGGACGGCGCCGCTACCCAGTCCGCGCCGGCACTTGGCCGTGTGATCTTTGCCGGCGAACACCTCTCCGACGCCTTTCCCGGCTATATGAACGGGGGCGCGCAGACCGGCCGGCTGGCCGCGCAGGCGATTTTGGGACGGACGATCCCGCTGCAATCCGCTTGAACGCATCGGTCCGCGCGCATACGCACGCGGCCATGTCGGAGGATCCGCGCCTTGGCCTAGGCCGCCGCGTCACCTTGCCGGGGCCGTTGCGCCTCGACGGCGGCGCGCTGCTGTCCCCGGTTGAGATCGCGTATGAAACCTATGGCACGCTCGCGCACGACGCGGGCAATGCGATCCTGATCTGTCACGCGCTGACCGGCGACCAGCATGTCGCGTCGGCGCATCCCATTACCGGCAAGCCGGGCTGGTGGACGCGGATGGTGGGTCCCGGCCGGCCGATCGACCCCGATCGCCACTTCATCATCTGCGCGAACGTGCTCGGCAGCTGCATGGGCAGTTCCGGCCCGGCCACGGTCAATCCCGCCACCGGCACGCCATGGGGCATGGCGTTTCCGGTCATCACCATTCGCGACATGGTCCGCGCCCAGGCGATGCTGCTCGACCATCTGGGCGTCGCACGGCTCAAGGCGGTGGTCGGCGGATCGATGGGCGGCATGCAGGCGCTGAGCTGGCCCGCCACCTTTCCCGATCGGGTCGAGGCGGCGGTGGTCATCGCCTCGACCGCGCGGCATTCGGCACAGAATATCGCCTTTCACGAGGTCGGGCGACAGGCGGTGATGGCCGATCCGCGGTGGAACGGCGGCGCCTATTATGACGGCGATCCGCCGGCTGCGGGACTGGCGGTCGCGCGCATGGCGGCGCACATCACCTATCTGTCCGAGGCGGGGCTGACCGAGAAGTTCGGCCGGCGATTGCAGGCGCGCGACGCAAAGAGCTTTGGCTTCGACGCCGATTTCCAGGTCGAATCCTATCTGCGGCATCAGGGATTGAGCTTCGTCGATCGGTTCGACGCCAACGCCTATCTCTACATCACCCGCGCGATGGACTATTTCGATCTGGCCGAGGAACATGACGGCACGCTCGCCGCGGCATTTCGCGGGACGGCGACACGCTTCTGCCTTGTCAGCTTCGACACCGACTGGCTGTACCCCACCCGCGAATCGCGCGCGATCGTCCATGCGCTCAACGCGGCGGGCGCGGCGGTCAGCTTCGTCGAGCTGTCCTCGCCGTTCGGGCATGACGCGTTCCTGCTCGACGCGCCCGAACTCAATCGCGTGGTCGATGGATTTCTGCGCGCGGGAGACTCGCGATGAGATGTTCGTTCGACGCGCAGGAGCTGGATCTCGATCTGATCCATGCCTTTCTCTCCGGCGCCTACTGGTCCGTCGGCATTCCGCGCGACACGGTCGAGCGGGCGATCCGCGGGTCGCTGTGCGTCGGCGCCTATGCGCCGGATGAGCGCGGCGCCGACGAACAGATCGGGTTCGCGCGCGTCGTCACCGATCGCGCGACCTTTGCCTATCTTGCGGACGTGTTCGTGCTCCCCGCGCATCGCGGCCGGGGTGTCGCCCGCGCGATGCTGACCGCGCTGCACGCACATCCCGACCTTCAGGGCCTGCGCCGCTGGGCGCTGTTCACCCGCGACATGCAGCCCGTCTATGCCAGCCTGGGCTGGAAACCCTATCCTCACCCCGATCGGCTGATGGTCCGTGAGGATCCGGGCGTGTATTCGCGATGAGCCTGCGCCCCGATCTCGCGATCATCGCCGCCAATGTCGCACCGGGCAGCCGGGTGCTGGACGTCGGTTGCGGCGACGGCGCGCTGATGGCCGTGCTGCGTGACACCGGCCGATGCGATGCGCGCGGGCTGGAAATCGACCCGGCCAATGTCGCCACCGCCGTTTCGCGCGGCCTTTCGGTGATCCAGGGGGACGCGGACACCGATCTGCGCGATTATCCGGACGCGAGCTTCGACTATGCGATCCTCAGCCAGACGTTGCAGACGACGATGTACCCGCACCTCGTCCTCGACCAGCTGTTGCGGATCGGTGAGCGCGCGTTCGTCTCCTTCCCCAATTTCGCACACTGGCGGGTGCGGCTGTCGCTGCTGTGGGGCGGGCGGATGCCGGTGACGCGGCTGCTGCCGGTGGCATGGTATGAGACCCCCAATATCCACCACGTCACGATCGACGATTTTCGTGCCTATGTCGCGGCGCGGGGCATCACCGTCGAGTCGGCGTGGTTCCTCTCGGGCGATCAGCGCACCAGCGCGGCGGCGGCTAATTTCCGCGCCGAACATGCGGTATTCCTGCTTCGCCGCTGATGACGGGGCCGGTTTCGGTCGTTACCACTCGTCGCAGAACAGAGTTGCAGGGAGCCTCTTCGCATGAAGCATTCGGTCGCCGGCGTCCTCGCCGCGCTTTTCGTTCTGGGCCAGGCGCAGGCACAGCAGCAAAATCCGCCGCCTGTCGCGCAGACGCAGGCACCCGAGGATCAGGCGACCGACGCCAGGCCGGCCTCCCCGCCGATTGCCCAGCCCTCCGCCACCGCGCAGCCGGCAGCCCCGTCGCCAGCGCCCGCTCCGGCCAAATGGGACGTCAACGCGCCCGCCGGCGCGACGCTGAAACAGGCGCGGATCGACACCGACGAAGGCACATGGATGGACGTCGATGTCAGCCCGGACGGGCGGACGATCGCCTTTTCGCTGCTGGGTGACATCTACACCATGCCGATCGCCGGCGGCACCCCGACGCGCATCGCCGAGGGGCTGGCCTGGGAGGTGCAGCCGCGCTTTTCCCCCGACGGCCGGCGCATCGCCTTCACCTCCGATCGCGGCGGCGGCGACAATATCTGGATCATGAATGCCGATGGCAGCGACAAGCGTCAGCTGACCAAGGAGGACTTCCGGCTGATGAACCAGCCAAGCTGGTCGACCGACGGCCAGTATATCGTCGCCAAGAAGCATTTCACCACCGGTCGGTCGCTGGGGACCGGGGAGGTTTGGCTCTATCACATCTCGGGCGGTGCGGGGGTGCAGCTGGTCAAGCGGGTCAGCGAACGCCACCAGAAGGAGCTGGGCGAGCCGATCTACGCGGCGGACGGCAAATCGGTGTTCTTTACCCGCAACATCACCCCGGGGCCGATTTTCGAATATGCCCAGGATTCCAATACCAACCTGTTCAACATCGAACGCTACGACCTCGAAACCGGCGAGACCGAGACGGCGGTGGCGGGGCTTGGCGGCTCGGTGCGTCCGACCCCGTCGCCGGACGGCAGGAAGATCGCGTTCGTCCGGCGCGAGGCGGCACGGTCGAAACTCTATGTGAAGGACCTGGTCTCGGGCGAGGAGCGCAAGATTTACGACGCGCTCGATCAGGACGTGCAGGAAACCTGGGCGGTGACCGGCGTCTATCCCAATATGGACTGGACGCCCGACAGCAAGTCGGTGGTGTTCTGGGCCGGCGGCAAGATCCGCCGCGTCGATGCCGACGGGGCGAATGCGACGGTGATCCCGTTCCGCGTGGCCGATACACGCGCGGTCGCGATGGCGCCTCACCCGCAGATCGCGGTCGCGCCGGCCAGCTTTTCGACGAAGATGCCGCGCTTTGCCGCAGTCTCGCCCGATGGCGGACGCGTCGTGTTCGAAAGCCTGGGCAAATTGTGGGTCAAGCCGACCGCCGGCGGCGCGGCACGCCGCCTGACCAGCCTGGCGGAGAGCGAGGGCCTCGAACTCTTCCCCGCCTGGTCGCGCGACGGCCGCACCATCGCCTATGTGCAGTGGAGCGACCGCGGGCTGGGCAAGCTGCGCACCGTGTCCGCCACGGGCGGGGCGGGCCGCGACGTGACCAGCCAGCCGGGCCATTATGCGCGCCCGCAATTTTCCCCCGACGGGCGCACCATCGTGTTCGAAAAGGGCGATGGCGGCGGCCTGACCAATCCGGGCTGGTCGGAAAATCCCGGCGTCTATCGCGTCGCGGCGACGGGCGGCGCGCCGGTGCTGGTCGCGCGCGATCTGGCGCGGCCACAGTTCGGGGCGTCGAACGACCGCATCTTCATGATCGATGGCGGCGACAAGCTCCAGCTGGTCAGTACCGACCTCAACGGTGCCGAGCGGCGGGTCCATGCGACCGGCGATCTCGCCAGTGAATTCATCGTTTCACCCGACGGCAAGAGCGTCGCGTTCCGCCAGAATTACCAGGTCTTTGCCATGCCGTTGATGCCCGGCGGGCAACAGGTGAGCGTCGGGCCGCGCGCGGATGCGCTGCCGGTGGTCAAGGTCAGCACCGATGGCGGAGACTATATCAACTGGTCGGGCGATGGATCGCGGTTGCACTGGAGCCTTGGCCCGACGCTGCTGACGGCGGATCGCAGCGCCTTTTTCGCGACCGCCCCCGGCGGGGCGAAGTCGGCGATCGCGCCGCGCACCACGTCGATGGCGATGGAGGTGAAGGCGGCGAAGGCGACCGGCCGGGTCGCGCTGACCGGCGCGCGCGTCGTGACCATGGCGTCGGGCGATGGCGGCATCATCGACAACGCGACGATCCTGATCGAAGGCGACCGGATCGTCCAGGTCGCGCCGACCGCCGCGATCCAGTTGCCGGCCGGCACGAAGACGATCGACGTGACCGGAAAGACGATCATTCCCGGCCTGGTCGATGCGCATGCGCACGGCCCCTACGGCACCGACGAACTCGTCCCGCAGCAAAATTGGTCGCTGGTCCAGAACCTCGCGCTTGGCACCACCACGCTGCACGATCCGTCCAGCCAGGCGGCGCATGTCTTCGTCGCGTCCGAGATGCAGCAGGCGGGCAAGATCCTCGCCCCGCGCATCTTTTCGACCGGAGAGGTCATCTATGGGGCGAAGGCGGCCGACGTCTATGCACAGATCGACAGTTATGACGATGCCCTCGCGCATGTCCGCCGCCTGAAGGCGCAGGGCGCGCATTCGGTGAAGAACTACAACCAGCCGCGTCGCGAACAACGGCAAATGGTGGTCGCCGCCGCGCGCGCGGAGGGGATGGAGGTCGTGGCCGAGGGCGGGTCGCTGTTCGGGATGGACATGAACATCATCGCCGACGGCAACTCGACGCTCGAACACAATATCCCGGTCGATATCTTCTACAAGGATGTCGTGGAGATGTTCGGCCAGTCGGATACCAACTACACCCCGACGCTGGTCGTCAGCTATGGCGGGCTGGCCGGTGACCCCTATTGGCGCCAGGCGACCGATGTGTGGAAGAATCCGCTGCTGGTCCATACCCCGCCCGCCCGGCTGCGCGCGGCAACGATGCGGATCACCCGCGCGCCGGAGGACCAGTTCGTCGATGACGACAATGCGCGCGAGGCGATCAAGATCGCAAAGGCTGGGCGGCATGTGTCGATCGGCGCCCATGGGCAGCAGGCCGGGATCGGCCCGCACTGGGAATTGTGGTCCTTCGTTCGCGGGGGGATGACCCCGATCCAGGCGCTTGCCGCCGGCACGATCGAATCCGCGCGCTCGCTGGGCTATGCGAAGGACGTCGGCAGCCTGGAGGCCGGCAAGCTGGCCGATCTCGTCATCCTCGACGCCGATCCGACCGCCGACATCCGCAACAGCGACAAGATTTCGCGCGTGATGCTGGGCGGACATCTCTATGATTCGAAGACGATGAACGAGGTGGAAACCGGTACGGCAACGCGCCTGCCCTGGTGGTGGGAATAGGCGCGCCCGCGTATTGCGCACCCGCTTCGCCGCGATCAGTCGGCGAAGACGGGCGCGCGCTTCTGCATGTTGGCCATCACCGCCTCGACCTGATTGGGTGACCGCATGAGGCGCGCCTGCTCGTCGCTTTCGGCGCGCAGGATCGTCGCGCCATCGGCGTCGGCGGCCAGATTGGCGAGCCGCTTGGCGGCGCGGATCGCATCGGGGTTGCGGCCCGCGATCGACCGCGCGAGCGCCATCGCGTCGGCCTCCGGATCCTCGGCAATGCGCGTGACGAAGCCCAGCGCGGCTGCCTCCGCCGCGTCGAATTCGCGGGCGGTGTAGGTGAGTTCGCGCAACACGTCGTCCCGCACGGTGGTGCGCCACAGCGCGAACCCGGCCATGTCGGGAACGATCCCCCACTTCATCTCCATGATCGAAAAGCGGGTTCCCGGCGCGGCGATGCGGATGTCCGCGCCGGACAGGATCTGGAACCCGCCGCCAAATGCCAGGCCATGGACGGCGGCGATTACCGGCACCGGCAGCGTGCGCCAGCCCCATGCGACCTGCTGAAAGATGTTGGCGTCGCCATGGCTGCGCGCGCCAAGGTCGAGACCGCTTCCGCCGCCTGCCATGCTCGCCATGTCGAGGCCGGCGCAGAAGGCACGGCCCGCGCCCGTGAGCACCACCGCGCGCAGCCCCGGCATCGCCGCCAGCTGCTCGATCGCGTCGGCAATGCCGCTGAACATCGCCGGATCGAGCGCATTCAGCTTGTCGGCGCGATCGAGTCGTACGCGGGCGACCCCCTCCGCCACCTCAATGGTCACGCGCTGTGCGGTCATCGTCATCCTCTCGCTCGTTCGGTGCGACAGGCTAGACCGCATTGAGCCGGTAGCCGAGTCCCTTCGCACCCTCGATCATCGAATAGGCGAACGGCCGGTCCAGCTTGGCCCGCAGATTGGAGATGTGGACCGCCACCACATTGGTGCCGGGATCGAAGGCCAGCCCCCAGATATCGGCGAGCAGCCGGGATCGGCTGACGAAGCGGCCCGGGTGCGCGGCAAGATGGCTGAGCAGTTCGAACTCGCGGTTGCGCAGGGGAATCGCGCCAACGCGCCGATTGCGAAGCGCGGCGCCGCCCGCTACCGCCTCCCGCGATGGTCGCCACGCCCCTGTCCTTTGACCCCCAACGCTTTTTCACGCACGCCACGGGCGGGCATGCCGGTCTGCTGAACATCGGCTATGTCGCCCACGGGCCTGACTGGTGCGAATTGCGGCTTCCCTTTCGGTCGGACCTGATCGGCGATCCCGCGCGCGGCGTCCTGGCGTCGGGGCCGATCGTCGCGTTGCTCGACATGGCGACCAGTGTGTCGGTGTGGCTGAAACGGGGCAGCTTCCTGCCGCATGCGACGCTCGATCTGCGGGTCGATTATCTTCGCCCGGCACGGGCGGGATGCGACGTGTTCGGGCGCGGTGAATGCTATCGCGTCACCCGATCGATCGGGTTCGTGCGCGGCATCGCCCATGATGGCGATGCGCAGGACCCGATCGCCAACGTTGCCGGCACCTTCATGTACACCGGGGCGCCGGCATGATCCTGCCGCCCTATGCGCAGATTCTGGGGATCGAGCTGGAGGCCGGCCCGGGCGCGCCGGTGCTGGCGATGCCGTTCGGCCCGCGGGTGCTGGGCCGGCCCGGGTTCGTGCATGGCGGGGCGCTGGCCGGATTGCTGGAGATCGCGGCGATCAGCGCGCTGCGCCACGCGCTGGCGGGAGAGGCGCGGGACGAGGCGGTGGTCAAGCCGGTCAACGTCACCGTCGATTTCATGCGCGGCGGCCGGGAAAAGGTGACGCGCGCGCAGGGCCACGTCACCCGGCTGGGAACGCGCATCGCCAATGTGGAGGCGGTGGCATGGCAGGACGATCGCGATCGTCCGGTCGCGGCGGCGCGGATGCACTTCCTGCTCGCCTGAACGTCAGGGCGGGGTCAGCTTCAGCAGGCGCCCCTGCGACCCGCGCCCGCCATCCTCCAGCAGCCACAGCGCGCCGTCCGGCCCCTGTTCGACCTCGCGGATTCGCGCGCCCATCGGCCATTGGTCCCCCTTCCTCGCGGTGGTGCCGTCGAGATCGACGCGGACCAGCGACTGGCTGGAAAGCCCGCCGATGAACAGGTCGCCCTTCCATTGCGGAAACATGTCGCCCGAATAGACGATCAGCCCGCCGGGCGAGATCACCGGGTTCCAGGATAGTTTCGGCGCCTCCAGATCGGGGCGGGTGCTGTGCCGCGGGATCGGGCGGCCGTCATAATGGTCGCCGTCCGACACCAGCGGATAGCCGTAATTGCGCCCCGGCAGGATGAGGTTCACCTCGTCGCCGCCCTTCGGCCCCATCTCCTGCTCCCACAGATTGCCGGCACGGTCGAACGCGATGCCGAGCAGGTTGCGATGGCCATAGGACCAGATGGCCGGGTGAAAGCCCCTGGCGGTCAGGCCGGGATCGCCCGCCGGCTTTCCGTCGGGGGTCAGCCGCAGCACCTTGCCCAGCGTCGCCTTCGGGTCCTGCGCCGGATCGAATTTCTGCCGCTCGCCATTGGTGAAGAACAGATATCGGCCGTCCGGCGAAAAGGCGATCCGGCCGGAAAAATGGCCGTTCCCCTCGACAAAGGGATCGGCGCGGAACACTTGCTTGATGGCACCGAGTTTCGGCCGGGGACCGTCCTCGAATGTCCCGCGCGCCAGCACCACGCCCTTCCGCCCGTCGCTATCGGTCGCGGAATAGCTGAAATAGACCAGGTGATTCGTCGCGAAACCGGGATGGAGAACGACGTCCATCAGCCCGCCCTGTCCGTCCGCCATGACGTCCACCGTCGCCAGGACGTGGCGGGTCTTTCCATCGGCGCCCAGCAGCAACAGCCGCCCGTCCTTTTCGGTCACCAGCATCCGCCGGTCGGGCAGGAAGGTCATCGCCCAGGGCGAATCGAAATCCGCGACCGGGGTCACCCTGAACGGCGCCCCCTCGCGCGTCTCGCCCCGGGGCGGGGTGCCGGGCGCGGCGCCGGTGCAGGCGATCAGGGTGGCGCAGGCGAGGGCGGCGGGGAACAGTCGCATGAGGGTCTCCGTGAACATGGCGGGGCAACGCGCCGGCATGCGGGATGTTGCACGCCGATGCACAACGGGCAAAGCCCGCCGCTTAACGGCTTGCCGTGACGTTGCGGAGCGCCTATAGGAACATTGTTCTCGACATTGGAAACCTTGCCGAGGCCGGCCCCCAGGGGTTCGGCGGCGATGAGGCGTATCCGGTGTCCTTGTGGAGTTTTGCCGTTGGCCGACATGGCTGCCCTTACCCATATCGTCGAGCCGGAGGCGCGCGCGCTCGGCTTCGATCTGGTGCGGGTGAAGATGTTCGGCGGTGCCAGCGATCGGACACTACAGGTGATGGCGGAGCGCCCGGACACGCGTCAGCTGACGATCGACGATTGCGCCGATCTCTCGCGCCGCATCTCGGACCGGATGGACGAGCTGGAGGCGGCGGGCAAGGACCCGATCGACCATGCCTATCGGCTGGAGGTCAGCTCGCCCGGGATCGACCGGCCGCTGACCCGTCTTCAGGATTTCGAGGACTGGAAGGGGCATGAGGCCCGCATCACGCTGGTCGAGAAGATCGACGGGCGCAAACAGTTCAAGGGCGATCTGGCCGGCATTGAACCCAAGGGCAATTTGGTCTCGATCACCGACGCGCAGGGCGTCACCCATTTTGTGCCGTTCGACAGGATCGAGGATGCCAAGCTCGTGATTACCGATCGGCTGATCGCCGCAACCAAGCCCCTCTCTACCGAGGGCGCAGACGAATTCGAAGCAGAGGAACAGGACTGATGGCCACCGCCATTTCCGCCAACAAGGCCGAGCTGATCGCCATCGCCAATTCGGTGGCATCTGAGAAGATGATCGACAAGGCGATCGTGATCGAGGCGATGGAGGACGCGATCGAGCGTGCCGCCAAGAACCGCTATGGTGTCGAGAACGATATCCGCGCGAAGCTCGATCCCAATACCGGCGACCTGCGCCTGTGGCGCGTCGTCGAGGTGGTCGAGGCGGTCGATGATTATTTCAAGCAGGTGAGCGTCAAGGACGCCCAGAAGCTCCAGGCGGGCGCCGGCGTCGGCGACTTCATCGTCGATCCGCTGCCGCCGATCGAATTCGGCCGTATCCAGGCGCAGGCCAGCAAGCAGATCATCTTCCAGAAGGTCCGCGATGCCGAGCGCGAGCGGCAATATGAAGAGTTCAAGGATCGCCAGGGCGAGATCATCACCGGCGTCGTCAAGCGGGTCGAGTTCGGCCATGTCGTCGTCGATCTGGGCCGTGCCGAAGGCGTCATCCGCCGCGACGCGCAGATCCCGCGCGAAGTGGTGCGCGTCGGCGACCGCATCCGCAGCCTGATCCTGAAGGTGGTGCGCGAAACGCGCGGCCCGCAGATATTCCTGAGCCGCGCGCATCCCGATTTCATGAAGAAGCTGTTCGCGCAGGAAGTCCCCGAAATCTACGACGGCATCATCGAGATCAAGGCCGCCGCCCGCGATCCGGGCAGCCGTGCGAAGATCGGCGTCATCAGCCATGACGGATCGATCGATCCGGTCGGCGCGTGCGTCGGCATGAAGGGCAGCCGCGTCCAGGCGGTCGTGCAGGAGATGCAGGGCGAAAAGATCGACATCATCCCCTGGTCGCCGGACACCGCGACCTTCGTCGTCAACGCGTTGCAGCCGGCCAATGTCGCGCGCGTGGTGATCGACGAGGAGGACGATCGCATCGAGGTGGTGGTCCCCGACGACCAGTTGAGCCTGGCCATCGGTCGTCGCGGCCAGAATGTCCGCCTAGCCAGCCAGCTGACCGGCAAGGCGATCGATATCCTGACCGAAACCGATTCGAGCGAGAAGCGTCAGGCGGAATTCGTCGCCAACAGCGAGATGTTCCAGAACGAGCTGGACGTGGACGAGACGCTGGCGCAGCTGCTGGTCGCCGAAGGCTTCAGCACGCTTGAGGAAGTGGCCTATGTCGAGCTCGACGAGATCGCCTCGATCGAGGGGTTCGACGAGGATCTGGGTCAGGAGCTTCAGAATCGCGCCGCCGAAGCGCTGGAACGTCGCGAGGAGGCCAATCGCGAACTGCGTCGCTCGCTCGGCGTCGAGGACGATCTGGCGACCATGCCGTACATGACCGAAGCGATGCTGGTCACGCTGGGCAAGGCGGGGATCCGCACGCTCGACGATCTCGCCGATCTGGCGACCGACGAGCTGATCGCCAAGAAGCGTCCCGAGCCGCGCCGCCGTGGCGACGGCCCCGCCGCGCCGGTGCGCGAGGCGGACAAGGGCGGCGTTCTGGGCGAATATGGCCTGAGCGAGGAGCAGGGCAACGAGATCATCATGGCCGCCCGCGCCCACTGGTTCGACGACGAGCCGGCCGCGGACGCAGAAGCCGGTTCGGCCGGTGGGGAGGACGCTGTTGCGGACTCCGAACAATGAACCGCGCCGACTGAAGCTCATCGGCCGTCACCCCGGACGTGCTCCGGGGGGCGCCCCGCCGCGTCGCATCGACGGAGCGATTGCGTGGACCCGTTCCGCGCGGTCGCGTCCGTCGCCGCGCGCCGCGCTGCGGGCGCCCGAATATCTCCGGCATGACGGAACCGGGCGGGAGGCGCGCAGATGAGCGACGCGATCCGCACCTGTATCCTTTCGCGTGAGGAGGCCCCGCGCGAGGGGCTGATCCGCCTGGCCCTGTCCCCCGACGGCGAGGTGCTGCCCGATGTCCGTGCCAAGGCGCCGGGCCGTGGCGCGTGGATCGGTGTCGATCGCGCCGAGCTCGACGCCAGCGCCAAAAAGCTGCGCGGCGCGCTGGCGCGGGCGTTCAAAACGCAGGACCTGCGCATTCCCGACGATCTGGGCGACCGGATCGCGGAACATCTGCGGCGCGCGGCGCTCGACCGGCTGGGGCTGGAGGCAAAGGCGGGGCATCTGATCGTCGGGGGCGAACGGATCGAAACCGCCGCGCGCGCGGGCAAGCTCCATCTGCTTCTCCACGCCGCCGATGCGGGCGCGGACGGCAGCCGCAAGCTCGCCCAGGCGATGCGGGTCGGCGCCGACCGCGAGGGAAGCGGGGAGACGGGCTTCACATTGCCGGTCGATCGCACCATATTGTCCTTGGCCCTTGGCCGCGAAAATGTGGTACATGTTGGCCTGACCGACGCCAGAGCAGCTGCCCGGGTGCGCGATGCGCTCGACCGTTGGCTGCGATTTATCGGACCCGATTCGCCCTCCAAGCCTTGCGCAACAGGCTCGCAAGGCGCATCGGGCGCTTCCGGCGGCACGCGACACGAAAACGACGAACGAACGGGATAGAGACTTGAGCGATACCGAAAACGAAAAGCCGAAACTCGGGATGCGCCAGCCGCTGGGGCTGAAGCGCACGGTCGAGACCGGCAAGGTGAAGCAGAGCTTCAGCCACGGGCGCTCGAACACCGTCGTGGTCGAGGTGAAGCGCCGCCGCGTACTGGGTCCGCAGACCGCAGCACCGCAGGAAGAGGCCGCGCCGCCGCCTCCCCCGCCGCCGCCGCCCGCTCCGGCCGCCAAGCCGCGTCCGGCCGCGCCCGCCGGTGAAACCGCGCAGGAGCGCCAGGCACGCCTGCTGCGCGAGGCCGAGGAGCAGCGCCTCCAGCTCGCCGAGGAAGCGCGCCGCCGCGAGGAACGCGAGCGCGCCGAGGCCGCCGAGGAAGAGAAGCGCCGCGCCGAGGAGCGCGCGAAGGCCGAGGCGGAAGCCGCCAAGGCGCCCAAGGAAAGCGCGAAGAAGGCGCCCGAGCCGGAACCGGCGCCCGCGCCCGCCGCGCCGGCGCCGTCCGCACCCGAACCGGTCGGTCTTCAGCTCGATCCGGGTCGGCCGGCGCCGCGCCAGTTCACGCCGGTGCAGCGCCCCGAAATTCCGCGCCCGGCCGCGCCGCGCCCCGAACCCAATCTGGCCGCGCCCAAGACCGGCGGCGGCGGTGGAGCCGGCGGCGCCGGTGCGCCCAAGCGGGCCGAACCGTCCAAGCCGCAGCAGCGCGACCGGAAGGGCGACGAACGCCGTGGCGGCAAGCTGACCGTCAACCGCGCGCTGGGCGGCGACGAAGGTGCGCGCGCGCGCAGCCTCGCCGCGCTGAAGCGCGCACGTGAAAAGGAGCAGCGTCGCCATTCCGGCCCGCGCGAGCCGCAGGCCAAGCAGGTCCGCGACGTCAAGGTTCCCGAGACGATCACCGTGCAGGAACTTGCCAACCGCATGGCCGAAAAGGGCGCGGATCTGGTGAAGGCGCTGTTCAAGATGGGCATGCCGGTCACCCTGACCCAGTCGATCGACCAGGATACGGCCGAGCTGCTGGTGACCGAATTCGGCCATAACATCGTGCGCGTCAGCGACAGCGACATCGACCTGACGCTCGACACCGAAACCGATGCCGAGGACTCGCTCAAGCCGCGTCCGCCCGTCGTCACGATCATGGGCCATGTCGATCACGGCAAGACCAGCCTGCTTGACGCGCTGCGCGGCACCGATGTGGTGCGCGGCGAGGCCGGCGGCATCACCCAGCATATCGGCGCCTATCAGGTCGCGCAGAAGGACAAGTCGAAGATCACCTTCCTCGACACGCCGGGCCACGAGGCGTTTACGGAGATGCGCGCGCGCGGCGCGAACGTCACCGATATCGTCGTGCTGGTGGTCGCCGCCGACGACGGGCTGATGCCCCAGACGATCGAGGCGATCAATCATACCAAGGCGGCCGGCGTGCCGATGATCGTCGCGATCAACAAGATCGACAAGCCAGAGGCGAATCCGAAGCGGGTGCGCGAGCGCCTGCTGGAGCATGAGGTGATCGTCGAGGACATGGGCGGCGAGACGCAGGATGTCGAAGTGTCCGCGCTCAAGAAGACCGGCCTGGACGACCTGATCGAGAAGATCCAGCTTCAGGCCGAACTGCTCGAACTTACCGCCAATCCGGATCGCGCCGCCGAAGGCCATGTGGTCGAGGCGAAGCTGGACAAGGGCCGTGGCCCGGTGGCGACGATCCTCGTCAGCCGCGGCACGCTGCGTGTCGGCGACAGTTTCGTCGTCGGGGCGGAGAGCGGCAAGGTCCGCGCGCTGGTCGATGACAAGGGGCGCCAGGTAAAGGAAGCCGGCCCCTCGGTCCCGGTCGAGGTGCTGGGCCTGTCGGGCGTGCCGATGGCGGGCGACCTGCTCCAGGTGGTCGAGAACGAGACGCGCGCGCGCGAAGTCGCCGAATATCGTCAGGGCGTGCTGCTCGAAAAGCGCACGACCCAGGCGCCGGCCAGCCTCGAGAGCATGTTCTCGGCGCTACAGGCCAAGCAGGCGATCGAATACCCGCTGGTGGTCAAGGCCGATACGCAAGGATCGGTCGAGGCGATCGTGGGATCGCTCAACAAGATCTCGACCGACGAGATCAAGGTGCGCATCCTGCATTCGGGCGTCGGCGGCATCACCGAAAGCGACGTGACGCTGGCGGCGGCATCGGGCGCGCCGATCATCGGCTTTAACGTCCGCCCCAACGCCAAGGCGCGCGAAATCGCCGAGCGGCAGAAGGTCGCGCTCAAATATTATGACGTGATCTACGATCTGACCGACGAAATCCGCGCCGGCATGGCGGGCGAACTGGGTCCCGAAGCGTTCGAGACGGTCGTCGGCCGTGCCGAAATCCGCGAGGTCTTCTCGGCCGGCAAGCACGGCAAGGCGGCGGGTCTGCTGGTGGTCGAAGGCTTTATCCGCAAGGCGCTCAAGGCGCGCATCACGCGGGACGACGTCATCATCTACCAGGGTGAAATCGCTTCGCTGCGCCGGTTCAAGGACGACGTCGCCGAAGTGCGCGCGGGCCTGGAATGCGGCGTGACGTTCAGCCAGAACTTCACCGACATCAAGCCGGGCGACTATCTCGAAACCTTCGAGGTCGAGATGCGCGAGCGGACGTTGTAAGGCATATGGTTTGCCATCCTTGCCATGGCTAAACTTTTGGCTTAGTTTTGGCTGTGGATATTCGATTGTCCAAAACTGCGGCGAGAACGCTGGCAAAGAGTGACAAGCGAGATTTGATTAGAGACAAGCTGCGGCAGCTGGCGGCGGAGCCGCTGGCGCTCAGCGCCAACGTGAAAAAGTTGCAAGACCGTTCGGATTATCGGTTGCGCGTGCAGAATTGGCGCGTGATCTTTCGCCTGGAGGGTGATGTTCTTTGGGTTGACGAGATCATGCCTCGAGGATCGGGATATGAATGACGCTGTCAGAGCTCAGATCATCGAAGTGAGCGGACACCGAATGGCGGTCTTGCCGGAAGCTGATTATCGCCAGCTTCTGGACATGCTCGAAGATCGCGAGGATGTGCTTGCAGCCGAACGTGCCGAGCAGCGGAGGCTGGCGGGGGAAGAATATATTCCGCTCGAAATCGTCGATCGCCTTATCGATGGCGAAAACCCAGTTCGGGTCTGGCGTCAATATCGCGGTCTGACGCAAGCGGAATTGGCTTCCCGTATTGGCGTGTCCAACATGGCGATTTCGGGGCTGGAAAGGGGGCGGAGTGGTAGCCTCAAGCTATTCCGTTCGATCGCCAACGAACTTCGCGTGTCGTTGGAAGATTTGTTGCCGGACGAATAGGCTTGAATCGACCCAACGACACCCCCGAAACCCGCTCCGTCCGCCTGCTACGGGTGGGGGAGCAGGTGCGGCACATCCTGTCGGATATCCTTGCGCGCGGCGAGGTGCATGACGAGGTGCTGGCCAGCCACATGGTCAGCGTCACCGAAGTGCGCATGTCGCCCGACCTGCGCCACGCGACGGTGTTCGTGAAGCCGTTGCTGGGCAAGGACGAGGAGGCGGTGCTGAAGGCGCTGCGCACCAACACCGCCTATCTCCAGCGCGAGGTCGCGCACCGGGTGAAGATGAAATATGCGGCGCGGCTCAAATTCCTGGCGGACGAGAGCTTTGACGAGGGCAGCCATATCGACGCGCTGCTCCGCGATCCCAAGGTCGCGCGCGATCTGGGCGAGGATGCCGGTGGCGACGCCGAAAGCTGATCGCATTTCCCGCGCTCCGCGCTAGGAAGCGGCAATGGCCAAGCTCTATTTCTACTATGCCAGCATGAACGCCGGCAAATCGACCACGTTGTTGCAGGCCGATTTCAACTATCGCGAGCGCGGCATGCGCACATTGCTGTTCACCGCGGCGATCGACGATCGCGCCGGGGCGGGCAGGATCGCGTCGCGCATCGGTCTGGCGGCGGAGGCGATCGCGTTCGAGCGGAGCTGCGACCTGCGCCTGCATGTCGAGCGCGCGGCCGATGACGGACCAGTGCATTGCGTGCTCGTGGACGAGGCGCAGTTCCTGACCGCGACACAGGTCGATCAGCTGGCGGTGGTCGCCGACGTGTTGGGTATTCCGGTCCTCGCTTATGGGTTGCGCACCGATTTTCGTGGCGCGCTGTTCGAGGGATCGGCGCGCCTGCTCGCGCTCGCCGACGCGCTTGTCGAGATCAAGTCGGTATGCCGGTGCGGCCGGAAGGCGACGATGAACCTGCGCGTCGATGCCGAGGGGCGCGCGGTGGCCGAGGGCGCGCAGACCGAGATCGGCGGGAACGATCGCTATGTCGCGCTGTGCCGCCGCCATTTCACCGAAGCGATCGGCGCGGTGGGGTGAGCTGGCTGGCGGATCGTGCGCGGCGACCCTAGATCGCATCCATGAACCCCGATTCGATCGTCTACCGCGCCGCCATCTGGATCATCCCGCTGGTGATCGCGATCGTCTTTCACGAGGTCGCGCACGGACTGGCCGCCCGCGCGCTGGGCGACCCGACGGCGGCGGAGCGCAGGCGCCTGTCGTTCAATCCATTGCGCCATGTCGATCCGGTCGGCACGGTCGTTCTGCCACTGATCCTCGCGCTGGCGAAGATGCCGGTGTTCGGCTGGGCAAAGCCGGTGCCGGTCGATTATCGCCGCCTGCGCAATCCGCGACGCGACATGATGTGGGTGGCGCTGGCGGGGCCGGGCATGAACCTTGTCCTCGCGCTGGTGGGGGCGGTGCTGCTGGGCCTGTTGCTCGCGATGGTCGGGGAGGGGGATCTTTCCGGGCCGAGCGCGTTCGTGGCGGCCAATCTGTTCAACTTCGTCGCGGTGAACATCTTTCTCGCGCTGTTCAACCTGTTGCCGGTGCCGCCGTTCGACGGCGGGCATGTGGTGCAGGGGCTGTTGCCGCCGCCGCTCGCCGAGCGCTGGGCCGCGCTCGCCCGGTTCGGATTTCCGCTGCTGTTCATCCTGCTGCTCGTCGTTCCGGCGATCTGGCCCGATGCGGACATCGTCGAGCGGGTGGTGTTGCCCCCGGTCGCGGCGGTGACCGACTGGTATCTCTCGATCGCGGCGATGATCGCCGGCTGATGCACGGCTGGATCATTCTCGACAAGCCGCTGGGCCTCGGATCGACCCAGGGGGTGAGCGCGGTCAAGCGGGCGCTGCGCGACGCCGGATACGGGCCGAAGCTGCGCGACCTGCCCAAGGTCGGCCATGGCGGTACGCTCGATCCGCTGGCGACCGGCGTGCTGCCGATCGCGGTGGGTGAGGCGACGAAGCTGGCCGGCCGGATGCTCGACAGCGACAAGACCTATCGCTTCACGATCGCGTTCGGCACCCAGACCGACACGCTCGACGCGGAGGGGCGCGTGATCGCGACCAGTCCCAACCGTCCGACGGGGGACGGGGTGTCGCACGTTCTTTCGCGCTTCACCGGGCCGATCGATCAGGTGCCGCCTGCGTTCAGCGCTTTGAAAGTGGACGGGGAGCGCGCCTATGATCTGGCGCGGGCGGGCGCCGAAGTCTCGCTGGCGAGCCGTTCGGTGACGATTCACTCGATCTCGGTGGACGCCATGCCGCACGAGGGGCCGATCGACGCGCTGGACTGTGTGGCGACCGTGTCGAAGGGGACCTATATCCGCAGCCTCGCGCGCGACATCGCGCTGGCGCTCGGCACCGTTGGCCATGTCACCGCGCTGCGCCGTACCAGGGCCGGTCTCTTCACGCTCGACTCCGCGATTTCACTGGACAAACTGGCTGAGGCCGCTAAGGGGCGCAACCTTGAACACTGCCTCCTGCCGTTGAGGGCGGGGCTGGACGACATCCCGGCTCTACCCCTCTCCCCCGGTCAGGCAGGGGCGCTCCGCATGGGGCAGACATTGACCGGGATCGCTGCGAGCGACGGCCAACACTTTGCGATCGCGGGCGACACGCCCGTCGCGCTGGTCGAGGTTTCGGACGGGATCGTCCGGGTCGTGCGCGGCTTCAACCTGTAAGTCACGATGTCGAAGGAAATCATATGTCGATCACCGTCGAGCGCAAGGAAGCGCTGATCAAGGAACATGCCCGCGTCGAAGGCGACACCGGCAGCCCCGAGGTCCAGGTCGCGATCCTGACCGAGCGCATCCAGAACCTGACCCAGCATTTCAAGGGCCATGCGAAGGACAATCATTCGCGCCGCGGCCTGCTGATGCTGGTCAACAAGCGTCGCAGCCTGCTGGATTACCTTCGCAAGAAGGACGGCGATCGCTACACCGCACTCATCGCGAAGCTCGGCCTTCGCAAGTGACGCAATCGTTACGGCCCGCCTCGGCGGGCCGTTTACGTATTGCGTCATCCCGGACTTGATCCGGGATCCAGGGAAACAGGCGGTTCGCACGTGACCCTGGGCTCCTGCCTTCGCAGGAGCGCACATGGAGGCCGCAATCCGGCAGCCTCTTTGAGCCGACACTGGCTCACTCAAAGGCCCCCGTCGCACTGGGCGACGGGCGTAAAGGAAATCAAATGTTCGACAAGAAAACCGTATCGATCGAGTGGGGCGGACAAACCCTGACACTCGAAACGGGCAAGGTTGCCCGCCAGGCCGATGGCGCCATCATGGCGAGCCTGGGCGAAACCGTCGTGCTCTGCGCCGTCACGGCCGCAAAGAGCGTGAAGGACGGGCAGGACTTCTTCCCGCTCACCGTCCATTACCAGGAAAAATATTCGGCCGCCGGGCGCATCCCGGGCGGCTTCTTCAAGCGTGAGCGCGGCGCGACGGAAAAGGAAACGCTGGTTTCCCGCCTGATCGACCGTCCGATCCGCCCGCTGTTCCCGGAAGGGTTCTACAACGAGATCAACGCGATCGCCCAGGTCCTGTCCTATGATGGCGAGAATGAGCCGGACGTGCTGGCGATGGTCGCCGCGTCGGCTGCGCTCACCATTTCGGGCGTGCCGTTCATGGGCCCGATCGGCGCCGCGCGCGTCGGTTACGTCGATGGCGAATATATCCTGAATCCGACCGACGAACAGGTGGCCGAGGGCGACCTGGATCTGGTCGTCGCCGCGACCTATGACGCGGTGATGATGGTCGAATCCGAAGCCAATGAGCTGTCGGAAGAGGTCATGCTGGGCGCGGTCCTGTTCGCGCACGACGCCTGCCGCGAGGTGATCAAGGCGATCATCAAGCTTGCCGAGCAGGCCGCCAAGGAACCCTGGGAAATGGCGTCGTCGGACGACAATGCCGCGCTCAAGGACAAGCTGAAGAAGCTGATCGGCAAGGACATCGCCGCCGCCTACAAGCTGACCGACAAGTCGGCCCGTTCGAACGCGCTCAACGAAGCGCGCGCGAAGGCGAAGGAGAGCTTCGCCGCCGACGGCCTCAGCCCGCAGGACGTCATGGCCGGCATCAAGCTGACCAAGAAGCTGGAAGCGGAAATCGTCCGTGGCGCGATCCTGAAGGACGGCAAGCGCATCGACGGCCGGACCACCACCCAGATCCGTCCGATCGTGGCGGAAACCCACTTCCTGCCGCGCGCGCACGGTTCGGCGCTGTTCACCCGCGGCGAAACCCAGACGATCGCGACCTGCACGCTCGGCACCAAGGACAGCGAGCAGATGATCGATGGCCTGAACGGCCTGCGCTACGAGCATTTCATGCTGCACTATAACTTCCCGCCCTATTCGGTCGGTGAAGTCGGCCGCTTCGGCGCGCCGGGCCGTCGCGAAGTCGGTCATGGCAAGCTGGCGTGGCGCGCGCTGCACCCGGTGCTGCCGACCAAGGACGAGTTCCCGTACACGATCCGCCTGACCAGCGACATCACCGAGTCGAACGGCTCGTCGTCGATGGCGTCGGTCTGCGGCGGCAGCCTGGCGATGATGGACGCCGGCGTGCCGATCAAGCGGCCGGTTTCGGGCATCGCCATGGGCCTGATCCTTGAAGGCAAGGATTATGCGATCCTGTCCGACATCCTGGGCGACGAGGATCATCTCGGCGACATGGACTTCAAGGTGGCCGGCACGTCCGAAGGCATCACCACGATGCAGATGGACATCAAGATCGCCGGCATCACCAAGGAGATCTTCGAGGCCGCACTGGCGCAGGCCAAGGAAGGCCGCGCGCATATCCTGGGCGAAATGAACAAGGCGCTGGGCGAAACCCGCACCGAATTGTCCGCCCATGCCCCGCGCATCGAGACGATGCAGATCGACAAGTCGAAGATCCGCGACGTCATCGGCACCGGCGGCAAGGTGATCCGCGAGATCGTCGCCACCACCGGCGCCAAGGTCGATATCGACGATGAGGGGGTCATCAAGATCAGCTCGTCCGACACCGCGCAGATCGAAGCGGCGATGAACTGGATCAAGGGCATCGTCGAGGAGCCGGAGGTCGGCAAGATCTACAACGGCAAGGTCGTCAACCTGGTCGATTTCGGCGCGTTCGTGAACTTCATGGGCGGCAAGGACGGCCTCGTCCACGTCTCCGAGATCAAGAATGAGCGCGTCGAGAAGGTCAGCGACGTCCTGAGCGAAGGCCAGGAGGTCAAGGTCAAGGTGCTCGAGATCGACCAGCGCGGCAAGGTCCGCCTGTCGATGCGCGTGGTCGATCAGGAAACCGGCGAAGAGCTGGAGGATACCCGTCCGGCGCGCGAACCGCGCGGCGACCGGGGTGATCGTAACGATCGCGGCCCGCGCCGCGACCGGGGTGATCGGGGCGGCCGTGACGATCGCGGCCCGCGCCGCGAAGGCCGTGGGCCGCGCCGCGAGCGTTCGGAAAGCGGCAAGGACGAAGGGTCCGAGGAATTCTCGCCGCCCGCGTTCCTGACCGGCGACCGCGACTGAGACCGGCGCTCAGGCTGACGAAGAGGGCTCCGGGAGACCGGGGTCCTTTTCGTTTTGAACAGAGGGCCGAAAGTGGGCCGATAGCCGATTGACCGCTCTCAGCCGGCAATTCCGGCCCGCTGCGCGGTGGTGACCCAAGGTTCGACATTGTCTTAAAGCCTCGATTTCGCGCCGGATTGCGGCAGGTCAGTCCGCATCGCTCGGCAGTGGATAGTCGTCGTCGTTGCAGACCTTTCCGGGCTGCAGCGAGAAGTCGAGCGATCGAGACGTTACGCGCGTCGGGAAGCGGCGTCCGCGTTCGATTCGGCCGATCCTGTCAGAATGTGGTGCTTGCCGCTCCGGCTGCTTGCCGGCAGGATGCTGCCCATGAACGCGTCTCGCTTGACCTTGTTCGCCGTGATCGGGGCGTTGCTGACGGCGGCGGGCGCGCGTGACGCCGCTGCCGGCATTCCTCGCTCTCTGCGGTGGCTATACGAGGCGAAGATCGAGCCGGACCAGTATGCGTCGGCGCGCGCAGTGCTGGCGAGGCGCCTGCGCGGCTGTGCGAAGCTCGATTGCTCCAGCGTCATCGCCAGGCGGCTACCGGCGAGAACCGAGGCGATCGCGTTCGCACGCGAATATTGGGGACTCGACGACCCACAGTTCGCGATGTTCCTCGTACACCTCGCCAAGCAATCCACAGACGGCACCCAGCGCGAGGAAATGCTCGAGTTCGCGCTACAGATCTTCGAGAGACGTGATCCTGACCACCCCATGATGGGCGTAGCGCTTTATCAGTTGGCGGTGCTGAGGCGACCCCAGCCACGCTTCTTTCTCGCCGATTTCTTCCGCACGATTGTGGGGCCGATGCCGCGACCAGGAGAGCGCGATCCCGAAAAAATATATCTCGACACGCGCTGGATCGACCGCGCGGCTGCGTTCTGGAACAGGCGAGCGACGGTCGCCGACGTGGATTTGGCGGAGATTGCCGTAATCCGCGCCGATTTCGATATGGCTCAACTGCGGTTTGAACAGGCTATTGCAAATTATCGCTATGCGCTCGATCAGCGCATGCGCAAGGCGAAGCGGATTCGAACCGTCCAGCAGGAAGCTGCTTTGTGGGCGAACCGAGCCAAGCTGATCGAGGCGCTGCTGGGTGTCAGCGACCTCGATGGGGCGCTGGAAGTATCCGTGTCATCCCGCTCGAGATCCGCAGGGGCGGGGGCCGAGCGCCTGGAGGCGGAGAGCGCACGGGCCGAGGCTCTCGTTCGCAAACGCCGCTTTGCCGAGGCGGAGGTGCTGCTTCGATCGATTATCGAAGAGAAGGAACGAGTGCAGTCCTTCGGCAAGTATCGCGATATCACCGCACTTGCCGAAATCCTCGTTGAACGGGGCGCCCTGGCCGAAGCCGACCTGATATTGCGTCTGGGGCAGACGGATATCGCCGCTGAAAAGCCGGGATCAGATGAATTTCATCGACTGACAGCGTATCGTGGCGCCCGCATCTACCTGTCGCGGGGACAGCGCGCGAAGGCGAAGGAATGGCTGGACCGAGCGGGCAATACACCCGGCTATCTGCCATGGCATTTTGGCGGCGGCGTTCGCGGTATCGCCATGCTCGCGCGGTTCCATCGCGAGGACGGCACACGCGACAGCATTGCATCCTTGCGTAGCCTGCTCGCCGACATCGATCGGACACCATATGCCGACAATCCCGATACGGGCGATCTGGTAACCGAACTCGGCCAACAATTTCGGACGCGGGGCGATGTGGCGCAGGCCAGGCAATTACTGGCGCGGGCACGTCGGATCTGGACGGCAGCCTATCCTGAAGGCGCCGAGAGGCGGATCGACGGCGACGCGAATCTCGCTGATCTGCTGGCCGGTCCGGCGGCCGAACACGACGCGGCGCGCTCTCTGTATCGCATTGCCGGTGATGGCGTGCTGGCACGGGTGGCGACCTATTCCGACTTCGGCCGGGAGGCGCAACAGACGCTGATCCGCTACCGGCCGATCTTTACCGCGCAGGTCCGATTAGCCTGGCAGCTAGGCGATGCGAGCGGAAAGTAGAGCCGACATTGGACACCAGCGCGTTGAACGGCAGCTCTCTAGGTCGGATCGACATTTACCGTAGCCAGATGATTGCGGCGGCGAGGTGAACGAAGCCGAGGTAGTGAGCGGTTCGGCGTTCGTATCTGGTGGCGAAGCGGCGGTAGTGTTTGAGCTTGTTGAAGCATCGCTCGATCTGATTTCGGTGCTTGTAGATGGCGATGTCGTGGGGGATGGCGATCTTGCGACAGCGATTGGACGGGATCACCGCCTCGGCGCCCATGCCGGCGATGATCTTGCGTAAAGGCAATGCTGTCATAGGCTTTGTCGGCGAGCACAGCATTCGCGGACAAGCCGTCGAGCAGGGCTGCCGCGGTGTGACATCGCCGACCTGGCCAGCGGTGACGATCGCGGCCCGCGCCGCGACCGTGGCGAGCGCGGCGAGCGCGGCGGCGACCGCCCCCGTCGTGAGCGCAGCGAGTCGAAGGACGAGGGCGGCGAGGATATCGGCCTGCCCGCATTCCTGACCGGCGACGAGTGATCGCCTCTGCCTGAAACGATGGTGAAGGGGGTTCGGCCAGGCCGGACCCCCTTTTCATTTGTGGGTGACGCGCCATGATCGCGCGATGCGTCCGCTTTCCCCCGCCCTGCTCCTGCTCGCCACCGGCTGCGCCGCCACGCCGCCGCCCGCGCCGCTTCCCATGACCGCCCCTGCCGAGGTTCGCGTCGCGTTCGATGCGCGCGGCGTGACGGCGGTTCGCGCGACCGGCATCGCCGATCGTGCCACCGGCCGCCGCGTTACGGCGGACGATCCGGTGCGGATCGCCAGCATCTCCAAACTGGTGGTGGCGCTGGGGGTGATGCGGATGGTCGAGGCGGGGCAGCTCGACCTGGATCGCGACGTGTCGGACTGGCTCGGCTGGCGGCTGCGCAACCCGGCCTTTCCCGATGCGCCGGTGACGCTGCGCCTGTTGCTGTCCCACCGCTCCGGGCTGATCGATCCGGAAGAATATCGCGTTCCGCTGGGCGAACGGCTGCGCGACGTGGTCGATCGGCCCGCATTGTGGGATTCGCGGCATGCGCCGGGCAGCTATTTCCGGTACGCCAATATCGCCTTTCCGGTGATCGCCAGCGTGATGGAGCGGGCGGGGGGACAGCGATTCGACCTGCTCATGCAGCGGCTGGTGCTCGCGCCGCTCCGGCTCGACGCCTGTTATAACTGGTCCACCTGCTCCGACGCAAAGGTTGCGCGGCACGTCGTGCTCTACCGTGCGAGCGGGGAGGTGGCGCTGGACGATCTGGGCGGCAAGCGGCCGGCCTGTCCGGTCATCGCCGCTGCGGGATGCGATCTGGCGGGCTATCGCCTCGGCGAAAATGGTGCGCTGTTCTCTCCCCAGGGAGGGCTGCGCGCGTCGATGCGCGATCTGGCGGTGATCGGGCGCATGTTGCTGCGCGACGATGGCAGTTTCCTCAAACGCGCATCGATCGCCGAACTCGAACGGATGGCGTGGCGGTTCGACGGATCGAATGGAGAGAGCGTCGGCGGATTCTACTGCCAATATGGGCTGGCGGTGACGACGATCCCGACCGCCGGGACGGATTGCCATGACGACCTGTTCGGCGATGGCCGCACCCGGATCGGCCATGCGGGTGAGGCCTATGGCCTGCGTTCGGGCCTGTGGATCGACCGCGCGGCCGGCACCGGCGTCGCCTTTTTCGCCACCGCGACCCCGCCCGACAGCAAGGGAGTCGGCGCGTTCAGCGCTGAGGAGGAGCGGCTGGCAAGAGGCAGGTGAGTGGGAGGCTTCTGTTGCCCGGTGCCTCCCGTACCGCTGGAATCCGCTTCTGTTGCCCGGTGCGGTCCAACCGCGCATTTTAGAGTAATCTTAGGCCGCTAGGCCTTGGGATTACGCCGCAATAGCGAGTGCTTCGTTATCGTTGGCACTTGTGTGTATGGGCCGTCGCGGTGGTCCCATTCCGAACGAAAACAGCGCTTTTCAACACACGTCGATCCTGGTTCGGCCCCGTCAGAAACGGTGTCCAGTTCCACCACCATTTCTGGTGGAGCCGCCGGGTACTGCCCCCGGGTCCGCTGCGTCTATTGCACGCCACAATTTATCGTCATAGCCGGGCGAACCCGGCACTCGCCAATATAGGCGGCGAAATCCGAATGAAAAGAGTGGGATTTGGCCTTCACATCGCCACAAAGGCAGAGCAAAGAGCGTGCCATGCTTACCCAGCGGTCCCGCTATGCGATGCGCGCCATGATCTATCTGGCCGGACAGCCATTGCATGGGCCGCCGACGCCGATGACGCGGATCGCCGACAGTGCGAACGTGCCGCGCAAGTTTCTGGAACTGATCCTGGCCGATCTGCGCGAAGCCGGCTTCATCGATTCGACGCGGGGCAAGATGGGCGGTTATCGCCTGTCCCGTCCGGCGCACCTCATCTCGCTGGGTGAGATCATCCGCGTGATCGAAGGGCCGCTGGCGCTGGTGTCCTGCGTCAGCCGCACCGCCTATCGCGCCTGTGGCGACTGTCAGGACGAGGCGAGCTGTGCGATCCGCCACGCGATGGCGCGGGTGCGCGACGAAACCGCCCGGATCCTCGACGGCACCAGCCTGGCCGATACCAACGCCCGGGATCTGGAGGCGGCCTGATCCGCCGTTCCGGCTAACCGGCCCGCTCCATCGTGCAGCGGGCGAGTCGCTGATCCCCGATCGTCACCTCCTCGCGGTCCAGCACCACGAACCCCGATGCGGCGAAGGCGGGTTCCGCCATCAGGCTGGCATGAACCCACAGCCGCCGCGCGCCCGCGTGCTGCGCGACCTCCTCGATCGCGGTTAGCAGCCGCCGGAACAGGCCCGTGCCGCGCGCACCGGGCAGGATATAGGCGAAATCAATATACCCTCCCGCGGCCAAGGACATGAAGCCGACGGGCGCGCCGTGCGCGTCCTCAGCCAGCACGACATGCTGGGCGGCGAGCCGCGCGTGCCACGGTTCGCCACGCCGCGGTTCGGCCACCCACGCCGCGCGCTGGCCCGCGTCATAGGGGCTGTCGCCGCCATGCACCGCGTCGAACATGACCCGGCCCAGCGGGTCGAAATCCGCCGCGCGCGCGGTCCGCAGGCGTGGGGCGTCAGCCGGCGTCGCCACCGCGTCCGCTGCGCAGTTCGTCGCGAATCTCGCGCAGCAGGACGATGTCGGCCGGGTCGGCGGCGGGCGGTGCGGTCCCCTGCTTCTTCTGGTCCTCCAGGTCGGCGATCAGCTTGTTCACGCTGCGCACCAGCAGGAACACGATGAAGGCGAGGATCAGGAAATTGATCACCACCGTCACGAATTCGCCATAGCCGAACAGCGGAACGCCCGCCGCCTTCAGCGCGGCATAGTTGGACGCCGATCCGCTATAGGTCGCGGGGATCGGACCCAGCCGGATAAAGTAGCTGGAAAAGTCGAAACCGCCGAAAATCCACCCCACCACCGGCATGATGATGTCGTCGGTCAGCGATTTGGTGATCGTTCCGAAAGCGGCGCCGATGATCACGCCGACGGCAAGGTCGAGCACGTTGCCGCGCGCGATGAAGGTGCGGAATTCCTTGAGCATGGGTCCTCCCGGTTGGTGGCCGGCCCGCCTTATCGCACGCCGCCCCGCCCGGCAATTTCCGGTTTCCGTTGCGCTGGCGCGTGCGGGTCCCTAATGAAGAGGTGTCGTATCGATGCGACACACATGGAGGGATGTTTCGACATGAAGCTTCGTCTCGCCGCCGCGTTCGTCGCTGCGGCCCTGCTGTCCGCCTGCGGCCTCAACAGCGTTCCAACCGCCGAGGAAAATGCGAAGGCGAAATGGGCCGACGTCCAGGCGACGTATCAGCGCCGCGCCGACCTGATCCCCAATCTTGTCGCGACCGTGAAGGGCGCGGCCAAGTCCGAACAGCAGATCCTGACCCAGGTGACCGAGGCGCGCGCCCGCGCGACATCGGTGCAGGTCAGCGCCGACGACCTGACCGATCCGGCCAAGGTACAGCAATTCCAGGCGGCGCAGGGCGCGCTGTCCAGCTCGCTCGGCCGGCTGCTCGCCACGGTGGAGGCCTATCCCGAACTGAAGAGCCAGGCGAATTTCACCAACCTGATGAGCCAGCTCGAGGGGACGGAAAACCGCATCACCATCGCGATCCGCGACTATAATTCGGCGGTGCAGAGCTACAACACGACGATCCGCACCTTCCCCGACGCGATCGGCGCCAAGGTCTTCTATGGTGCCAAGCCGATGACGCCGTTCCAGGCAAAGGCCGGCGCCGATACCGCCCCGACGGTGGACTTCGGCAACGGCAACTGACGGGTCGCGAGCGATCCGCAGGCCGGACATGCGACGCGCACTGGCCTTGCCGCTGCTGCTCGCGATATCGGCATGCGGGCCGACCGCCCCGCCGTCGCGGGCGCCGGCGGATGAGGTGGGCGACCTTCCGGTCCTGACCGGGCGGGTCGTGGACGATGCCGGGCTGCTTTCGCCCGCGCAGGAGGCGATACTCACGGACGCGCTCGCGATGACCGAGGGTGCCACCCGGCATCAGTTCGTCGTGGTGACGGTGCCGTCGCTGCGGGGGCGCTCGATCGAGCGGTTCGGTGTCGATCTGGGCCGCAGCTGGCAAATCGGACGCAAGGGCATCGACGATGGCGTGCTGCTGATCGTCGCCCCGTCGGAACGAAAGGTACGGATCGAGGTTGGCTATGGCCTCGAGCAAATATTGAGGGACGAGGAGGCCAGGGCGATTATCGACACCCGGATACTGCCGCGCTTCCGCGCCGGAAACATGGCTGGCGGCATCCTGGCCGGCAGCGCCGCGATCATCCGTGAAATCAACGTACCGGGAGCCACGCCATGAGGGTCGCGCGCCTGTTCCTCGCCCTGATGCTCGCCACGCTCGCCGTCACGGCGGCGCATGCGCAGAGTTTTCCCAAGCTCACCGGCCGGGTGGCGGACGCCGCGGGCCTGCTGTCCCCCGAACAGGTGGCGCAGATCACCCAGATGTCGGAGGCGACCGAGCAGGCGACCGGGCGACAGCTGGTGGTCGCCACGGTCACCGACCTGCAAGGCTATCCGATCGAGGATTATGGCTATCGCCTGGGCCGCGCATGGGAAATCGGGCAAAGCGAGGCCAATAACGGCATCATCCTGCTGGTCGCCCCCAACGAACGAAAGGTGCGGATCGAGGTCGGCTATGGCCTTGAGCCGATCGTGACCGACGCGCTGGCCAGCCAGATCGTCAATGACGATATCCTTCCCCGGTTCAAGGCGGGGGATATGGGCGGCGGCATCGTCGCCGGCGCGGCGGCGATCAACGAGCAGCTCAAGCTCCCGCTGGAAGCTGCCGAGGCGCGCGCCAAGCAGCTGCTGGATGCGGGCGCGAAGAAGAAAAAGAGCGGTGATGACGGGGACTGGATCTTCATCGTCTTCTGGCTCGCGATCCTGTTCTTCTTCGTCCTGCCGGTGGTGTTCGGCAATGCCCGCGGCCGCCGATATCGCCGTGGCCGCGCGCCGGTGGTGATCTGGGGTTCCGGCTGGGGCGATGGCGGCGGGTCGTCGGGCGGCGGCTGGGGCGGGGGATCGTCCTGGGGCGGCGGTGGCGGTGGTGGCTTTTCCGGCGGCGGCGGATCGTTCGGCGGCGGCGGCGCATCGGGGGGGTGGTGATGAAGCGGTTCACGGCATCCGAACATGATCGCGTGACGACGGCGGTGACCGCCGCCGAACTGGACACGGACGGAGAGATCGTGACGATCGTCGCCGACTGGTCCGATCATTATCACGACGTATCGCTCTATTATGCCGGGGCGGCGATGCTGCTGGTACTGGGGCTGTACGCCGCCTTTCCCGCGATCCTCGACGCGAAGGTCGCGCTGTTCACCGGCGGCTGGGGCGAGGCACGCCGCGTCGTGGAACTGGCGGTGATCGCGGTGACGCAGGCGGGGGTCTTCCTCGCGGTGCGCTTCGGGTTTGAGGCGTTGCCGTTTCGCGGGGCGCTGATCCCCGCTGCGGTACGCGCGCGGCGGGTGCGGCGGCGCGCGGTGCAATTCTTCAAGACCAGCGCAGAGAAGCGCACGCTCGGCCGGGTCGGCATCCTCCTCTATCTCAGCCTCGTCGAACGCCGGGCAGAGATCGTCGCGGATGCGGCGATCACCGCCAGGGTCGAGGATCGTGTATGGGGTGAGGCGATGGTCGCGCTGGTCGATCGCGTGCGCGCCGGCGACCCGGCGGGCGGCATGGCCGAGGCGGTCGCACGCATGGGCGCGATCCTGGCGCTGCACTTTCCCAAGACGCGCGACAATCCCAACGAGCTGCCCGACCGGCTGATCGAACTGTGAGCGTGCCGGATCGCGACGCGCCGGTCGAAACCGTGTGGCAGGGCCGTTTCATCACCGCGAAGAAACAGGGCCGGTGGGAATATGTCGCGCGCGCGCGCGGCATTCGCGCGGCGGTGATCGTCGCCTTCGACGCTGAGGATCGGCTGATCCTGGTCGAACAATATCGCGTGCCGCTGGGTCGCGCCTGCCTTGAACTGCCCGCAGGTCTGGTCGGTGACGAGGATGTCGATGAACCCGCCGAAGCCGCCGCCGCGCGCGAGCTGGAGGAAGAGACCGGCTATCGCCCCGGGCGCGTCACCTCGCTTGGCGACTATTATTCCTCGCCCGGCATGGTCAGTGAGAGCTTCACGCTGGTTCGCGCGCACGATCTGACCCGGATGGGCGAGGGCGGCGGCGTCGAGGGGGAGGGAATCACCGTCCACCGCGTTCCGCGCGAACAGGTGCCGGCGTTCGTCGAAACCTGTCGCGCGCGCGGCATGGCGATCGACGTCAAACTGCTGCTGGTGCTGGCGCCGGCCCTGCTCGCCGGCTGATCCGCCTTAGCGGAAATTGTCGGCGTAGGCCTGGAGCTTCAGCGTGCGGGTCGGCGCCGGCACGACATGATAGGCGATGCCCTCACGCTCGGCATATTCCCGCGCCGCGTCCAGCGTCGGAAAGTTCAGCCGCAGTTGCGCGCGCGTATCGCCCGATCCGGCCCATCCGGTCAGCGGATCGGGCCGCTGACGCTCGGCGGGATCGAATTCCAGAACCCAGCGGTCGGTGCGAAACCGGCCCGACTGCATGGCGTTTTTCGGGCGCTGATAGATGCGTGCGGTCGACATGGGATCGCTCCTTATCGCGAACCGGCGGCGCGCGCATCGGCTTTTTTGGTGCGAAGCGTCGCATGCGACCCGGCGGGATCGTCGGGCCAGGGATGGCGGGGATAGCGGCCGCGCATTTCCTTCGCGACATCGGCCCAGCTTCCGGCCCAGAAACCGGGCAGGTCGCGCGTCGTCTGGATCGGGCGCCCGGCGGGCGAGGTCAGCGACAGGATCAGCGGCACGCCGTCGCCCACCACCGGATGGGTGGCCAGGCCGAACAGTGCCTGTACGCGCAGCTCCACCGTCGGCCCGCCATCGGCGGCATAGTCGATAGCATGGCTCGATCCGGCGGGCGTTTCGAACCGCGCCGGCGCGCGCCGATCGATCGCGCGCTGCCCGTCCCAGCCGAGTCGGTTGTGCAACATCTGGATCAGCAGGTCGGGAGCGATCGCGTCGAGCCGCCGCTTGCCGGCGACCATCGGCGCCAGCCAGTCGGCGAGGTCGGCGCGCAATGCGGCATCGTCCAGCAAATCGATCCCGGCATAGGCGGCGCGGGTACGCAGCGCGCGCGCGGCATCGGGCCAGGGGAGCAGGTCGAGGCCATGGTCGCGCACCCCAGCGACCAGCGCGGCCGCCACCGCGGCGGGATCGGCGTCCGCATCGGGACCCGTAGACAGGCGGATCGCCCCCAGCCGCCGTTCACGAGACGCTTCCACCCGGCCCGTTGCCGGGTCGAACCGGACCGCGCGCCGCGTTTCGATCCGGTCGGCGAACATCTGCTCGACCGCGTCCGGTGCGATCGGCGCGGCGGACAGGATGCGTGCGCCCGCCGCCATGCCCTGGGTTTCGGCGACGGCCAGCCATGCGTGGCGGGCCAGCGGCGATGCGGGGTCGAGCCGGAATCCGCGCCCGCCCGCCGATGCCCATGTCTCTCCGCTGGCATCGCGTCGCCGGGCGATGCGATCGGGAAAGGCGAGCGCGACGCACCGCGCGACATCGGATCCATTGGCGGGGTCGAACTCCACCCCGGCCCCAGTCCCCACCCCAGCCCCAGCCCCAGCGGGGACCAGGCCGGCCCAGCGCTCCGCGAGCCGCCGCGCGGCGGTGGCACGCTGCCCGCGCTCGCCATCCCAGCGCCGCAGACGATGCTCCAGATCGGCCTCGGTGCCGCCCAGCCCGCGCTCGCCCAGCAGGACCGCGACCCGCGCGGCCGTCCCGGCCAGCCCCAGGTCGCCGGCGCGGACCAGCATATGCCCCAATCGCGGCGACACGGGCAGGCGCGCGATCGCCTTGCCATGCGCGGTCGGGCGCCCGTCCGTATCGATCGCCTCAAGCATCGACAGCCGCGCCCGCGCCTCCTCGACCGCCGCATCGGGCGGGGGGTCGATCCAGCGCAATGTGCGCGGATCCGCCACACCCCACAGCGCGCAATCGAGCGTCAGGGCGGACAGATCGGCTTCGCGAATCTCCGGCGGATCGAACCGCGGCAGCCCGGCGGTCGCCGCCGCTTCCCACAGGCGGTAGGCGGTCCCCGGCCCCTGCCGCGCGGCGCGTCCCGCGCGCTGCGTCACCGCCGCCTGACTCGCGCGTTCGGTCACCAGCCGGGTCATGCCGGCGGCGCGATCGTAGCGCGGGCGCCGCGCCAGCCCCGAATCGACGACGATCCGGATACCGTCGAGCGTGAGCGAGGTCTCGGCGATCGATGTCGCCAGCACCAGCTTGCGCCGTCCCTCCGGATCGGGCGCGATCGCCGCCCGCTGCGCCGCCGGGTCCAGGCTGCCGTGCAGCCGGTGCAGCGCCACGCCGGGCAGGTCGGCCAGCCGGTCGGCCGTCCGCTCGATCTCCGCGACGCCGGGGAGAAAGGCGAGCACCCCGCCCGCGCGTTCGGCGAGCGCGCGGCGGATCGCGGCGGCGACCGACTCCTCGATCCGCGCCTCGGCAGTTCGGCCCAGATGGACGATATCGAGCGGATGGCTGCGCCCCTCGCTCTCGATCACTGGCGTCGCCTCGCCCAGCAGTGCGGCGAAACGCGCGCCGTCCAGCGTCGCCGACATCGCCACCAGCCGCAGGTCGGGGCGCAGCGCGGCCTGCGCGTCGAGCGCCAGCGCCAGGCCGAAATCGCTGTCCAGGCTGCGCTCATGCACCTCGTCGAACAGCACGGCGGACACGCCGGCCAGTTCCGGATCGGCCTGGATCCGGTTCACGAAAATCCCTTCGGTCACCACGGTCACGCGCGTCGCCGCCGACCGACGCGTGTCCATCCGGGTGGCATAGCCATAGGTCGCGCCGACCCGCTCGCCCGCCAGCGCCGCCATCCGCTCCGCCGCCGCACGCGCGGCCAGCCGGCGGGGTGAGAGCAGCAGCACCTCGCCATCGCACCAGTCCTGGGTGAGCAGGGCGGGGGCGACCGCCGTCGTCTTGCCCGCGCCGGGCGGCGCGACCAGCACCGCGCCCGCCCCCGCGCGCAGTGCGTCGAGCAGGTCGGGCAGGACGTTGTGGATGGGCAGGGCGCTCACCCCGCGATCTCTACGCAATTCGGCGCCCGGCTTGAAGCGGCATGGCACCGAAGCTCGCGACGCGCGTTCGGCGCGTTGAAAGGAGACGCTTCATGGCGAAGGGAATTGCCAGCTTCACCGTCACCGCCGACGGCAATGGCGACTATCTGATCGGGATCGAGGATGAGGATGGGGACACCACCGAATTCACCGCGACCTTCGACCAGCTCGACATGATGAGCGAGGCGATCGGCGACGCGCTGGACGCCGACGAGGAGGATGCGCTGGGGATCGACGACGATACCGACGCCGAAGAAGAGGTCTAATAGGCGCGGGCGACCGCGAACTCGACCGCTTCGATCATCGCGTCCTTTGCCGCGCTGCCCGGAAAGCCGCCCAGCGCGTCGATCGCGCGCTGGCCGTAATGGCGCGCGCGGGCCAGCGTGTCGTCCACCGCGCGGCTGGAGCGGACGAGATCGACCGCGTGCGCGAAATCTTCGTCGGAGACGCGCCGGCCCAGCACCGCCTCGCGCCAGAACCCGCGATCCGCGTCGGTGCCGCGCGCATAGGCGAGGATGACCGGCAACGTCATCTTGCCCTCGCGGAAGTCGTCGCCCGCATCCTTGCCCATCGTGCCGGCGTCGGAAATATAGTCGATCGCGTCGTCCACCAGCTGAAAGGCGATGCCGAGATTGCGGCCATAGGCGTCGAGCGCGGCCTCATCCCCTTCCGACCGTTCGGCGACCACGGCGGCGATCCGGCACGCGGCGGCGAACAGCGCGGCGGTCTTCGCGCCGATGATGTCGAGATAAGGTTCCTCGCCCAGGTCGATGCGCCGCGCGGCGGTCAGCTGGTTCACCTCGCCCTCGGCGATCACCGCGCTGGCATTGGACAGGATCTTCAGCACCTTCAGGCTGCCGTCCTCGACCATCAGTTCGAAGCTGCGGCTGAACAGGAAATCGCCGACCAGCACGCTGGCCGGATTCCCCCAGATCAGATTGGCCGCGCGCTTGCCCCGCCGCATGTCGGAGCCATCGACGACATCGTCGTGGAGCAAGGTGGCGGTGTGGATGAACTCCACCGCCGCCGCCAGCCGGTGATGGCGCGCGCCGGAATAATCGAGCAGTCGCGCGCTCGCCAGCGTCAGCATCGGGCGCATCCGTTTGCCCCCGCCGGCGATCAGGTGGCCGGCCAGTTCGGGGATCAGCGGAATCTGCGACTGCATCCGGTCGAGAATCACCGCGTTGACCAGGTTCATGTCCGCCGCGACCAGCGCGATTATCGGATCGAGCGAAGGGTCCGCGTTGCGGCCGATGCGGTGGATGGTCGCGCTCATGGCTGACCGCGATGTGGCGGCAACCGGTGACAAAGGCAACCCCGCGGGGCTTGCGCATGACGGAAAGCGGCGCGAGAAGGCGCGCGGGCCGCGAAACAGCCCCGGAGGGAAAGACGCGCCGATGAGCGACGAGACGCTGCAACGCTATCGCCAGAGCATCGACCGGATCGACGCCGCTCTGGTCTTCCTGCTGGCCGAGCGGTTCCAGATCACCCAGGCGGTCGGCCATTACAAGGCCGAGACCGGGCTGCCGCCCGCCGATCCGGGGCGGGAGGAGCGGCAGATCGCGCGCCTGCGTGCGCTGGCGGCGCAGGCCGATCTGGATCCGGAATTTTCCGAGAAATTCCTGCGGTTCATCATCGACGAGGTGATCCGCCACCATGCCCGGCTGCAAGGGCCGCCCGCCGCGGCCTGATCCGGCCGCCGCCCCTTTCTCTTTTCTCTCGCTGCGGAGCGCGCCGCATGTCCGACGACGCCCTGATCTTCACGCCCGACGATGTCGATCTTTCCCGTTCGCCGCTGCGCCGCTCGCTCGACGCGGGGACCTATGTGCTCGGCGCGTTCAACCCGGGGCTTACCCGGCTGCCGGGCGGCAACCTGCTGCTGATGGTGCGCGTTGCCGAGGCGCTGACCGAACCGGTGGTCGCCGGCCATGCGCGTGCGATCCGCTGGACCGCAAGCGGATATGCGCTCGACGCCTATCCGCTCGACGCGATCGAGATGACCGATCCGCGCACCTTCGCCCTGCGTGGGCGCCGGCCGCCGCTGCTCGGGCTCACCTCGCTGTCCTGGCTGCTGCCGGTCGAACTGACGCCGGACGCGCGCGCCGTGGTGAAGGTCCATTACGACAAGGCGATCGAGCCATCGGGGCCGTTCATGGCCTATGGGATCGAGGATCCGCGGATCAGCGTCATCGGCGGATCGTGGTACATGACGGTCTGCGCGGTGTCGGACGAGCGGCAGTGCAGCGTGCTCTACCGCTCGCTCAACGGGCTGGACTATAAATGCGAAGGCATCGTCCTCGATCACCAGAACAAGGACATGTGCCTGTTCGAGGGTAAGGTCGGCGGGCGCTTCATGGCGCTCACCCGACCGCTGGGGGAGGTTTATTTCGCGCCCCCGCCGGATGGCGATTTCGTCGGCGGTCCGGCGATCCATCTCGCCCAGTCGCCCGACGCGCTGCACTGGAAGCCGCTCGATGCGCCGGGTCTTCGCGCCCGCCGGGGGACGGCGATCGACCTGCGCATGGGCGGCGGGACTCCGCCGGTGCTGACACCGCACGGATGGCTGATGCTGTATCATGGCGTCGAACAGCGCGGGGCGATCGGCGTCTATCGTACCTTCTGGGCGTTGCTCGATCGCGACGATCCGGCAACGGCGCTGCGGATCGAGGATGATGCGCCGCTGATCGAAGCGGACGAGCGGCTGACCGCGCCGATCGCCGATCGCCTGTATCTGCCGGGCCAGGTGGTCTTCACCACCGGCATCGCCGATGGCGGGGACAGCTGGATCGTCGCCTCGGGCGAAGCGGATCTCGCCTGCCGCATCACCCACCTTCCCCGCGACCGGTTCGGGTAGCGCGGCGAATCGTCCGCCGGTGCGCAACTTTTTCGCACCGGCACAATTTTGCGACAATTGCGCACTAGGGCCGCCAGGCTCCGGCGCCATGTGCGTGCGTCCGGGATGGAGAAATCGATGCGGCGTATATCGTGGGTGATGGCGGGATTGATGGCGACGTCCGCCCAGACGGCGATGGCCGCCGCACAGGATGCGCCCGCGCCGCCCGCGCCCGCCACGCCGCCTTCACAGGAGCAACCCGCCCCGACCGACGACTATGGCGACGACATCGTCGTCACCGGTGAACTGCGCGGCGCGGTGCAGGGCGACGTGAAGCCCGAAAAGGTGCTCAATCCCGCCGACATCCGCGCTTATGGCGCGGGGTCGATCGCCGAGCTGCTCACCGAACTGGAACCCCAGACGCGCAGCGGCCGGGGGCGCAGCAGCGGCCGGCCCGTCCTGTTGCTGAGCGGGCGGCGCATTTCCAGCTTCTCCGAAATCCGCGACATTCCGCCCGAAGCGATCGAACGCATCGACATCCTTCCCGAAGAGGCCGCGCTCAAGCTCGGCTACAGCGCCGATCAGCGGGTCGTGAACATCGTGCTCCGCCGGCGTTTTCGCGCGATCACCGGGGAGGCGACGGGAACCTTTGCGACCGCCGGCGGGCGCACCGGCGCCGATCTCGAACTCGGCATCCTGCGCCTCAGTAACAATGGCCGGATCAACCTGAATGTCGAGCTGGAGCGCGACAACCGCCTGCTGGAAAGCCAGCGCGACATCATCACCAGCGCCCCGGCCCAGCCATGGGACCGGATCGGCAACGTCACCGGCCTGCTCGCCGGTGGCGAGATCGACCCGCGTCTGAGCGCGCTGGCCGGAACCACCGTGACCGTCGCGGGCGCCCCGACGGCGGCGGCGAGCGGCGCGGTGCCGCTCAACGGGTTCCTCGCCGCGGCCAACAATCCCAATTCGACCGATCTGTCACCCTATCGTACGCTCGCGCCCGATACGGTCGATCTCAAGATCAACGGCGTCCTCGCCCGCAACCTTGGCAAGGTCGCCGCGACGATCAACCTCTCGCTCGAACAGGTTCAGAACGAATCGCTGAACGGCCTGCCCAGCGCCAGCCTGACGCTTCCGGCCGGAAACCCCTTTTCGCCGTTCGGCGCCGACACCCGCCTGTTCCGTTATTACGACCAGTTCGGCCCGCTGACGCGCAGCAGCAACAATCAGACGCTGCATGGCGGCTTTGCGCTCAACAGCGATATCGGGCGCTGGCGCTGGTCGGTGACCGGCAATTGGGACCGCGCCGAAACCCGCTCCGTCAACGAAACCGGGATCGACGCGACGATCCTCCAGGCGCGGCTCGACGCCGGGGATGTCACCTTCAATCCGTTCGGCCCGCTGGCGTCGGACGCGATCGTCATCCGGCCCGCCGATCGTGCGCGGTCGGTATCCAATGCCGGGTCGCTCGACCTGCTGCTCAACGGCCCGATCGCAAAGCTGCCGGCGGGCGACGTGATGACCAGTTTCAAGATCGCCGGACAGACCAGCGATCTGGAAAGCGAATCCTTTCGCAACGGCGTGACCGCGACCGGCAGGATCGGGCGCGACAGCGGCAGTGTGCGTGCGAATATCGACCTGCCGATCGCCAGTCGCGGCCGGGCGGTGCTCTCGGCGCTCGGTAATTTCTCGCTCAACGCCAATGCAGAGGTCGAGCAGCTTTCCGATTTCGGCACGCTGTTCACCTATGGCTATGGCGCCAATTGGAGCCCGATCGACGGGATCTTCGTCATCGCCTCGACCACGCGGGAAGAGGGCGCGCCGACCGCGCAGCAGCTCGGCAACCCGGTAATCGCGACGCCGAATGTGCGGGTGTTCGATTTCGTACGCGGCGAAACGGTGGACATCACCCGCATCGACGGCGGTAATCCGGGTCTGTCGGCCGACAATCGCCGGGTGATGAAGATCGGTCTGTACGGCCGGCCGTTCAAGGACACCGATCTTACCTTCAACGTCGATTATAATCGCAGCGTCATCCACAATCCGATCGCCGCGTTCCCGACCGCCACCGCGGAACTGGAAGCGGCATTCCCCAGCCGGTTCGTCCGCGATGGCAGCGGGCAGTTGCTGCGCATCGACAATCGCCCGGTCAATTTCGAACGCAGCGAGCGGCAGGAAATTCGCTGGGGCATCAATTTCTCGAAGCCGATCAGCTCGCCCCTGACCCGTAAGGCGATGGAACAGTTCATGGCCCAGCGCGCCGCGCGGCAGGCCGCACGCCAGCAGGCCGGAGATGCGCAGGGTGGTCAGCCCCAAAGCGGTCAGCCGCAGACTGGTCAGGCCCAGGGCGGGCCGGGCAACCGCCCCGACGGCCCGCGCCAGGGCGCGGGCGGGCGGCCCGGTGGCGGTGGCGGCTTTGGCGGGCGTGGCGGCGGCTTTGGCGGCGGGCGCGGCGGCGGCGGGCCGGGGCAGAGCGGGCGGATCCAGCTGTCGCTATATCACACGATCGCGCTGACCGACCGGATCGTGATTCGCGACGGCCTGCCCGATCTCGACCTGCTCAACGGGTCGGCGACGGGAAGCCGCGGTGGTTCGCCGCGGCACCAGGTCGAATTGCGCGCAGGCGTGGTACGCGACGGGATTGGCATCCGCCTCAACGCCGACTGGAAGAGCGCGACCCGCGTGGTCGGCGGCGCGACCAGCAGCGACGAACTGCGGTTCGGCGACCAGACGACGGTCGGGCTGCGCGCCTTCGCCACGCTCGGCCCGCAGTTCAAATTCGTGCGCGACAATCGCTGGCTGGTCGGCACGCGGGTGACGCTGGCGGTCGATAACCTGTTCGACAGCCGGTTGAAGGTGACCGACAAATCCGGCGCGACGCCGCTCAGCTATCAGCCGGGGCTGCTCGATCCGGTCGGGCGCACGGTGCGGATCAGCATCCGCAAGATGTTTTTCTAAAGTCCGGCGCCCCCCGCCGAATGCGGGGTCAGCGCTCGAACCGGCTCTTGTTGTAGAGCAGGGTGATCGCGACCCGGCGGTTGCGCGGATCGGCCGGGTTTTCCTTGATCAGCGGCTCGCGATCGGCGACGCCCTCGATCCGTTCGAACCGGCTTTCCGGTACGCCGTTTGCGGTCAGCCGACGGCGCGTCTCTTCGGATCGGGCGCTGGAGAGCATCCAGTTGTTCATGTTGGTCGGATCGCCATAGCGCAGGCTGTCGGTGTGGCCGCGAATCATCAGCGGGTTGTCGGTTTCGGCGATCGATTGCGCGACCAGCGCGACCAGCTTGGCCGCTTCCGGCACGAAATTGGTCGTCCCCAGCGCGAACATCGAATAGTCCGCGTCGTCCATCAGGTCGATCCGCATGCCATCGCGCGTCGGCACGAACCGCACCTGCTTGCCCAGCTTGGCCAGGCCCGGGGTCGAACGGATCTTGCCCTCGATCTCCTGCTTCATCTTCGCAAAGCTCTTGCGATCGGCGGCGTCCATCGCCTCCTTGTTCTTCAGGCTGCCCTTCTCGCCGGTGCCGACATTGTCACCGCCGGTCGCGCCGGCGGGAATGGTCATCGACCGGGTTCCGGTCTGTTTGGCCATGGTCGGGTAATTGTCCTTGCCCTGCATCGCGTTGCCGCCCAGCAGCCCGTTGGATCCGGCGCTGTTCTGCTTGAACTCGATCAGGGTCGGCGCGAAATAGTCGGCCAGCGCCTTGCGCTGCTTCTCGTTGGTCGCGCCCAGCAGCCACATCAGCAGGAAGAACGCCATCATCGCCGTCACGAAATCGGCATAGGCGACCTTCCATGCGCCACCGTGATGGCCGCCGCCGCCTTCGATGAAGACCTTTTTGACGATGATCTTGGGCGGCTGCTTGGCCGCATGTGGCGCGCGCGCGGTCATTTGTCCGACGCCTCACGGCGCGAGGCGGCACCAGCCCGCACCCCCGGGCTCCGGTGATGCGCAGTATCGACGGACAGGCTGCGGAGGGCGGTGCCGGGACGCACGAAAAACACTACCTTCCGCGCAGGCCGTCGAACACCTCGGCAAAGCCGGGCTGATTGTGATGGGCGATGCCGCTGCGCGCCGCCTCGATCACCAGCGGCTGCGGGTGTCCGTGGAGCGAGGCGATGATGATCTGCTTGACCGTGTGATAGATCGCGGCGTCGGCGTCGATGATCTGCTTGAGGCGGCTCGCCATCGGGCCGATCATGCCATAGGCGAGCAGCACGCCCAGGAACGTGCCGACCAGCGCCGATCCGATCATCGCGCCCAGGATGCTGGGCGGCTTGTCGATCGATCCCATCGTCTTGACCACGCCCAGCACCGCCGCGACGATGCCCAGCGCGGGCAGCGCATCGGCCAGGTTCTGGATCGCGTGCTGCGGCTCCTCGACCTCGTGGTGGTGGGTCTTGATGGCATTGTCCATCACGTCCTCAACCGCATTGACGTCCAGCGTGCCGGACGAAACCACGACCAGGCGCAGCGTGTCGGCGATCAGGTTGACGAGCGTGTGGTCGGCGAGCAGGCGCGGATATTCCGCGAAAATGGCGGACGATTTGGGATCCTCGACATGCGGTTCAAGCGCGATCGGCCCATCGACGCGCAGCATCTTCATCAGCTTGCTGACGAGGAAGATGACGTCGAGATAGTCCTGCTTCTTGTATTTCGGCCCTTTCAGCACCTTGGCGAATCCGCCGCCCAGCGCCTTCAGCTCGCGCCCCGAATTGCCGATGATCAACGCGCCCATGGCGGCGCCGCCGATGATCAGCATTTCGTGCGGGATCGCATGAAGCACGGGTTCGAGCGCGCCGCCGGTAAAGACGAAGCCGCCGAAGACCATCGCAATCAGGACGACAAGGCCGATGATCGGAAACATGCGTGCGTGAACCCCCGTATCGCGCCCGCAGGATCCGGTGCGGGCGCCTTCCGACAGTCTTGCCGCCAAACCCTAACGATATGGTTACCGGCGGATTGAGACGTCAGCGCAGATAGTCGAACAGCGACAGGCTGGTCAGCTTGGTGAAGCTGGCCTGGGTCGCCTGAAGAATGGTCAGCGTCTTTTGCAGCTGGGCGATCGATTCGGTGGTGTCGGCGTCCTCGATCCCCGAACGCTCGGTTTCCCGCGCGACATTCGCGTCGGACAGGCGGTTGAGTTCCAGATCGACGCCATAGGCGCGCGCGCCGATCGAGGAGCGGACGGTGCCGACGCTGTCGAGCGCCGAATCCAGCTCGCCGAGCGCCTTGTCGATGCCGCCCTGCGGTGCGTCGGTCGCCAGCGCCGCCGAAAAGGCGGAGAGGATGGCGAAGACGTCGCTGTCGCCGCTGTCGGTCTTGACCGCGAACACGCGCGCCCCGCTCTGGGTCGCCTGAACCGAAACGCCGTTGGCGATCGGGATGGTGGAGGCTTCGCCGCCGCCGACATAGGCGATGCTGCCATCGCCCTGCCGCGCATAGGCGGTGTCGCCGGACGCGCCGGCGAACAGCGGCTGGCCGCGCGTATCCTTGGCATTGGCAAGGTTCAGGATGTCGGTGATGATCGCATCGACCTGATCCTTCAGCTGGCTGCGTGCCTCCGGGGACAGCGTGTCGCTGTTCGCCTGAACCGCGATTTCCTTGGCGCGCTGGAGCTGGGTCTCGATCGACGACATCGACGCGTCGCTGTCCGCCAGCAGCGACTGGGCGAGTTTCGCGTTGCTGGTATAGGCGGTGTCGTCCGCCGCCGCCCGGCTGAGCGTCGATAGCCGCTGCCAGTCCGGAGCGCTGTCGGACGGGGCCTGGATCTTCTTGCCGGTCGCCACCTGGGTCTGCAACCGATCCGCCTCGCGGTTGAGGTTTGCCATCAACAGGCTCGGCCGGTCAAAGGTCTGGCTGGTCGTCACGCGCATCACGGTCACCGGATGTTGAAGAGGGTTTCGAGCGTCTCGCGCGCCACCTGGATCACGCGGCTCGACGCCTGATAGGCCTGCTGGAAACGGATCAGATCGACCGCTTCCTCATCGATATTGACGCCGCTTTCGGCGTTGCGCGCGGCGACCGCATTGTCGCGGATCGTCGATTGCACGTCGGCGACCGATCGCCGCGCGGACAGCGCCGCCGCATTGTCGGTGACCAGCGTGGTCACGCGCGATTCGAACTTGCCGTCGCTGCGCAGCGTGGCCAGCGCGGTCAGGTTGCCATTGTCATAGGCACCGGTCCCGGGCGATGCGGCGGCGATGCCGCGCGGATCGTTGAGGACCAGCTTGAAATCCTTCGCGCCCGTCGCCGCGAACATCGGCGCGCCGGCATTGCCGTCAAGGTCCGCGCCGGCCGCCTGAACACTGTTCACGCCGTTCGCGAAATCGACGGCGAGCGCGTCGAGCGCGGCGCGCGCATCGCTGATCCGCGCGGCGCCTTCGGCGATGCCGGCGATCGCGCCGCCCGCCGGATTGAGCGACTGGACCCCCTCGATCCCGTACACGGCGAACGAGGTCGAGCCATCGGGTCCGCGTGCATAGGTCGCGACCGCGGCGCGATCCCCCTGCACCAGCAGAGGGCCGCCGGCGCCGGCCTTTACCGTCGCTCGCCCGCTCTCGTCGAACGTCGCCGAGACATCGACCAGCGCGCTCATCGATTCGAGCAGGCGATCGCGTTCGTCCAGCAGCGCCGCCTGGGCGCTGGTGCCGGCCGCGGTGCGACCCAGCCCCGAATTGACCCGCGCCAGGCTGGCTGTGAACGAATTGAGCTGATCCGCCATCCCGTCGGCGCTCGCGTCGAGATCGGCGAGCGCGCCGTCCAGCGCATTGGCGGTCGCGGCGAACCCGTTGGACAGACTGGCGGCGCTTTGCAGCATCGTCGCGCGCGGCGCGCTCGCCGACGGATCGGCGGCAAGCGCGGTTGCGGCGTTGAAGAAGCTGGTGAGCTGTTCGTCGAGCTTGTTCCCGGTCAGCGCGCTTTCGATCCGGCTCAGCCACACGGTCCCGGCCTGGGTGCGGGCCAGGTCCGATCCGGCGCTACGCACCTCGGCGCTCTTCAGATCGCTGCCGCTGCGGGTGACGCCGGCGATGCTGACGCCGATCCCGTTGACGATCCGGTTGGTGCCGGTCGATGGCGCAATCACCTCGCGCGTGACGGCGACGCGGCGCGAATAGCCGTCGGTCGCCGCGTTCGCGATATTCTCAGACGTCGTCGTCAGCGCCGACTGATAGGCGCGGACGCCGCTGGCGCCGATCGAAAGGATGTCGCTCATGACCGATCATCCGGGCTGGCGGCATCGTTCGCCGCCGCGCCCGCGGGGCTTTCGGTGACGGCAGCCGATTTGGCGAGGAAATCGGTCATCGCCTTGCCGATGCCCATCGGCGCATGCACCGCCATGTTGCGGGCGAGCTGGTCGTCCTGCATGTCGCGAAACTGGTCGAGCGCCTGGCTTTCGAACAGGCTGTCCGCCAGCTTCGCCTTGCGCATCGACGACAGCATCATCTTGGTGAAGATCGCCTCGAACTTCTGGCCGGCGGCCTCCAGATTGGCGCGCGTGCCGAGGCGGGCCGTGTCGGTGGAGACACTGCCGTCGATCGTGGTCGAACCGGGCGCCGCAATCTGGGTCACAGGACGATGAGCTCCGCTTTGAGTGCGCCGGCCTGCTTCAGGGCTTCGAGAATGGCGACCAGATCGGCCGGCGACGCGCCGATCGCGTTCACCGCCTTGACCACGTCGGCCAGCTTGGGACCGGGATCCAGCAGGAACATCGGGCGCTTTTCCTCCTCGACGCCCACCCCGCTTTTCTGTTCGACCGCGGTCTTACCCTGGCTGAACGGAAGCGGCTGGCTGACGCGCTGGCTTTCATCAATACGCACCGTTAGTTTACCATGTGTTACCGCCGCTGCGCTGACGCGGACCGCGGAATTGATGACGACGGTGCCGGTGCGGGCGTTGACGATCACCTTTGCCGGCGCCTCGGCGGCATCGACCATCAGATTTTCGATCTCGCTCATCACCTGCGCGCGCAGGTCGGCGCCGGGGCGCGCGGTGACCGCGATCGATACCGCGTCGAGCGCGCGCGCCGTGCCAAAGCCGAAACGGCCGTTGATCGCGTCGGCGACGCGCTGCGCCGTGGTGAAATCGGCACGGGCGAGGTTGAACGTCAGCGTCGGCGCGGTGGCGAAGCCGGTTTCGACCGCGCGCTCGACCGTCGCCCCTTCCGGAATGCGGCCCGACGAAGGGATGTTGACGACGATCTTGGACCCGTCGGCGCCTTCGGCACCCAGGCCGCCGACCGCCAGATTGCCCTGCGCCATCGCATAGATCTGTCCGTCGGCACCGATCAGCGGGGTGAGCACCAGCGTGCCGCCGCGCAGGCTCTTCGCCTTGCCCATCGACGAGACGGTGATGTCGAGCTTCTGGCCCGGCTTGGCGAAGGGCGGCAGTTCGGCGGTGACCAGCACCACCGCCGCGTTCTTCAGCCCGGGATTGACGCCCGGCGGCAGCGCCAGGCCGAACCGCGCGGTCACGCCCTTCATCGACTGGACGGTATATTCCAGATTGTCGTCGCCCGTGCCGGGCAGGCCTACGACGATGCCATAGCCGGTCAGCTGGTTCGAGCGGATGCCCTGAAACGCGCCGAGATCCTTGATGCGCTCGGCCGAAACCGGCTGGGCGAGGATCAGCGTCGCGAGGAGTGCGATCAGAAAGCGGATCATGGGAAGCATCCTCAGAAAGGGCTGATGACCTGGAAGAAGCGGCTGAGCCACCCCTGGCGGCCGGCGCGGGCGACATCGCCCTTGCCGGTATAGGCGATGCGGGCATCGGCCACGCGGGTCGATGCGATGCGGTTGTCCGCCGTGATGTCGGTGGAGCGGACGATGCCCTTGATCTGGATGAATTCGTCGCCGCGGTTGAGCGTCACGCGCTTCTGTCCCTGCACCAGCATGGTGCCGTTGGGATAGACTTCGGCAACGGTCACGCTGATCTCGCCCGACAGCGCGTTGGACTGGTCGGCGGCGCCGCTGCCCTTGAACCCGCGCTTGCCGGAAATGCTCGCGTCGCTCTGGTTGAAGAGGTTGAGCGCGCCGGTGGTCGGCGGCGTGATCGAAAAGCCGCCGCTGCTGTCCAGCTGCGATCCGGAGGATTTGGACGCGCTCGTCTTTTCGACCAGCACGATCGTCAGCGGATCGCCGACACGGCGCGCGCGGGTCCCCTCGTACAGCGCGGCATAGCCTTCGCCTGCCTGAAAGATCGATCCGGTGGCGGCCGCCGGTGCGGCGGGGGCGGGGGTCGGCAGCGTGACGGAGAAATCCTCCTTCACGCGCTTGCGCGCGTCGGCCGTGCCGGGTGCGGCGACGGCGATCACCGCGACGACGGCGGCTCCGGTCAGCAGGCCTGCGATGAACTTCACGATCCGCCCCTCAGATGTTCTGGTTGACATATTTGAGCATTTCGTCGGTCGCGGAGATCATCTTGGAATTGACCTCATACGCGCGCTGGGTCTCGATCATGTCGACCAGTTCCTCGACGACATTCACGTTCGACCCCTCCAGCATGCCCTGGCGGATGTTGCCGCGACCGTCCTGCCCCGCGACGCCCAGATTGACGGCGCCGCTCGCTGCGGTCTCGACCAGATAATTGTCGCCGACCGCCTGAAGCCCGGCGGCGTTCGGAAAGGCCGCGATCTGGATCTGGCCGATCTGGCTCGCCTCGGTCTGGCCGGGGATCGTCGCGCTGACGGTGCCGTCGCTGCCGATCGTGATCGACGTCGCGCCTTCGGGAATCGTGATCCCGGGCATGACCTGATAGCCCTCGCTGGTCACCAGCAGGCCTTCGGGCGAGCGGGAGAAGTTGCCCGCGCGGGTGTATCCAAGTTGCCCGCCCGGCATCTGCACCTGGAAATAGCCATTGCCGTCGAGCGCCAGGTCTAGCGAATTGCCCGTCGTCTGAAGCGACCCCTGGGTATCGATCCGCGCGGTCCCCTGAACGCGCACGCCGGTGCCGAGATTGAGGCCCGTCGCATATTTGGTTTCGGACGTGCTGGACGATCCCGGCGCGGTGACCACCTGATAGGCCAGCGCCTCGAAACTCGCGCGATCGCGCTTGAACCCGGTCGTGTTGACGTTGGCCAGGTTGTTCGAGATCACCCGCATGCGCATGTCCTGGGCGTCAAGCCCGGTGCGCGCGATGTGCATTGCCGCAGAACCCATCGGTCTATTCCTTCTTCAACTCGCTCAGCCAACGCGCATCAACGCGGGCTGATGTTTCAGCCAACGCGCATCAGGGATGCGGAGCTCTCGTCCATATTCTTGGCCTCTTTCAGGAGGTTGGCCTGAACCTCGTAGCTGCGCTGGTTTTCGATCATATCGACCAGCGCCTGGGTGAGGTTGACGTTCGACTGTTCGAGCGCCCCGCTCATCACCTTCGCGTCGAGATCGTCGGGCAGCACGCCGCCGCCCCGGACATGGAGCAGATTGTCCAGTCCCTTCACCGTGTCACTGCCCTTGTCGCTGGTCAGCTTCAGCCGATCGATCACCTGCGGCGGCTGGCTCGGGTCCGCTCCGGGCGGCACGATCGAGACGGTGCCGTCCTCGGCGATCATGATCTTGTCATGGGGTGGCACGGTGATGGGGCCCCCCGACCCCATCACCGGGAAACCGTCGCCGGTTTCCAACACACCACTCGGCGCGACACGGAGATCGCCGCGCCTCGTATAGGCTTCGCTGCCGTCGGCAGCCTGGACCGCAAGCCAGTTGTCGCCGGTGATGGCGACGTCCAGCCCGCGGCCGGTCTGGACGATGGCGCCCGCGCGCCGGTCCATATCGACGACCGATTCGGCGTTGGGCTGGCGGGAATCGAACCCGTCGCCCTTCACGATCAGCCGGTCGAAATTGACCCGGTCGGCGCGGTAGCCAATCGTGGAGGCGTTCGCGATGTTGTTCGCGATCGTCGCCTGCGCATCCATCTGGCCCTTGAGCCCCGACAGTGCGGTATAGACGAGTCTGTCCATCGCTGGTGCCTCCTAACCTGCTGAAATCAGCTGCGGATGTTGAAGATGGTCTGCGAGATCTGGCTCGCGGTATCGAGCGCCTTGGCGTTCGCCTGGAAATTGCGCTGCGCCGCGATCAGGCCGACCAGTTCTTCGGTGATATCGACGTTCGACCGCTCGATCGCGCCGGCCATCAGGCCGCCAAAGCCGTTGACGCCCGCCTCGCCCAGGCGCGGTTCGCCGGACAGGCCGGTCGCCGCCCAGGTCGAATTGCCCAGCTGGCGCAGGCCCGACGGGTTGGCGAAGTTCGCCAGTGCCACCTTGCCCAGCGCCTGGCTGTCGCCGTTCGAGAAGCTGGCGCGGACGATGCCGTCCTCGCCGACCGTCACGCCGTCCAGTTGGCCGACGGCCTTGCCGTCCTGGGTCCGCGCATTGATGCTGAACGGCGCGCCGAGCTGCGTCGTCGCGGTGCCGAAATCGAGCGAGATCGTCTGCTCCGACGTGCTGGTGCCGACGGTGACCGGGGCGAACTGGGTCGCGCTGGTCGGCGACGTCATCGCCCCGTTCGCGTCGAAGGTCAGGGTGACCGGCGCCGGATTGGCATTATCGACCGCCAGCTGCTTGTCACCGACGAAGGAATAGACCGACCAGGTGCTCGGCGTCGTCGTCGTCTCACGCACGAAATAGTTGGTCATCGTCAGCGGGTTGCCGCTGGCGTCGTAGATGGTGGTCTGGGTCGAGTTGTTGTAGGTACCCGGATCGAACCGGTCGAACGCATAGGGCGTCGCGGCGGTGAAGCGGGTCGCCTCGCTCGGCACCGACGAATAGGCGGACAGGTTCAGCGCCAGGGCGACATTCTTGGTCGCTTCCGGCACGCCACTGGTCTGCGGCAGGCGCAGGTTGACGGTGGAGCCGAGGCCGGTCGCCACGACCGCGCCCGAACCGTCCACCGGATAGACCTGGAGATAGCCGCCCTGCGAATCGGTGACATAGCGGTCGCTATCGACCAGGAAGCTGCCGTTGCGGGTGAAGTTGACGCTCGCCGCCTCCAGGCTCGGCTTCACCGCGAAGAAGCCGTCGCCCGCGATCGCCACGTCGAGGCTCGACGCGGACTGTTGCAGGCCGCCCTGGCCAAACTGCTGGCGGATCGCCTTCACCACCGTGCCGGATCCGACCATCTGGTTCGGGTTGAGCGACACGCTCGACGCGATCACGTCGGCGAATTCGGTGCGGCTCTTCTTGAAGCCGTTGGTCGAGACGTTCGACAGGTTGTGCGAAATGGTCGACATGTCGGTCTGCGCCGCCTGAAGACCCGAGAGCGAGGTAAAGAAGGACATTTCAGTTACTCCTGGAAGGACTCAGCCGATCTTGCGGACCGCGGAGGTGGAAACCTGACCGATGCCGGGCAGGGTGAGGACGGGACTGCCGTCGGAACCCAGCGCCACCGAAGTGACGGGAGCCCAGACGAGCGGCGTGGCCGTGACGGAATCGCCGGACGCATCCTGCGCGGCGACGCGAATGGTAAAGGGTCCGGACCCGGCGGACTCGCCGGTGTCGGTCGTGCCGTCCCATTCGAACGCATTCTCGCCGGCCTTCATCGCGCCGAGCGAGACGTTCTTGAGGATTTCGCCGTTCGGCCCCTCGATCACGACATTGACCGCCGCGGCGTCGGATCCGAGTTCGATCATTCCGCCCAGCGAGCCGTCGGTGCGCGGATAGGCGACGCTGCCTTCGGTCAGCACCGTGCGGCCGACCCATGCCATCATGTCCGACGCCGACGTCGCGCCGAGTTTCGCGGCGATCGTCTGTAGCGTCGAATTCATCTCGGTAATGCCGGCGAGCGACGAGAATTGCGCCATCTGGGCAACCATCTGGGTGTTATCGACCGGGTCGAACGGATCCTGATTCTTCATCTGCGCGGTCATCAGCGTCAGGAAATCGGACTGGCCCATCGTCGTGCTCGACTTGGACGTGACCGTCGTCGTGGTGCTGGCACCCGTGCGCCCGATACCGAGATTGGCGAGGGTGGTGTCGAAACTGCTGGCCATTAGCTGCGTCCCAGGTTGAGAGTCTGGGTGATCAGCGTCTTCGCCGTCTGCATCACCTCGACATTGTTCTGATAGGTGCGGGCGGTCTCCATCATGTCGACCAGTTCGCGTGTCTCATCGACCGCGCTCTCCCAGACATTGCCGTCCTTGTCGGCCATGGGGTTGCCCGGATCGTACCGCTTGGTCGGCTCGGCGCCGGCGGTCACGACCTTCTCGACGTCCACCGTCGACATGCCCGTCGCCTCGTCGAAGGCGGCGCGGAACACCGGCTTGACCGTGCGATAGGCGTCGCCCGGATTGGACGCGACCTGACCGGCATTGGCCAGGTTCGACGCGGTGGTGTTCATCCGTACCAGCTGCGCCGACATGGCGCGGCCGGCGACCTGGAAGATGTTGAGCGGCTGGTCCGGCATCGTTATTCTCCCTTCAGCGCGCGGGTGATGGTGGAGATGCGGCCGTTCAGAAACGCGAGCGTCGTCTGATAGGCGACGGCGTTTTCGGCGAACGCGGTCTGTTCGGTCGCCAGCTCGACGGTATTGCCGTCCAGGCTGGGCTGAAGCGGCACGCGATATTTGGTGGCGCCGCCGATCGGATCGGTTCCCGCCATCCCCGGCGTCTCGATCGCATCGAGCGCCTCGCGAAAGTCGATGTCCTTCGCCTTGTAGCCGGGGGTCGAGGCGTTCGCGATGTTCGACGCGAGCACGCCCATGCGCTGCGAACGCACCTGTAGCGCCGCGCCATGCACCCCGAAAAGACTGTCCTGACCCATGTGATGCGTCCTCCGCACAACTGTTCGAACCCAGCCTAGCAATGGGCGTGCCAATTTCGCCGGGGGCCGCAAAAATCGGTCGAATTGCCGGATTGCGCGGTGGCGGCGGCAACATCTTGCCGGTCGGCGGCAACGCATCTTGCCGCTTTTGCCGGGTCTGGACGGCCGTTCGCGGGTGCGGGGGCGTGAAATCGATTTGGCCCGGCGCTTGCAAAGACTCGCGCATGAACATGGCCATCGTCACCCAGTCCGCCGCCGCGGCGGCTCAGATCGATCCCGGCACGTTCCTCGATCCGCTGGCGATCGGGATCGTGCTTGGCGGGACCGCGATCAGCGTCGCGCTGCGCAACCGCGTGGCCGATATCGGTCGCGGCTTGTCGGCGCTTCGGGTGCTGGCGCGCCGGCCGTTCGACGTCGCGCCCCTGATCGATCAGGCCGCATCGCTCGACCGGATCGCGCGGCGCCATGGGGTGCTGGCGCTCGACCGGTCGGTGATCGAGGATCCGGATGTCGCGGCGGCGGTCGAGGCGGCGGTCGATGGCGCCGCGCCCGAACGGGTGGCGGCGATCGTTTCCGAACGCGCGGCCGCACGCGCGGAGCGGCATCGGGTCGCGATCGAAATGTGGGCCGGCATCGCGGAAGCGGCGCCGGCAATGGGGCTGATCGGCACCGTCTTTGGACTCGTGCGGATGTTCGCCGCGATGCAGGATCCGGACACGATCGGCGCCGCGATGGCGGTCGCGCTGCTGGCGACGCTCTATGGCGCGCTGCTCGCGAACCTGGTCGCCATGCCGATCGTCGCGCGCCTTAAGCGGCTCGCGCGGGTCGAGGCGGCGGAGCGGCTTCGGCTCGCGGCGCCCCTCGCAGTGCTCGCCACCCTCGAACGCGCGCGCGCGTCCACGCGGGAGATCGCGGCATGACCGCCGATAGCTGGGACGATATCGCGCCCGCGCGGTCGGTGTGGCTCATCACGCTCGCCGATCTGTCGCTGTTGCTGGTCGGCTTCTTCGTGCTGCTGCACGCCAACCGCTCGCTCGATCGCGCGACGCTGCTCGCCGGGCTGCGCTCCGGCTTCGGGATCGAGGCGCCAGCACCCGCGCCGATGTCAGTGGCGACCGCGCGGATCGACGGCTTCGCCTCCGGTTCGGCGCGCGCCGATCTGGGCGGCATCGTCGCCTGGGCGCGCGACGCCGCGCGCGATCCGCGAACCCATGTCACGATTACCGCATCGACGGGCGATGCCGCCGATGTCGATCCCGCGACCGGCAGCGCCGCGATCCTGGCCGCCGATCGCGCCCGCATGGTCGCGTCGGCACTGGCGCGCAGCGGCGCCGTCGATCCCGCGCGCATCGTCATTTCCATCGCGCCGGCCCAGCGCCGCGCCGTCACCCTATCGGTCGGCTTTGCCGGCCAGGACAAATGAAGCGGAGACCGTCATGATCGCCATTCTTCTTCCCATCGCCCTTGCCGCCGCCGGCGGCGAGACCGGCGGCTTTCAATCGACCGAGGCGCTCGACAAGCTGGTCGAACGTTTCGTCGGCGCGCCGATCGGCGCGGAAGGGGGCGCTCGGGCCGCGGTCGACAAGCGGCTGAAGCTCGCCGCGTGCGACGCGCCGGAACTGAGCTGGCGCTCGTCGGCCGAGGATGCGGTGGTGATCCGGTGCCAGGGGCCGAAACAGTGGCGCCTGTTCGTTGCGATCGATGCGCTGCCCAAGCCGGTGGCCGCGCCCACGCTCGCCGTCGCACCCGCGCCGGTTCAGGCAAAGCCCGAAATCGTCATCAAGCGCGGCGACCCGATCCTGATCGAGGCGGGATCGGCCGGCTTTTCCATCACCAGCGACGGGGTGGCGATGGCCGATGCCAGCGCCGGGGGACGCGTGCTGGTAAAGGTCGATGACAAGCGGCCGCCGATCGCCGCGATCGCGGTCGAACCGGGGCGGGCGCGCCTGCCCGGATTCGGGGACTGAATTTTTTTCTAAAGCTTCTGCGCAAACGGTCGTTTCCGCAGGTGTCCGCAGAAAAAGGGTTGCAGACATGGTGGATCCAGTCGGCTTCAAGCCTGCATCTATAGCTGACCGGCGCTTGACGCCGGTGGCCCCGGCCGCGCCCGTAAAGGCGACGGACGGCGCAACGCAGGCCGCGCAGACCAGCGCCGCGTCTGCACTGACCCAGAGCGCTGCGGCCAGCGCGCCGGTGGACGTCGAACGCGTCGCCCGGATCAAGAAGGCGGTGCAGGAGGGGCGTTTCCCGCTCGTCCCATCGACGGTCGCGGACCGGCTGCTGGCGCTCAAATTCCAGTGGGATCCGCATGAACAGGCGTGACGCCCTGGTTCGGGTGATCGACGCGCTTCACGCCGAAATCGCGGCGTTGAAGGCGAACGACGTCGCCGCGCTGGAGCGCGCGACGCAGGAAAAGCTGGCCGGAATCGACGCGGTGGGGGCCGCGAATGACGACAATCCGGACCTCTCGCCCGAATTGCGGGCGCTGGCGGAGGAGGCACATCGCCTCAACGAAACCTGCCGCATCTATGTCAACCTGATGGCGGCGAATGTCCGGCGGCGGTTGCAGGTACTGACCGGCAATAATTTGCCGGCCTACCGGCCCGGCATTGCCGGCGCCTACGCCTGAACCCCGACAGATCGCGTCGGAACGCGACTTACCAGGATTTGGCACGCACCTTGCTAAGATAGTCCCGAACAGGGGTATCAAGAGCAGGGGCTGATGAGCGTACCTTCGATCGGAGCCAAGGCGAACGTCACGACGGCGATCGCGGCGGCAAGCCAGAAGACCGGCATCGACTTCAATTATCTGCTTGGCCAGGCGCAGGTCGAAAGCGGGCTGCGCGCCGACGCGCGCGCCTCCACCTCCAGCGCGACCGGCCTCTATCAGTTCATCGAGCAGAGCTGGCTCGGCGTCGTCAAGGAACATGGCGAGGAACATGGGCTGGGCTGGGCTGCGGACAGCATCCGCCGGACGTCCAGCGGCCGCTACGTCGTGGCCGACGGCGCGACCCGACAGGCGATTCTGGCGCTGCGCAACGATCCCGAAACCGCGTCGCTGATGGCGGCGGAACATGCCAGCGACAACAAGGACGCGCTCGAAGCCTCGCTGGGCCGCGACGCGACCGGCACCGATCTTTACATGGCGCACTTCCTCGGCATCGGTGGCGCGCGCAAGTTCCTGCGCGCGATGGACGCCAATCCGGGCCAGGGCGCCGCCAGCCTGTTCCCGGCGGCGGCGCGCGCCAATCGCAGCATCTTCTACGCATCGGACGGGTCGCAACGCTCGCTCGGCCAGATCTATGAGCGGTTCGCCGGAAAGCTCGACAAGGGCGCCGCAGCCGTCGGCGCCACCGGTTCGGCCTCCGGCACGATGGAGGCGAAGTATCAGCAACTCGTCCAGTCGCTGGGCAGCGATGTCGAGGTGGTGCTGGGCAATGACGCCGAATCTCAGGATCGTACCTGGCTCGCGACGATCGACCGGCTGGAAACCGCCGGCCGGTTGAAGGCGAGCGCGCTGCCCACGGTCAATCCGCTGCGGCCGACGCCTGAAACCGCCAAGCTCGCCTATCTGATGCTCGCCCGGCTGGGAGCCTGACCCACGTGAACACGCTGACGCTCAAGGGGAACGTCCTCCCCACGCTCAAGGGCTTTGCGCTGCCGATCGCCATTCTGGTGCTCGTCTCGATGATGGTCGTCCCGGTGCCGACCTTCCTGCTCGACGCCTTCTTCATCATGAATATCGTCATCAGCCTCGCGGTGCTGATGGTGGCGCTCAACGCGCAGAAGCCGCTCGATTTCTCGGCCTTTCCCACGGTGCTGCTGTTCGCGACGCTGTTCCGCCTCGGCCTCAACGTGGCGTCCACCCGCGTGGTGCTGGGTCATGGGCATGAGGGCGAGGCCGCCGCCGGCCATGTGATCGAGGCGTTCGGCACCTTCATGATCGGCGGCGATTATGTCGTCGGCCTGTTCGTCTTTGCGATCCTGATCATCATCAACCTGATCGTGGTGACCAAGGGCGCGGGGCGCGTGTCGGAAGTGTCCGCGCGCTTCACCCTCGACGCGTTGCCCGGCAAGCAGATGGCGATCGACGCCGATCTGAACGCCGGCCTGATCACCCCGGACGAAGCCAAGGCGCGTCGCGTCGAGGTGGCGACCGAAGCGGATTTCTACGGCGCGATGGACGGTTCGTCCAAATTCGTGAAGGGCGACGCGGTCGCCGGCCTGCTGATCCTGGCGATCAACGTCATCGGCGGCCTGATCCTGGGATCGGTCAGTCACGGCCTGTCGCTCAGCGCCTCGGCCCAGAACTATGTGCTGCTGGCGATCGGCGATGCGCTCGTCGCGCAGATTCCCGCGCTGTTGCTCTCGATCGCCGCTGCCGCGATCGTCACCCGCGTCGCATCGACCAAGGATCAGGACCTGACCGGCCAGATCGGCAGCCAGTTCGGCAGCCACAAGACCTGGACCCCGGTCGCGGTGATCGTCGGCCTGCTCGGCCTGCTGCCCGGCATGCCCTATTTCATCATCCTGCCCGCCGCCGGCGCCTCCGGCTTCATGGCGTGGAAGATGTGGAAGACGTCGAAGCTGCCGCCGCCCGCCACCGCAATCGAGTCCGCCGAGCCGGTCGATCCCTCGCGGATCGGCTGGGACGAGGTGACCGACAACATGCAGGTGATGATCGATATCGGCTACGGGCTGGTGCCGATGGTCGATGAACGCCGCGGCGGCGCGCTGATGGGCCGCATCACCGGCGTCCGCCGCCAGCTGTCGAAGGAACTGGGCTTCGTGGTGCCGCAGGTGCGGGTCCGCGACGACATCAATATGCCGCCCTTCACCTATCGCGTCGTCGTCGGCGGCGTGGTGATCGGGGAGGACAGCGTTTCGCCCGACGAGGTGCTGGCGCTCGACACCGGACAGGCGACGGGTCGTCTGCACGGCAAGCCGGTCAAGGATCCGACCTTCGGTCTCGACGCGATGTGGATTTCGCCCGCCGATGCCGATGCGGCGACCGGCCAGGGCTATCTGGTGGTCGATCCCGGCACGGTGATGGCGACGCACCTCAACCAGGCGCTGATCCAGAATGCGTCGGATCTGCTGGGTCCGGACGAGGTTCAGGCGCTGCTCGACGGGCTGCGCGAACGCGCGGCGCAGCTGGTGTCGGCGCTTTCGCCCAATCCGCTGCCGATCACGACGCTGACCCAGGTGCTGCGCGGGTTGCTGGCGGAGAATATCCCGCTCAAGGAATTCCGCCGCATCGCCGCCGCGATCGCGATGGCCGCGCAAAAGACGCTGGATGCCGACGAGATCATCGAACTCATCCGCCCCGAACTTGGTCCGCTCATCATCCAGCGCCTGTGCAGCGTGCGCGAACCGCTGCGGGTGATGACGCTCGAAGGCCAGCTGGAGGCACTGCTCGGCCAGGCGATCCGATCGGACCCGGCCAAGCGCCACACCATCGAACCCGATCTGGGCCGCCGCATCGTCGATGCGCTCCAGCGGGCCGCCGCGCCGCTGGTCGCGGAAGCAAAGCCGTTCGCCCTGGTCGTCCAGCCGTCGATCCGCATCGCGATCCGCAAGCTGGTTCGCACCTGCCTGCCGGATACCCCGGTCATGAGCTTCTTCGAAGTCCCTGAGGACAAGTCGGTCGAGGTGGTCGCCGTGATCGGCGCGCCGGAGGCGCTGGCGGCATGACCTTTCAGCCCAAACCGAACGAGTTCGCGCTCACCTATGGCCGCAGCGGCGATACCCGGCGCGACATGAACGCGCTGGTCGCCCGGCACATGCCGCTCGTGCGGCGGCTGGCCTGGCACATCCATGGTTCGATGAGCAGCATCGTCGATGTCGAGGATCTGGTGCAGATCGGCCTGGTCGCGCTGGTCGAGGCGGCGGCCAGTTTCGAGGATCGCGGCCTGGTCAGTTTCGACCAGTATCTGGTGACGCGCGTGCGCGGTGCGATGATCGATGAATTGCGGCGACAGGCGACGCTGACCCGCGGCGCGATGAAGCGGCGGCGCGCCTATAATGATGCCGTCGCGGCGCTGACCGACGCGCGGGGCAGCCGTCCCGACGAAGCGGCGGTCGCATCGAAACTGGGCATCACCGTCGATAAGCTGCGCAGCGACTATGCAAGCGCCGAGGCGGTCCGCTTCGATTCGATCGACGACGTCTATTCGGACGAAGGCCCCTGGTTCATGTCCGACGAGCCATCGCCCTTCGATCAGCTCGCCGATGCCGACCAGCGCGAGGCGCTGATCGCCTCGATCGCCGAACTGCCGGAAAAGGAACAGCTCGTCATCCAGCTCTATTATGTCGAGGAACTCAACCTCGAAGAGATCGGCCAGGTGCTCGGCGTCGGTGCCGCGCGCGTGTGCCAGATCAAGAAGAGCGCGCACGACCGGCTCAAGAAGAATCTGATGCGCCGGCTGGGATAGAAAGCCCGGACGGATGCCGGGGGGTGTCCGTTCGGCAGGGGGCAGGGACGGGGGCGTGCCGGGGGGCCGTCTCCGTCCCTTCTTCGTTTCCGGACCGGTTTTCAGCGCGCGGCGTCCGCGCGGACATGGTAGGCGGCACTGGTGCGCCGTTCACTCTTCCTCGCCGCCGGTTTTCTCTGCCTCGCGCTGGCGGTGATCGGGGCGCTGTTGCCGGTGATGCCGACCACGGTGTTCGTCATCATGGCCGCCTATTGCTTTGCGCGCAGTTCACCCCGGCTTGAGCGGCGCCTGCTCGACCACCCCCGCTTCGGCCCGCATATCCTGCGCTGGCGCAACGGCGGCGCGATCAGCCGTGCGGGCAAGGTCGCGGCGAGCATCGCCTTCGCGGTCAGCATCGCGGTAACCCTGGCATTGACGCCGATGCCATGGCCGCTGGTGACCATCGGCGCGGCGGCGGTGATCGGCGGATGGATCTGGACCCGGCCGGAGGATTGAGTTGCGGACGCGCTCGGCTAGGGTCGCGCCGAACGAAAGGAACGTCCACATGAAGACCCCGCTCGCGCTTGCCCTTCTCCTTGCCGCTCTCGCCCCGGTCGCACTCGCCCAGAGCGCGACTGTACCGGCGACCGCCGCCGCGCCGGCGCGCGAGTGGACCGTGAAGCCCGAATGGATCGCCGCGCATGTCAATTTCCTGGCCGGCCCCGAGCTTCGGGGGCGCGGCAGCATGACCCGGGACGAAGCGATCGCCGCCGCCTATGTCGCCGCGCGCTTTCAGGGGTTCGGTCTTCGCCCGGCACCGGGTGCCGCGGGCTTCCTGCAAAAGGTGAAGGTGATCCGCCCTCGCCTGGACGGCGCACCCGAACTGACGCTTGGCGGAAAGGCGCTTGCCGGTGCCACGCTCCTGCTCGGCGGTGCGGCGCGGGTCGAGGGACGCGCCATATTTTATGCCGGGGATGACGCGGCGGCGATGCCGGCGGGTGAGGTCGTGTTCGCGGGTGGCGGCAAACTCTCGGCGATGACGGCACTGCGGGCGGCGCACACCAAGGGGATTCGCCTGCTGGTTCTGCGTGAGAGTGACGAGACGAAGGCGCTGTGGGACCGGCTCGGCAGGCGACCCCGGATCGAGTCCTATCTTGCGGGTGAGGCGGCGCCCGAGGGGGTGTCGGTGGTGGTGCTGCCCGCCGCCGCATTCGATCGCGCGCGCCGCGCCGCTGCGGGAACGCCGGTGGTGCTGACCCTGGCGGGGCTGGTCCCGGAGGAGGTCGAGACGACGAATGCGATCGGCTATCTTCCCGGAACCGATCCGCGCGCGGGCGTCATCCTGCTGTCCGCGCATCTCGACCATCTCGGCGTCCGGCCCGATGGGACGGTGATGCCGGGCGCCAATGACGACGCGTCCGGCACCGCCGCCGTACTCGAACTGGCGCACGCGCTTGCCACGGGCGGGCCGCATCGTCGCGGCATCCTGTTCGCCGCGTTCGGCAGCGAAGAGGCGGGCGGGTTCGGCTCGCGTGCGTTCACCGCCAGCCCGCCGGTGCCGCTGGCGGACATCGTCGCCAATATCTCGATCGAGATGATCGGCGCACAGGATCCGAAATTGCCGGCGGGGACGATGATGATGACCGGGTTCGAACGCTCGACGCTTGGCCCCGCGCTGGTCGCGCGCGGCGCGTTGATCGCGAAGGATCCCTATCCGGATCAGAACTTCTTCGAACGGTCGGACAATTATTCGCTCGCGCTGCGCGGGGTGGTGGCGCACACGATCTCCGGCTGGGCGGTCACCCCAACCTATCATTCGCCCCGCGATACGATCGCCAATCTCGACATCCCGTTCATGACCCGCGCGATTCAGTCGCTGATCGGTCCGGCGCGCTGGCTCGCCGATGGCGACTTCCGGCCGGAATGGACGCCGGGCGGCCGGCCGGGGAAGTAACGCGCCAGATCAAAGGCGGGAGCGGGCCGGCACCGCGCGCGGGAAAAGGAAAAGCCCCGGCGGTCTTTCGACCACCGGGGCTTCCTCGCATGCCCTTCCAACAGGGAAGGGTGACCGGCCGTGGTGCCTGTCAGGGGGGTGACACCCCGACCGGCACACGCTTAGCGAAGCAGCGTCAGTACGTTCTGCTGCGACTGGTTGGCCTGCGCCAGCATCGCGGTCGATGCCTGGCTCAGGATCTGCGCCTTGGCGAGCGCCGCAGTCTCCGACGAATAGTCGGCGTCTTCGATGCGGCTGCGCGCTTCGGTCAGGTTGGTCGTGTTGGTGGTCAGGTTGTTGACCACCGATTCAAGCCGGCTCTGCGCCGCACCCAGGCTGGCGCGCGTCGTCGCGACGGAGTCCAGCGCGGTTTCGATCGTGTCGAGCGCGGCGGAAGCCAGCGTCCGCGACGTGATCTGGAGGCCGGTCGCGGCTGCGCCACCCGTGTCGGTGCCGGTATCCGTACCCGTGTCGGTGCCGGTGTCGGACGCAACCCACACCTTGTCGCCTTCGACGAGCTTGATCACGTCGCCGGCAGCCGGGCTGTCGAACGCGCTGATCTCGGCGCTGTTGTCGACGTCGTCCTGCGTCACGGTGTAGAGACCGGTCAGTTCGGAGTCGCCGCTGGCGAGCGTCTTGAGACCGCCGGCACCCGAGTTGGCGCTGGCATCCCAGATCTTGTCGCCGGCCTTCAGCTGGACCTCACGGCCCGCCGCGATCGCGAAGGACGCGTTGTTGTCGACGTCGTCCTGCGTCACCGTATATTCGGTGCCGATGCGGTCGTCACCCGACGCGATCGTCTGCAACGAATAGGTCGGGTCGGTCGTGCCATCGGTACCGTCGGTGCCGTCGGTTCCCGTGCTCGCTTCGACCGGGGCCGCGATCGTCTTGCCGGTGATCGACGACAGGTCGAGCTTGGTGATCTTCAGATCGACCGTCTGGCCCGAGCTGCTGCCGACCTGGATCGACTTGGTGATGTCGGCGTCGCTCGCAAAGAGCTGGACCTTGTTGAACTTCGTGTTGCGCAGGATGTCATCGACCTGCGCCGAAAGTTCGGTGACTTCGGTCTGCATGTTCTTGCGGTCGTCGTCCGAATAGGTACCCGACGACGCCTGGGTCGCCAGTTCCTTCATGCGCTGAAGCATGTTGGTCACCTCGCTCAGCGCGCCTTCGGCGGTCTGGGCGAGCGAGATGCCGTCGTTCGCGTTGCGGATCGCAACGGTCATCGACTTGATCTGGCTGGTCATGCGGCTCGCAATCGCGAGGCCGGCGGCATCGTCCTTCGCGCTGTTGATGCGCTTGCCGGTCGACAGACGCTCCATGGCGGTCTGCAGCGACTGGGACGCCATCTTCGACGCGTTCGCGGCGCGGAGGCTCGCGATGTTCGTTCCGATAACAGTCATGTCTTGTCTCCGTTCGGTCTGGCGTCCCCGCGTTCCCCCCCTGAAAATGCGAGAGAGCTCGAGCCGCCAATGGGGTGAACGGCAGCGCGACCGGCGCATTAAGCAAAAAAATCGACCGCCCCTCGCGCGTATACGAGGGCGCGCGCGGCAATCTGGAGCCGGATCGGCTGATTTTTGCCGGCAAATTTACCGGTCGTTTACCAACGATCGCGCATTTGAGGCTCAACAGGGGGTTTCAATGCAGACGATCTTTCCGTCAGCCGCAGTGCTTCGCCAGAATTACGCGCTGGTTTCCACGCTCCGGGCGCAGGGATTCACGATCGGCGCCGCCGACAAGGTGAAGCCGATGCCGGGCGATCTGTTCATGATCGTCGATGGTGAGGCGCCGCCGGTATCGGCCCGCACGCTGGTGCTGGGCGAAGGGCCGGTTGCGGCGATCCCGTTTCATGACGGCAATCCCGCGCGGCTCACCTTCGGACCCGATGATGCGGCGGTCGCGGCGGGGTTCGCCAGCGCGATGCTGCGCGGCGCCCATGCGCCGGTTGCCTCCGATCCCGAAAGCCTGGCGCTCTACGCGCTCGCCGAGCGGGTCGCCGCCGCCGACATCACCGTGCTGGTCAACGGCCCGACCGGCACCGGCAAGGAAGTGCTGGCCAAGGCGATCCATATGGGCAGCGCGCGTCGCGACGGTCCGTTCATCGCGGTCAACTGTGCGGCCCTGCCCGAAACCATGCTGGAAGCGCTGTTGTTCGGGCATCAGAAGGGCGCGTTCACCGGCGCCAACGCTGCCGGCGAGGGCTTTTTCCGCGCCGCCAATGGCGGGACGCTGCTGCTCGACGAAGTCGCCGAAATGCCACTCGCGCTTCAGGCCAAGCTGCTCCGCGCGTTGCAGGAACGGGAAGTGGTGCCGATCGGCGCGACCAGCCCGGAAAAGATCGACGTCCGCGTCATCGCCTGCGCCAACCGCGATCTCCAGACCGAGGTGGCGGAAGGCCGGTTCCGCGCCGACCTTTACTATCGGCTGTCGGTCTTTCCGCTGACGACCAAGGCGCTGGCGGAACGTCCCGGCGACGTCGCCGCGCTCGCCTCGGCGATGGTGCTGCGCCACGCGGGTCCGCGCGGCCGCCTGCCCTGGGTCAGCCAGGAGGCGCTGTCGGTGCTCCAGTCGCACGACTGGCCGGGCAATGTCCGCGAGCTTGAGAATGTGATCCAGCGCGCGCTGCTGCTCTGCCCCGGGGACGAAATCACCCCCGATCATCTGATTTTCGACCGTCCCGCCGAAATCGCGGTCCAGGCCGAGGGAACGCTCAGCAACATCGTCCAGCTCAGCGAGTTCGCGGCCATCCGCGAGACGCTGGCGGCCTGTGGCGGCAGCCGGATCGAAACCGCCCGGCGGCTCGGCATTTCCGAACGCACCCTGCGCTATCGCCTTGCCAAGGCGCGCGAACAGGGTGAGGACATCATCCGGAGCGCCCGGGCATGAGCGGCGTCAGCGGCATCGGCGGCGCTGGCGGGATCGACCGCGTCATGCAGCTGCGCGCCCAGATCCTCGAACGCAACGAAGCGCTTCAGCGCGCCACCAGCGGGGGCGGGGCCTCCCCGGTCCAGACGCAGCAGCCGGCGGGGGCGTCCAGCTTTGCCGACACGCTCCAGACCGCGCTCAAGCAGGTCAATGGCGCGCAGAACCAGGCCAGCGACCTGTCCGCCGCATATGAACGCGGCGAGACGGTGGACATCGCCAAGGTGATGCTCGCCCGCCAGCAGGCGTCGGTCGGGTTCGAAGCGACGCTTCAGGTCAGGAACAAGCTCCTGACCGCCTATCGTGACATCATGAGCATGCCGGTCTGACGCATATGGAAAACGCAATCGCCACCGCGCCCGCCTCGACCGAGGCACTCGCCACCCCGGCCACCGCCGGCTTCGCCAATCCGGTGAAGCAGATGGGGTCGCTGCTCGCCCAGCCCGCCGTCAAGCGCAGCCTGCCGATGGTCCTGATGTTCGGCCTGATCGGCGCCGCCGCGCTGGCGTGGATGAGCTTCGCGACCCCGCCGCAGCGGGTGTTGTTCGCGAACCTGCCGGAATCGGACAAGGCGGCGGTGGCGCAGGCGCTCGACGCCGCCAGCATCGCCAACCGCATCGACAATGCCGGTTCGATCACCGTCAACGAGGATGATTATCACAAGGCGCGGATGCTGCTCGCCGGGCAGGACCTGCCCAAGGCGGCACCCGGCGGCTATGCGCTGCTCGACCAGTTGCCGATGGGCGTCAGCCGCGCGGTCGAGGGGGAAAGGCTGCGCCAGGCGCGCGAGACCGAACTTGCGCGCTCGATTGCGGAAATCGACACCGTCGCGGAGGCGCGCGTGCATCTCGCCACGCCCGAAGCCAGCGTGTTCGTGCGCGACAAGGCCGAACCGTCGGCCTCGGTCATCGTCAAGCTCCAGCCGGGCCGCACCCTTGCCGACGCGCAGGTCCGCTCGATCGTCAACCTCGTCGCCTCGTCGGTGCCGGGGATGAAGCCGGAAGCGGTCACGATCGTCGATCAGATGGGCGCGCTGCTCAGCAAGTCGGGGACCGAAGGGTCGGCCGGCGACGCCCGGATCGATTTCCAGCGCCGGGTCGAGGACAAATATCGCCAGCAGCTGGTTCAACTGCTCACGCCGCTGCTTGGGGCGGGGAATTTCACCGCCGAGGTTCAGGCCGAGGTGGATCTGGACGAGAGCCAGGCGACGCGCGAAAGCTATGACAAGCAGGGCGCGGTGATGCGTGCCGAACAGGGCAGCTGGACCGGATCGCCGCGCGACGGATCGGCCGCGCCCGGCGGTATTCCCGGCGCGCTGTCGAACGTGCCGCCGCCGCCGGCCAAGGCGGAGACGCCTGCCGCCGGCGCGGCCACCGCGACCGCTCCGGGCCAGCCGGGTGCGCCGGCAGCCGCACCGGGGATGAAGCAGAGCGACAGCTTTGCCCGCACCTATGACACCGGCAAGGAGATTTCCGTCACCCGCGCTGCGCCGGGCGAGATCAAGCGGTTGTCGGTCGCGGTCCTGCTGCGCGAGGAGCCGGGCAAGCCGCGCGGCCAGGTCGAGATCAAGCAGATCGACGATCTGGTGAAGGCGGCGGTCGGCTTCAACGCCACGCGCCAGGATCAGGTCACCGTGGTCAGCCGCAAATTCACCACCTCGCAGGATGCCGAGGACGCGACCCCCTTCTATGAAAGCGGCTGGTTCGCGATGGTCGCCCGCAACGTCACGGCGGTGCTGATCGCGCTGCTGGTCCTGCTGCTCGGGGTTCGTCCGCTCGCCAAGGCGCTGCTCAAGCGGCGCGAGGATGTCGCCAAGCCGGCCCTGCCGATGGGTGCCGCCGATGGCGCGGGCATTCCCCAGCCGATGAGCGCCGCGATGCTGGCCGGCGGTGGGGTCTCGTTGGGCGACCGGGTCGGGCTGGTCCGCGATTTCACCCGCGAAAATCCGGCGCGCGCCGCCCTGGCGGTGCGCGACATGATCAAGACGGAGGGCCATTGAGGTGAACGCCCCCCGCAACTTTACCGGTGTCGAACGGGCCGCGGTGCTGATGATGATCGTCGGCGACGAAGAGGCGGCGGCGATCCTTCAGAAGCTGGATCCGGAGGAAGTCCGCCAGCTGGGGAGCGCGATGATGAACGTCGCCGATGTCAGCGAGTTCGAAATGGCGCAGGTGCTCGACGATTTCACCGGGCGCGCGCAGGAGCGCAGCTCGATCCAGTTCGATCCGCGCCCGAAACTCGAATCGGTGGTGACGAAGGCGCTGGGTCCCGATCGGGCCGGCAACGTCCTCGCCCGTATCCTGCCGCCCACGCCCGACGAATCGATCGCCGGCCTGGCCTGGATGGAAGCGACCGAAATCGCCGCGATGCTGGAGGACGAGCACCCCCAGATCGCGGCCGTGATGCTCGCGCATCTCGATTCCACCGTCGCGGCGCAGGTGCTGGAAATGCTGCCCGAGGCGGTTCAGCCCCAGGTGCTGCGCCGGGTCGCGAAGCTTGGCCCGGTGACCCCGGACGCGGTGGCGACGCTGCGCCAGTTGATCGAGCGGCACGCCAGCCAGCCCAAGCGGATCGCGGGGGTTCAGATGGGCGGCACGCGTGAGGCCGCGAAGATCATGTCCTCCGCGCGCAAGATCACCGAGCAAAAGGTGATGCCGAAGCTCGCGAAGCTCGACCGAGAGGTCGCGCGCGCGATCGAGGAGGCGATGTTCGTCTTCGACAATCTGCTCGAACTCGACGACAAGAATATGGGGACGTTGCTCCGCAACATCGAAAGCGATGTGCTGGTGCGCAGCCTGAAGGGGACGGACGAGGCGAATCGCGACCGGTTCCTCTCGTGCATGTCCAGCCGCGCCGCCGATACGATCCGCGACGAGATGGAAGCACGCGGTCCGATGAAGATGGCCGAAGTGCTGGAAGCGCAGAAGGTGATGATCGCGATCGCCCGCCAGCTGGTGAAGGACGGAACGATCACCATGCCGGGCAGCGGGGACGACGATTATGTCTGATTTCGTGCCAGGCCTTGCCGCCCGCAGCGCCGGGATCGCCGAAGCCTTGCAGCGCGCCTTTGCGCCGCCGGAGGACTTCGCCGCGCGCGACATCCGCCCACGCGATCCGGCGCCCCGGCCGCGCCATTTTAACCCGGCCGAACCGGGCCACCGGTCGACCGAGGGATGGGATCCGTTCGATCCCAATGCCGAACATCCGGCAAAGGAATTCGTCGATCCCGTCGCCGCCGCGCGCGCGGCCGGCTATGCCGAGGGGCTGGCCGCCGGCCGCGCCGAGGTGGAGGCCGTCGCGCAGCAGCAGGCGGCACTGCTGGAACAGGTCAGCCAGTCGCTGTCCGGCGGCGCGCATTTCGATCGCGATCGCATGGCCGCCCATCTGCGCCAGACGGTGCTGCACCTGGTGACGCAGATGATCGGGGAGGCCGGGGTCGCCCCCGACATCCTCGCCGCGCGGATCGACGCGGCGACCGACATGCTCGCCGACAGTGCCGAATCAGCGATGCTGCGGCTCAATCCAAATGATCTGCCGCTGGTCCAGGAACATTTGCCAAAGACCGTGTTTCCCATTGGCGATGCGGAAATCGCACGCGGCGGATTCGTGATCGAAAGCGCCTCGACCATCGTCGAGGACGGACCCGATCTGTGGCTCGAACAACTCGCCGCCGCGATCGATCGCGTGCCGATCCCGCCGGTGCTCTGAGGCCCCATGCTGAACCGCTTTACCGCCGACTATCTCGACGGCCTGTCCTGCGACGATTTCCGCCCGAAACCCAAAGTGTCCGGGCGGCTGTCATCCTATGACGGCCTGTTGATGGAGGCGGTCGGCCTGTCGCTTCCGGTCGGCACTGTCTGCGCGATCGGCGAGGGCGCGCAGCGCGTCGAGGCCGAAGTGATCGGCTTTCGCGGGGGCAAGACGCTGCTGATGAACCTTGGCGGTCCCGCGGCCCTGCTGCCGAACGCGCCGGTGCGTCCCGTCGGTCCGCCGGGCGAGGCGGAGGTTGGGGCGGCGCTGCTTGGCCGGGTGGTCGATGGCGCGGGCAAGCCGATCGACGGTCTGGGTCCGATCCGCGGTGCGGACAAATGGCCGCTCGCCGGCAAGATTCAATCGCCGCTGGATCGCGGACGCGTGCTCCAGCCGCTCGATGTCGGGGTGCGCGCGATCAACGGGCTGCTCACCATCGGCCAGGGTCAGCGCGTCGGCATCATGGCGGGGTCGGGGGTGGGCAAATCGGTCCTGCTCGGCATGATGGTCCGCGCGGCAAAGGCGGACGTGATCGTGATCGGCCTGATCGGCGAACGCTCGCGTGAGGTTTCCGACTTTCTCGAAACGAAGGTCGCGGGGGAGGCGCGCGCGCGATCGGTGGTGGTCGCGGTGCCGGCGAACCATTCGCCCGTGCTCCGTATCCGCGGCGCGCTGCGCGCCACCGCGATCGCCGAAGCCTTTCGCGCCGAGGGCAAGAAGGTGCTGCTGATCATGGATTCGCTCACCCGCGTCGCGCATGCCGGCCGCGAGATCGGCCTGGCGCTCGGCGAACCGGCGTCGGCGCGCGGCTATCCGCCCAGCGCCATCGCGATGCTGCCCAGCCTGATCGAGCGCGCGGGGACCGATGTCCACACCGGCGGGTCGATCACCGCCATCTACACCGTGCTGGCCGATGGCGATGACGGCAATGATCCGGTGGTCGATTCGGCGCGGTCGATCCTTGACGGGCATATCGTGCTCAGCCGCGCGCTTGCCGAGCGCGGGGTCTATCCGGCCATCGATCTGGGGCCGTCGGTCAGCCGCGTCATGACCGATATCGCCGGCAAGGAGCATGTCGCCGCCGCGCGGGTGCTGCGCCGGCATCTCGCGACCTATGAGGAAAACCGTGATCTGGTGCTGATGGGCGCCTATCGCGCCGGCGCCGATCCGGCGATCGACGCGGCGATCGCATGCCATGATTCCGTCCTCGACTATATCCGTCAGGCCTATGACGAGACGGTAACCCTCGATGACGCCGTGGCCGAGCTGACCGGCGTCTTTGGCGATGGCTGACCGCCACGCGAAAAAGCTCGACCGCATCCTGCGCGTCCGCACGCTTCAGCTCGACATGGTCCGCGCGAGCGAGGCAGAGGCACAGGCGAAGGTCGCCAATGAGGAGGCGCTGCGCCTGCGCATCGCCCAGCTGGCCGCCGGCGTCGCGCCGTCACCGGCGCCGGCTCCCGGCAGCGCGACGACGCTGATCGCCGCAGCGCATTATCGCGAGCGGCTGCACCAGTCCGCCTTTGCCGCCGAGCGGCGCGTCGAACAGGCCCAGCGCGGCCTCGACACCGCGCGCGCCGCGACGCAGGAGGCGAAGCGCGACCAGACCGCGATCGAGAAGCTGGTCGAGCGCGCCGAAGCGAGCGCCGCGCGCCGCGCGATGCGTGCGCTGGAGGATATGCCCGCCATTCCGAGAAAACGGCACGATCCTTGCTGAACTGACCGGCGAAGGAGTTTCGCCGCACGTGCCAGATTTGCTCTCCACCACCGCCTTGCCATCGCTGATGCCGGCTTTTCCGCCGCGTGGCGCGCCTGGCGCGCTGCCGGGCGCTGCCGATTTCGCGCGCGCGCTGATCGGCCTGACCGCGCCCGCGACCGATGTCGTGACGCCGTCGGGGCGGAAGGAAGCTGCCGCAACCGGCAAGATGTTGCCGGCCGCGGCGCGGGATGGCGAAGGCGAGGCTGAGGGCGACGACGGCGGGGATGGCGAACCGCTGCTTGCCTGGATGCCGGGCGGCGTCGCGTTGCCCGTCGATCCCGCGAGTCCGGACATCGCCGCCGGCGACGGCGCCGTGTTGCCCGATACGCCGCCGGGCGCGCACGCGCGCCGCCCGGTTATGGCCACCCCGGCCGCTGATGCTGCCGTTGTCGAAGCCATGCCAGGCGCGACCGGCGTGATCCCCGAGACAACGACGCCCGCGTCTTCGGTCGAGGTCGCGCCGCGCACAATGGGGACGGGCGATCCGGCACCGACGGCACCGATCGCGATTCCTGGTGCGGGCCGGACGGTTCCGTATGCGGCGCCGGACGGGCGGGACGCATTGTCGCCTGCGACCACCGCCCCGGATGATGTGAAGCGCGCGCCTGAACCGATAGGGGGCGTTCGCGCAGTTGCGGCGGCGCCGACCGACGTCCCTGTCGCCGTCGCGCGTGTCGGGGTTGTGTCTGACGCAGGCATTTCGACGGTGGTGCCGGCGCAGGCCGCCCCTTCGATCCCGTCCGCACCCCCTTTGTCGATCGATGCGCCACGGACGAAGATCGATCCGCGTGAGCGGTCCGCGCCGGCGTCGCAGGCCGCCTTCCCGACCTTGTCGCTCGCGTCCGAGATGCCGGACCCGATCGGTCCGGTTCAACCCGACGAGATCGCCGCCGACGCGCCGGTCGCGAGCACCCCGAAACGCAGCGATACCGCGACCAGCCGCGCTCCGCACGCGGCGATCGCGGCGGACGCGATGTCCGTTGCCGCGATCCCATCCGTGCCGACGGGTGTGGTGGCGCCACCGTCCGATCGCGCGGAGCCAGGTAGCGCAGCCCTGATTCGCATCGCCGGAGCCGCCGACAGTCGCGCGCTGCCCGTTACGCACCCGCTCGCCGAACCATCGGCGCCCGTCGAGGGCGGACTGGCCGGCGCGCGGGCCGCGACCGCTTCGCATGGCCCGGTTGCCCCGGCACCCGTTGCCGCGCCGACGCTACCGTCGGGCGACGCCGTCGATGCGGGATCCGCGCCGGTGTCGTTGCCGGCGCGGGGCCATGACGCCGCAACCCCTGCGACCGCGCCAACTGCCGCGACCGATGACGGGCTGGCGACCACCCCCGTCGAACGCGCGGGAGTGACCGCTGCGCAGGCCCAGCCCCTGCCGACTCCGGCCATTGCGCCCGCCATCGCACCGGCGATGCCGGCGGCGCCGGTCGCCGCAGTCCATGCCTTCGCCGCCGCGATCCTCGCGGCGCAGCGCGATGGCGATACCGACACGCCCGGGTTCGTCGAACCTTCGCTGCGCGCGGCGGAAATGGTCGCCAGCGATCAGTTGCGCACCACCGTCCAGGCCAAGGCCGGCGTCGATCAGGCTCCGCTCGATCTGACGCGCGACGATTGGGGGGGCAAGATGATCGACCGGATCGCCGCGCTGCGCGACGCAGCCGAGGCGGCGGATACGCGCATCCGTCTCGCGCCCGAAAATCTCGGCAATGTCGATGTGTCGATCCGGCGCGATGGCGATCGCCTGCACGTCCACTTCAACGCCGAAAACGCCGCGACCCGCCAGCTGCTCGCCGAGGCCGCGCCGCGCCTGACCGAACTGGCCGACGCGCGCGGGGTGAAACTGGGTCAGACCAGCGTCGGCGGAGAGGGCGGCCAATCGCACGCGCGACAACAGGGCGAACCCGGCGCACCGGCACGGCCCCGCACCGTGAGCGCCGCCGTCAGCGATGAGGGCGCGCCGGCCGATGATCGAATTGCATGAAACTTCCTGAGGGGGATTGAACGATGAGTGACGACAAGGCGGAAGCCGCGCCGAAAAAGAAAAAGGGCGGCGCGATGAAATGGGTGCTGATCGGCACCGGTCTGGTGGTGCTGGTGGGCGGCGGCGTCGGCGGCGGCCTCTATGCGGCCAGTTCCGGCCTGATCGGCGGCGGCGGCGCCCATGCCGAAGCCGCCGCCCCGGATCAGCCGCATCTGGTGCCGAAGAGCGAGGAAGTCCGCGCCTCGGTCAAGGGTGAAGGCGGGGGCGAGGGCGGCGAAGGCGGCGCGGGCGGTGGCCTGCCCACGCCCAAGGGGTCGGGCGGCGACAAATACGCCTCGACCTACTACGCCATGGAAAAGGAGTTTACCTCCAACCTGCGTGAAAGCGTCCATTTCATCCAGATCGGGATCGCGATCTCCACGCCCTATGACAATCGCGTGATCGAGAATCTGAAGACGCACGAAATGGCGGTGCGCTCCGCCGTGCTGATGGCGCTGGGCGAAACCAGCGAGGATGACGTCTTCAGCGCCGATGGGAAAAAGGCGCTGCAAAAGCGGCTCGCGGTCGCGATCAATGGCGTTTTGAAAGAAAAAGAGGGCTTTGGCGGCGTTAGTAACGTCTACTTTACCAATTTCATTGTTCAGTGAACGGGCATGGTTAACAGCCCTTCAGATCCTGCCACCGAGCAAGAGGCCACCGATCGGCGCGAACGCGCCCGCGCGGGCGCGGAACACGCGCCCGCGCTGGGCGCGGTCGCGCTCAATCCGTTCGGCGATCTGCATGGGGTGCAGCATCTGACGGCGCGAATCGCCAAGACGCTCAAATCGGTCTTCGAGCCGCTGGTCGGCGAGGGCGCGCGCTGCTGGGCAGAGCCGCTCGCGGTCCAGCGGTTCGGCGATTATCGCGGCGAACGCCCCGATGGCCTCACCGCCTGGCTCCCGCTGGCGATGACGCCGGGTCGCGGGCGCGCGCTGATCGTCGTCGATGGCAAGTTCGCGCTCGAAATGCTCGACCGTTTCTTTGGTGGCGATGGCGAGGCGCCGCACCCGCTGCCCACCGAATTCACCGGATCGGCCGATACGCTGCTCAACCGCATCGCAGGCGCGATCGCCGGCCAGCTCGGCCCGGCCTGGGAAATGCTGGCGCGGATCGCGTTCGAACCCGCGCCCGCGGCAACCCCGTTCTCGGTCGCGCCCGAACTCGATGCGGGCGAGCCGATGGTGGTCACCCGGCTCGGCGTCGGGTCCGACAGCGTGAAGCCGCACTGGATCGACATCCTGTACCCGGTTTCCGCGCTCAAGCCCTACACCCCCTCGCTCACGGCGAAGGTGATCGGCGGTGAGCCGGAGGTCGAGCCGGAATGGCGCAACGGACTGACCCGCGCGGTGCTGGGCGTCAAGCTCCAGGTCCGCTCGGTGCTGGCCGAACCGGTCGTCCCCTTTCCGACCCTCGTCGCGCTCAAGCCGGGCGACGTCATCCCGATCGCGTTCGGCCCCGACGTGCCGGTGATGGTCGGTAACCAGAAGCTCGGCAACGGCACCGTCGGCACCGCCAACGGCCGCGCCGCGATCCGCATGACCACATTCGAACCGCTTTCACTCGAGGACGCACGATGAACGACATGACCGGCAGCTTCGCCGCCGAAACGGCTGCGGCGAGCAACTTTCACCTCCTCCAGGATGTCGGCGTCAAGCTGACGGTCGAAATCGGATCGACGACGCTGACGCTGCGCGAACTGCTCGCGCTGGGCGAAACCAGCGTCATCGAACTGGATCGCGAGGCGGACGAGCTGCTCGACGTATTCGTGAACGGCACGCTGATCGGCCGTGGCGAAGTCGTCACCGTCGGCGACAAGTTCGGCGTGCGCATGACCGAACTGGTCTCGCCCGAAAAGCGGGGCTGAGGCCGATCCGATGATGTGGTCCTACATCCTCAAGCTGGTGGTGCTGCTGCCGCTGGTCTGCGGCCTGCTGATCGGCTGCCTCTATCTCTGGCGCAAGCTGGAGGCACGGCTGCCGGGTAACCAGGGTGACCGCCTGCTGAAGGTTCGCGAAACGATGATGGTATCGACCGGCACCCGCATCGCGGTGCTGGAGGTCGAGGGGCGCCGTCTGCTCGTTTCGGTCAGCCGCAACGGCGTCAGCCTGATCGACCGGATCGACGGATGAGCGCCAATCTGCGCCATTTCGCGCTGATCCTGGGGGCGCTCGCGCTCGCGCTGTTCCTCGTCGCGCCGGCGTTCGCACAGGCGGCGCCGCCGCCCGTGGCCGCCCCCGCCGCCGCCCCGCCGCCCGGCATGGGCGATGCGGTCGATCGCGCGCTCGGCGATCTGGGCGGTGGCGATGCGCCGCTGTCGCTGTCGCTTCAGGTCCTCATCATCATGGGCCTGCTCACGGTGCTGCCGGGCATCCTGCTGATGATGACCAGCTTCACCCGCATCATCATCGTGCTGGCGATCCTGCGCCAGGCGCTGGGGCTGCAACAGACGCCGCCGAACCAGGTGCTGGTCGGGCTCTCGCTGTTCCTGTCCTTCTTCATCATGGCGCCGACGATCAACCAGATGAACGCCACCGCGATCCAGCCCTATGCGGCCGGCCGCATCGGCGCGACGGAAATGATCGCCAAGGCCGGCGAGCCGCTCCACGCCTTCATGCTCAAGCAGACGCGCGTGAAGGACGTCACCATGTTCGCCGACATCGCCAAGACCGGCGCGATCGCCGATCCGAAGGATACGCCCTTCTCGATCCTGCTGCCCGCCTTCGTCACCAGCGAGTTGAAGACCGCGTTCCAGATCGGTTTCCTGATCTTCCTGCCGTTCATCGTCATCGATCTCATCGTCGCCACCGTGCTGATGAGCCTTGGCATGATGATGATGTCGCCGACCATCATCTCGATGCCGTTCAAGCTGCTGCTGTTCGTGCTCGTCGATGGCTGGGCGCTGACGATGGGCAGCCTCGCATCGAGTTTCAGTACGTGACCCGCGCGCCGGTGCCGCACAAGGATCAAACAAATGGACGCTGACTATTTCCTGACCGTCGCGCGCGAAGCGTTGTGGGTGCTTGCGCTCGCGTCCGCGCCGATCCTGATCCCGGCGCTGCTGTCGGGCCTGATCCTCGGCATGGTGCAGGCGGCGACCTCGATCCAGGAACAGACGCTCACCTTCGTTCCCAAGCTGATGATCGTGGGCGTCAGCCTGGTCATCTTCGGCGGGATGATCATGACGTTGCTCGGCGATTTCACGACCGGCATTTTCGAACGCATTCCGGATTTGGTGAGATGACCGGTGAGTCGGCTCTGCCGAACAGCGGTGCCAGCCCGCTCCCCCACCCGGTCACCCATATGAATGTCCTGGCCGACGGCCGGGTGGTGGCGTCGGCTGGTCCCGCTCCCGCGAGCGCAGACCATAGCCGATGATGGGCTTCGGCCTCTCGATCGAGCCACAGCTCTGGGCGCTGCTCTTCACGATGGTGCGCGTCGGGGCGGCGTTCGTCGCCGCGCCGGTGTTCGGTGCCGTCTCGGTGCCGCTCAACGTGCGCATCCTGCTCACCGCCGCGGTCGGCATCCTGTCGATGAACGCGGCGCCGGTCCAGGCGCCCGCCGAAATCTTTGCCTTCACGACCTTCGTGTCGATCGCCGGCGAACTCCTGGTCGGCCTCGCGCTCGGTTTCATCGTCCAGATCGCATTCGCGGCACCGCTCGTCGCCAGTGAGGTGATCGGCGTGTCGATGGGGCTGTCCTTCGCCACCGCGATCAACCCCCAGAGCGGCCAGGCCACCCCGGCGCTCGGTCAGTTCCTCACCGTGCTGCTCACCTTGCTGTTCCTGGCCGTCGATGGGCATCTCGTGCTGGTCGATCTGGTGGTGCGTTCCTATGAGCTGCTGCCGCCGGGACAGGCGTGGCTCGCGCCGGGCAAGCTCATGAACATCGTTCTGTTCGGCGGCTATGCGTTTCTTGCCGGGCTGCTGCTCGCGCTGCCGGTCGGTTTTCTGCTGCTCTGCCTCAACATCGTCGTCGGCATGCTCTCGCGTTCGGCGCCGGCGCTCAACCTGTTCGCGATCGGCATCCCCGCCAGCCTCGCCATGGGCGTGCTGGCGCTGCTGGTCGGCATGCCCGCGATGGGCGATTACATGATGGTGATCGTGCGCGAGGCGCTCGATGCGGCCCGGACGCTGGTGCTCGGCTGATGTCGGAGAGCGCGGGCGAAAAGACACAAGCACCAACACCCAAGCGCAAGCAAAAGGCGCTTGAGGATGGCGACCTTCTCAAATCGCGCGACTTCGGCGCGGCACTGATCGTCCTGCTCGGCTGTGGCTGGATGATGCTGATGGGGCCGCAGCTGCTGGGCGCGATCAAGGAGGTGATGGCCGCCAGCTTCACCTTCGGCCGCGACGATATCGAGAGCTTTCAGCCGCTCAAGGCGCTTGAGATTGCGGGGTGGAAGCTCGCCCCGTCGCTTGCCGCGCTGCTCGCCCTCGCCTTTGTCGGCGCGATCGCCAGCCAGGCGGTGCTCGGCGCGCTGCACTTCAACGGCAAGTTGCTCGCGCCCAAGGGCAGCCGCGTCAACCCCGGCTCGGGCCTCAAGCGGATCTTTGGCACCAATGGCTGGATCGAACTGGGCAAGTCGCTGCTGAAGGTCGTCCTGCTCGGCGGGATGGGCGCGTGGATGCTGTGGGGGTCGGCGGCGCCGACCATCGGCCTTGTCTCGTCCGATATCGGCCAGGCGGTGAAGGCGCTCGGCGACACGTTCGCGACGCTGATCTTCGTGATGGCGGGCGGATTGCTGCTGATCGCCGGCGTCGATCTGCCGATCCAGATCTTTCGTCACTTCCAGCGGCTCAAAATGTCGCTTCAGGAGGTGAAGGACGAGCACAAGCAGACCGAAGGCTCGCCCGAGGCCAAGTCGGCGCAGCGCCAGCGCCAGCGGGAAATGGCGAAGGGCGGGCTGCGCACCAAGCTGGAAGGCGCGCATGTCGTGCTTACCAACCCGACCCATTTCTCGGTCGCGCTGCGCTATGACAGCGGCAAGGATCAGGTGCCGGTGGTCGTCGCGAAGGGGCGTGGCGAAATCGCGCTGGCGATCCGCGAACTCGCCGACGAACTGTCGGTGCCGCGCCTGGAACTGCCGCCGCTGGCGCGTGCCATCTACTTCACCAGCCGCGAGAATCAGGAAATCCGCGACGATCTGTACATGGCGGTCGCGACCGTGCTTGCCTTCGTCTTCGGAATCGATCGGCGCGCGGGCGGCCGCGTGCCGAACGTCACCGTTCCGGAAACCGCGCTGTTCGACGAACATGGCGTGCAAACCGCGCTAAAGCCGGCGCGATGACGGCCGTTAACCCAGGTACAGGGGACGCGCATGACCATTGAATCGATCGCCAAGACGCTTGGGACCGGGTCGGGAATCGACACGAATGCACTCGTCCAGAGCCTGGTCGATGCGCAATTCGAGCTCAAGAACGACACCATCGCCAAGCGTGAGGAAACGCTGACGGCGCAGATCACCGCCGCCACCACGCACAAGAGCAACATCTCGACGTTCGCCAGCGCGCTCAACACGCTCACCCGTGGCGGGACGCTGGCGACCCAGCCGACCAGCTCGAACCCGTCGATCCTGGGCGTATCGCGGATCGCCGGGGCCAATCTCACCGCGCTCGGCGCCCAGATCGAGGTGCGCCAGATCGCCGCCGCCCAGAGCGCCTCGACCGCGCCGGTCGCCAGCAAGACGGCGGCGATCGGGCAGGGAAAGCTCACCCTCACCTTTGGCACCGCCACGGTATCGAACGGCGCGATGACCGGCTTCGTCGCCGGATCGGACGCCCCGATCGACATCACCATCGACGCCGCCGATTCCTCGCTTGAGGGCATCGTCGCGAAGATCAACGGCGCGGGGGCCGGCGTCACCGCGTCGATCCTGACCGACAGCGCCGGATCGCGGCTGGTCGTCAAGGGTGCGACCGGGGCCGAACGCGCCTTTACCCTCACCGCGACCGAAACGCCGGGGCATGCCGGCCTCGCCGCGCTCAATATCGGGGTCGGCGCGTCCGGCACCACGATCGGCAGCGCTGCCGCCGACGCGCTGGTCGCGATCGACGGGGTGCAGATCAAGCGCGATACGAACACGATTTCCGATCTCGTCCCCGGCGTGAAGCTCGAACTGGCCTCCGCCCAGCCGGGGACCGTGGTCACGATCGGAAAGACCCAGTCGTCCACCGCACTGATCCAGGCCGTGCAGGACGTCGTCGATACCTATAACCAGATCTACACCGCGCTTCAGACCGACCTGAATTCCACGACCGGCGCGCTGCGTGGTGACATGGCGGCCCAGACATTGCGCCGCCAGCTACAGGGCCTGACCCTGACCCAGCTCCTGCCGGATTCGGTCACGGGGCCGAAAACGCTTGCCGAGATCGGGGTCAAGACCAATCGCGACGGCTCGCTCAGCCTCGATACCGCGACGCTCAATTCGGCGATGGCCAGCTATCCCGAAGCGATCGAAAAGATGTTCGCCGCCCACAGCGCCGGCGCGCTCGGCGTGCGCAACGGCCTTGCCGCCGCCGTCGATTCGATCTCGACCAATGCGGTCAGCACGGTACGCGGCCTGGGCGCGAGCGAGATCACCTATAGCAAGGCGAAGGCGGATCTGGGCGATCAGAAGACCAAGGCGCTGGCCGATGCGGACAATCTGCGCAGCCGGATGACCCAGCAATTCGCGGCGATGGATGCGAAGGTCGCGGCCTACAAGTCGACGATGACCTTCCTCGAAAACCAGATCAAGGCATGGAACAGCGAGAGCAATTGACGCCATGACCGCTCCCATGCGCCTCACCACCGACGCCGCCGCCACCTATCGCACGATCGACGCGGTGGGCCGCACCGCCGCCGCCGATCCGCACCAGCTGGTCGAGTTGATGTACAAGGAGTGCATCGCCGCGCTCCGCTCTGCCGCCTTCGCCACCGAACGCAAGCAGACGGCGGTGAAGAGCGAGCGGCTCTCGCGCGCGACGGCGATCCTGTTCGGCCTGGAATCCGGGCTGGATTTCGAACGCGGCGGTGAGGTGTCGCGCACGCTGGCGACGCTGTATCATGGCCTGCGATCGCAGATCGTGAATTCCAGCCTGGGCAGCGATCCCGCGCCGTTCCGCGCGGTCGCCGACGATCTTGAAGAGATCGCCGACGCCTGGAACCAGGCGCGCGCCGCCTGAACCTTCAGCGCCAGCGCGCCAGGATTTCCGCAATCTCCGCCGATTGGGGCGGACCCGCGATTCCCGTGCGCGGCTGAAACAGCGGCGCGCTCGCCGCCCCGCCCGGCCCCGCCGCGACCGGAAGCCGCGCGACCACGCCGGGATCGCGCGCCGCCTCGCCCAGCGACAGCACCGGCGTGACGCATGCGGTGCCGTCGGCGAAGCGCCGGGTCCATGCGTCGCGCGGTTCGCGGGCAAAGCGCGCGGCGAACGCCGCCGCCATCGCCGGCCATCCGGCGCGATCGAACTGCTGGACCTTCGCCGGATCGATGGCGAGCCCCTCGCACAGTTTCGCGAACGCGCCCGGTTCGATCGCGCCGACCGCGACATGCCGGTCGTCGGCGCAGGCATAGGTGCGGTAGAAGGGCGCGCCGCCATCGACGACATTCGCGCCGCGCCGGTCGGCCCAGCGGCCCGATGCGAACAGGCTGTGGGTCAGCGCCATCAGCGTCGTCACCCCGTCCAGCGCCGCCGCGTCCACCACCCGGCCCTGGCCGGTCGCCTGCGCGCCCAGGACGCCGGCGACCATTCCCAGCGCCAGGAACAGGGCGCAGCCGGCATGATCGCCGATCAGGTTGAGCGGCACGGAGGGGGCGTCCGGCCCGCCGATCGCGTGCAGCGCGCCGGTCAGCGCCAGCACGTTGATGTCCGCGCCCGGCCGTCCCGACAGCGGTCCGTCCTGCCCCCATTGGCTCGCGCGGCCATAGACCAGCCTGGGGTTGCGCCGGCGGCATTGCGCCGGGCCAAGGCCGAGCGATTCCATAAAGCCTGGCCGCATCCCCTCAACCAGCCCGTCGGCATGGGCGGTGAGGTCGAGCAGTTCGGCGATTGCGGCGGGGTGCCGGAAATCGAGCGTCACGTTGCGGCGCCCGCGATACAGCGCCGGCACGATCGCATCCGCGTTCGATTCCGGTTGCGTCACCCGCACCACCTCGCACCCCAGATCGGCGAGCAGCATGGCCGCGAACGGCACCGGGCCGATCGCGTCGATCTCGACGATGCGGACGCCCTTCAACGGCGGCGGGGCGGTCATCCGTGCGATTCCTGCATGCCGCGATGCTGCCCGCTCGGGCGCGGCGACGCAATGCACGGAGCGATCATGGTTGGCGGCGCGTTAACCGGATCGTGACCGTCCCGGGCTAGGGTGGCGGCATGCGCATCGCGACCTCAACCGCTCTCGCGCGCCGGCGCGGCGCCTGTTCGATCCTGGTGGTGGACGACAGCCGGACCAATCTGCACGTCATCGGCCATCGCCTCGGCGGACTGGGCTATCTGGCGGTGCTCAGCGACAATGGGCGCGAAGCGCTCGACCTGATCGCCGGGCGCGGTTTCGATCTCGTCCTGCTCGACATGATGATGCCGGGGATGTCGGGGGTAGAGGTGCTGACCGAGATTCGCACAGCGCCCGATACCGCCGACCTGCCGGTGATCATGGTCACCTCACGCAGCGACACCGCCGGTGCGGTCGAGGCGCTGGCCGCCGGTGCCGACGACCATGTCGCCAAGCCGTTCGATTTCGACGTGCTGGCCGCGCGCATCGAACGCACGCTCGATCGTGCCGCCCGCCTCGCCGAACTGAAGCGCGCGGTCGCCTCGCTGGACGCGCGAATCGCCGCGCGCGCCATCGAACTGGGCGAGGCGCGAACCGAACTCGCCGTCACCCGCGCCGATCGCGCGCGGCTCGTCAGCTCGATCCACGCGCTCAACGAAAAGGTCGAACGGCTCAGTTGCGGAACCAGTGCCGCCGGATGAACCACCCGCCGACGCCGGCGGCGATCAGCAGGCTGAAGATCGTGATCGCCCAGAACGACCCGGCGTGATGCTGATAGGGGATGCCATCGACATTCATCCCGAACAGCCCGGTGATGAAGGTGAGCGGCAGAAAGATCATCGCCACCACCGCAATCAGCAGCGACCGCTGGTCGATCAGTTCGGCACGCAGGTCGGTCAGCGTTTCATGGATCAGCGCGGCGCGCTCGCGGATGCTCTCCAGCTCCTCGGCCATGCGCGCGGCGCGGTCGGCCGCGGCGGCGATGTGCAGCCGATCGTCGTCGGACAGCCACCCCACCTCCAGCGCCGCCAGCTTTTCCAACGCGATCCGCTGCGGATAGAGGAAGCGCCGATAGCCGATCGCGGTGCGCCGCGCGATATTGACGTTACGCCGCAGCTCGAACGCCTGATGCGCGTCCAGCTGCTGCTCGCACAGGTCGAGCGAGTCGCCCAGATCGGCGACCTCGGGATCGAGCTGTTCGGTAATCGCTTCGGCGAGCCTCGCGATCAGGTCGCCGGCATCCTCGATCGACCCGCCCTCGATCGCCTTGCGCGCCGCGTCGATCGCGTCGAGCGGCAGGCGCGTCACCGAATAGACGCGCCGGCCGTCGGCGTGGAGCCGGATCGACGCGAGCGGATCGGAACTCTGCATCGTCGCCCGCGTCATGCCGCGCAGGTTCAGGATCGCGGCGCTGCCGATCTGGTCGCACCGCGGGCGCGTTTCCAGCGCGGTGAGCGCGTCGATGGTGAAGCGGTCGAGCCGGGCATGGTCGCGCAGCCATGCCTGCACCTCCTCGTCGCGGGAGGTGAGGTGGATCCAGATGAAATCGCCGTGCGCGGCGACCGCCTCATGCGGTTCGAGCGCGCGCACTCCGCCCGCCGACACGACATAGCCGAAACCGCTCATCGGGGTGTCTCCAGATCGACGGTGAGGCCCGGCAGCCCCGTCGGCGCGGCCGGGCAGGTCAGGCGCGCGGCGTCGGCGCGCGCGCGGGTCAGGATCTCCGGCGGCACGTCGCCACGATGGCTCACCCGGTCCGCCTGCGCCAGCCAGCGGGCTTCGCGCAGGGTCAGATCGTCGGGATCCGCCGAGCGCAGGGCGATACGGACGATGCGCGCGGGATCGGCGCCGTCGCCCGCCAGCCAGCGATCCACCGCACCCTCCGGCTGATCGCGCAGCGGATCGAGCGGGCCGGCCATTGCCGCGCCGATCGCCCGTCGCCGCGTGCCGCCATCGGGCCAGCGTGCGCGGATCGCCCCGCGCGCCGCCGCCAGCGCCTGTGCCAGCTGCCCCAGCGATTGGGGGATCAGATCCTCCAGCCGCTGGCGCAGCGCCGCCGCCAGCCCCGCCGACGCGCCGCCGGTGCCGATCGCGATCGTGACCGGCGCGCGCTCGACGATCGCGGGCAGGGTGAAGTCGCACAGATCGGGCCGGTCGGCGACGTTGACGAGCATGCCGCGCGCCTTCAGCCGCGCCGCCACCGCATCGGGTTCCGGACAGGCGATCAGCGCGACCCGGGCATCGGATGCGTCCTCATCGACGATCCGGGCGCCCGCGCGATCGAGCAGCGCCCGCTTGGCATCTGCGGCGTCGCCATCGCCGACCAGCATCACCGGCTGCCCGTCGACGCGAAGGAAGACGGGCAGGCCGGACTGCCTCACCGCGCCCACTCCGGCACGCGTTCGGCGCCCATGATCGTTTCGGCCTGGATGCGATCGGCGACCACCGCGTAGCGATCGCCCGATACCAGTACCTCCGGCACCAACGGCCGGCTGTTATAGGTCGAAGCCATCGTCGCGCCATAGGCGCCCGCGGTGCGGAACACCGCCAGATCGCCCGATTTCACCAGATCGATCTCGCGCCCCATCGCAAAGGTGTCGCCGGTTTCGCACACTGGCCCGGCGATGTTCGCGACGAACCGCTCCCCGCTCGGCTCGACCGCCTCGAACCCGTGATAGGCGTCGTACAGTGCCGGGCGGGCAAGATCGTTCATCGCCGCATCGACGATGACATAGGGGTGGCCGGTCGCCGGCTTCACCCAGATCACTTCGGTCGCCAGCACGCCGGCATTGCCACAGATGAAACGGCCCGGTTCGAACATCAACGTGACGTTCCAGCCGGCGGTCACCCGCTTCACCATCGCGCCGAACGCCTCGGCCGAGGAGACCTGCTCGCCGGGATGATAGGGGACACCCAGTCCGCCGCCCAGATCGACATGGGTGATCGTGTGGCCCGCCGCGCGCAATTGCGCGACCAGTTCCCCGACGCGCCGGTACGCCGCCTCCAGCGGGGCCAGTTCCTTCAGCTGGCTGCCGATATGGATCGCCACCCCGCGCAGGTTCAGCCCCGGGCGCCGGGCGAGCCGCGCGAAGATGTCGGGCGCGCGGTCGATCGCCACGCCGAACTTGTTTTCGGCCTTGCCGGTCGAAATCTTCGCGTGGGTGCCGGCATCGACATCGGGGTTCACGCGCAGCACCGCCGGCGCGACCTTGCCCTGGGCGTGAGCGAGGTCGGCGAGCACCTCGCCCTCCTCCTCCAGCTCCAGGTTGAACTGGCCGATCCCCTCATCCAGGCCCAGCTGAAGCTCCCTGCGCGTCTTGCCGACGCCCGAAAAGACGATGTCCTCCGCCTTCATCCCCGCCGCCAGCGCGCGCTTGAGCTCGCCGCCGGACACGACATCGGCGCCATAGCCGTTGCGCGCCAGCACGCCGAGCACCGCCAGGTTGGGGTTCGCCTTGATCGCGAACGCGATATGCACGCGGGGCAGATCGGCCAGCGCCGCCTTCAGCACCTGGGCGTGCCGCTCCAGCGTCGCGGTCGAATAGATATAGACGGGCGTGCCGACCTCCCGCGCGATGCGCGCGATCGACACGTCCTCGGCGTGCAGCACGCCGTTCCTGCGATTGAAATGGTCCATCGGGGTCTTTTCAGCTTTGCGGCGGCAGGTCGAATTCGTCGCCGCGGCGTTCCTCTGAGCTGCGCAGCACTTCGTCGCTGCGCGTCGGTCGGGTTTGGGGCGGGGCGGTCAGCAGGTCGGCAGGCGCCGGGGTCGCGACCGACCCATAGGGTTTGGGCGGAAGCGACGCACCCTCGGCGGGTTTCAGCTGGCCCTTGTTGCCGCATGCCGCCAGCCCGATCGCCAGTGCCACTATCCACAGCTTCCGCATGCTCTTACGCCTCCCGTGCGGCGCGTGCCGCCGCGATCGCCGCGCGCACCTGCGCCGGGGCGGTGCCGCCGAAACTGGTGCGGCTCGCCACCGACGCATCAACGCTCAGGACGCCGAACGCGCGGTCGTCGATACGCTGGTCGATCGCGGTCAGGTCCGCAAGCGCCAACTGGTCCAGCCGCACACCCTTCGCCTCCGCCGTCGCGACCGCGCGGCCGGTGATATGGTGCGCCTCGCGAAACGGGATGCCCGCTTCGCGCACCAGCCAGTCGGCCAGGTCGGTGGCGGTGGCAAAGCCCGATTCGGCCAGCGCGCGCATCCGCTCGATCCGGAACGTCGCGCTCTCGACCATCCCGGTCATCGCCGCGATCGACAGTGCCAGCAGGTCGTGCGCCTCGAACACCGGTGGCTTGTCGTCCTGCATGTCCTTCGAATAGGCGAGCGGCAGGCCCTTCATCGTGATCATCAGCGCGGTCAGGCATCCGACGATCCGCCCGCTATGCCCGCGCACCAGCTCGGCGGCGTCGGGGTTGCGCTTTTGCGGCATGATCGAACTGCCGGTCGACCATTGGTCGGACAGTTTCACGAAGCCAAAGGGCTGGCTGGCCCAGATCACGAATTCCTCGGCCAGGCGCGACAGATGCAGGCTGCACTGCGCCGCCGCCATCAGATAGTCGAGCGCGAAATCCCGGTCGCTGACCGCGTCCAGCGAATTGCGCGTCGGGCCGTCAAAGCCCAGCGCGGCGGCGGTCGCCGCGCGGTCGAGCGGAAAGCCCGTCCCGGCCAGCGCCGCCGATCCGAGCGGGCAGAGGTTCATCCGCGCCCGCGCGTCGGTGAAGCGCGAGACGTCGCGGCCGACCATCTCGAAATAGGCCATCAGGTGATGGCCGAGCGTTACCGGCTGCGCGCTTTGCAGATGGGTGAAGCCCGGCATCACGCTGTCGGCATGCTCCTCCGCGCGATCGAGCAGCGCCAGGCGAAGCGCGTCGAGCGCGGCCAGCACCTGGTCCACGCCATCGCGCACCCACAGGCGGAAATCGGTCGCGACCTGATCGTTGCGGCTGCGCGCGGTGTGCAGCCGTCCGGCGACCGGCCCGATCTTTTCCGCCAGCCGCGATTCGGTGAGCATGTGGATATCCTCGAGCGTCAGGTCCTCCGGTACGCCGTCGCGCGCATAGTCCGCCGCCACCGCGTCCAGCCCCGCCGAAATCGTCTCCGCGTCCGCCGCCGAAACGATCCCCTGTTCGCCGAGCATCGCGACATGCGCCTTTGATCCCGCGATGTCCTGCTGCCACATTCGCTTGTCGAACGGGATCGACGCGTTAATCTCGCGCATCACCGATGACGGGCCTTCGGCGAAGCGCCCGCCCCACATGGAATTGGAGCCTGTCTTGCGCTCGACGATCGCGCTTCTCCCTGCCTTGCTCGCCCTTGGATGTGCGGGCTGCGATAGGCCCAAGCAGGCCGACGGGCAAGCAACCGAAACCATGACCGCGCAAAGCGACGCTGATGCCGGCAATGCCAGCGATGCGCCCGAGCGAATCGGGACGATCGACCGCACGCACCGGGGGGAGGCCGCGCCCGATCACGCCTTTCTCGATCCGGCGGGAAAGCCGGTGACGCTTGCGGCGTTTCGCGGCAAGCCGCTGCTGCTCAACCTGTGGGCGACCTGGTGTGCGCCCTGCGTGCGTGAAATGCCGACGCTCGACCGGCTCGCCGCGCGCCAGGGCGATGCGCTTCAGGTCGTGGTGCTGAGCCAGGATCTGGAGGGCGCGGCCAAGGTCGGCCCGTTCTTCGACAAGGCGAAGTTCACCGCGCTCAAACCCTATCTCGATCCCGAAGTGCGCTTTTCGACCGGCTATGGCGTCAATCTGCCCACCACCATCCTCTACGATGCGGCGGGCAAGGAGGTGTGGCGGGTGTCGGGCGACATGGAATGGGACGGTGAGACGGCCAGGGCCTGGCTGGCCGAGGCTGGCTGAATCGCCACCCCGACCGATCGCCGCCGATCATTCGGCATAGATCATCCTGCGCGTCATTCCGCCATCCACCACCAGTTGCTGGCCGGTGACGAACCCCGCGCCCGCACCGGCCAGATAGGCGACCGCCGCGGCGATATCCTCCGGCGTGCCGACGCGCCCGACGGGATGCTGGTCGCGATCGACCGGGCGGTGTGCAGGCTCCTCGCGCTTCGACGCCTTTTGCCACGGCCCCGTCTCGATCCAGCCGGGCAGAACCGCATTGACCCGAATCTCCGGCCCCAGGCTGATCGCCAGCGCATGGGTCAGCGCGGACAGGCCACCCTTGGCGGCGGCATAGGCCTCGCAATCCGGCTCGGACTGGATCGCGCGGGTCGATGCGATGAAGACGATCGCCCCCCGCCGCCCGCGCAGCAGCGGCACCGCGCCGCGCGTCATCAGGAAGCCGGCGGTGAGATGGCTGTCCTGCCATGCGCGCCAGCCGGCCAGGGTCAGCTTCTCGATCGGGCCGCTCACCGGATCGGCGATGCCGGCATTGCTGACCAACAGGTCGATCCCGTCTTCGTTCAGATCGCCGCGCCACGCCGCGATCCGCGCAAAGGCGTCGGCCACCGCGTCCTCGTCGCCGACATCGGCGGTCAGCGCCAGCAGCGGCTGCGGCGCGTGTGCGGCGGCCAGCTCCTTCACCGCCTGCCGGTCCAGATCGATCGCCGCGACCGCCCATCGCTCGCCGATCAGCCGTTCGACGATCCCGCGCCCGATCCCCTGTGCGCCGCCGGTCACCACCGCCACCTTCATGCCGTGCTCCTTCACCGCGCCAACGCGGCGCGCCGGCAAAGGTTCGCGCGCGGGGGCGAGGGGGCTTTAACCATGCCCGTCGATCCGCTAGGCGGCGGCGAATGCCAGCCATCATCCATTGCGACGTCGCCATCGTCGGCGGAGGGCTTTCGGGCGGGCTGATCGCGCTCGCGCTGCGCCGGAAGCGGCCGGAACTGGACGTGCGCCTGATCGAGGGCGCGCCGGTGCTGGGCGGCAATCATCTGTGGTCCTTCTTCGCCAGCGACGTGGCGGAGGCCGATCGCTGGCTGGTCGCCCCGCTCGTCTCCTATGGCTGGACCAGCTACGACGTCGCCTTTCCCGATCACGCCCGCACGCTCAAGGCGTCCTATTATTCGATCGAATCCGAACGGTTCGATCAGGTCGTCCGCGCCGCGCTGCCGCCCCAGGCGCTGATGACGGGGCGCAAGGTGCTGGGCGCCAGCGCGCGCGCGGTGGTGCTGGCCGATGGCGACCGGATCGAGGCCGGCGGGGTGATCGATTGCCGGGGCGCCGGCGACCTGACCAAGCTCGATCTGGGCTGGCAGAAATTCATGGGCCGCGAACTCGCGCTCGCCGAACCGCATGCGCTCCGGCGGCCGGTGGTGATGGACGCCACCGTCACCCAGCTGGACGGCTATCGGTTCGTCTATGCGCTGCCCTTCGCCGCGACCCGCCTGTTCGTCGAGGATACCTATTACAGCGATACGCCCGACATCGACATGGCGGCGCTTGGGCGGCGGATCGACGCGTGGACGCAGGCGCATGGAATCACCGTCGATGTGGTGACGCGTGAGGAAACGGGCGTGCTTCCGGTCGCGATGGGCGGCGATTTCGAGGAATATTGGCGCTCGGGCGGCAATCGCGTGGCCAAGGGCGGGATGCGCGCCGGCCTGTTCCACCCGGTCACCGGCTATTCGCTGCCCGATGCGGTGCGGCTCGCCGGCCTGATCGCCGGTGCGGGCGACCTGTCGGGCGCCGCGCTCCACGAACTGACGCATGGCTATGCACGCAGGCAGTGGCGGCGGCGCGGTTTCTATCGCATGCTGTCGGCCATGCTTTTTCGCGCCGCCGAACCCGCCGAACGCTATCGCATCCTCGAACGTTTCTATCGTCTTGATGCGGGGCTGATCGCGCGCTTCTATGCCGGCCAGTCCAGCCTGCTCGATCGCGCGCGCGTGCTCACCGGGCGGCCGCCGGTGCCGATTGGCCGGGCGATCGCCGCGATCCGGGGCCGGGCATGAAGCGGGCGGTGGTCATCGGCGCGGGCTTTGGCGGCCTTGCGCTCGCAATCCGGCTCCAGTCGGCGGGCATCGACACCGTGGTGGTGGAGGGGCGCGACAGGCCGGGCGGGCGCGCCTATATGTGGGAGCGTGACGGCTTCACCTTCGACGCCGGCCCCACCGTCATCACCGCGCCCCAGGCGCTGGAGGAATTGTGGACGCTGTCGGGCCATCACATGGCCGACGATGTCACGCTGATCCCGGTCAATCCCTTCTACCGGCTGAACTGGGCCGACGGCACCAATTTCGATTACACCAATGACGATGCGGTGCTCTCGGGGGAGATCGCGAAGCTCGATCCGTCGGACATCGCCGGCTATCGCCGCTTCCTCGCCTATTCGGAGGGCGTCTATCGCGAGGGCTATGAAAAGCTCGGCCATGTCGCCTTCCTCGACTTCGCATCAATGGTGAAGGCGGCACCGGCGCTGGCGAAATATCAGGCATGGCGCAGCGTCTATTCGATGGTTTCGACCTTCGTGAAGAACGAGAAGCTGCGCGAGGCATTGAGTTTCCACACGCTGCTGGTCGGCGGCAATCCGATGACCACCAGTTCGATCTATGCGCTGATCCACAAGCTTGAGCGCGATGGCGGCGTCTGGTTCGCACGGGGCGGCACCAACCGGCTGGTCGCGGGCATGGTCGCGCTGTTCGAACGGCTGGGCGGCACGCTGCGCCTCGCCGATCCGGTGGTCCAGATCGAAACGCTGGGCGAACTGGCGACGGCGGTGGTGACCAAAAGCGGCACCCGGTTCGAAGCGGATGCGATCGCCAGCAACGCCGACATCGTCCACAGCTATCGCGACCTGCTCAAGGGATCGCGCAGCGCCCAGCGCACCGCCGCGAAGCTGGAGCGCAAGCGGTTTTCGCCCTCGCTCTTCCTCGTCCATTTCGGGGTAAAGGGGACCTGGCCCGGGATTCCGCACCACATGATCCTGTTCGGCCCGCGCTATCAGGGGCTGCTCGCCGACATCTACGATCATGGCGTGCTCTCCCAGGATTTCTCGCTCTACCTCCACCATCCGACGGTCACCGATCCGTCGCTGGCGCCGGAGGGGCATTCGACCTTCTACGCGCTCGCCCCCGTCCCCCATCGCGGCAAGTTCCCCGCCGACTGGGACGAAGTCGCGCCGATCCTGGAAAAGCGTATCCTGGACGAGGTCGGACGGCGGCTGATTCCCGACATTCACGATCGCATCGTCACGAAATTCAGCTATGCGCCGGCCGATTTCGAACAGGATCTCAACGCTCATCTCGGCAGCGCGTTCAGCCTCGAACCGATCCTGACCCAGAGCGCCTATTTCCGCGCGCACAACCGCGATCCATCGATCCCGAACATGTATTTCGTCGGTGCCGGCACCCATCCGGGCGCCGGCATCCCCGGCGTCGTCGGCAGCGCCAAGGCCACCGCCGCGCTGATGCTGGAGGGAAATGAGCGATGAATCGAGCCGCGATGTTCAGCGTGATCGCGCCGTCACTGCTGTTCAGCTCCGCTGCGGAAGCGACAACGTGGAAAGCTGTATCCGTCGGCTCGAACGGAAGCCTTTGGTACATCGATACCGATTCGATGCGGATGGTGAGCGATGGCTATAAAAGGGACGTGATCAAGGTTTGGGTGAAAACAGATTACAGCGCTGTAAAGTCGGTTCCCGAACGAGAAGTGAAGCAGTTAATTTACGTCGATTGCAGTCAGGACAGCTATAAATTGATCAGCGTAATCAAATATCGGTCCGACGGGTCCGTCATGAATTCGTTCACCCCATCCTATTCGAGTTACGAGCCGATCGCGCCGGAAACCGTTTTGAGCGGGGTCCTGGAAACGGTGTGTAAGCAATGAAGCGTCTCGCCATCTATTGCGGTTCGGCAACGCCGCGCGACCCCGTCTATGTCGATAGCGCACGCGCGGTCGGGCGGGCGCTGGCCGAACGCGGGATCGGCGTCGTCTATGGCGGTGGCCGGCTGGGCCTGATGGGCGCGGTGGCGGACAGCGCGCTGGCGGCCGGCGGAGAGGTGATCGGCGTGATCCCCCAGGCACTGGTCGATGCCGAGGTCGCGCATCGCGGCTGTACCGAACTGCACGTCGTGCGCACGATGCACGAGCGGAAACAGGCGTTCACCGATCTTTCCGACGGCTTCGTCACCCTGCCCGGCGGCACCGGCACGATGGACGAATTGTGGGAGGCGATGAGCTGGGCGCAGATCGGCTATCATGCCAAGCCGGTGGGCCTGCTCAACGTCGCCGGCTTTTACGACGGCCTCATCACTTTCGTGAAGACGATGGGCGATGTCGGCTTCCTGCGCCCCCAGCATCAGTCGATCCTGATCGTCGATGAAACGCTGAACGGCCTGCTCGACAGGATGGCCGCGCATGTGCCGACCACGACGGTGGGACAGATCGGCAGCAAGGATTTGTGACGTCGGCCCCGTCCCGCGCGGAGGTCGTCGCCGCCGCGCAGGCGAGCATCGCGCGCGGATCGCGCAGTTTTGCCGCCGCCAGCCGGTTGTTCGATCGCGCGACGCGCGAACGCGCATGGCTGCTCTATGCCTGGTGCAGGGCGTGCGACGATCTCGCCGACGGACAGGAGCTGGGGCATGACGCGCGCCCGGTCGCCGATCCGGCGGCCCGGCTCGAAACGATCCGCTCGCGCACCGCGCAGGCGCTGGCCGGCCAGTGGACCGGCGACCCCGCATTCGACGCGTTGAAGATCGTCGCGGCGGAGACCCGGCTTCCGCATCGCTTTGCGCAGGATCTGATCGACGGGTTCGCGCTCGACGCGCGCGACTGGCGGCCGCGATCGGAGGCGGATCTGCTGCGTTACTGCTATCATGTCGCGGGTGCGGTGGGGTGCATGATGGCGGTGGTGATGGGTATCGATCCCGACGACCAGGCGACGCTGGACCGCGCCTGCGACCTTGGCATCGCGTTTCAGCTCGCGAACATCGCCCGCGATATCGAGGCGGACGACCGGATGGGCCGGTGCTATCTGCCGGTCGAATGGCTGGTCGAGATGGATATTCCGCCCGGCCAGCATATGAAGCCGCCCTTTCGCCCGCGCCTTGTCATCATGGCGCGATGGCTGGGGGAAATGGCGCGCGACTATGCCGCGAGCGCGCGGTTCGGTACGCCCGCCCTATGCTTCCGATCGGCATGGGCGGTGCTCGCCGCCGCCGGAATCTATGGCGATATCGCGCAAGAGGTGGCGGCGCGCGGCGATCACGCCTGGGATCATCGCGCCGGCACCGGGCCGATCGCGAAGCTGGGCTGGATCGCAACGGCGTTCGGCCAGGCGGCGCTGCGCCGTTCGCGGTATCGGGAAGGGACGCGCGCGCCCGAACTGTGGACGCGTCCGCGCTGAACATCTCGCGGAGATAGGCGGGCGGGTCAGCCCCGCGCGCGCGTGTCCGCTTTCGCCATCTGCTGGCCGCGCTGCTGACAGGCGGCGGCGACGGTGGGGTACATCAGGTCGGTGTGCCGGGGCAGGACCTGCACCATCGCCGCCTGGCATTGCGCCGCGCTCTGGTAACGGGTCGGCTCGGTCCGCACTTCGCGACATTGCATCTGCCCGTCGCTGCAACCAAGAATTGCCATGACGTAGAAAACCGGTTCCATGCTCTCGCTCCTTGCCCCGTTAACGATTGGGGCAGGCGATTTGTTGCATCGCCGCGTCCGGCCCCCCAGATAGCGGCCCATGCCCCCTGAGACCGCACCCGCTGGCGGCGAACGCCCGATGTTCGCCACGCTCCGGCGGTTCCTCCCCTATATGTGGCCCGCCAACGCGCCGGGGTTGAAGCTGCGCATCGTCGTCGCGCTGTTTCTCGTGCTGCTGTCGAAAGTGGTTCAGGTCTATGGCGCGGCCTATGCGCTGAAGGCGGCGGTGGACGCGATGGCGCTGAACGATCGCGGCGCGGTGACCTTCGTCGTGCTGATGGCGGTCGGCTATGCCGCCGCGCGGCTTGGCACCACCGTGTTCGACAATCTGCGCAACACCGTGTTCGAGCGCGTGGGGCAGGATGCGACCCGGCGCCTTGCGGTCATCACGTTCCGCCACCTGCACCAGCTGTCGCTGCGCTTTCATCTCGAACGGCGCACCGGCGCGGTGACGAAGGTGGTGGAGCGCGGCACGAAGAGCATCGACACGATGCTCTATTTCCTGCTGTTCAACATCGCCCCCACGATCCTCGAACTCGCGCTGGTGCTCCAGATTTTCGGCAGCAAGTTCGGATGGTGGCTGGTCGCCTCGACGATCGCGATGGTGGTCATCTATATCGCGTTCACGCGCTGGGTCACCGACTGGCGATCGAAGCTGCGCGAGCGGATGAACGACCTCGATACCGGCGCGGTCGCGCATGCGGTCGATTCGCTGCTGAATTTCGAGACGGTCAAATATTTCAATGCCGAGAAGCGCGAGGCGGATCGCTATGCCCGCGCGGTCGATGCCTATGCGACGGCGGCGGTGAAGTCGGAAAACTCGCTCGCCTGGCTCAACATGGGGCAGGCGCTGATTACCAACACGATGCTGGGCGCGGGGATGGCGGTGGTCGCCTGGGGCTGGTCCACCGGCCGCTTTACCGCCGGCGACGTGGTGTTCGTCTCGACCCTGCTCAGCCAGCTGTTCCGCCCGCTCGACGTGCTCGGCTGGGTCTATCGCACGATCCGCCAGGGGGTCATCGACATGGGCGCGATGTTCGACCTGATCGATACCGATGCGGAGGTAAAGGACATGGCCGACGCCCCCGCGCTGCATGTCGCCGCCGGCGCGGTACGGTTCGAGGGGGTCCGCTTCGGATATGAGGACGGGCGCGACATTCTGAAGGGCATCGACCTGACGATCGCGCCGGGCCAGACGGTCGCCATCGTCGGCCCGTCGGGGGCGGGCAAGTCCACGCTCGCGCGCATCCTCTATCGCTTCTACGATCTGACCGGCGGGCGCGTGACGATCGACGGGCAGGACATTTCCCGCGTCACCCAGGCCAGCCTGCGCGGTGCGATCGGCATCGTCCCCCAGGATACGGTGCTGTTCAACGATACGGTCGGCTATAACATCGCCTATGGCCGCGAGGGCGCGGGGCCGGACGCGATCCGGGCGGCGGCGCGCGGCGCGGCCATCGCCGGTTTCATCGAAAGCCTGCCCGACGGCTATGACACGCGGGTCGGCGAGCGCGGCCTGAAATTGTCGGGCGGCGAGAAGCAGCGCGTGGCGATCGCGCGGACATTGCTGAAGGATCCGCCGATCCTGATCCTCGACGAGGCGACGAGCGCGCTCGACAGCCGTACCGAAGCGGAGATCCTGGATACGCTGGAGGCGATCGAGCGGGGGCGCACGACGATCGTCATCGCGCATCGCCTGTCGACGGTGGTCCATGCCGACCGCATCGTCGTGCTCGAAAATGGCCGCATCGCCGAGCAGGGGTCGCATGGCGACCTGCTCGCGGCGAAAGGCGTCTATGCCGAAATGTGGACCCGGCAACAGGCCGAGCGGGAAGCCGTCGAGGCCTGAACCCCAAAGGCGTGCGTCGCGCGATCAGGCGGCGCGCAGCATCGTCATCTGCAACCAGGCGCGGGCCTGTTTCTGTGCCTCGATGATTTCGCGGGCGGTCATCTCTTCCGCCACTTCGGCGCGCATCTCTGGCGCGCGGTCGCTGCCCTTCAGGGCGGCGATGTTGAACCATTTGTGCGCTTCGATCAGATCGACGTCGATCCCCGCCGCGCCGCTCGAATAGACCATGCCCAGTTCATAGGCCGCGTCTGCATTGCCGCGGGCCGCGTCGGCCAGCCGGCTGTCGATCAGGAACTGTGCGCTCTTAATGCTGTTGCCCATGTCATTGCCCCACTTTTGATCTGTGTCGTCATGCGACGCAACGTGGGGCAGACATGGTAAGCAAATCGTTAACGGCGTTTTGGGGTGCGAACCGGCCGGCGCGGTTACCCGATGCTTTCGTCGGCGGCGATGTTGTCGATCAGGCGCGTGCCGCCGATCCGCGCGGCGGCGAGCAGCCGGCGGGCGTGGCCGGGAATGGGGTCGCCCAGCGTTTCGGCATCGACCAGTTCGACATAATCGACGTCGAATCCCGCGCTTTCCAGCGCCGTGCGTGCCGCCGCAAGCGCGGTGCGCGCGTCCTCACCCTTGCCGATCGCGCGCGCCGCGACGCCCAGTGCGCGGGGAAGTGCCACCGCCGCCGCCCGGTCCTCCGGCGCGAGATAGGCGTTGCGCGAGGACAAGGCGAGGCCGTCATCGTCGCGCTGGGTCGGTACGCCGCGAATGTCGATCGAAAAATCGAGATCGGCGACCATCCGGCGGATCACCGCGAGCTGCTGGAAATCCTTCTCGCCGAACAGCGCGATGTCGGGCGCGACCTGGTTGAACAATTTGGCGACCACCGTCGCGACGCCGTCGAAATGGCCGGGCCGTGCGGCGCCGTCCAGCGGCTCGCTGACGCCGGAGACCGAAATGGTCGTCGCGTGGCCGTCGGGATACATCACCTCGACCGGGGGCAGCCACAGCACGTCCACCCCCGCCTCGGCCAGCATCCGTGCATCCGCCTGCTCCTTGCGCGGGTATCGGGCCAGATCCTCATTGGGGCCGAACTGCCTGGGATTGACGAAGATCGACACGACGACGCGCGGCGCCGCCAGCTTCGCCTCGGCGACCAGCGCCATATGGCCGGCGTGGAGCGCGCCCATCGTCGGCACCAGCGCCACGCTCTCGCCTGCGGCGCGGAATCCCGAAATGGCATCGCGCAGTTCGGACAGGGTACGGACGGTTTGCACTGGGTATTGGCCTTGGATATGGACTTGGAAGCGCGGCCTTCTATGGGGGGCGGGCCGTGTGATCAATCGAGGAAGTCAGGTTTGACGGAAGCACCAAACCCGTTGCACGTCATCGTGTTCGCCAATGAAAAGGGCGGAACGGGCAAATCGACCACCGCGGTCCACACCGCGATCGCACTCGCGTCGAAGGGCGCGCGCGTCGCCTGTCTCGATCTCGATCATCGTCAGCGCACCATGGGCCGCTATCTCGACAATCGCCTCGCGACGATGCGGCGGAGCGGGCGGGACCTGCCGATGCCGCGATACGAAACCCATGACGGCGACAATGTCGCGAGCTTTTCCGACGCGCTCGAGCGGTTGAGCGAGGGCAGCGATTATCTGATCATCGACACGCCGGGCCGCGACGACAAGTTCGGGCGGATCGCGATCACCAACGCCGATACGCTGGTCACCCCGATGAACGACAGTTTCGTCGATTTCGACCTGATCGGCCAGGTCGATCCCGACACGTTCAAGGTGGTGCGGCCAAGCTTCTATTCCGAGCTGATCTGGGATTCGCGCAAGCGGCGGGCAAAGGCGGACGGGCAGACGATCGACTGGGTCGTCCTGCGCAACCGCATGCAGCATATCGAGGCGCGCAACATGAAGCGCGTGTCGGAGGCGATCGACCAGCTTGCCAAGCGGGTCGGCTTCCGCGTCATTCCCGGCCTGTCCGAACGCGTCATCTATCGCGAACTGTTTCCCAAGGGGCTGACGATGCTCGACAGCCGCGAATTTGGGGAAATGGGGCTGGCCCATGTCGCCGCGCGTCAGGAACTGCGTGAGATGATGGCGGGTCTGGCGCTGCCCGAACCCGCCGGCGCCCTGCCGCTGTTCGCCTGACATGCTGTTCAAATTCCTTGCCGCGCTCGCGGTCGGCTGGCTCGGGTTCCGGATGTGGCATGGCTGGGGCCGACCGATGCCCGGCACGCCGAAGCCGGCGCCACCCCCCGCGCCCCCGCGCGGGCGCGATGCAGAGGCGCGCGCGGTGCTGGGCGTGGCCGCCGATGCCGGCCCGGACGAGATTCGCGCCGCCCATCGCCGGCTGATCGCCAGCGTCCACCCCGATCGCGGCGGCTCGCCCGAACTGACGCGACAGGTCAATGCGGCGCGCGATACGCTGCTCAAAAACCGCGACGGTTGAACTTTTCGCCGCGCCGACGACTTAAGGCGCGACTGATTTGCTGGAGGCCCCATGACGCATCGTTTCGATCCGACCTCGCTTCGCGAGTATGATATCCGCGGCATCGTCGGCCAGACGCTGGGGCCGGACGACGCGCGCGCGATCGGCCGCGGTTTCGCGACGCTGCTGCGCCGCGCCGGCGGCCACCGGGTCGCGGTCGGGCGCGACGGGCGCGTTTCCTCGCCCGCGCTGGAGGCGGCGCTGATCGAGGGGCTGACCGCTTCGGGCTGCGACGTCGTGCGGGTCGGTCTCGGCCCCACGCCGATGCTCTATTATGCCGAGGCGACGCTGGAGGTGGACGGCGGCATCCAGATAACCGGCAGCCATAACCCCGGCAATTACAATGGCTTCAAGATGGTGTTTCAGCACCGTCCGTTTTTCGGCCAGGACATTCAGACGATCGGCAAGCTGGCGGCGGAAGGCGATTGGGAGGACGGCACCGGTGCGGTCACCGATGCCGACATCCTCGACAATTATGTCGGCCGGCTGCTCGCGGGCTATGCCGGTGGCAGCTTCCGGATCGGCTGGGATACCGGCAACGGCGCCGCCGGCCCGGTGATCGAGAAGCTGGTCAAGCTGCTGCCGGGTGAGCACCACACGCTGTTCACCGATGTGGACGGCAATTTTCCCAACCATCATCCCGATCCGACCGAAGAGAAGAATCTGGCCGATCTGAAGGCGCTGGTCGCGGAGAAGAGCCTCGATTTCGGACTGGCCTTTGATGGCGACGGCGACCGGATCGGCGCGATCGACGGGGAAGGCCGTGTGATCTGGGGCGATCAGCTTCTGTCCATTCTGGCCGAACCGGTGCTCAGGAAGGAGCCGGGGGCGACGATCATCGCCGATGTGAAGGCATCGCAGATGCTGTTCGATCGCGTCGCCGAACTGGGCGGCGAGCCGCTGATGTGGAAGACCGGCCACAGCCTGGTGAAGACCAAGATGAAGGAAACCCAATCGCCGCTCGCCGGCGAGATGAGCGGCCATATCTTCTTCGCACAGGATTATTACGGCTTTGACGACGCCCAATATGCCGCCGTGCAGCTGATTAACGCGGTCCATCTCATCGGCCGGTCGATGAGCGAGATTCGCGGTGACATGCCGGCCTTTGTCAACACCCCGGAAATGCGCTTCCAGGTCGATGAGAGCCGCAAGTTCGCGGTGATCGATGAGGTGCTGGCAAGGCTTAAGGGCGACGGCGTCGCGGTGAACGACACCGATGGCGCGCGGGTCAATACGCCCGATGGCTGGTGGCTGCTGCGCGCGTCGAATACCCAGGACGTCCTGGTCGCCCGCGCCGAAGCGCGCAGCCAGGAGGGGCTCGACCGGCTGCTCGCCCAGATCGATGCGCAGCTCGCCGCGAGCGGGCTTCAGCGCGGGCCACAGGCGGCGCACTGAGCCGTGGCGGGGCGCGCCGGACCGGTCGATAGCTGGCTCGCGGCGCTCCCGCCGGACCTGCGCGCGCCGGTCGATGCCCTGCGTGCGATCGTCCGTGCCGCCGCGCCCGAGCTGGTCGAGGAGATCAAGTGGAACGCGCCCAGCTTTCGCGACGGCGCCGACCACAGGGTGACGCTGGGCCTCGAACGAACGGGCGGGGTCCGCATGGTCCTGCATCGCGGGGTCGGTGCAAAGCGCCTCGACGGCTGGTCGTTCGACGATCCCGACCGGCTGGCCAGCTGGCCGGCGCCCGATCGCGGCGTGATTCAGGTTGCCGATGCCGGAGCGATCGCGGCGCGGCGTGGGCAGCTGGTGGCGCTGGTCGCCCGCTGGATCGCAGCGACGCGGGCCGCACCGGGGGATCAGGGCCGGGGATCAGGGCCGGGGATCAGGGCCGGGGATTAGGGCCGGGGATTAGGGGTGGCCGAATCGGCCCCGCTTCCCCACATGGGGGCATGGCCGACCAGCCCCAGATCATCCGCGTCATCGACCTCGAAACCACCGGCAACGCGCCGCCCGCGCATGCGGTGTGCGAAATCGGGTGGCAGGATGTCGCGCGCGGGCCGGACGGACGCTGGGAATTGATGGGGGAGGGGGGCAACCGCCTGGTCAATCCCGGTCGCCCGATCCCGCCGCTCACCATGGCGGTCCACCATATCCGCGATGTCGATGTCGCCGACGCACCCTGGTGGCATGATGTCGCCCGCCCGATCCTCGACCCCTGGCCGCGCCGCATCGCCCTGGCCGCGCATCGCGCCACGTTCGAGGAACAGTTCTGCACGCCTGCGCTGACCCGGGGCGCCGACTGGATCTGCACCTGGAAATGCGCGATGCGGCTCTGGCCGGGAAGCCCGGGCTTTTCGAACCAGATGCTGCGCTATTTCCGCATGCCCGAGGGGCTGGAGCATGCGCGCGGCCTGCCGGTTCATCGCGCCTTTCCCGACGCCTATGTGACCGCATTCCACCTGCGCGACATGCTCAACGAAGCAAGCGTGGAACAGCTGATCGAATGGTCGAAGCTGCCGGGCCTGCTGCCGCGCGTGCGCTACGGCCCCGATCGCGGCAAGGAATGGAGCGAGATCGACGACGACGCGCTCGACGCCTTCCTTCAGGATCGCGACATCGACATCCGCTACACTGCCGGGATCGAACTGGAACGGCGGCGCGGACGCGGCCCGGTGCTGCGCCCCAGCCGCGAACCGCTGCTCTTCTGATCAATAGGCGATCCGGCTCGTCTCGATCTTCCGCTGCTTGAGGAACATCTGGACGCTTTCCGGTCCCGCCAGATGCCCGGCACCCACCGCCAGGAACACGACGCCCGGCTTCGCCAGCCGCGTTTCGATCCACGCCGCCCAGCGGGCGTTGCGATCGGCGAGCAGCGCCTTGGCGATTTCGGGCGAGCTTTCGACATCCTCGTTCATCAGCGCGGCCAGTCCGTCGGCATCGCCCTTACCCCATTCGGCGACCATCTTGTCGAGCATCGTGCCGGCGTCGGCGATCGTCTCCATCGTCTCGATCAGATATTTGATCTGCGCATCCTCTGACAGCGAATCAAAGATGCGCAGCTGTTCATCGACGGTTTCCAGCCCGCTGACCGGCTTGTTCTCCGCCTTCGCCGCCGCATTCAGCGCCTCCTCGACGCCGTTCTTGCCGTCATATCCGTGTTTCTGGATCGCCATCATCGTCATCTGCACCGCCGCCAGCCACGGATCGAACCGGTCGATCACCGCGGCGGGAAGGCCCAGATCGGCGACCGTCTTCGCAAACAGCGCACGCTTGTCCTCGGGCAGCCGCTCGGTCAGCGACGGGCCGGTCATGTTCAGCCCATATTTGATGATCAGCGGCTGCATCTCCGCCGGATCGGGCGTCGCGCCGATTTCGGTCACCAGCTCGCCGCTGGCGTCGAACGCCTTGCGCACCGCCTCGTCGAACCAGCTGAGGCCGGGTTTGAGCGCGTGGACGGTCCCGAACAGATAGATGGTGGTGTCCGCATCCTTGACCACCCACAAGGCGGGATCGGCGTCCTGGGTCGCCGGCGCGGCGGGGGCGGCCTCCTGCGCGAATGCCGGCACGGTGAGGAAGGACAGCGCCAGCGCGGCGGCCTGAAGAAACGGACGAAGCAACATGGATACTCCACTTATGATGCGACGGGCGGCGCGAACCGTGGCCCGACGGGCGATATCCTAATCGCGCGCGCGCGCCGCCGTCACGTGCTTTCCGCGCGGGATCGCGGTGATCGCCGCCGACACGATCGTCCCGATCACCAGCTGATAGGGAAAGGCGAACCCGCCCGGCCCCAGCAGGAAGGGCTGGAGCAGCAGCACGGTCGCGAATCCGCCGATCATCCCGCCGATCGCCGACGGCGCGGTGCCGCGACGCGTGAACAGCGCGACGAAATAGACGCCCAGCAGGCCGGCATAGGCAAAGATCATCACCTGCAACGCGAATTCCAGCAGCGGCATGTCGCTGTGCCGCTGCCACACCAGGCTTACCGACGCGGCGGCAAACAGCGCGAGCGCGAAGCCGGCCATGCCCCAGCGGCCGGCCATCACGAAATGCCGGTCCGGCACCGCGCCGCGCTTCTCCCGCCAGGGCCGGTAGAAATCGCTGACCAGCACCGACGAGAGCGAGTTGAGCGACGAGGTGACGGTCGATACCGCCGCCGCCGCCACGCCCACGCTGACCAGCCCGCGCAGCCCGGCGGGCAACTGCGTCAGGATATAGTGCATGAAGATCGTCACCTTCTCGCCGGCGAAACTGCTCGCGGCGGCGCGGTCCACGCCCATCAGGTCGGGCCGCTCGTAATAGATGTGCAGCAACAGCCCGATCGCGACGAACACCGCGATGACCGGCACGCTGACCAGTGCCGAAAGGATCAGTCCGCGCGCGCCGGTCCTTGCGTCGGGGCTGGCGAGCAGGCGCTGGGTCGTGTCCTGATCCAGCCCGGCATTGGCGATGTTCAGCAGCAACAGCCCGCTGATCATCGCCAGCACGGTGAAGGGCCGGGCGAGGTCGGTCGAGACGTCGAACAGCCGCAGCTTATCGACCCCGCCCGGCGCCGTGCGCAGCGCCGCGACCAGATCGCCGGTGTCGAGCGGGATCGATGCGCGCAGGAACACCAGCACCGCGACCGCCGATCCGGCATAGATCACGAACTGGACGAAATCGTTCCAGATCACCGATTTGAGGCCACCGCGAAAGGTGAAGACGAGGCTCGCGGCGACCAGCCCCGCACAGGCGAGCAGCACCGATGCTGCATCGATCCGCGAAAAGGCGATCATCGACAGCGCGATCCCCGCCAGATACACGCGCGCGCCATCGGAAAACACCCGGCCGATCAGGAACATCGCCCCCGCGCTGCGCATGGCCCGCCGGTCGAACCGCGCCTCCAGCAGCTCGTACACCGTCGATACCCGCATCGCGTAGAACCGCGGTATCAGCATATGGGCGACCACCAGCGCCGCGGCGATCGACGCCAGCACGACGCCCAGATAGCTCAGGTCGCCGCGAAAGCTGTTGTCCGGCGCGCCCAGAAAGGTGGCGGCGGACTGGGTGGTCGCCAGCACCGAAATCGCCGCCAGCCATGCCGGCACGCTGCGCCCGGCCAGGAAATAGTCACCCGCGCTCCGCGCCGCGCGCCGCGACGAGGCCCAGCCGGTCGCCGCCAGCAGCGCGAGGTAAAGCGCGACCACGGTCCAGTCGAGCGGCGCGAATGGTGACGTCAAACGGCTTCCCCCTCCGCCGCCACGCTATCGCCTTGCGCGGCAAAGGCAATCCGTCGCGCCCCGACTGTCCGCGCCCCGATTGTCCGTGCATCGACAAGCCGCGCGCGATCTGTAGAGGATGGCGGCGACCGGCGGGGACAGGCCGGCGCAGTGAGGGCATGCCATGGTCACCAGCAGTTTCGACCTGTTCAAGATCGGGGTCGGCCCGTCGAGTTCGCACACGATGGGGCCGATGACCGCCGCTGCGGATTTCGCGGCGCGCGCGGCCGGTCGCGCCGTTCGGGTCGAGGTCGATCTGTTCGGGTCGCTCGCGCTGACCGGTCGTGGGCATGCGACCGATCGCGCGGTGCTGCTGGGCCTGGCCGGCAACGTTCCCGCCGATATCGATCCCGATGCCGCCGACGCGCAGGTGCGCGAAATCCGCGCGAGCGGGTGCCTGCCGCTGGGCGGAGGCGATCCGATCGCGTTCGATGAGGGACGCGACCTGCGCTACCTCACCCGCGAACGGCTCGATTTCCATTCCAACGCGATGACCTGCATCGCCTTTGACGTCGATGGCGTCGCGATCCTGCGCCGTACCTATTATTCGGTCGGGGGCGGAGCGGTGCTGGACGAGGATCAGGTCGCGGCGCAGGCGGCGCGCGACCTGCCGCTGTCCGGCGGAAATGCCGGCCCGCCGCTGGGCGACGACGCGGCGGTCGTCCCGCACCCCTTTCGCTCGGGCGCTGAACTGCTCGCCCGCGCGGTGCAGACCGGCAAGACGATCGCGCGGATGATGCGCGAGAATGAGGAGGCGGCGCTGGCCCCGGCAGAGGTGTCGGTCCGGCTCGGCGCGATCCGCGATGCGATGTCGGCATGCATCGATCGCGGCATTCGGTCGGACCTGTCCGAACTGCCCGGCGGGTTGCGGGTCAAGCGGCGCGCGCCGTGCATCCACCGCACCCTGCTCGCCCGGCAGGAGCGCGCGCTCGCCGATCCGCTGACCGTCATCGACTGGATCAACCTCTGGGCGCTCGCGGTGAACGAGGAGAATGCCGCCGGGGGGCGGGTCGTCACCGCGCCCACCAATGGCGCGGCGGGGATCATCCCGGCGGTGCTGCGCTATTATGAGCGCTTCGCTCCGGCGGCCACGCAGCAGGGGGTCGAGGATTTCCTGCTCACCGCCGCCGCGATCGGCGCGCTGTTCAAGGAAAACGCCTCGATCTCCGGCGCGGAGGTGGGGTGTCAGGGCGAAGTTGGCGTCGCCTGTTCGATGGCCGCCGCCGGCCTCGCGGCCGCGCTCGGCGCGAGCCCCGGCCAGATCGAGAACGCCGCCGAAATCGGTATGGAGCATAATCTTGGCCTCACCTGCGATCCGGTTGGCGGGCTGGTCCAGGTGCCGTGCATCGAACGCAACGCGGTCGGATCGGTCAAGGCGATCGAGGCGGCGCGGCTGGCGATGCTGGGCGACGGCACTCACCGCGTCAGCCTGGACGAGGTGATCGAGACGATGCGGCGCACCGGCCTCGACATGAGCGATCGTTACAAGGAAACCTCGCTCGGCGGCCTCGCGGTCAACGTCGTCGAATGTTGAGGGCGCGGTCGATCAGTCCGGGCGCAGCCGGCGCATCGCTTTCTCGACGGTCAGGAACGCCCTGACCTTCGGCCCGCCCATCGAACGATCGACCTGCAACTTGTTGAGTATCTTCTTCACCGCCAGCGCGGTCCGGCCCGGCCAGTTACGCTGAAACGCCGCCGTCATGCCGGCGAGCAGGTCGGTCACCTCCGGCGACTGGACCGGAAACTCGATCGATTCGGTCAACACGTCGAACGGCGCGCTCCGGTCGATCCGGGCGGTCATGCCGTGCGTCAGGACGATCGCGAGCGCCGCGCAGTCGTTCAAGATAGCAGCTGATCTCGCGCCCGGTATGCGCGAGGTCTCGCGCCAATCGCTCCGCGCCCGCGATGTTTTTCGGGTGGGTGATGGCACGCATCTTCGTGCCATCGAGGGCGACAGTCCGGCCTCCGATCAATCCATGGCTGCGGCAAGAATGAACAAACGAGGCACTCTCGGCGACGATCGCTTCGGGATTGTCGTGTCGGAATGTGGCTATCGCCCGATAGTCCGGAGCGAGTCGCCGCAGCAGCCAGAGGGCTTCAGGATCGCGATGGCGGTGCCGAAGGGCGCAGGCCTGGCAAGCTGCCCCAAAAAATATATAGATATTTCGGGCAAGCGGCGCAAAATACCTATCATATATGACGGATTGTGGCCGTTATCATATCATATATGACTATATAACTCTGGAAAGCTCCGCTTCGTCATGTTCGAAGGCGGGCTCGAAGCTACGCGCTTGCGCACCGGTGATGCCGGCGTCGCGCATCGCACTGCGCCAATTCTGCCCAACTATGGTCGCCATCTCGCGGATCAGCGAACGGGCATCGGGCGGCTTGATCTCGAAGAACTCGCAGGCCTCGAAGGCGAGCCTGATCGATCGGTCATGGGCGCCTCCTTCCAGGATCGCCGTCTCGAGATAGGGATTGCGATCGGGCGCCGGATTGACGTCGAACATCGGCGACAGCCGCCACTGGCCCCGGCCGACGTAGAGGAAGCCGTGGTTCTTCAGATGGTCGTCCTTGTTCGACACCAGAATGGTGAAGACCAGGCGGCGGTAGAGCTCGACAAAATCCCGCATGGGATCGGCGGAATGACCGCGCATGAAGTCCACGATCTCGGTGTAGGAGCCCAGCGCAGTGCCGCGCTTGGCAAGCGCGGTCCGCGCGGAAATATATGGAATCCGTCCCAGCCCTTGCCTGTCGAACCGCCGCAGCAGTGCGACCGGATAGGGAGTGTCGGCCAGCTCGAGCCGGACCTCCGGCACGGTGATGCCGCATTTCGCCGCGAGCCGCAGAACGGCAACCTCGGCGCGCTCGACCGGCTGCTGATCGAGCACCGAAGTGAATTTGGCGAGCCAGAGATGGTCCCCGTCGCGCACATTGGCCTTGGGACGGGCGCCGCCCGACCCCCCCGCGCCGGCAAGCGCCGCCAAGTCTTCGGCGGAAAGCTCGGCTCCCTGTTCATAGGCGCGCGCGATCGCAGTCAGCGCTTCGAGATCGATAAGGCGCGGCACCGCGTCTGCGGCGCTGCCGGTGATCACGGCACCGTCCATATCTAGAAAGCGCAGCGCGCCCTGGCGGCAGGCATCGTCGGACAGGGTCAGGTACTCGAACTCGCTCAGGCCATTGCCATAGTTGCGCTCAAGCAGCCTCCGGCCCCAACTGTCCGGCGCCGCGTCGGCAAAGGCGCCACCGAGCGCATCGCGCTGCTCGCCTTGCTGGGCAGACGCATGAAATGGCCCGCCGTCGAGCGGCATGTCCGGGGAAAGGTCGAAATGGCGCGGGTTGTCGACCCACGCCTGATCATAAGCAAAGCTTGAGAATTGCCGCGGCCCGGCGTGCGTGAACCGCAGCAGCCCGACCGGGACCAGCGAGTCACCCAGCGCGACCTTTGCGCGATAGTCCGCCATCAGAATGCGACGCCATCTTCATCGGGTACGTCGCCCACGCTGCCGACATCGCCTTCGCCGCGGCTGTGCCGCCGCGCCGCCGGGGAGCTTCGTCCTCGTTGCGGCAGGCTGTGATCGGCGAGGGCAAGGCCAAGTTCATCGTTCCTTATATCGATCAGTTCGCCGAGGCGCTCGGCAAGGCCGAGCACGATCAGGACGTCGGCGAGCGTTCCGATACCGATGCCCGGCTCGCCCTTCTCCAGCCGGCTTATGGTGCTGGGCGACGCCCCGGACCGCAGCGCGAGATCGGCCACCGACATGCGCCGCCGAAGCCTTGCCGAACGCAGGTCATTGCCAAGCTGGCGCAATAAGGATCGTGATTTAGGAGAGGACATAATGCATCATATATAAAGCACAAATGTCAATAATCAATCATATATGACGTGATAAGCTAAATGTCGCGTTTGCCTCCCAGCAAAGGCCGCGTGGCGCGGCGCGGCCTGCTAGTCCTTAGTGGACGTCATGACTCCGCACCTTGATGAGGTCCTCCGGATCGACAGGATTCGGGAAGGAAGGACGCTCAGCGATTGCGTCGAAGTGTTCGTTCATGGCTTCGATTGTGGGGCGACGCCGCGCCTCGGGCAATCCAATTGCCGATGCCTACCCATGACCTACCCGGAAGCGGGCGCCCCGGCGGGGCGGGGTCGCATTCTTCGCTATGTTATTGATCTGAAACGGGGAAAATGGTGCTGCCGGTGAGGATTGAACTCACGACCTCAGCCTTACCAAGACGCCTTTTTACTTGCGCTAATCTATCCAAACCTACGATTTTGGCCATTTTTTCTTGACTCATCGAAGACAACGCTTATTGACTTCCTGACCCGCCATATTCGTCTCTTAGCTCGATCAGCTCCGGGGCCCTCTTGATGCCATCGGAAGGCTGAGGTCGGGTTGGAGTATATAGCATGTCCACCGAGCGCGTTCGAATCACGAAGCGGATCGTCGATGGCCTTTCAGCTGACGGAACCGACCGCTTCCTGTGGGATAGTGATGTCATTGGTTTCGGGCTGAGAATTTCCCCTGCCGGTAAGCTTGTCTATGTTCTCCAGTACCGCATCGAAGGCCGGCAGCGCCGGTTCAAGATCGGACCTCATGGCTCTCCTTGGACACCTGAATCAGCGCGCACCGAAGCGCTGAGCCTCTTAGGCAAGATCGTAGATGGAATCGATCCGCAGCAAGAAAAGATTGCAGAACGCAAAGAACTCACGCTTGAAGATTTGAGCGAGATCTATCTGAACGAGACCTTGTTCACCGCGAAAGATAGCTCGGTCCGGCAGGCTCGCAACAACATCGAGAACCATATCCTCCCGCTGCTCGGCAAGAAGCGGGTATCCAAGATCGAGCGCAGCGACGTCGAGCAGATGCTGTGCGACATCGCGGGCGGAAAGACCGCCCGAACCGTCAAGAAGGACATCGTACGTCGCGGGTGCGCGGCGGGCAAGGGCGCCGCCAATCAATGTGTGACCACGATCAGCGCGATGCTCGGGGTCGCCGTCGAGCGCAAGCTGCGCGCGGACAACCCCGCAATTGGCGTGCGGAAATTCCCCGGCAGGAAGATGGAGCGGTTCCTCTCACCCGCCGAGCTGGCGCGGCTGGGTGAGGCCCTGGCTGCGGCGGCGTCCCTGGGAGTAGAAAGCCAATTCGCAATCGCAGCGTTGCGCCTGCTGATCCTGACCGGGTGCCGCAAGAACGAGATTTTGAAACTCAAGCACAACCACATCGACCGCTATCATCGATGCCTCCGCCTGCCTGATTCGAAGACGGGTGCCAAAGTCGTCCATCTGGGTGCCCCGGCGATGCGGATTATCGCCATGGTCCCTACGGTCGAAGGAAACTCCTATCTGCTGCCAGGCAAGAAGGACGGCACACATGTGACGGACCTGCAGGCAGTCTGGGTTCGTATTCGCAAGACGGCAGGCCTGGACGATGTGCGGATTCACGATCTGCGGCACAGCTTCGCTTCGATCGGCGCCGCCACCGGCGACAGCATGTTGATCATCGGCGCACTGCTCGGGCACCGCAGCGCCAAGACGACCGAGCGATACACGCATCTCTCCGATCACCCGCTCAAAAGCGCTGCGGAGCGGATATCCGAGGAAATTGCGCGATGCCTTGGCGAGGCCGTGGAAGTCCTCGCTGCCAATGACTCCGCAGATGCAGACCCGTTCGCTGCTTTCTGGGAGCAATCGCCGGATCGCGGCGCACCGGTCTCCGACCCCGTGCTGGGTGCGGTCATTCGAACGCAGTGGCTGGACACGCGCGCGGCGGCTGCAAAGCTGGGATTTACGGTCGGAACGATGCAGACGTACCGCTGGCAAGGCACTGGCCCGGCGTTCCGCAAGATCGGTCGTCGCGTGGTCTACTCGGCCCAGGCGCTTGAGGCGTGGCAAGGGGTGCATGCCGAGCGAACGGAGTCGCTCGCAGCCTAGCCGATTGCTGACAACCTCGAACCACGCGATCGGCTCGCGCATGCCTTAGGCGATGCGCGAGTTCCTGATCGATCGGAAAACTCAATTGCCCGCCGAGCGCGTCAGGACGCCTTTGGTCTGCGCGAGGAGCTGTGCAGCGTAAGGATTTGCCAGCGGCCATCGCGCTTGACGAGCACGCTTGTCGCGACGCCCTGCCGCTCGATCGGATCTCCTTCTCGAGGCGTGATGACGTAGCGATAGGTCTCGGTCGCGATCGCAACCGGCCCTTCGAACCGAACCGACACCTTGTAATCGGCGAAGCGAAATGCCCTGAATTCTGCGAGCTCCGGGCCGAGATGATGTCGCAGGTAGTTGGCGTAGCTGCCCTCTGCGCCGCCGCTTTCGAAGATCTGCGAATCGGGCGCGAACAGCGCTTCGGTTCCTGTTGCATCGAGCCTCTCGACCGCACCCTTGTACCGGCCGAGCACGTCTTCGACTGCTTTCTCCTCCGTTGCCGGCGTCGCCGACTGGGCCAAGAGGGGGGCGGTCCCTGCCGCGAGCGGCAGGAGCAAAAGCAGGATGGCGTAGCGTTTCATCATCTTCTCCTTGGGGTAAATCACTCCAGTGCCGCGGCAACGCCGCGGAGCCGGTCGCGCAGCGGCCATTCGACGAGGCGGAAGGTGAGCGTCGCGCAGCCGACGAGCACGAGCACCAGCAGGGTCATCCACAACCAGCGCCCGCCAATCTCCAAGCCGGGCGGGATCAACGTAGCGATGCGCGGCCAGAACAAGCCCGCGGTGGTGAGTACTGGGAAGTTGAGCAGATAGACCGAATAGGAAATGTCACCGAGCCATTGCAGCGCGCTGCCATGGGCGGCGCGCGCGACGAGCCCTCGATCCGATGCGGTTGAGGCCACCAGAAGCGCGAATGCGGGCACGAGCAGGACGTCGTGTAGCGCGGACAGGAGTATCGCAGCGATCGCGCCGATCGCGATGAGCTGGGCCAGGGTCACCCAACGGGCGCCCAGCCGGACTGCGCCTTTCAGGTTCTGGAGCACCATGCCGAGCGAGAAGCCGGCGAGGCAGCGAAGCAGCGCAAAGGCCGAGAGAATGTCGAGATCGGGGTAGCGCAGCAGGATGAAGCCATAGACCGCGACGGCAACCGCGCCGAGCAACAGGATTGCGGCTTGTCGCTTGTGTGCGAGAAGCGCCGCGAGCAGCGGGAACAGCAGGTAGATGTGCATCTCCGCGCTGATCGACCAGGCGGGGATGTTCCAGCTGAGCGTCGCCTCCCGGCTCCAGACTTGTAACAGTGCCGCTTGCAATGTGAGATCGCCGATCTGGGACCAGGACAATGGGTGCCAGTGGGACGGCCAGCCGAGCAGCCAATAGCTGCCCTCGATGCCGATGACCAACGCGGCCAGGTAGAGAAGCGCGAGCAGGTGAACGGGAAAAATCCGTCCGATGCGTGCGATCATGAAGCGTGCGAACGGGCGCCAGTGCAGCCGTGCCAGCCGTTCCTGATAGCTGAGGCTGACAACGAAGCCGCTCAGGATGAAGAACAGATCGACCCAGACATAGCCGCGGCGAACGGCGGGTTCGAACAGTCCCAGCGGCACAAGATAGCCTCGCTCAAGCTGGAGATGGTAGACAAAGACCCCAAGCGCGGCGAACCCCCTTATCGCATTGTGCGCGAGGACATAGTTCCGGGCCGGGCCGGTGGCGGTATTGCTATCATCGATCGGGACCGTCGCCATCAAAGCGGTTTGCGCGCGCCCGCGCGCCATCGGGTGTGAAGATGTTTCGATCCGAGCGCGTCGACGTCCCGCATGCCTGCCCCCCGCTGGCGTCGCCCGGACGACGATCGCTCAACGGGAGATACGCACGGCCAGGCGGCAGCCCTTGCGGTCCAAGGCGTTTTCGAAGCCGCCCGCGCGGTTGGCGACGGATATTGTCTGCTGCGCGATGGGCTGGGCCACGCTACCGTATGGGCAAAATAGTCCAATACTATAGGGGATGGCATCGATGGACGTAGGCGTAGCGGATACTGGCGTCGATCTGGCCCGCGAGCTTATCCGCCGCTGGCGGGACGACCCGGGTGCCACTTATCGCAGCTGGTTCCTCTGGGACGAGCGGCTCAAGAACTTCCGGTCGATCCGCAGGGGCTTGGGTCAGGTGGTGACGGAGATCAGGGCCGGAACCTTCGGGGTGGCCTATCGTGGGTCGTCGCTTGAGACCGTCGTCCATTCGGTTGCCGAACAGCGGCAGATCTTCAAAGGCGCGGACCATGCGTTCCTGTGGAAGCCCAAGCTGCGCATACCCGACATCTACGAGAATCCCGACAACCAGCGCGCGTTCGGTCAGCTGCTCGACAATTGCTCGTGCTGCGACACGGCGGAGGAAATCATCGCGCACATCCGCGCGATCGACGCGCTCAAGATCAAGGGCCTGGGGCCGGCGGTCGCGAACCTGCTCTATTTCCTGCATCCGACTCTGGTGCCGCCGTTCAACACCGCGATCGTCAACGGCTACAACGCGCTGACCGGCGCCAAGGTGAAGCTCGGATCGTGGGACCATTTCCTGGCGATGCGCGCCGGCATCCTTGACCTCAACGACCGGTATCGCGACCTGTTGTCGAACGACCTGGGCGCGATCGGTGGGCTGTTGTTCGACATCGGCTCGGGCCGCTATCCCGCGCCACCGCTCGACCTGGCGGGCGGCAAGGACTGGCTGGCCCGGCTCGAAGAGGCGCGCGCCGAGGCCCGCAAGCTCGACAAGGTAGCGTCGCAACAAAGCGAAAGCGACCGCACGCATGCAGAGATCCAGGCTTGGCTGCGCGACCTGGGGCTGGCGCTCGGCTATGACGTTTGGATTGCCGCCAATGATAGGGGACGGCTCCACGCTGGGGTTCCGCTCGGGCAGGGCTGCCTGCAGCATCTGCCCGATGCGATCGCGGTCAGCCCTGGCGCGGACTCGATCAGGTTGATCGACGTGCTGTGGCTGGACCAGACCCAGCATGTCGCGGCTGCGTTCGAAGTCGAGCATTCGACATCGATCTACTCGGGGATCGTTCGCATGCTCGATCTGGCGCTGTCGGGCGGAGATCTGCAGGCGACCGCTGGGCTCTTCCTGGTCGCCCCTGACGCGCGCGAAGCCGATGTGCGAGCCCAACTCAGGCGGCCGGCTTTCAGCCGCGTCGCCGATCTGGATTTTGCCTATCTGCCCTATGCAGAGCTTGAAAAGCACCGTGAGGCAATCGCCCGCTTTGGCTCCGGCTTGAAGGCGATCAAGGCAATCTCGCACAAGCTTCCATGACTATGCGCCATGCCAGCAGGCCCACTCTGTTCGGTCCGAGCGCTTGAACGCGGAAGCCCGCTCTCAGGCTCGCCGCTTCTTCGCCAGATAATCACGCAGCGCCACATCGGTGAGACTTAGTCGATTGCTGCTATGGTCGACCGGAGCTTGTCCGAGCAGCCGGGCTATCGGCCCTTGATAGGCCAGCCAGTGGCGAAGTCTCGTGCCCGACGGGTGACTTTTGAGCTCAAAGCCCTCAGCCACGATGAACAGGCGGGCCACGCCGGTTTGCCATTCGAAAGCAGTGTTCACCTCGAGGCGGCTGATCACGGCCCGGTTCCTGACCTGGCGTCCCCGCCGCAGAGGGCTGCCATGGTGAAATCCGAGCGTGCCGCCAAGCTTCGGTTCGCCTGTTAGCCGGATATAGGGATGCCAGAGGGAGTAGCGCTCGAAATCGAGCAGCGTCTGCCAGACCCGTGCAGGCTTCGCGGTTAGCAGGAGCTCGTTTTCAACCAGGGTCAACGCGATACTCTCCCGGAGCCGAAGAAAGGGGGGACGAACGAAAACCAAGGTGAGTGCCGATGACGCTCGCGCGCGCACGTTTCATCTAAGACAAGGCGATTTGGTCCCGGAGGCGATAGCCGCAACGCTTCTTTCGGTAGCTTGCTATCGCTTGCGGCAATGGGCCGCCGATCCCGAGGCCGGGTCCCCGGAAATGCGAAGGAGGCCGGGCAAGGCGATCCCGCGCGACATGGCGGTCGGCGGACACGGCCGGCCGTTGCAGAGTTCTTCCATTTGAGGCCGGTTGGCCGACCGGGTCTGGCGGGGCGGCAGAAGCGCCTAGGGCTTATGGTTCATCTCCATCATCGCGTCGTGCTTCTCCGGCGCGCCTGAGGTCAGGCGTCGATACTCCTCGGCCGACATTCGCGGCATTGCCCGCACGAACGCGACCATGTCCCAGATCAGCGCGTCCGAGTGAGTTTTTCCCCAGGACGGCATCGCACTCAGCTTGACCCCATGCTTGATTACCCAGAATTGCTGCGCGGGGCCGAGATGGACGTTCCGCGCGAGCTGGGGCGCCTGGGGATACAGGCCCACGCTAAGCTCGGAAGGTTCAACCCCCGGCCCCAGATGGCACGATGCGCACATCTCTCCGTAGAGACCTCCCCCAGAGGCGATGCGCGCCGGAGATGCAAGATCCGGAGGTGGCGCGACGTTTCCAGCGCGAAGCGCGATCGACCGGTCGCGCACGGTTTCGAGAAGTGCATAAACCGGCGTAGTATGAGGAGAATCGGCAGCGATATTATAGGCGCCGAAATAGACGAAACCTGCCGCGAGAAGCAAAATCAACGCTGCCGCCACGCCGATAAACGGAACGCTCGGCAGATGGTGTCGCATCCCTTCCCTGTCCATGACCCTCTCCCTGGTATTGCGGGCCAGCGCTGCGGATCGACCGGATGATCGTCACTTGCGTGTCAAGCGCTCGATGAGCGCCGTTCGACCGCAGCGCGGGCTCTCACGCTGAATACGCGCCTGGGCCGGGCTTCCCTCGAACTGTGCCGATCCTGCCTCGCTTCGGCGGAAATCGGATCATCATGCCGATCCCCAGCGTCGCTCACTGAATCGCCACGGCGATCGGACTTTCCGCGCATGGCGCATGGTCGCGGTACGTCTTTCCATCGGGCCAAAACGCTATTTGACGACCGGACTGGCTTCATGGTCTTCGAAATGAGGGACGGCCTGCTAATCTGCGTAATGCGAATGTCGGCGCTGATGCCGGCCTATTGGAGATTCCCTTTCCATGCGTTCTTTCATGTCCGCGCTTGCCGCCACAGCCATTATCGTCGCCGTGCCCGCAGCGGCTCACCCCAAGCTGGTCTCGTCGACCCCCGCGGCCAATGCGACCGTTAAGCCGACCGCGACTGTCCAACTGTCCTTCTCGGAGCGCCTGGTGGCGCGCCTCTCGACCGCTCAGGTGGTGATGACCGGCATGCCCGGCATGGCCAGCCATGCGCCGATGCCGATCCAGGGCCGCGTCGCCGCAGGCGCCGACGGCAAGAGCCTGGTCGTGACCTTCGCCCGGCCGCTCACCACTGGGACCTACAAGGTGAGCTACACGGTCGTTTCCGCCGACACGCACAAGATCGAGGGCAGCTTCGAATTCAAGGTTCGCTAAAGCGTGGAAAGTCTCGCCGTCGCAGGCCGCTTCCTGCTCTATCTAGACCTGATGGCCCTGTTCGGCTTCAGCGCATTCGCCCTCTATGCGCTGAGGGGGTCGGAGCGTGTCTCCGGCACGGTGCTGCCGCTTGCCGCTTTGGTTTTATCGGCGGCGAGCGGCGGCATTTTGCTATCGGTCCTCGGTACGGCGATCCTCGCAGCCACGCTTGGCGGAACCGGTTTGTCAGCCATCGATGGCGAGACGCTGGGGGTGCTGTTGTTCGATACGAGCAACGGCACCGCCTTGCAGATACGGATCGCCGTGCTGATTGTTGCACTTCTGTCGGCCTGGCCGCTGCGCCGGCACAAATGGGCGACGGCGTCGGCCATCGTCGTCACCCTCGCGGGCGGGGTCGGCCTGGCGAGCCTCGCCTGGGGCGGGCACGGTGCGATCGGTGAAGGTCCGCTCGGCTGGCTGCAACTGGGCGGCGATATCGTTCATTTGCTGGCGGCCGGCGTCTGGGTAGGCGCGCTGGGGGCGATGCTCTTGCTGGTGCTGCGTCCGCAAGCCACAATCGATCGTGAACATTTGCAGCTGACGCACCGCGTCCTCGACGGTTTCTCCGTGACCGGCACGATCGTGGTTGGCCTGCTCGTCGCGACGGGCCTGCTCAACTTGATCGTTATCGTCGGCTGGCCGGGTATCGCTGCGCTTCCCGGCAGTCTCTATGGCCAGCTGCTGCTCGCCAAGCTCGTACTGTTCATCGTCATGCTTGGCCTGGCGGCTTCCAACCGGTTCCGCCTCGTGCCGCGCTTCGAAGTCGCAATGGCCGCAGACGACGAGGCGGGCGCGCTCTCCGTGCTGCGCCAAAGTCTTGCCGTCGAGACCGGATGCGTGGTTGCGATCCTCCTGCTTGTCGGCTGGCTTGGTACACTCGATCCTTCTGGAGCGATGTGATGGCGCCAGCGGGCGATGCCTTTGTTCCCGCGCTCGGCAACGCCAGACTCACGCGCTTCTACGACCTTGCGATAGCGTTGCTTACGCGCGAGCGGTATTGGCGCGGACAGGTCCTTAGGAAGCTTGCCCCAGGCCCCGATGACATCGTCATGGATGTCGGCTGCGGGACGGGGACGCTGGCAGTGATGGTCAAGGAAGCATGCGCACAGACGCAGGTCATCGGTGTCGATCCTGATCCGGAGGTGCTGGCGATCGCTCGCGCCAAAGCCGAGCGCGCCGCAGTCGCGGTCGAATGGCGCCGCGCCATGGGCGACGAGCTTGGCGAGGCGGTTGCCACCATCGTGGTGTCGAGCCTGGTTCTGCACCAATGCCCGCTTTCGGCAAAGCGCTCGATCGCCGCTGCGATGCATGCGGCCCTTCGCCCTGGCGGCCGCCTGGTCCTGCTCGACTATGGCGAGCAGCGCGGGTGGCTCATGCGCCGCCTGTTCGGCATTATCCAGCGGCTTGACGGCGTCGAGCTCACCCAACCCAATGCCGACGGCGTGCTGCCGCAGATCCTCGCCGATGTCGGGTTTCTGGCGGTGGCCGAGCAGGCCGTAATCAGGACATTGACCGGGTCCCTGTCGCTCTACACCGCGCGGCGCGGCGTGTAGCCGACCGTCAGTTCGCATCTCCGGAAAGTGAATCAAGGATCGGACAGTCCGGCCGCATATCACCATGGCAGCGACCGGCAAGATCGAGCAACGCGCGCCGCATCGCCTCGATCGCTTCGGCCTTTTGGCGCAGCTCCTCCGCGCGCGACGTCGCAAGCGCCTTGACCTCGGCGCTCGAGCGCGCCCGGTCGTGCCAGAGGTCCAGGAGCGTTCCGATTTCGCCGATCGGAAAGCCGAGGTCGCGAGCGTTTGCGATGAAGCGAAGCCGATGGACGTCGGCATCTGCATAGTCGCGATAGCCGCTGTCCCGGCGAAGCGCCGCCGGGATCAGGCCGATCTTCTCGTAGTGACGGATCATACGCTGCGACACGCCGCTCGCCTGCGCAGCCTGGCCGATGTTCATGATGCGAATCTCCGGATCACAAATGCACCAGCCGCAGGCGAAGCGCATTGCTGATCACGCTGACCGAGGACAGCGCCATCGCCAGCGCCGCGATCGCCGGCGAGAGCAGCATGCCGGTGAGCGGGTAGAGCAGTCCCGCCGCAATCGGCACGCCGGCGACATTATAGGCAAAGGCAAATACAAGGTTCTGGCGGATGTTGCGCATCACCGCGCGCGACAGACGGCGTGCGCGGACCAGACCGTTCAGATCGCCCTGAAGGAGCGTCACGCCCGCGCTCTCGATGGCGACGTCGGAACCGGCACCCATCGCCACCCCGACTTCGGCCGCGGCAAGTGCGGGCGCGTCGTTCACCCCGTCGCCGGCCATCGCAACCGCGCGGCCCTGGGCGCGCAGCTTCTTCACGACCGCGGCCTTGTCCTCGGGCAGGACTTCGGCTTCGACCTCGTCGATGCCGATACGCGCGGCGACGGCCAGCGCGGTGGTGCGGTTGTCGCCGGTCATCATCACGACGCGGATACCCTCGGCCTTCAAGGCGCGGACCGCTTCGGGGGTGCTGGCCTTGATCGGATCGGAGACGCCGATCAGCCCGGCGAGCGCGCCGTCGATCACCACGAAGATTGCGGTGCCGCCTTCGCCGCGCAGCGCCTCGGCCGGCTCGGCAAGCGTGGCGAGGTCGATGCCGTTCTCGCGCATCAGGCGGGGGCCGCCGAGGAGGAGCTTGCGGCCCTCGACTGTGCCGGTGACGCCGCGTCCGATGGGCGCGTCGAACGCCGCAACCTCGGCGAGACGGAGGCCGCGTTCGTCGGCGGCGCGGACGATCGCTTCGCCGAGCGGATGCTCGCTGGCGCGCTCGACACTCGCAGCGAGGCGGAGCAGCTCGGCCTCGTTCTGGCCGGGCGCCGGAAGGACGAGCGTGACCGCGGGGCGGCCCTCGGTGAGCGTGCCGGTCTTGTCCACGATCAGCGTGTCGATTTTCTCGAACCGCTCCAGCGCCTCGGCATTCTTGATCAACACGCCGGCCTGGGCACCCTGGCCGACACCCACCATGATCGACATCGGGGTAGCGAGACCGAGCGCGCAGGGGCAAGCGATGATCAGGACCGACACGGCCGCGACCAGCGCATAGGCGAAGCGCGGCTCGGGACCGACCAGCGCCCAGACAATCGCTGCGGTCAAGGCGACGGCGATCACGCTGGGAACGAACCAGGCGGAGACTTTGTCCGCCATCCGCTGGATCGGCGCGCGGCTGCGCTGCGCCTCGGCAACCATCTGGACGATGCGGGCGAGCAGTGTGTCGGCCCCCACCTTGTCGGCGCGCATGACGAATGTTCCGGTCCTGTTGAGCGAACCGGCGATCACCGCGGCGCCCGGCTCCTTGGTGACCGGCATCGACTCCCCGGTCACGAGAGATTCGTCGATCGCGACATGACCCTCGGTCAGTTCGCCATCGACCGGAACCTTTTCACCGGGACGTACCCGTAGGAGGTCGCCGACCTGGATAAGGTCGAGCGTCACCTCTTCGTCGCTGCCGTCCGGGCCTAGTCGCCGTGCGGTCTTCGGCGCGAGATCGAGCAGCGCCTTGATCGCTCCCGAAGTTCTTTCACGGGCCCTGAGTTCCAGCACCTGGCCAAGCAGCACGAGGACGGTGATGACGGCGGCGGCCTCGAAATAGACCGCGACCGCGCCGTCATGGCCGCGAAACGCCGCAGGGAAGATCTCCGGCATGACCACCGCCACCACGCTGTAGGCGAACGCCACGCCCACCCCCATTGCGATCAGCGTGAACATGTTGAGGTTGCGCGATTTGAGCGAGGCCCAGCCGCGTTCGAAGAAGGGCCAGCCGGCCCAGAGGACGACGGGCGTCGCCAGCGCGAACTGGATCCAGTTCGAGAGCGGCTGGCCGATTGCCATGGTCAGGCCGGTGAGATGGCCGCCCATCTCGAGGACGAAGACCGGGATAGCGAGGATAAGTCCGATCCAGAACCGCCGGCTCATATCGGCCAGCTCGGGATTGGGGCCGCTGTCGAGCGTGATCGTCTCGGGCTCCAGCGCCATTCCGCAGATCGGGCAGGAGCCGGGACCGACCTGGCGGATCTCCGGGTGCATCGGGCAGGTATAGATCGTTCCCGCCGGCGCTTCGGGTGCTTGGGCACCGGGCGTGAGGTAGCGTTCGGGATCGCCCAGAAATTTCGAGCGGCAACCGGCGCTGCAGAAATGATACGCAGTGCCCTGGTGAAGAGCGTGGTGCGGGGTGGTCGCGGGATCGACCATCATCCCGCAGACCGGATCCTTCACGGCGGCCGGTGCGTGGTCCGTTCCGGCGCAGCAGCCATGGCCCCGCGGTGCATCGTCATGGGAATGAGTCGTCATCATGTTCCTCCGATGCGGCACGATGTAGGGCTTGACATCGTGTCAAGGTCAAGGCCCTCATTCCGATGTACGCAGCAGGGACAATTGTCCCTCGGCGGAAAGATCGGGCACAGGATCTGCGACCGTGCGAGAATCTGCATCGCCTTGAGGGCAAAGCGGGCGGCGCGCGTAAGATAGGTGGGGATAGAGGCAATATATGCGCGACGATTTGGACGATATGCTTGGACGGCTTGCTGCACGTCCGCCGCACCCGGGGCTGGCCGCCGTTTCGGTAGCCGTCCTGGAACAGATTTCCTTGCCGCAGCCACGACGTGACGGCTTTGCGCTCAGCGGCGCGCTCGCTGCGGTGGTGGCAGTGAGCATGGGCGTGGCGGGCGGCTGGTCTCCGGCCGCGCGTGCTCAGGTCGCGACGTTCGACGACAGCTGGCAGTTGGCGCCTTCGACGCTGCTCGGGGGCGGTTGATGAAACTCAAGCATATCCTGCTGATTGCCCTGATCGCATTCGTCGCATCGGTCGGCGGCGTAGCGGTTGGCCGCTATTTTCTGCCCGCAGCGCCCCAGCCTGGCGCCGAGCTCCATGCGCTGCTTCACAACGGGCTCGATCTCGACGCTGGCCAGCAGGCACAACTCGATCAGCTCGAACGCCAGTTCGGGCTGCGCAAGAAAGCGCTGGAAATGGCGCTTCGCGCAGACAATGCCCGTCTCGCTGCGGCGATCGAGGCCGAGCATTCGGCCGGGCCGAGGGTTCGAGAAGCGGTCGATCGAATTCACGTCGCGATGGGCGAACTTCAAAAGGAGACGCTAGCGCACGTCTTTGCGATGCGCGCGATCCTCCGTCCCGACCAGGCTGCCAAGTTCGACCAAGCGGTGGTTAAGGCGCTGACCGCCGAAAGCCGGTGACCTTCGATCTTGCTAGCCTGTCAGACGGCGAACTGGCCGCGCTGAGCCTCGTCGGGCGCAGCGCGGCGTTCGCGGAACTGCTCAAGCGGCACCGCGATGCCATCTACCGGATCGTCGCGGGCTCGATCGGCGACCCGGACGAGGCGCTGGATCTGGTTCAGGAGACTTTCATTGCGGCGCACGGCGCGCTTCGCCGGTACGATCCGGCGCGCTCGATGCGCGCCTGGCTCACCGCGATCGCGATGAATAAATGCCGCGACTGGGCGCGCCGGCGCGCGGTTCGCAAGCTGATCGCTTTCGCATTGCCGATCGACAATATCGCCGAGCGGGTGGCCGAGGATCGGCCGGGGCATGACGTCGAGCTTGCGGATCGCGATGCGCTGGCGCGGACATCCAAGGCGATTGCGTCGCTTCCCGCATCATTGCGCGAAGTGATCCTGCTACGGACCATCGAAGGGCTGTCGCAGGCGGAAACCGCGGCGACGCTCAGGATCAGCGAGAAGGCGGTCGAGACGCGCCTGCGGCGCGCGCGGATCAAGCTTTCCCAGGAGCTTGAGGCCTAGCGTCTTCCGCCGATCCCCATCAAGCGGCGAATGTGCCGGCGCGCAATCATGGTGTGTTTCTCGGTCCCACTTGCGAACACCCAACCGAACCCGATGCTGAACGCAAGGATCGCCAGCGCCAGCAGGATCGCCCCCACGCTTGGCGCGATCCGGTCGGTGGTGATGATGAGAGCCGTGCACAGGGCCATCAAGGGGAAGTGGGTCGCGTAAAGCGAGAAGCTGGCGCTTGCGCCGTAGCGCGCAAGCGCATTGACCGGCCCGGGAATGCGAGGTGGGTGCTGCAGCATCGCGAGCAGGAAGAGCGCGAACATCGCCGCCAGTGCGGGATCCTCCAGCCTGTAGTCGCCGCTGCGCGCCCAGAGCAATGTGGCCAGAAACAGCAGCGCTGCGGCACCGGTCGCGCGCGAGCCGCCTGGCAACTGGCGTGAGGACCGCTCGGAAAGATAGCGATCCGCAAAGACCAGCAGCGCGCCGCAGAGCCAGGAGACGAAACCCATCGGCAATTCCGGATTGAGCAGGCCGATGGCGAGGGTGACGAGTGCAAGCGAGACGCGCCGACCCGACACCAGCAGCCAAAGCGCCGGGAACCAGAGATAATACCAGAATTCGAAAGCGATGCTCCACAAGGGACCGTTCGAACCGAAGGGCCGCACGAGGACTTCCTGCAGGAAGAAGAGATTCCCGACCAGCACCTCAAGCGTCAGGTCGCTGCGGATATCGCGGGCAACGACATAGGTCCCGGTCGCTCCCCGATGCGTGGGCGAGTCGAGCAGCAAAATGGCGATACCGTCGAACACGCCGGTCAGCGCCAGTGCCGGAACGAGGACCAGCAGAAGCCGTACCAGACGGTCGCTCAGATAGGCTCGCCAACTCCAGCCTGTGCGGGTTCGGGCGACCACGCTTCGCGTGATCCAATAGCCGCTCAACACGAAAAACAGGATGACGCTCGAGTGTCCGAACCCCGCCGCGAAATAAAGGAAGTTCACGGCGATGTTTGCCGTGGGTTGGTAGTCGCGGATCAGCAGCGCCCAGATATGTCCGAAGGCCACGGCGACTGCCAGCAGCGTCCGCATCGCATCCATATGGATGTGTGCGGCGTTCTCGGACTGATCGTGCATGACTCCCCCAAAGCCTGCGGACGCGGGCGACTTCCCTGTCGCCTTCGCGCCCGCCGCTCCAAGGTTCTTACGTTGCGCGGCTCGCCATCCCTCGCCGTCAGGCATTGAGTGAGTGGGCAGTTTGGGGTTCGGGTTAGGTGACCGCATCATGGGTAGGCGGCGTTGGCCGGTCGGGCTGCGTTTTCATTGCCCCGAAAGACCAGGGTCGCACCGCATTGTGAAAAAAGCTCGGCTCGGTGGAAGAGGGATTTTCCGGAGCGGCGCGTAACAGTTGAAAGCGCAGGTCTCGCGCAGAGGAGCAAGATGACAAGGATGTTCGATCGCCGCCAGCTGCTGCGCGGTTCGATGATGGCGGGGGGCGGGATGGCGCTCGCCGCTTGGCTGCCCGCCTGGGCCCAGACCAACTCCAGCGGTATCGCGGCGCCCTTGCCCGAGGTGTCCGGCGAGGACATCCGCCTGCGCATCGCGCACCAGATGATGACGGTCGACGGCCGCGAGAGTCATGCGATCGGGATCAACGGCACCGTTCCCGGGCCGCTTATCCGCTTGCGCGAGGGGCAGAAGGTCCGGCTCCATGTTGAGAACACGCTGGACGAGGACAGCTCGATCCACTGGCACGGACTGATCCTGCCATTTCAGATGGACGGTGTGCCGGGCATCTCCTTCCCCGGAATCAAGCCGCGCTCGACCTTTACCTATGAGTTCCCGGTCGTTCAGGCGGGCACCTATTGGTATCATAGTCACTCCGGCCTGCAGGAGCAGATGGGTCACTACGGTCCGATCGTGATCGACCCGAAGGACGCAGACCCGGTCGGCTACGATCGCGAGCATGTCGTGGTGCTGTCGGACCACAGCCCGCTTCATCCGCACACGATCTTCAAGAAGCTCAAGCAGCAAGCCGGCTATTTCAATCGCCAAAAGCAGACGCTGGCGGGATTGCTGCGGGGCGAGGACCTGCCGCTCAAGGACCGGCTCGATTGGGGCGGGATGCGGATGGACCCGACCGACATTTCCGACGTCACGGGATCGACCTATACCTATCTTATCAACGGGCACGGCCCGAAGGACAATTGGACCGCGCTGTTCCGCCCCGGCGAACGGGTGCGCCTGCGCTTCGTCAA
>NZ_JAHBZJ010000001.1 GCF_019635455.1 Sphingomonas sp. | reverse complement strand
CGGCAAGCTCGACGGCTTCGTGCATGGTCCCCGGGTGGCGGACGCGGGTGATATCCAGACCGTGCAAATCCAGGCCAAGGTCGCTCAGCAACGCGAGAATATAGCAGCCGATGTCGTACAGGCTCGACGATCCCGGGTCGCTTTCGCTCCGGAAGGTGCCGGTGGGCATTGCCGGGATGACGAAGGCCAGGTCGATCGCGGCAACCCGGTGCGCCATGCAATAGTCGATCAGTCGGCGATAAAGGGCGCTGTGGCGTTGCATGAATGCTTCGACCAGCACCGTACCGCGCGCCGTACACAACGCTGCGATCTGCTTCGCCTCTTTCGCCGTCACGAAGGCCGGCTTTTCGACGATGACGTCGAAGCCCCCTTCGATCGCCGTGCGCGTCTGGCTGAAATGTATCAGGGGCGGACTGGCGATCACGATGACGGTGTCGTCGGGCAGCACTGGCACGGCCGCCTCCAGCGTTGCGAAAATCGGCGCATCCGGCAACGCCGTTGAGGGCTGGCGGGACACGAGGCCTACAATCGTCTGTCCATTCGCTTCGATGGCGGGGATCAGCTTCGTCCGCGCGTGGCCGCCGATACCGACAACGCAGAATTTTTCCCAGCGGCTCATCGGCTAGTCTCGTACAACGGGCCTTCGGGCGGACCGGCGAGCAGGAACTTGCGGCACAGAAAGTAAAAGGGAATGGTGACTGCGATCATCGCGACGATCACCGAAACAATTCGTCCGGCGCCCCAGTGCTGAAGCAGCAGTGCGCACCCCAGGCAGATCGCGGCATTGACGAGTTGGGGGAGCAGATAGCCAAAACCGCGATGGCGACGGTTCAACCGCTGATAAAGATGGAGATAGTTGCGCGTCAGCAGATCATGCTTCTCGACGACCCGCACTGTGAAGACATAGGCCACGTCCAGCGTAGGTAGCGCGGCCGGGATCGCCGCTTCTGGCGGGATATTTGCGAAGTTCTGAACGAAGGCAACGGCCATCGCGGTCAACAGGCCGGCAAATGCGAAGCTGCCCGCGTCGCCAAGGTAGATGGTGCGTGGCCGGCTGTTCATCACCGCGAAGGGGAGGGTGAAGGCGAGGGCGCCGAGCGCGACGGGCGGCCAGTCCGAATCCGGCGCGGCGAACATCAGGATCAGCGCGGCGGTGAGCACGATGAATGTCGCCAGGTTGAGATCGGCGCCGTCGCAGAAGTTCACCATGTTGGTGAGCACGACGCAGACGATGCCGGCCGCGGCCAGTGCCGCGATCAACAGCGGGACGTTTTCGAAATGACCCGCAAGATAGGCCAGGCCTACTCCCGCACCGGTCAGAAAGCTGACCATGACGCGAAGCCGCGCGCTGAGATTTACGATATCGTCGATCCAGAAGATCGCGGTAGCCGCCGTGATCGCGACGAGGGAAGCGACCAGTTCCGTCGATGCCCCGGAAATGATCGCGGCACCCAGCATCACCGGTGCCAGAAGGGCGCCGAAACCAGTGGGGGTTGCACCATCCTTGCGGGTGGTGAGCCAGAAACGACGATAGGTAACGGCGCCGGCAAAGGTCAGAATCGCGACGACCGACGCGTAGATGGCGAGCGAAGGGGTCAGCAGCAACGGGCTGGGCGACATCGATTCAACCTCGCTTCTGAATGACCCGGGCATCGACCGCCACGTCCCGGGTGAGCGTGGAGCCGGCCGCGATCACCGCCCGGTCGCCCACGGTCAGCGGAGGCACGAGCAGGGTCCCGGAACCGATCACCGCCTGCTCCCCGATCCGGCTTGCTTGCCTGCCCTGGCCATCCCAATTGCAGAACACCACGCCAGCACCGATGATCGTCCCCGACCCGATATCGGCATCCCCCACGAACGCGCGATGCGAGATCTTTACCGACGATCCGAAGCGACTTCTTGCCGTCTCGACATGGGCGCCCAGAATACAGTCGTCGCCGACCGTGCAATCGTCGCGGATGAAGCAGAATGGCCCCAGCAAATTGCGGGCGCCAGCATCGAGATCGGTCAAGATCGAATAGGGCCGGACGCGGTTCCCCGGACCCAGACGCACATTGGTGAGAACGCTACCGGTATCGATGCTGGTCCCGTCACCGATCGAACAGGCACCGGCGAATGACACGCTGTGGGCCAAGTGGACCGTTCCTTCACAGACAAGCTGGCTATCTTTGGCCATGAACAGCAACGGTGAGCCGAATGCCGCACGCAATTCGGCTTCGCTCGCGATCGTCCGGGCGGAGGTGAAGGTTGCGCTGAACATGGCCGCTGCCGTTCACTCCACTGGCGCTCGACCGGCGCGCGTCGTCTCGCGTATCACGGCCGAGAGGATTTGTGCGAAGGCCGCCTGCCGCTCGCGGGTTCCGGAGCGTGCGCGATCGACGGCGTCCGCGACCATATCGAAGCTGCGCGGTGCCGCCGCCTCGATCGCACGGGCAAGCGCGGCTGCATCGTCGGTGCCAAAGAAACATGCATCCGGTGCCTGTTCGCGGTGGACGGGCAAGTCGGACAACAGCATCGGGGTGCCGACCGCCTTTGCCTCCTCGACGGTGGTGCTCCAACCCTCAAACCGCGAGGGATTGAGCAGCGCGTTGGCACCGATCATCATCGCCTTGACCAGCGCGTGATCGACGCTGCCGAGCAGCCGGATATGATCGCCGGCCCCCAGCGCGGCGATGCGCGCCTCCAGTTCGGCGCGATAGCCGGGGCGGCGGGGATCTTCGCCATGGCCGGTGACAAGGATCAACCGGTCCGATCCGCGTTTCGCCAACAGGCCGGCGGCTTCGATTGCCAGCATGTGGTTCTTGTGCTGCCAGAGCTGGTTGGGAAGGAACACGAAGTTCTCAGGGATCCCGTCGGTCCGCAGTCGCGACCAGGCGGTTGCGGCATCGGGCCAACTATCCACCGGAACCGCGAAACGGGCAACATGGGTGCGACCGCGCGCTGCCGGATAATAGGTCAGGCAATCGCGCTCCGCATCCTCGCTGCTCAGCACGATCGCAGCACTGGCCGCGACCTGGGCGCGAAAGCCCAGCTCGCGCTTCAACCATGCCGCGCGGCTGAACATGCGCGACAGGCGGCGATGCTGGAAATCGGGAAACCAGGCGATGGAGGGGATCTCGCTGCGCCATCCCAGATAGATGGCCGGCGCGAACAGAACGTCGGCTCCCGCACGCGCGAGTGCGTCAAGGATCGGCGCGTTGCGACCGGTCGCCAATGTACGCCCAATGCCGCCTCTCACCCGGTCCTCGGCAAAGGCCGGGTCGATCACGATGCGCGTTCGCGGCAGATCGGCCAAGTCGCGAACATAGGGATCGTCGGCACGGTCCGGTCCGAGGCACAGCAGCGTTTCGATCTCCGGGTCGCCGAATTCCGCCAACGCACGCACCATGTTGCGCATGTACATCCAGCCGCCGAACCAGCCCTTGCCGCCGATTGGCGGGATTGCGAACCGGATCATCGCCCACCCCGCGACCGATACCATCGAGCATAGCCGCCGATGCCGTCTTCGAGGCCAACCTGCCACTCGAACCCGGTCGCCTGTAATCGACCGGGCGCCGCGACCAGGCTGAACGGGTCGCCCGGGCGGCTCTCGCCCGAAAAGCGCAGGCAGTTTTCGTCCCGGTCGAAGGCGTCTGCAAGCGTTGCGGCGATCCGGCGCACGCTGACGGGGGTTCCAGATCCTGCATTTATCACCGGCATGTCCGGGGACGCCAGCGGCGCGATGACGGCGAGCGCGCGCACGACGTCATCGACATGGGTCCAGTCGCGCAGTTCCTCGCCGGTTCCGCCAAGCATGACCGTCGGCGTGTCCGCCGCGAGCTTGCCCGACAGATCCCATAGCAGTTGCTTGGTCAGGCCCGGGCCATAAACCGAGAACAAGCGCGCTGCGGCGATTGGCATGCCGAAACTGCCGGCCCAGCCGCGACACACCGTCTCCATCGCGAACTTGTGCGCGCCATAGGGCGAAAAGGGGGAGGTCGCGGCGGTGTCGGCGATCGGACCTGCGTGGAGATTGCCGTAGACCGCTGCCGAAGAGACGACCACCAGTCGCGTTTCGGGGGCATGGGTACGCAGCCAGTCGAGTACGACGCCGCACGCCGCCACCGTCGCGGTCAGGTCACCATGCGGATCGGCCAGCGATGCCCCGACCGACGAGCCGCCCGCGAGGTGGTATATCGTGCCTGGAATGCCCGTTTCGGCCGCAAGTGCCGCCAGCGCCGCCGGTGACAGCGGCCCTGTCTGCCAGCCCTGCACCGTATCGGCGAGTCCGGCCGGCGCTGCACCGACCAGGTCAAGGCCGCTGACGCACACGCCGGCATCGGCAAGATGCCGCACCAGATGCCTGCCGATAAACCCGGCGGCTCCCGTCACCCAGGCAAGTGTCACGCTGTAGGGAGATCTGACACGCGCAGTGTCTCGCCGCTGTTGACATCGTACAGGGGCAGGTCTGCGATTGCCGCACGCCTGTCTAGGCCGCGCACGAAATCGAGCGTTCCGTCCGCCCTTCTTCCTTCTGCGAAAGAGGTTTCGCGAAACGCGTCAGCGACGCTCACCGGCCGAATTTTATCGGTTAGCAGATCCTCACGCACGAAAAAGGCATTATTACCCGCCATGTTGCCCCCGACCAGCTTGTAACTGCGCGACGCAAGAAGATAGTCAAACGCGGCGATACTAGCGCCATAATAGAGGTTGGAATGATGTGCTTTGGTTCTCCAGAAATCTGCACTGTAAGGCACTGATACGGTCGCGGTAGGTCCAAACAAACCATTATACTCAACAATGATGATTGCTGGTTTCAGGTGGCCAAGTGCTTCGAGCACAAAATAATCTACGCCGTCAATATCGACCGAGAGGATGCCGATACCTTTTAATGGAGCGCGGTCGATCAATTCGGCGATGTTTTCACGCGAAATGAACGCCTCAATCGCTGTGAGGTCATGACGCCAAAAAAAGTTTGAATTCTTGATTTTTGCGATGTGTTTCGTCGATCCATCGATTACCATCCCGCTCCAGAAATCTTTCTGCATCAGGAAGCGGCAATTAGCTTCTCGGAAGGTTTCGACACCAAATTCAACGAATGTCTTGTGTTCAATTTCGATATTTTGAGTCAGGTATTGAATGATTCCGTCCTCGCCCCATTGCGAAAAAATTTGAAATTCGGCGTCCTGTAGACAGGAGAATTCCGCATCTTTATAAGTAGCGCAAAGAAGACGACCTTGATTGACGAGAACTTTATCAAGGTCGCGAACATTCATCGCGAGCTGCTTAGCAATATTCAATGATCGGCGGAGCATGTCTTCAACCTTCGTCAGGGTTTTGCGTAAGCGGGCGGACGGGAACAGCGGGATTTCCCGCAACAACGGTATCAGCGGGAACGTCGCGCGTTACGACCGCGCCTGCGGCAACAATCGCGCGTGCGCCAATGTTCACTCCGCGCAGGACCAAAGCCTGTGCGCCGATCCATACATCGTCACCGATCATTACCGGCCGATCGCCTAAATCGATGTCATTGGGGTGACCGGTCGTCGCGATTGCCTCAAAGTGCCGCCGTCGCGCCTGCCAATCGATCGGATGGGTAAGATTGTCGAAAATCGATACGTTGTGAGCGATCAGCACATGATCGCCGATGGAAATGCCGGTACCCGACCAAATACGGGTACCCTCGCCAATGTAACACCGGGTCCCGATCGTGATTTTGCCTCCATGGGCAAAGCGCAGCAGTTCCCCGCGAACGATGCTCCCGGAACCTATGGAGATATCGGCGTCGTTTCTGCCCATATTATAGATTCGTGCGCTGGCGGTCAGGCTTACGCCGGCGCCGATTTGAGCTGTGGCGCGGCCCCTCAATCGTGCGAGCGCGCGCTGTGCCGCCCCCTTGTTTAGTCTGCGAAACACGGCTGCCCTTCCGCCTACGACGCAAGGCGCATGAACGCCTCCCACTGCTTTTGTTTAGAATAAAGGGTTGAAATTGCCTGATACCCTGCATCGGCGATCCGCTGTCTGCGAGGAGCATCGACAAGCAACGCCGAGATTTTTGTCATAAGCTCATCGGCGTTGCGATAGCTCTCAAATTGCTCGCCCGCTTTCAAACCATCGGGATATCGTCCTGCGTCGCTGATCATTGCGGCGCGACACCCCAATGCTTCCCAAACCCGCATATTGCCACGATCCTCCATCGACATATCGATGGCTCCGTTTACGACAATCTTTGCGCCACTCAAGGCATCCAGCAATTCTCGCCCAAAGACTGCGGGACGTGAAACCCGCCGGATATCCGGCGCGCGCCGATGCGGACGCAACGGGCCGAGCCAGCCCAACGGTGTCTCGGCCAAGGCGGTCAGTCGAGATCGGTCAAGATGCATCGCGATCTTGAATTCAGAGCCCAGTGCGGCGAGCGCTTCCAGCATGACGGCGCGTTTGCGATGGTGGCGTGAATAGGTTCCAACGAACACAATATCGATTTCCCGATCGTCTCGAGCTGCGTAGTTGTCCATCTCTGGATCGTGCGCTGGAAAGAAGTAAGCTGCGCGTGCGCCCTGTCGGCGAAGGTCATCAAGAATGGCTGGAAAATTGTTGACTATCAGATCGTGTCCAAAAAAGCGACCGCCCGCCGACGGTGCTGCGCGCCAAGCAATAGTCCTGCGAACGCACCCAGGCAGACGAGCGAGAAAGTCGTCGCCGTAGCGCATCGGATCAATGTTGTAGAACACCTCAGTCTTATGATGTTCGATCTGGGCAAGCAGTATCGCCTCTAACGACGCCTTCGTCGAAATGCCCTGCTCTTTCGCCCAGAGCCGCTGGCAAGCCTCATCGTCGCCGTTGGCGAAGAACGCCTCCGCCTTACGGTCTAAAACGGGCTTGAGGAAATGGGCTGCGCCGAATCGGTCGTTCAGAAATATCTCAGTTGCATCGGCGAACGACGCGCATTCTCCTCGCAGTCGGGCCAGCCGCGGTAGATAGGACGGATAGACAGCGCTATTTTGAAAGAGGCGCATAACGTCAAGACCGCCTGGATAATTCGAGAGCTGGTCTCGGCATCTCCTGTGACGCGAGCGGTGTTTCGCGCAAAAGCCACAGAATCATGAAGAAGGGGGCGGAACCCCATATCGATCCTGATATCCAGGCGTTCGCAAACATGGCTGCGCCAAGGAACGGCAACGCCCATTCTTTGCGAAGCGCATGTCGCCACGCGTTCCAGATAAGGGCGACCTGCATCCACAGCATCAGTGCAAACCCGCCGATTCCGAGCGCGAGTGCGGCCTCGATCAACAGATTGTGCGGATAAAGCCCGGTCACTGGTTCGATATATGCGTAGCCGAACAGGGGGTGTTCGAGCGCGGCGTCAATCGACAACTGGATGGCATAGACCCGTTCCAGCGCCGAGAGGTCGGAACCGATGTCGCGAAACCGGTTGATGACGCCTTCGGGTAGTCCAAAATAGGCGGTCGCCCCCGCTGCGATCAATCCAGCGAACACGTAGGTCGCATTCGCTCGGCGGTTCGCCGAACCGGTGATGATCAGCCCGATCAGCAAAGCCACGAAGGGTCCCCGAGAGCCGGAGGCAACCAATAGATATCCTCCCAGACTGATTGCTACCGCGATCGGTATTATCTGCGCGGTCCGGCGATAGCGTGCGAACAAGACCACCGCTGCCATTGCGGTGAACAGCCCATGGTAGCCGATCGAGATGGGATTGAGAAATTCCAGCGTTGCGCGCGTGTCCTCACCTGCGGCCGGATTTGCCCCCACCGCGCCGGTGACGAGCAGGAAGCCGATCATCAACGACGCTACGCTTCCCACGACCAATGTGATGCGGAGACAGGTTTCTTCGTCGAACCAGTCTCTTGCCCCGCCCATGGACAGTATCGGGATCAGAACGACGGCAACGAAGAATGTAAAATCGTCCTCAATATCCGGCAGCATCGAATAGTTCAGATCGAACAACATCCGCAGCGTATAGATCGCGAGGAACGTGACAACCAGCGGATCCAGCCGGTAGCGGCCGCGAAAAATGGACCAGGCCGCCAGCACCGCGCTGAGCAGGATGGCGAGGAAGCGATAGCCGATGTTCAGTTCGCTCGTCGCAAAACCCAAAATCTGCGAAGTCGCGGCGACGAGCGGGTAGCCGACGAGCGTCAGCGCAACGACCAGATTGCCCAGCAGGCGATACAGCGCCGGAACGGGAGCGATCGATTCCTGTGCAGGCGTTTCCGCCAACGGAACGGTCGAGCCGGTCATCGCCGAACCGCTTCCCGCAATTTACGCCTGATACCGATCAGGCGGTCGGTCACCGCCTTATCGCTGCCATAGGCGCTGTGCGGCACCAGCGGTGAGTCCATCATCGACTTCAGTTCGTCCGGCGTTAAGCCCAGCTTTTTGGCGACGAACCGTGTGTCGCGCTCCGCCTGGCGCTCCGTGATCGGCGGTGATTCGAGCACTTCCAGCGCTGCGTCGCGCGTCATCTGTCCTGACACGATCAGCGAAGACAGGTGAAGCCGCCGCTTGTCGAAGCGCTGCTTTCGCGGGAGATAGATGTCCTGGTAGAATTTCGTGAAGCGCGATTCGCTGTGTTTCGAACCGTAATCGCGCCAGCCATAGGCCGTTTCAAGCTCGCGACGGGCGGCTTCCTTGTCATAGTTGATATAGTCAAGCGGCCGATACCTCTTGGGAAGACCGCGAACCTTGGTCGTCCAAAGATATTCGAACATCGTCATGATCGGATAGGACGTTAACGGTCGCTCGCCGAATAGACGGTGAATTTCGCGTACATGCTTGCCATCGGTGGAACTGGGGCCGTCGTGCGGGACATGCAGGTTTTCTGACGCGAAGTTCACGCCTGTCAGAAACGACTGCACATTATATTCCCGTGCGATGCGCAACAAGATGGCAAAAAAGGCATGGTCTTGGGGGAAGTCCTGATTGAGGACCCCTGCGCGCAGAAACGCGCGCTGAACGTCGCGCACTTCCCCCCATTCGACAACATAGGTGATCAGGTCCATATCGAGCCCGCGCACGAGCTTTTCGATGTTGTGGACCGCAGGCTCGCTGTTCCATCCCGCATCGACATGGACCGCCAGAAGCCGAAGGCCGTGACGACTTGCCATATGATGAGCGAGATAGGCGCTGTCGATGCCACCGCTCAGTCCGACAAGCGCGTCATACGACTTGCCCTTGCCCTCGGCTTTCAGTCGCTCGACAAGTGCGGCCATCCGGCGACCGCCCTCCGCGCCGGGCCACCATTCGCTGGGCATGCGCGCCATCGCGTCCTTGCAGCAATTGCACTGACCATCCGGCCCGACGACGACTCCCTCGGCATCCTCGGTCATGACGCAAACAGAACAAATCGGGGCGTTGGTCACCGGAATCATGCGGAGTTGGTCTCCAGCCGTTCCGAATAGTCCGGGTAGCTGATCAGGACGGCCCGGAGCCGACCGATGAACGCGAAGGCGCTCCCGGATGCGCCGGCATCGGCCCCGGCCATGACAGCCGATTTCAGATGATGTACCTCGCCCGCGCCTCCCAGCGCGATGACCGGTACCGACAGGCACGGTGCGATTGCCGCGATGCCTTCGATATCCATACCGGCCCGGGTCCCGTCGAGATCGATCGACTGGAGGATAAGTTCGCCCACGCCGGCTCGTGCGAGACGGGCGGCTTCGATCTCGAGCGGAATATTCCGAGGCTCAACCAGGCGCTGTTTTCCCACAATCCGGTAGTCGAGGCACCCGACAACAGCCTGCGCACCAAATTCATGGGCGACCGCGCCGATCAACTGATTGTCGATATGCGACCGTAGGATGAGCTTTTCGATGCCGTCCGTGATCAGTCGACGGGCGTGGTCAATCGTCGCGATGCCGCCGCCATAGCTCAACGGCATGAAACACTCTGCGCCCAGCGCGGCGGCGAAGCCGAAATCCGGGACGCGGCCATCTCGCGTGGCATCGATGTCGAGCACGCATATCTCGTCCACCTGCTTCTCGTTGAACAGGCGAATGATGTTGAACGGGTCGCCGATATATGTCCGCTCGCCAAAGTTCACCGTTTTCACGACGCGGCGGTCGCGATCGATCAGCAGGACGGGGATCAGGCGCGGCGGAATCATGCGCCGAGACCTGCAAAATCGGCAAGCAGGCGCATCCCGAAACGGTGGCTCTTCTCGGGATGGAATTGGGCGCCGAACACGCATTCACGGGCGATGGCGACGGTTTTCTGCCCATCATATTCGATTGTGGCGGCGACATCCGCGGGGTCGTCGCAGACCATGTGATAGCTATGCGCAAAGTAGAAGCGCTCGGGCGGGGTGCTTTGCCGGATCAGCCAGCAAGGCTTGGTCGGAACGACTTCGCGCCAGCCCATATTGGGAATTTTCGTTCCCGGGTCGGACGGTATCATTCGACGGACGTCCGCTGCAATCAGGCCAAGTCCCTCGGCATCGCCCTCTTCGCTATGCCGGGCAAGCAACTGCATGCCGAGGCACACGCCCAGAACCTGAGCGCCGTTCCGAACGGCTGTCTGAATTGCTGTGTCCAATCCCTTCGATCGCAGCACCTGCATCGCATGTGCGAACGAGCCGACGCCGGGCAGCATCAGCCGATGTGCGCGCTCCACCCCGTCGGGATCGCCGCAAAGGCGGGTGTCGGCGTCGATATGTTCGAACATGTTCACGAGCGAAGCGATGTTGCCGACGCCGTAATCGACGATCGTGATGACGGGCCGGTCAGGCATTTTCGAGCGCCGCCCTTGTCGGTCCTTTGCGCACGCCATACTCTGCCAATGCGAGAAAAATGAGCGACACTCCGCCAAGCACGCATGCGTGCATTATCACGACGGCTTCTACTGACATGCCGGGAGTGACGATGAAACCCCAAAGCGCGATCATGCAGCCGAGCCGGAAAATTTCCCAAGCAGTCTGAATGAACTGCCGACCAAGCAGCATGAGGGTCATGTTCACGCCGCCGTAAATAAAGATGACGAGATAGGCAGGAATCATGATCCTCGCGAGTGTACCCGCGAGCTCCCATTTCGCTCCGAATACAATCGCGAAGAGCGGTGGAGCGAGAACAAACCCGATAATGGCCGGCATGATCCCGACGAGCACCAGCATCCGCAACAGTGAATGATATTGGGAACGAACCTGTGATGGATCGTTGCGAACCGCGTTGGCAAAGTTTGCCATGTAGACCTGAGAAATCGCCCCTACGAGCATGGCAACGGGAAACGATATCGCACGCTCGACCAGAGCGAACTGTCCCGACACTTCCGGGCTGAATTTCGCATAGATCATGATCGGGGTGAGCACGATCCCGATCGAGTTGATGATCCCGCCAAAAACCGTGATCAGGGGAAATTCTCGGAATTTATAGGCGGCTGCCCGCAGATCAGCGATCCGGAGCGTGCGCATGTTGCGCAGACCCTGGCCGCGCAGCGCCCGCAACAGATAGAGGCTTGCAACCAGACGCGACAATGCGTCGGCCACGATCAGGCCAAGTGAGATGCGAAGCGCACCCAGCGCCGACCCGAGTAGAGCGTAGGAACCGGCGAGAGCCACTTTGCTGTTCGCGCTCACCGCATAGAGATGCTCACGGGTAACGAGATAGCCGAGAAACTGAAAGGTTCCGATCAGGATGACGCCCAAGCCAACTAGCCAGGGCGAAACCGGAAATTGAGCATAGATGGTCGGCCAGCCGAATGAAATGGTCGTCCAGGCAAGCGTCAGCACCGTTGCGGTGGCCAAGGTCGAAAGAAGACATAACGCAAGTGTTGCGTGTAGCTCGCGACCATCGGCGGCGCGCAGCAACGCGACTTCGAAGCGAAGCGATACAAAAACCACCAGCACGAGTGTGGCGCTTTGATAAAGCTGAAAATGCCCGAACGCCGCGGGGTCATAGAGACGCGTGAGCAGCGGTAGAACAAGCAGGCCGAGCCCCTGTCCTATCACCGTCCCTCTCATGACGGTGGCGATATTGCGTATCATGGCGCTACCCGCAGGCTTCGCGTAGCGCGTCCGCTACCTGATCCTGCTGCGCTTCGGTCAGTTCGGCGAAAATCGGGATCGACAGGATGCGGTTCTGCATCCGGTAGGTGACCGGAAAATCGTCGGGGGTATGACCCAAATGTGCATAGGCTGGCAGAAACGGCAGCGAGCGCTTGTAGTTGACGACCGTCGGCACGCCGCGCGCTTTCAGCGCGTCGGCCAGGACATCGCGATTTTCCGCCTCGATCACGTACAGGTGATAGACGTGTTCACGCCCCTCAACCTCGGTCGGAAGCGTGATCCCCGGGATATCGGCAAGGATCCGGTCGTACCGTTTGGCGACGGCACGGCGACGCGCGGTCCAGTCGGTCAGATGCGGTAGCTTCACGCGCAGGATCGCGGCCTGAAGACCGTCGAGACGGGAATTGATGCCCTCCATCTCATGATCGCCCTTCACCAGGCCGCCGTGACGGGCGAAGCAGGCCATGTGGCGTGCAAGCGCCGGGTCATCCGTGGTGATCGCACCTGCATCGCCCATCGCACCCAGATTCTTGCCCGGATAAAAGGACCAGGTTGCGATATCGCCGAACCGGCCCGCCTTGCGGCCGTCGATCGTCGCGAGATGCGCCTGTGCGCAATCCTCGATCACCCACAGGCTGTGCTTTTTTGCGATTGCCATGATCGCGGGCATGTCGGCCATTTGACCGTAGAGATGCACCGGAATGATGCCCACGGTACGGCTGGTGATCTTCTCTTCGATCTTCGCGACATCGATGATCGAGGTTGCCGGATCGATATCGACGAACACCGGGGTCGCCCCATGCTGTCCGACCGTTTCGGAAGTCGAAATCCAGCTCTGCGCGGTCGTGATGACCTCATCGCCCGGCTTAATGCCCAGCGCCTTCATCGCGATATAGAGCGCATCGGTGCCATTCGCGCACGAAACCGTGTGGCTGGCTTCCATCAGCTCTGAATATTCCGCTTCGAACGCTTCCACATCAGGTCCGCGCACAAAGCTGCTGTTGGCGATGGTGCGCGCGATGGCGGCGTCGATTTCGTCCTTGAGCGACAGGTACTGGGCGTGAAGATCGACGAAGGGAATGGACATACGGTCTCCGCAGGATGGACTCAGCGATGATCGCGCAACCGGCGCGCCGGATTGCCGGCATAAATTCCGGGCTGTGTAATCGGTTTGGTGACGACCGAACCCGCGCCGATGACGACATCGTCACAGATCGAGACCGGCATGATCGTGGCATTGGACCCGATCGAAACCCGATCCCCGATTCTGGTCGATTCCCATTTCGATGTATCACCCCGGGCAGGGCCGCCGCTCGCAAAGCGGTCGTTCACGAACATGACGCCATGGCCGACGAAACAGTCCGCGCCGATCGTCACCAATTCGCAAATGAAGCTATGACTCTGCACCCGCGAGCCGGCGCCAATGACGACTCCCTTTTGGATTTCGCAGAACGGACCGACGAAGACCCGGTCGCCCAGCGTGCATTCATAGAGGTTCGCGGGTTCCACGATCGTGACGCCGGCTCCGGCGGCGATGTCGCGCACGCTGGCAACGTGCCGCCTGATTTCGGTCATTTCAGCCGCCAAGCCGCGCGTGACGCGACCTGAACCGCAACGGCACATCCTGCCCGGTCTCAATGGATTCGTAGAGCGCGGTGATCAGTTCTAGGCTGCGCCGCCCTTCAAGCCCATCAACCAGCGCCGCCGTGTCGTTTTGAAGGCAATCGACGACGTGTTCATAATAGGCCTGATGCCCGTAACCATAGACGTTCGGCGGATTGACCGAAAATTTGTCGAGCACGTCTTCATCGCCGGCCTGCGGATCAACGAAATCCCAGGTGATCATCTTGTTGACCGCGAACCCGCCGATGACGACGGTACCGCCTTCGCCGAGGATCGACAGCGACCCCTCAAGATCGCGGGGACGTGCGGCGTTGGTGGCTTCGATCACGCCGAGCGCGCCGCTCGCGAACTGTAGCGTCGCGATGGCCGTGTCCTCTGCCTCGATATCCACGAGAGCGCGGGACGCGCGCGCATGGACGGAAACGACGTCGCCCATGAAATATTCCAAAAGATCGACGTGGTGGCTTGCCTGATTCGCCAGCACGCCGCCGTCCTGCGCCCAGGTGCCGCGCCAGCTGTCCTGATTATAATAGCTCTGGTCGCGCCGCCACCGCACGCGAACCGTGCCGAGCACGAGTTTGCCAAAGCGGCCCGCATCGAGCGCCTCGCGCGCCTTGACCACCGGTACGTTCAGCCGGTTCTGCTTGACCACGAACAGCTTGACCCGTGCGCGATCACAAGCTGCAATCATCGCGTCCGCGTCCTCAAGCCGAAGCGCCATCGGCTTTTCGACAACGACATGCTTGCCCGCCTGTGCGGCCGCAATCGCATGCTCGGCATGCATCCCGCTGGGTGTCAGCACGGTAACGACGTCAACATCCGGATCAGCCAGCATTTTGTCGAGGCTGTCATAGGCCGCAACGTTGTGACGCTGGCGGGCGGCTTCGAGCCGCTCAGGATCATTGTCGCAGATGGCGGTCAGGCGAGCGCCCTCGATCTGGCCACCGCCGAGCAGATCAAGGTGCCGCTTGGAAATCCGGCCGCAGCCAACCACGCCAAACTTGATCATTCGTCGGCTACTCACATTCTATGCGGTTAGTGAATGAGCGGCGCGTTAAAAGCTTTTGGGATTAGTTGCAACAAGCCCGGCCGTCGGCGCGATCAAATTCGGCACAGGATTCCCGACGATTTGGAGTCGGACTCTGATAAGGCGAGCGCTCGCCGACCGGTTATACAGCGTCCTTTTTTTGAGGCTAAGCGGCAATTCTGCGCACGCTCGAAACGGCGGCGACCGCTCGCCAGCCCGATCTATTACATTCCACACCGCTGGCGGGTTCTGCGCGTCGCATTGGAAGGCGTTGATCGCCGACCGGCCGTCATGACCGTGACCGCGCGACCGTGCCTTGGCAACGCGATCGGTCGATGCGTCGAGACTCTGGCCGTCGCGGTCGAGCGGCCGTAGCGTTTACTGGGCCTTACCCACGCCGACGAGCTTTAGCCCGGCGCGCTTCGCTTCGTCGGCGGGGTAAATGTTGCGTAGATCGACGAGGAGTGGCGCCTTGAGCAGCGACTTCATGCGAGAGAGGTCCAGCGCGCGAAACGCGTCCCATTCGGTAACAATCACCAGCGCATCGGCGCCATCGGCGGCGTCATAGGGGCTGGCGGTGAATTCGACATTGGTCAGCATCTTTCGTGCCTGTTCGGTCCCTTCGGGATCGTAAGCCTTCACGATGGCGCCGGCGTCCTGCAACGTCTGGATGACCGCGATCGACGGTGCGTCGCGCATGTCGTCGGTGTTCGGCTTGAACGTCAGACCCAGGATCGCGACGGTCTTGTCCCGGACGTCGCCGCCCATCGCCTTGATCACCTTGCGCCCCATCGCGCGCTTGCGCTGGTCGTTGACCTGAACCGTCGCTTCAACGATGCGCAGCGGGGTTTCATTGTCGTCGGCGGTCTTGAGCAGCGCCAGCGTGTCCTTCGGGAAGCACGATCCGCCATAGCCCGGGCCGGCGTTCAGGAACTTGCGCCCGATGCGATTGTCCAGGCCGATGCCGCGCGACACCTCCTGCACGTCCGCGCCCACCTGTTCGCACAAATCCGCGATCTCGTTGATGAAGGTGATCTTGACCGCCAGGAACGCGTTGGCGGCATATTTGATCAGCTCCGCGGTGCGGCGGCCGGTAAACATGACGGGCGCCGCCTGATTGAGCGAAAGCGGACGATAGATGTCACGCATCACCTGGCTCGCGCGCTCGTCCTCGCTGCCGACGACGACGCGGTCGGGACGCTTGAAATCCTCGATCGCGGCGCCCTCACGCAGGAATTCGGGGTTTGAGACGACGGCGATCCCCTTGTCCGGGGCGATGCGCGCGACGATCCGCTCGACATCGTCGCCGGTGCCGACCGGTACGGTGGACTTGGTGACGATCACCACCGGCCCATCGACTGCGGCGACGATCTCTTCCGCCGCCGCAAAGACGTAGGACAGGTCGGCATGGCCGTCGCCCCGACGGCTGGGCGTGCCGACCGCGATGAACACCGCGTCCGCGCCCTTCACGCCCTCGGCCAGATCGGTGGTGAAGGACAGGCGTCCGGCCTTCACATTCGACGCGACCAGCTCGGCCAGGCCCGGCTCGTAGATCGGCATTACATTCTGGTGCAGCAATTCGATCTTGCGCGCGTCCTTGTCCACGCACACCACGTCATGACCGAAATCCGAAAAACATGCCCCCGACACAAGACCCACATAGCCCGTGCCGATCATCGCGATGCGCAAGTTCAATCCCCTTCGGTCAACGCCAGCGCGCTCTTAGCGGAAGCACCGCCGACGGCAAGGGAAAGTGAAACCGCGGCAGATCGAACCGATCCAGGACCGAGACCAAATGAGGCACCGATTCTCGAAACAGGGCGGGGCGCGGCCGCCTTCGATCCGTTGATGCTCGGTTCGCCCAATTCTCCGAACATGGTGATGGGGTCTCGGACCTGATCGTCGTGGCAGATGGCGATGATATCCGCATCCTGCCACGTGGCCGCAGCCAGGACGTGAAAAGAGACGGCGAGGCACTGAGGACATGGGGCGGTTCGCCCGACCGCCTGCCCGCGGCGCGGCGTGCGCGTGAAGTCAGGCCGCGCCGACCGCCCGCAGCAGGGAGGGGCCTTGCCTCTGCGGCTGATCGGGCCAGATGCCGCGGGCATCGTACACCAGCTTTTCGGCGCGCTCTTCGAGCGGGACCGATTTGAACACGTCGTGATCGACCAGCACGATCATGATCGGACAGGTTTCGAGCGCGGTATCGATATCGGTGAGCACCGCGCCGCTCTGCGCCAGCGAGGGGGGCAGGGTGGCGGCATAGGGCTCGACGATCCGCACGCGTGATCCGTGGCGGGCGGCGATCGCCTCCGCGACGTGCAGCGCCGGACTCTCGCGAAAATCGTCGATGTTCGCCTTGAACGCGAGGCCCAGGCACGCGACCGGTGCGTTCGGCAATTGCGCGATCAGCGCCTCGGCGCGTTCGACGGTGAAGCCCACCTTGCCGTCATTCACCTCGCGCGCGGTGCGGATCAGCGGCGTATGTTCCCGGTCGGCGGCGACGAGGAACCACGGATCGACGGCGATGCAATGCCCACCCACGCCCGGGCCGGGCGAGAGGATGTTGACGCGCGGATGACGGTTGGCCAGGCGGATCACCTCCCACACGTCGATTCCCATGCCGTCGGCGACGATCGAGAGTTCGTTGGCAAAGGCGATGTTGACGTCGCGAAACGCGTTTTCGGTGAGCTTCGTCATCTCCGCCGCGCGCGCGCTGGTCGTCACGCATGCCCCGCGCACGAAGCGGCGATAGAATTGCAGCGCCTTGCGCGCGCAGCGCGGTGTGACGCCGCCGATCACCCGGTCATTGTCGATCAGTTCGACGAGGATGCGGCCGGGCAGCACCCGTTCGGGGCAATAGGCGATGGCGATGTCGGCGGTGCCGGCGCAATGACCCGGCACCTTCAGATCGGGACGCAGCTGGCTGAGCAGTTCGGCGACCTTTTCCGTCGTTCCGACCGGTGAGGTCGATTCGAGGATGACGGTATCCCCCGCCTTCAGCACCGTGGCGACGGTGGTCGCGGCCTGGAGCACATAGCCGATATTGGGGGCGTGATCGTCGCCGAACGGGGTCGGCACGGCGATCAGGAAGACGTCGGACGGCTCGATCTGGGTCGATGCGCGCAGCGTCCCGCGCGCGATCACGCCCGACACCAGGCCGTCGAGATCGACCTCCTCGATATGCACCTTTCCTGCGTTGACCGTCTGGACCACGCTTTCATGCACGTCGATGCCCAGCACCATCGCGCCGGTGCGCGCGATCACTGCGGCGGTGGGCAAGCCGATATATCCGAGGCCGAGAACGGCGACCGTGAGTTCAGAGTCCGAATCCATGCGCGACGACCTTCGCTATCCTTGCCGAGGCATGGCCGTCGCCGAACGGATTGTGCGCGCGCGCCATCGCCTGATACGCGCCCTTGTCGTCCAACAGGGTTGAGATTTCGGAAACGATGCGGTCGGCGTCGGTGCCGACGAGCCGCGCGGTGCCGGCCGCGACCCCTTCGGGCCGTTCGGTCGTCTCGCGCATTACCAGCACCGGCTTGCCCAGCGCCGGCGCCTCCTCCTGTACGCCCCCCGAATCGGACAGCACGACCTCACACGCGTCGAGTGCGCGGATGAAGGTCGGATAGTCGAGCGGCGCGATCCGCGCGACATTGGGGCGTTCGCCCAGCACCGAGTCCATCACCGAAACCACATTGGGATTGGGGTGCATCGGAAAGAGGATGGCGCTGTCGGGACGATCGGCGATTCGGCCGATCGCGCGGGCGATCGCCTCCATCCCGCCGCCGAAATTCTCGCGCCGATGCGTGGTGACGAGGATGATGCGCTTGCCGGCCAGGCGGGCGAGCACGGGGTCAAGGCCTGCGGCGAGGGTCGGGTCCGTCGCGATCCGCGCCCGCGTCGCCAGCAAGGCGTCGATCACGGTGTTGCCGGTGACGTGGATCGTCGCCGGATCGATATTCTCCCGGCGCAGCGCGTCCGCCGCGGTCCGGGTCGGCGCGAAATGCTGGTCGGCGATCGGCGCGACGATGCGGCGGTTCACTTCCTCGGGCCAGGGTTGCCAGATGTCGCCGGAGCGCAGCCCCGCCTCGACATGGCTGACCGGCACGCGCCGGTAATAGGCCGCCAGCGCGCCGACCATCGCGGTCGCGGTATCGCCCTGCACGATCACGCGGTCGGGCCGCTCGGCATCCATCACTTCGCCCAGACCCGTCAGCAGCCGCGCGGTCAGCCGGTCGAGCGTCTGCCCCGGCTCCATGAGGTCAAGGTCGATGTCCGGCCGCAGCCCCGCAATGTCCAGCACCTGATCCAGCAGGCCGCGATGCTGCGCGGTGACGCAGGTCCGCACCGCAAGCCCGTCGGTCGCCGCCAGCGCCTGGACAACGGGAAACAGCTTGATCGCTTCGGGTCGGGTGCCGAAGATCACCAGGATTTTTGCAGCGCGCGTCATGCCGACCCCCTAGCAGACTGTCGTTAAGGAGCCGCTACGCTCGCGGATCGAACGCCCGGCACGATCGTTCTCGCGACTCGCCTGCACGCATTTCCCCTGCCATAGGATGCTCGGCGCCGATCTTGGTCAGCGCAGTCGCATGTTTTTCATCTTCGGCTGACACCGATCAATCGCTCCTGCCTGAATGAAGGAAGATTCGCCTCATGACCGACCGAACGCCGATTGTCCCCGTGATCCTGTCGGGCGGGTCGGGAACGCGGCTGTGGCCGATGTCGCGTGCGGAATTGCCCAAGCAGATGCTGGCACTGACGGCCGAAGAGACGATGTTGCAGCTTACCGCCCAGCGCACCCCGGCCGATGCGGGGTTCGCGGCGCCGGTCATCGTCGCCAATGTGATGCATGCCGATCTCATCGAGGCGCAACTCGGCGATGTGGGCGCGACGGCGCAGGCGCTGATCCTGGAACCGATGGCCCGCAATACGGCGCCGGCAATCGCGCTGGCCGCGCTGGCGGCCGGTGGGGGCGACGCTCCGTTGCTGGTGATGCCTTCCGATCACGTCATCGCCGATGTCCCGGCCTTTCACGACGCGATCCGGGCGGCGATGCCGATGGTGGAGCAGGGGTGGCTCGTCACCTTCGGGATCACGCCCGACGCGCCGGAAACCGGCTATGGCTATATCCAGATCGGCGATCCGATCGGCGCCGGGGTTCATGCGGTGACGCGCTTCGTCGAAAAGCCGCCGCGCGAGGCGGCGGAAGAGATGCTGGCGCGGGGGGATCACGCGTGGAACGGGGGCATCTTTATGTTCCGCGCCGATGCGTATCTCACCGCGTTGGAGCGCTATGCCCCCGATATTCTGACGGCTGCGCAAGAGGCGATGGGCCGCGCGACGCACGACGGCGCGCGCATCCTGCCCGACGCTCAGGCGTTCGCCGGTTCTCCATCGGATTCGATCGATTATGCCGTGATGGAAAAGGCGGAACGCGTCGCGATCGTCCCGGTGAGCATGGGCTGGTCCGATCTGGGAAGCTGGGACGCATTGCACGCGATCAGTGACTGCGACGGACATGGCAACGCCTGTCGCGGCGATGTCGTCGCGATCGACACCGCCGACTGCCTGGTCCGCGCGTCGGCTGGAAAGCGGGTGGCGCTGGTCGGCGTTTCCGATCTGATCGTCGTCGCCGACGGGGACGACATCCTGATCCTGCCGCGCGGGCGCAGTCAGGAGGTCAAGCGGGTGATCGAGGCGATGAAGAAATAACCGCGCGCGGCATGTCGGACTCACCGGCGGGCGCAAGGTTGGCAGGATCGTCGCGCAGCCAATCGACGAACGCCCGGACCCCGATATCGACCGGCGTTTCCGGGACCTTGCCGATCAGCGCGCGCAGCAGTTCCGGCGAAGCTTCGGTCGCCGGCACGTCGCCGGCCTGCATCGGCAGGAAATTCTTTCGCGCGACGACGCCCAATGCCGTTTCCAGCGCGGCGATATAGTCCATCAGCGGAACCGATCGGCCGCCGCCCAGATTGACCACGCGAAACGGTGCGACCGGCGACAGGCTGTCAAGCGCTGCGACCGGTTCGCGCCCGGGAACGGCATCGATCAGTGCGACAAGCCCGGCGATCAGGTCGTCGATGAAGGTGAAGTCGCGGGCCATTTCGCCGCCATTATAGACGTCGATCGGCTGCCCGTTCAGCATCGCGCGCGCGAATTTGAACAGCGCCATATCGGGCCGCCCCCAGGGTCCATAGACGGTGAAAAAGCGGAAAAAGGTCGTCGGGATCGCGAACAGATGCGCGTAGCTGTGGCCGATCAGTTCGGTCGCGCCTTTCGTCGCCGCATAGAGGCTTATCGGCGTCTGGATGCGTTGGCTCTCGCTAAAGGGCAACTGTGTGTTCGCCCCGTAGACCGAACTGGTCGAGGCGGCGAGGAAATGGCGCAGCGGATGGCGCCGTGCCAGTTCCAGCAGGTTGAAGGTCCCGGCGATATTCGTGCCGATATACTCGGCGGGGTGGTCGATCGAATACCGGACCCCTGCCTGTGCGGCGAGGTGGATCACCGTGTCGGGTGCGAAATCGCCCCATGCCTCTGCCAGCGCGGCGACATCCTCGATCGAAATCCGCGCAAGCGTGAAGCCGGGATGCTGTTCGAGCAGGGCGTTGCGGCGCTCCTTCAGTCCGACATCGTAATAGGCGGTGAAATTGTCGATACCCAGAACCTGGGCGCCCCCGCGAAGCAGCGCATTGGCGGTATGAAAGCCGATGAACCCGGCCGATCCGGTCACCAGCACGCGTCGTTCGGAGAGCGGGAGCATCGTCATCGCGCTACCGCAGGTGCCGTTACGGACGCGTTAAGTCCAGCACGGAGTGAAGGACGGCCGGGCAGGGGGGCTGCCCGGCCGTCCGGAGACGCCGACGATCGGGGGAGGGCGTGGATCAGTCGGCGTGCGGGGCGGGCTGATTTCGTGTTTCGCGGCCGCGCTTTGCGGAGGCGGAACCGTCGCTCTTCGACGCGCTCTGGCTCGATGCGCTGCCGGTGCTGTCGGCGGCATCCTTCACCGCGCCCTTGCCCATCGCGGAGACCAGAACGTCGCCGCTGGCGCTGAAGTTGCTGGCCGGCAACGTCGCCACCCTGTCACCCAGCGCGACGCCGATCGATTCGATGCGGCCACGCGCGTTGCGGTTGACGCTCTGGACCCGGCCGATCAGCCGGCCCTTCGCGTCCTGGATCGCCATGCCGGGATTGATCGCGGGGACGGTCGCGCCGGTCAGCGCCAGCCCGCCGCCGGCCGACGCGGAACCGGACGCGGCGCCATTTCCGGCAGACCCGCTGGCCGAGCCGCTGCCCGAGGCCGAGCCAGCAACGCCGCTCGCCATCTCCCGCGCGCTCCCCGCTGCGCTTCCTGCGGTGCCGATCGCGCGACCGGCCGTGCCGGTGGCGGTATCGCGGGTCGTGCGCACCGCGCCGGCGGTGCGATCACGCGCGCTGCGTGCCACGCCGCGCACCGCATCGGTGCCGACCAGATCCGCCGAGGCGCTGGCCGAACCGCTGCCGGACGCGCTGCCACCCGCCGACAGGCCGGTCGTGCGGCCAAGTGCGCGGGTTCCGCCATCGACCGCACCGTCGATGCCGCCGGCGGCACTGCCGCTCGCGCTTGCCTTGCCGCTGCGGCGATCCACGCTGGCATCGGTGGCGCCGGTGGCCGTCCCGGTCGCACGCGCTCGGCGTTCCGCGCGGCTGGTGGTGCGTTCGGTGGTGTCGCGCAGGCGATTTGTGGTGCGGGTGACGGGGCCATCGAGCGGCTGGTCGATGCGACCGCCCAGCGTCCCGCCGAGTGTTCCGCCGACCTGGCCGCCCAGACCACCGCCGATCTGGCCACCAAGGCCGCCACCGCCCAGCAACTGGGCAGATGCCGGGGTTGCCAGCGTGACGGCTGCGACGGCGACTGCGGTTAGGAAACGGGTTTTCATGGGTCGATCCTCCTGAAACGGGGCGCCGCATCCAGCGACGCTTCGAAAGGGGAACGGGGGCCGGGGAGGATTTAATCCCGACGGCGCGAAAATTTTTCGCTCGGGCCGGGGTCGGGTCCCGCTTAGGCGGCAAGTGGAGGGATCGGGAACGGGCGGGGCAATTGCGACGACCCGGGCCGCGTGCGATCGGCCCCGCCCCGTTGCGTCAGTCCAGGAACCGGATCGACGCGCTTTCGGCATCGCGCGAAACGCGCACCCGCACGTCGAACAGAGCGCCCAGAAGCGCCTCGCTCATTACCTCCTCCACCGCGCCGGCGGCGACGACACGGCCATCGCGGATCGCAAGGACGTCGTCCGCGAAACGCAGCGCCAGGTCGAGATCATGGATCGCCATCACGACGGTGCGCCCGGTACGCGCCAGCGCGCGGAGGCGGCGGGCCGCGTCGATGGCGTGGCGGGGATCGAGATCGGCGGTCGGTTCATCGACGATCAGCAGTTCGGGATCGCCGACGATCGCGCGCGCGAGCATGACGCGGGCCAGTTCGCCGCCCGACAGGCTGGTCGCCTCGCGGTCGCGCAGCTCCTCGGCGGCGCAGGCGGCGAGCGCCCGGTCGATCGCCGCGCAGTCGCCGGCGGCGAGCGGCCCCAGCGCGGGAATGCGGGGCAGCAGGCCCAGGGCGACGACATGATCGACCCGCATCGGCCAGTCGATGCCCGCCCGCTGCGGCAGATAGGCCCTTCGCCGCGCCAGTTCCCGCCGGCCGATGCCGGAGAGATCGACATCGCCGATGCGCACTTTGCCGGCATCGGGCCGCAAAAGTCCGGCGGCGGCGCGCAACACCGTGCTCTTGCCCGCGCCGTTGGGGCCGATCACGGCGGTCAGTCGGCCGGGCAGGAAGCGCGCGTCGATGTCGCGCAGGATCGCCCGCCCGCCGCGCACGACCGAAATGCCCTCAAGGTGCAACATGCTCATCCGCCGCGCACCCGCACATGCAGCACCAGCCACAGGAAGAACGGCGCGCCGACCAGTGCGGTGAACACCCCGAGGTGGATCGGCGTGTCGAGCCGGATCAGCCGGGTGGCGATGTCCGCCGCGGTCAGCAACGCCGCACCGGCCAGCGCCGCCGGCACCAGCGTCGCGCCTGGCCGATGCCCCACGAACGGGCGCACGAGATGCGGCGCGATCAGGCCGACGAAGCCGATCGTGCCGACCACGGCGGTGGCGGCGCCGACGCCAAGACCCGTGCCGGCGAGCGCGACCAGCCGGGTGCGGGCGACATCGATGCCAAGGCTCTCCGCCTGCACCTCGCCCAGCGCCAGTCCGTCGAGCGCACGCGCCGTCGTCAGCAGCGCGCCGCCGCCCAGCAGGATGAGCGGCGCGGCGAGGCGCATCTCGTCCCACCCCCGATTGGCGAGCGACCCCATCAGCCACGTCATGATCTCATAGGCGGCATAGGGATTGGGGGCGAGGTTGAGGGCAAGGCTGATCCCGGCGCCCGCAAGGCTCGAAATCGCCGCGCCCGCGAGGATCAGCGCGAGCGTCCCGCCGCCCCGGGCGAGCAGCAACGTCGCCAGCCCGGTCGCCATCGCGCCGGCCAGGCCCGCCAGCGGCGCGGCGAGTGGGGTGACGGCGGCGAACCCGTAATAGATCGCCACCACCGCGCCGAGCGACGCTCCCCCCGATATGCCGAGCAGCCCCGGTTCGGCGAGCGGGTTGCGCAACAATCCCTGGAGCACGGCGCCGGCAAGGCCCAGGATCGCCCCGGTCAACAGACCGAGAAGCGTGCGCGGCAGGCGGATTTCGGTCAGCACCAGCCCGGTGAGCCGGGCGGTGCGATCGTCCCCGCCGCCAAGCCAGCCGATCATGTCGAGATCGAGCGTGCCGATCCCGAGCGACAGCAAGGCGAGCGCGAGGGTCAGCAGCGCGAGGACGGGGATCAGCCAGCGCGAACTCATCGGGTGGCCCCCGATCGGCGTATGCGGATCAGATCGTCGCGCAGGATCGCGGCGGCCTCCGCGATGCGCGGGGTGCCGCAGATATAATAGCGCGGGCTGATGCCGACCCGGCGGCTGGCCCAGCGTTCGCGGACCAGCGGATGATGCGCCACGCGGTCGCGCAGGCTCTGCCCGCCGGCATCGGCCCCCGGCGCGACCAGCACGTCCGGGTCGAGCGCCAGCAGCGCTTCGACATCGGTTCCGATCACGCCTTCGCTTGCGGCATCGCGCGCGCCCGCTGCGGCGAGCACCGCCTGATAGAGCGCGCCTTCGCCGCGTGACAGGCCGTCGCCGCTCCAGGACGCGACACGCAGCCCCAGGGGCGGACGTCGGTGAAGATCGGCCAGCTGGCGATCCATCGCGGCGATCAGCGCCTCGCCGCGCGCCGCCACGTCCAGTCGCGCGGCGAGCACGCGCACCGCCGCGCGGATGTCGTCGATGCTCTGCGGTTGTGCGATCTCGATCATCGGATAGCCGAAGCGGCGCAGCGCGGCGCGGGTCGCCGCCGAACCGAACGCGTCGGCGACGATCAGGTCCGGGCGCTGACGTACCACATCCTCGATATCGCCGCGATTGCGTCCGACCCGCTGTGCCGCGCCCGCCATCAGCGACAGGCGCGGATCGCGCGACAGCCAGGTCACCGACGCGATCCGTTCGGGCGGCAGCAGCATCAGCACCAGCTGATCGGTGCATTGATTGATCGACATCACCCGCATCGGGCGCGCCGTCTCGCGCGCGACGGACCGGGCAGGCGCGGCCTGGCCGTTCGCCGCGCGCGTCGCGGCGGCCATGCCGATCATGCCCGTGGCGAGCACACCGGCCAGCAGGAATGCAAGGCGTGGGTTCACGTGCCTTCGTCCATCGGCGCCACGCAACGATGCCGGAGCCTGTCGATTCGCGCACGCGATCGACCGGCGACGGGCGCGGACGGGCGTCGATGCCCGCGAACCGTCACCGTGGCGGCCCCGGCCGCCCGGTCGTCGCTCGACGGACTTCTCCGCACGCGGGCCATGGCCCTGGACCCGCGCATTGAGCGACCCACGCCGGCAGGTCTCCTGGCTTGCGGGTCGTCGCTCGGTTCGCGCCTTCCCGGGTTGCCCCAGTGGCCGCGCGGCGATCGGGCCGCGCTGCGAATCTCGCTCACCGCTCACAGTTGCAGGGACAGCCCCGGATTCGACCGGCCCGACCGGGCAGCCTCACCGCGTTCCCCTTTAAGTCCTTGCGGACACCGGCGCGATCTTGAGGTACGGGATCGCCCCGCATCTCGATCCGGGTCTTAGGCGCGGGAGGCGGGCGCAGCAAGCCATGCCGGACTATCCACAATCGCGATCGCCGCGCGATTGTCACGATTGTCCGGATCGGGCATGGCCTGCGCGAACGGAGGATCGTTTCATTCGCCAGATTGCCGCCTTGCCCTATCGCAGCGAAGGCACCGCCATCGACGCGCCGGTGCGCGTGCTGCTGGTCACATCGCGCGGCACCGGTCGCTGGGTGATTCCGAAGGGGAATGTCGCGCCCGGAACCCCGCCGCACGTCGCCGCCGCCGTAGAGGCGGAGGAAGAGGCGGGGGTGGTCGGCGCCGCGTGTCCGACGCCGATCGGTGCCTATCGTTATCGCAAGCGGCGCAGCAACGGCGCCTCGCTGATGGCGGATGTCGAGGTGTTCCCGCTCGCGGTCACCGCCGAATTGTCGAAGTGGCGGGAACAGCGCGAGCGTGAGCGGCGCTGGTTCACGCTGGCCGAGGCCGCAGAGGCGGTCGATGAGCAGGACCTGCGCGACCTGATCCGCAGCTTCGGCGCGTCCGAATTCAACGCGGCCGCGCGCCGCACCGGCGTCCTGAACGTGGTCGCCGAAAAATCGAGGGTCAATCACATGTTCGCGTGGTTTCAGCGCCTGCTTCCCAGAACCGGCAATTTCTTTGACATGTTCGAAGCGCATGCGGTCACGATCACCGCGGCGGCGGACGCGCTGGCCCGCCTGTTTCAGGGCAGCGGCGCGACCGAGGATCACATCCGCGAGATCATGGAGCGCGAGCATGACGCCGACGGAATCATTCGCGAGGTGCTTCTGACCGTCCGCAAGACGTTCCTGACCCCGTTCGACCGCAGCGCGATCACCAGCCTGATCGGCGCGATGGACGATGCGGTGGACGAGATGCAGGCGGCGGCCGCCGCCGTCGGCCTGTACGAGGTCCGCGAGTTCGAGCCGGAGATGCGCGACATGGTCGCGATCATCGTCGATGCCGCGCGGCTGACGGCAGAGGCGATGCCGCTGTTGCGCGATGTCGCGCGCAACGGATCGCGGCTGCACGAGCTGACCGAGCGGCTGGTCCGCATGGAGGGGCATGCCGACGAAATCCACGATGCCGGGATCAAGCGCGCGTTCAAGGAACATGGCGAAAATCCGATGAAGTTCATCGTCGCGCGCGAACTCTACAAGCATCTGGAACGGATCACCGACGCGCTGGAGGATGTCGCGAACGAGATTGACGGCATCGTCATCGATCACGCCTGATCCGCGCCATGCACGAACTCGCTTTTCCCCTGCTGGTCGGCCTGATCCTGGTCGCGCTGGCGTTCGATTTCCTGAACGGTCTCCACGACGCGGCCAATTCGATCGCGACGGTGGTGGCGACCCGGCTGCTGGGACCGGTGCAGGCGGTGGCGTTCGCCGCCTTCTTCAATTTTGCCGCCTATTTCCTGACGCTCGGTTTTCCCGAATTGCACAAGGTCGCGGAAACGATCGGCAAGGGGCTGATCGACAAGGATCTGGTGACCCCGGCGGTGGTGTTCGGCGCGCTGGTCGGGGCGATGTTCTGGAATGTCGTCACCTGGCTCAAGGGGATTCCGTCCTCGTCCAGCCATGCGCTGGTCGGCGGCATCGTCGGGGCCGGCGTCGCACATGCCGGCTTCACCGGCATTCAGTGGAGCGGCCTCAACAAGACGCTGATCGCGATCGTCCTGTCGCCGCTGCTCGGCATGTTGCTGGCGATGCTCATCATGCTGGTGTCGAGCTGGGCGCTGCATCGCGCGCCGAACCGGACTGCGGAGCGCAGTTTCCGCGTGCTGCACCTGTTTTCCTCGGCCGCCTATTCGATCAGCCACGGGTTGAACGATGCGCAGAAGACGATGGGGGTCATCACCGTCCTGCTCTATTCGACCGGCTATCTGACCGGCGATTTCCATGTGCCGCACTGGGTGGCGATCGCCTGCTATATCGCGATCGCGCTGGGGACGCTGTCGGGCGGGTGGCGGATCATCGAGACGATGGGGACCCGCATCACCAAATTGTCGCAGCATCAGGGGTTCAGCGCGTCTGCGGGCGGATCGGTCATCGTGTTCGCGGCGTCGCTGCTGGGCATCCCGGTGTCCACCACCCATACCATCACCGGCTGTGTGATCGGGGCGGGAACCGCCCGGCGCGCATCCGCGGTGCGATGGGGGGTGGCCCAGAATGTCGTCGTCGCCTGGGTCATCACCATCCCGGCATCGGCGGCGGTCGGGGCGCTGTTCTATGCGCTGACCCGTCTGTTCTGAACGGCCCGGCCCGACCGGTCGATCGCCGGTCAGCCGGTGAAGCCCTTTGCGCGATAGATTTCGCGCCCGCGCCGGAACACCACCAGCTTCCTGAGCGTGACGGGGTGAAAGAACGCCTCGATCGCCTGTCCCTGTTCGGTGCGGGCATAGACTTCGTAACAATCGCCCTCGACCTGGACCTTCAGCACCTCCCAGCGTTCCAGCCAAACGGCCTTCTTGAGCTTCGCGATGTCCTGCCAGCCCGATTGCGGGCCGCCGCCACAGGTGACGTCGCCATCGGCACGCGCGGGCTGAACCGTGAGCAGCGACAGCAGCAGCAGGGGGGCGGGCAGGCGCAGGGCGCGGGCGATCGGGTTCACGTCATTCTCCTTTGATGATGGCCGGCTTGCGCGCGGGCGCGCAGGACCCACGCCGCAAGGACGGGGGCAAGGTGAAGCGCCGCCGGCACCCAGTGCCAGTCGAGCAGCAGCCAATGGGCGATCGCGATCAGGAACGCGGGATAGACCAGCCGCTGAAGCGCCTTCCACCGCCGGCCGAGGGTGCGTGCCGCGCGGTCGAAGCTGATCGCCGCCGGAATGCAGAGCAGCGCGAGCGCGATCCATCCGGTCCAGATCGCGGGAAGGGTCAATTCGTCCAGCATCGCCGCGACCTGCCGCATCTCGATGATGTAGAGCGACAGATGGAGCAGCGCGTAGCAGGCGGCGCCCACGCCCAGATTGCGGCGGACCGCGAGCCAGCCGCGCAGCAGCGGGCCGGCCCCGAACCAGGCGACGAGCGGGCCGGGGAGCAGCGCGGCGATCATCAGCCGGACCGCCATCTCGCCGCTGAGGTGATAGAAATCCATCGCCAGCGCGTCGCCCGTCACCAGGCGCAGCACGATCCACAGTCCCGGCAGGGCGATCAGCGTCAGGACCAGAGCGCGTTTCCGCCGGGTCACGGCTTTGCCCAGCGCCGCAGCAGATTGTGGTAGATGTTGATGAGGCGGTTGATGTCCGGATCGTCGGCCTGGCGCGCCGGGGTCAGCGCCTGGATCGACTGGTCGAGGTCGAACAGCATTTCGCGCGCGTGCGCGTCGGCGACCGCGCTCTGAATCCAGCTGATCGCGCAGACGCGCTCACCGCGCGTCACCGGAGTTACCTGATGCAACGAGCCGGAGGGATAGAGGACCATGCCACCCGCCGCGAGCTTGACCGCGGTGGCGCCGGCATTCCCCTCGATCAGCAGCTCGCCGCCGTCATATTCGGCTGGATCCGACAGGAAGATCGTGGCGGACAGGTCGCTGCGCAGCGTCGGCCCGGCATCGGGCAGGCGCATCAGCGCGGCATCGCTGTGGGTGCCGTAATGGCCGCCATCGCGGTAGCAGTTGAACACCGGCGGCCAGATCCGCTCCGCCAGCGAGGCGGAGACGAAGCGCGGATTGCGGCCGAGCGCGGCGAGAATCCGGTTGCCCAGCTCGACCGCGTCGGGATCGTCGCGGCCAAGCTGGAGATTCTGTTTGACCGCGATCGAACGTGAGCCGGCGGTGCCGGCCCCGTCCCGCCACGCCGCCCGTGCCAGCCGGTCGCGGAACGTCGCGACGTCGGCGGGGGCCAGCACGTTGTCGATGATGAGCAGCATGGCGGCCTCAACCGGTCAGAAACGGAAGCCGACGGTCGCGACCACCTGTCGCGCGTCGCCCCGGTACAGGAAGGTGCCGCTGCGATAGCCGGCGAGATAATAGGTCTCGTCGGTCAGGTTGTTCACGTTGAGGCGCAGGTCGATATTCCGGCTGACGCGATATTCCGCGAACACGTCGCCGACGGTGTAGGCCGGCACCGGCTGGCTGTATACGAAGCCGCCGCCCGCCAGCGTGATATAGCCGGGCGCGGTGTCCGGCTGTCCGCCATAGCGCTTGCTCTTGTGCTTGATCGCGAAGCCGAGCGCGAGCCGGTCGGTCGCCTGGAAGCGGGAGAGCAGCGACGCCTGGAAATCGGCGAAGTTCGACAGCGTCTTGCCAACATTGGCCGGGTTGGACGCGGATTCGAGGATTTCCGCATCCATCAGCGTCAGGCCGGCCTGCATCGACCAGAAGCGGGTGATGTTGCCCGATACGCCCAGTTCGATCCCGCGCACCCGGTTCTTGCCGGTGTTGCCGGTGCCGGTCGGCGTGTAGCCGCCGCCCGACGCCTCGAACACGTCATGCTTGGTGGTCTGGAAGAGCGCGGCGGTCAGCAGCAGCTTTTCGTCGAACAGGTTCAGTTTGGTGCCGAGTTCCAGGTTGACCGACCGTTCCGGCCTGCCGCCGCCCAGCGTGCCGTTGAGGATCAGGCACCCGCCATAGCCGGCATTGGTGCCGACGTCGGATTCGCCGCAATTGACGTCCGCAGAGGTCGCAGCCGAGGCATAGACCATGCCTCGCTCGCCCAATTTGTACGTCACGCCAAGATGGCCGTTCCAGAAACTGCCGTCATAGGCATAGCGGGTCACCGCAAGGCTGTTGTCCTGAAGATCGAGGTCAAAGCTGAAATGATCGTAGCGCACGCCCCCGAACAGGGTCAGGTCGGGCGTCACGTCGATCGTGTCCATCAGATAGGCCGACACCGTCTTCATGTGCCAGTCCTGGTCCCACCGGCTGCGTGTGATCTGCCGCGCCAGCAGCGTGTTGAGGTTGGCCACCGGGCGACCGTCGCCGCCGATCCCGCAATAGTTGTTGAGCGCCGCGGCGGCGCCGGTGACGCAGTTGAACGCGCCGGTATTGGCGATGGCGTAGACCCCGTTCAGCACCCGGTGATCGGTATATTCGACGCCCAGAATCAGGTCGTTCCTGCCGCCCGGCGCGGCGCCTTCGATGTGCAGATTGGCCTGGTTCGCGAAATAATCGACATCCTGCCAGCCCTGATGGGTGGAGAAGGTGATGGTGGGGTAGGCCCCGCCCGGATTGGCGGCGCCGGTCGTCGCGCCGCGCGCTCCGGTCACGACATAGCCGTTGAACGAGGTGCCGTAGCGCGCGCGATTGGTGAGTTTCACATGGTCCGAAATCCGCCAGTCGAGCCGCGCGGTGACGGTATCGACGTCGGATTTCTGGAAGTCCTGCGCCTGGGCATAGGCAGGCGTGCGCACCGGCTTGCGGTCACCGGTCGTCGCGTCCCCGCTCAGATAATCGCCCAGATCGGCATTGTCGTAGGCGCGCAGGCCGTAATAATCGAGCGTCAGGTCGAACGTATCGACCGGGGCATAGGTCGCCGACACCGCCAGCCCCTCGCGCTTGCGGTCGGCCGGCTTGCGGTCCGGGATGTTGGTATAGCCGTAGAGCAGGTTGGCGCGCACGGCGAGTTGGTCGCTTACGACCAGATTGGTGTCGAGCGTCGCGCGGATATAGCGGTCGGTGCCGATCCCGATATCGGCGGTGGTGAAATCATAGTCGGTGGTCGCGTGCTTGGTGATGAGGTTCACCGCGCCGCCCGCCGTACCACGACCGGCAAAGGTGGAGTTCGGCCCCTTCGAGATTTCGACCTGATCGACGGCGAAGCTCTCGCGCGTGGTCATGCCGGGGTCGCGCAATCCATCGACGAACACGTCGCTGCGCGCCTCCTGACCACGGATGATGTAGCGGTCACCAAAGGCGTTGCCGTTTTCGCCGGTGCCGACGGTGATGCCCGGCTGGGCGTCGAGGATGCGGACCAGATCGGTATAGCCCGAATCGTCGATCTGCTTCTTGGTCAGCACGGCCATGGTCTGGGGCAGTTCGGCGATCGGCCGGGTCAACCGCTCGTCGCCGGACGTCCGCGCCTTATAGGGAGCGCCCGGTTCGGCGTTCGGATTCACGTCGGCGGTACGATCCTCGATCTTCAGCGTGTCGAGTTCGACCTCGCCGCCCTGGTCCTGCGCCCCCTGGTCCTTCGCCGATGCCGGCAGCGGCGCCAGTACGACCGCCATGCCCAGCGCGGCAGCGGCGCCGCGATCGCGCAGGCTCAACGGACGCCGGATTGCCTTGTTCGTTGTCATCGGAAAATTTCCTCCATTATTTCAATCGGTTTTCAGTGCATATTCGATCGGCAGCGACAGGGTGACGCGATCGCGCGCCATCGATGCCGGCATGCGCGGGAGCGGGGAAACCTGGGCGAGCAAGTCGGTCGTGGCGGTATCGAGCAGCGCGTGACCGCTGCTGCGCTTGATCGCGACGTTCGAGACGGTTCCATCACGCGCGACGGTGAAGCGGACGGTCACGACCCCCTGCTGCCGCGCCTTTTTCGCCTCGATCGGATAGCGTTTCTTTCGGTTCAGATGGGCGCTGACGAGCGCGAAATAATCGGCCTCCTGCCGCCGCGCGCGCGGGTCGCCGCCGGCCGTCGTGCCGGTGCCGGCGCCGCTCGCCTCGGGCGGTGCCGGGCGCGTTGTCGCGGGTTGGGGTGCGGGCTGGCTCGCCGGTTCGGCCCGGGTGGAGGCCGGCTGGGGCAGGGGAAGCGCCGCCACCTCGACCGGGCCGGGCGCGCGAAGCTGCGGCACGTCGATCGGCACCGGTGCCGGCACTGGCGCGGGGGGACGGATCGACGCCGGCTCCTGCCGGACCTCGCGTTGCGCGGCGGGCGCCGGCGCGGGGGCGGACGTGGGGGCGGACGTGGGTGCGGCGTCGGCGGGAAGCTCGATCAGCATGACCGGCTCCGGTGGCGGGGCCGGGGATATGGCACTCCGGCTCGCCAGCACCATGCCGGCCGCGACGGCATGGCCGCCCAGCGCGATCGCGGCGGCGATGGTCCATCGCCCGGATCCGGCGCGGGCATCGCTCACTGCGCCGTCCCCGATTCCGCGCCGACCAGCGCGACATGCACGAACCCTGCGGCGCGCAGGCGGTTCATCGCCTGCATGATGCGGTCATAGGGGACGCTGCGGTCGGCGCGCAGGAACACGCGCTGGTCCCGGTCACCGCCCGCCGCCCGCGCGATCGCCGCGCCCAGATCGTTGGGCGCCGTCACCCGTTCGTTGACCAGCAGGCCGCCATCGGCGCGGATCGACAGGTAAACCGGCACGTCCGGGCGTGGCGCGGGACGCGCGGTGGAGACGGGCAGATCCACCTTCACATCCACCGTCGCCAGCGGCGCGGCGACCATGAAGATGATCAGCAGCACCAGCATCACGTCGATGAACGGCGTAACGTTGATTTCATGCGCGACGGCAAGGTCTTCGTCCTGCGCGGCGAGGCGGAGCGCCATGTCAGCGCGCGCCCGCGATCGTGCCGCGGCTCAGATCGCGGGAGACGATCCGCAACAGCGCCGCCGCGCTGTCGGCGATCAGCGCGCGATGCGCCGCGATCTGCCGGGCGAAATGATTGTAGATGACGACCGCCGGGATCGCCGCGACCAGGCCCAGCGCGGTGGCCAGCAACGCTTCGGCGATGCCGGGTGCGACGACCGCCAGATTGGTGGTCTGTTTCTCGGCGATGCCGATGAAGCTGTTCATGATGCCCCACACGGTGCCGAACAGGCCGACAAAGGGGGCCGTCGCACCGATCGTGGCGAGGATCGTGATCCCCTTCGTCATCCGTCGTGCCTGTGCGGCCTCATGCCGGTCGAGCCGGGAGATCAGGCGTTCCTTGAACCCTTCGGCATCGTCCAGTGCGCCGGCCGACTGGTCGAGCTCGGCCCGGACCTCATGGACGAGGGGGTCGGCGCGAACCGGATCGGGGAGGTCGGCGAGCGCGGGCGCATCGGCGAGTTGGCGGTAGAGCGTTGCCGCCCGCCGCCGCGCACGCGCGAGTTCCAGATGCTTGGCGATCAGGACGGTCCATGTGGCGACCGAAGCCAGGATCAGGCCGATCATCACCAGCTTCACGACCCAATCCGCCTGCGCGAACATGCCGCCGACGCTCATCGCGTGGGGAAGTTGCGGCGTGACCGCGGCGATCGCGGTGGACGGCATCAGCACGCCGATAATCGCGAGTGCGACGCATATGCGATAATTGGTCATGATCGGCCCTGTGTCCCCACTATTCATTGTGGAGACGCAGCTAGACCGTGAATTTTGCTATTGCAAGTGATTCGCAAACTAATATCGCGCTGGGGCGCTGGGGCGCTGGGGCGCCGGAGAGAGCTTTCCACCCGAACGCGAAGCGGCCCCCGATCCGCACCGGATCGGGGGCCGCCACTGCCCGCTATCGCGGTACCATATTACAGTCCGAAGCGCAGAGTCGCGCGGAGATCCCGCCCGGCGAGCGGGGCGAAGTCCTTGAGATAGCTGGAATGGCGCCGCGCATCGACGTCGAACAGGTTGTTCGCGCTCAGCGTCAGCGACACTTTGGGATTGGAGGCGAACGGCTTGATCGAGAAGGACGCGTTCACCATCGTGTAGCCCTTGGTCGGGGTTTCATAGGCCGCGATCCGATCCTGCATGAACACGCGCTCAACCTCGACCCGGCCGGTCAGCGTGTCCGACTGCGCCTCGATCCCGCCCAGCAGGCGCCCGGGGGGAATGCGGGCGACCGGATCGCCATTGCCCAGCGTCGCATGTACATAGTCGCCCAGCAGATCGACATTGATCGTGTAGTCGCCGACCTCTGCCACCCGTGCCGACAGATCGCCCTCGACGCCATAATAGCGCGCGCCGGTCTGCTGGAACTGGAAGCAGGGGAAATCGACCGTCCGGCCGCTCGGTGCGGCGGCGGCCTGACAGACGCTCTGCGCCACCTGCGTGTCGGAGATATAGCCGGTGAACCAGCTGTAATAGGCCGATGCGTCGAAGCTCAGCCCGTCATGATGCAGGTGCAGGGTCGCCTCGACACCCCAGCTTTTCTCCAGCCCGAACCCGGTATCGCCCAGCTCATAGGTCTGGGTGCCGGCATGTGCGCCGTTGGAAAACAGCTCTTCGGCGGACGGCGCGCGCTCGGTGCGGGAGACGTTGAAGCCCAGCTTCGCACCGTCGCCCAGCGCGTAGGACGCGCCGACCGATCCCGACACCGCGTCGAAGTTGCGGGTGGCGGTCGCAAAGCGCAGGTCGCCGGCGGCCGGCGTCGCCTCTTGTCGCGTATGCTCGTACCGCAACCCGCCCTCAAACTTCAGCGCGCCCAGATCGAACTGCTGGAGCGTGAACAGGCCCAACTGGCCGGTCGCGTTGGCCGGCAGGAACGCCTCGTCGCCGACGACATTGAAGTCGCGGTGGAAATACTGGACCCCCGATGCGCCCAGCCATGCGCCCTGCCGGGCCTGGACGAATTCGAGCCGGCCCTCAAACCCCTTGTTGTAAAAGGCGGTGCCGATCGCGCCGGTCTCTTCCAGCTCGAAATGCCGATAATTGGCATAGGCGCCGCGCAGGCGGATGCGATCGAGGAACCCGCCGCCGGTCTGCACCTCGCCGCGCACATCGAAGCGGTTCTGAAGCACGTCGAGCCGGGGCGCCTCCTGCTCCTCGCCCGACGCGGTCGCGTAACGGATCGGGATGCCGTACAGGCTGTCATAATGCGAATAGGACACGCCGAAATTGGCGGTGTCGCCGACATAGGCGGCGCCGACGCCGGCGGTCCAGGTCTCTGCCGCGCTGTTCGGCAGCTTGTCCTTGAGCGCGGCGGTCGCGGCGAAATCGGGATCGTCCGGCAGCGTCGGGCCGGCGGCGGCAGCCAGCGCGGCCGCGCGTGCCGTGGGCGACAGCACATAGCCGCCGATGCCCAGATCGCTGGTCTTCAGATAGGACGCATCGGCGTGGACGACGAAATTGCCGCCGATCGCCGCGTCGCCCGCCCCCGCGAGTGAGCGTTCGTTCGCCGCCGAGCCATAGGTGGCGATCCCGTCGAAGCTGACCCCGTCCTTCGGGATGCTGCGCGGAATGCGCTTGTCGATCACATTGACCACGCCGCCGATCGCCGACGAGCCATAGAGCAGCACCGCCGGACCGCGCAGCACCTCGACCCGCTCGGCGAGCAGCGGATCGATCACCACCGCATGGTCGGCGGAGGTGTTGGACACATCGATCGATCCGATCCCGTCGGTCAGCAGGCGGACCCGCTCACCCTGAAAGCCGCGCAGGATCGGCCGCGACGCGCTGGGGCCGAAGGACGTGGCCGAAACGCCCGGCTGTTTCGCCAGCGTCTCGCCGATGCTGGGGCGCAGGTCGCGGGTCAGTTCCTCGCCCGCGACGACCGACGTGCCGGCCAGTACGTCGCGCTCGCTGGTAGGAAGGACGCCGGTGACGACGATCGCGTCGCCGTCCTTAGTCTGGCCGGCGGCCGGCGGTTCGGCTGCGGAGGGTTCGGTGGCCGGCGTGGCGGCGGGCGCGGCGGGATCGGCGGAGGTCGCCTGTGCGGCAACAGGCAGAAGCAGCGCGGCGGATGCCACGCTCACGAAAAGGGAAGTACGCATGTAGAATTGCTCCGGGAAGCTGGTCGGTCGAACGAAAGCGCGACGCCGACGGGTCGGGACGGTGTTCGCCCCTCGCCCTCAATCAGCGCGCGTCAGTCAGCGAGCGGAGCGGGAGGGCCGCGGCTGAGCCAGCCATGCGGCGCAAGCGCGAGCAGGAACATGTCCTGTCGCGAGACCAGAAACAGATAGACCGCCGACAGCGGGGCGACGATGCTCAGCGGTGGGGGACCCAGCGCCAGACCGGCATGGCCGATTTCGCGGCAGATGGGGCAGTCCGCCGGCGTGTTCTGTGGCAGCCGGTCGTGCGGATCCGTGGTGCGCGCGGCGACCGTCTGGCCGGTCAGCGCCGCGGTCACCGCCGGCGCGTTGTCGAAATGATGGTGCGTACCGGTCAGGAACCCCTGCCAGCCGACGCACAGCAGCAACAGCGAGAGCAGCCCCGTCGATATCCATGACATCGCGCGCCGCCCATCCGTCGTCCGGCGACGCGCCGCCATCGGCGAAGCGCCTGTCAGCCGGCGGGAAGAACGACCCTGATGATGCACGGTTCGAGAAAAATCCCACGCTGCAACTGCGAAGAGCGCGAGATACGATGTAAGATATCATGAATCAAGGGACGGTTCCCGCAGTGGAACCGCGACGTCATTGGGAGGTTGGCGGATCATGCCCCTGTTCGAACCTGCGCGCTGGGACCTGCCGGTCCCGGTGATTGACGGCGCGACGATCGCGATCGCGCTGGTGTTGGCGCTTGGGCTGCACTGGATCGGAATGCGGATCGCGCGAAGGATCGCCGCACGCACCCCCGATTCGATCGACGATATATTCGTCGATCATGCCGCGCGCCCCGCGCGCTGGTTGCTGATCGTGGTCGCGCTGGCCCTGGTGCGCGACGCGCTTCACCTGAACGAAGGGGCCAGTGCAGTCTGGGCGCAGGTCGCGGGGCTGGTGGTGCCGCTGTTCGTCGGCTGGCTCGCGGTCAATCTGATCCGCGCGGGTGGACGTGCGGTCGAATTGTCGGCCGATATCAGCGTCGCCGACAATCTGCGCGCGCGTCGTCGCCGGACGCGCGGGGCGATCCTGACGCGGATCGCGGTGTTCGTGGTCGGCTTCGTCACCATCTGCCTGATGCTGCTGTCGATCCCCGGCGTCCGTGCGGTTGGAGTCACGCTGATGGCATCGGCCGGGCTGGTTGGGCTCGCGGTCGGCGCGGCGGCGCAACCGGCGCTCAAGAACATCATCGCCGGCATCCAGATGGCGTTCACCGAACCGATCCGTATCGACGACGTCGTCATCATCGACGGCGAATGGGGGCGGATCGAGGAGATTCGCCTGACCTATGTCGTCGTCGCGATCTGGGACGAGCGGCGATTGGTGGTGCCGGTGTCGAGATTCCTGGAGGACAGCTTCCAGAACTGGACCCGCTCGACCAGCCAGCTGCTCGGTTCCGCCTTCTTCTGGCTCGACCCCACCGCCGATATCCCCCGGCTGCGCGCGAGGTTCGAGGAGATCGTGCGCGGCAACGATCGCTGGGACGGGCGCGCCTTTGTACTTCAGGTGACGGATACGAAGCCCGATGCGATCGAGGTGCGGGTGCTGGCCACCGCAAAGGATGCGGCGACCGCGTTCGACCTGCGCTGCGACCTGCGCGAGGCGCTGCTCGCCTTCATCCGCGACGAGATGCCGGAGGCGTTGCCGCGCGGCCGGATGGAACTCGGACGGCCGGGCTGGATGGAGGCTGGCACGCCGCCGGCCGCGACCGCCGACGCGGCGGGCGGCACGAGCGGCGGTGCCGGGTCCATTCCCGAGGAAACGCCCGCTCCCGACTAGGTGCGATGTGCTGCGATGTGGCGGTCGATCACATGTTCGAGCACCGTCAGCGGGACGCTGCCGCCCAGCACGACGGCATCGTTGAACGCCTTGAAATCATAGCGCGATCCCAGTTCGGCCTGGGTCTTCAGGCGCAGCATGTTGATCTTCGTATGCCCCAGCTTGTAGCCGCAGGCCTGGCCCGGCCAGCTGCAATAGCGATCGACCTCGCCCGACACTTCCTCGATCGACGAGCCGTTGGTGGTCGAGAACCACTCGACCGCCTGCCGCCGCGTCCAGCGCTTGGCGTGGAGGCCGGTGTCCACCACCAGCCGGCACGCGCGAAAGGCGAGGCTTTGCAGATAGCCGAGCCGCCCGACCGGAAAATCGTCATAGGCGCCCAGTTCCGCTCCCAGCTGTTCGGCATAGAGCGCCCACCCCTCGGTATAGGCGTTGAACGACAACAGGGTGCGGATCAGCGGCAGTTTGAACGCATATTCGCCCTGCCAGGCATGGCCCGGAATCCCCTCGTGATAGGCGAGGGTCGGCAGGCTGAATTTCGAATGGAGCGCGGTGGTGCGCAGGTTCAGCCACACGCGGCCCGGCACGGTGCCGTCGATCGATCCCGCTCCGCCATAGGCGCCCGGCGCGCCCGGCTCCTCGGCCAGCGGCAGGCGCTTCACCTCGACATTGCCGCGCACCAGCGTGTGGAACGCCTGCGGCATCTTGGCGCGCATGTCCTGAATGGTCTTGGTCATGAACGCCAGGATTTCGGCGCGCCCGGCGTCGGTGTCGGGGAAGAGATATTTGGGATCCTTGCCCAGCGCGGTCATCCGCTCACCCACGCTGCCGCGCGTGAACCCTTCCTTGCGCAGGATGACGTCCATCTCCGACTGGAGTTTCTTCAGTTCCTCCAGGCCGGTCTGATGCACCTCTTCGGGCGACATCGTCGTGGTCGTCCCGGCGCGCAGCGCCCAGGCGTAATAGGCGTCGCCATCGTCGAATTTCCACACGCCCGCGTCCCAGGTCGCCGCTTCGCGGTGGCGTTTCAGCTCGGCGATCTGGCGGTCGAGCGCCGGCGCGATCCGGCCGGCGGCGATCTTTGCGGCGTCGGCCGCCTGGCTGCCGGTGACCGGCTTCTTGCCGATGAAGTTGGTCACCAGTTCCCATTTCGCCGGATCGCCCGCGCGGGTGAGGGTGATCTGCTTCAGGCATTTGTCGAGCAGGAAATCGGGAGCGATGACGCCCTTATCGAACGCGATCTTCAACCGCTCGGTCTCACCGTCAAGCTGCGCGGCATATTGATCGAAACGCGCCAGCCAGCTCGCCGCGTCCTCGGTGCTTTCCACCTTGTGCTCGTTGTCGAGGAAGCGCGGCGTATCGAGATAGGCGCCGACATTCTGGATCACGACATAGGGCGAATTGCGATAGCCGCCGACCGCGACGTCCCCATAGGGGAAGGCAAAGCCGTCGAGCGCGGTTTCGAACGCGGTGCGCACCGCATCGACATTCGTGCGCATCACCGGGCTGAGCGTGGCGGGATCGAGCGCCTTCAGTTCGGACACGCGCGTGCGCAGCCCGGCGGCGACCCGCGCCTTCCCCGCGACGCTGCGGTCCTCCAGCTTCGAGCGGAGCGGTATGCGCGGCCACTTGTCGATGCCCAGGCTCGTCGCGCCCTCCGGAACGTCGGCCAGCATCTGTTCGGCGATCGCGGCGAGCAGCCGGTCCGCGCCCGCATCGCCCGGTGCCGCATCCTGAATACGGGCGAGGGCGGGGAGCGCGGGCAATGTCGCGAAGGTGGCGGCGGAGGCGAGGAACTGGCGGCGGGTGGCGGTCATGGGGACTCCGGAATACGCGGATGATATGGGGGTACATAAGCGGATCGAGCGCGACGCGACAATCCGTCCGTCCCGTTCAGTCGCGCTGTCCGGCCAGGTCCCAATCGACGCGGACATGGCCGGTAAAGACCGGGCCATAGCTGCGCAGCTGGCTGCGTGCCGCCTGGTCGAACTCGCGGAACAGCGCCTGGCCGGCAAGAATGCCGTCGCCCGCCTTTCGGTAATAGGACCGCGATTCGGCCCTGTCGCTGACGATCCGGGCCAGCGCCCAATGACCGACGATCAGGTCCCGATCGCTCGCCGGCAGAAAGGCGCGCTTGATCGACACGGCTTCGCGGTAGAGCGATTCGGCTTCGCCGCGCCTTTCCTGCGCGAGGAGGTTGGCGGCAAGGCTGTTCATCGCGTTGGCGGTGTCCGGGTGGCGACGGCCACGCAGCTTTTCGCGCAGGTGTAGCGAATCGCGCAGCCAGTTGTCCGCTTCGGCGAGCATGTCGCCGCGCGTCGCGGAATCCATGGCCATGGAGGCGTCGGACGGTGACCATGTGGTCGGGGCAAGCACGGCGTTGCGGCTGAAATAGCTTTGCCGGAACAATGTCGGCAGGGTGGCGCCGGTGGCGATACGATGCAGGTTGACGCCCAGATTGTTCAGCGTGACCGCCTGTTGAAAGGCGAGTGCGCGCTGTTCCGCGTCAAGCCTGGCCGGGTCTGCGGCGCTGCCCTGCCAGCCGCCGCGCCGCGCGACCTTTTCCATGATGTTCGCCGCTTCGCGAAACAGCGAATCCGCGCGCACATAATTCCCGCCGGCGGCGATGATGCTTCCAAGGTTGGTCAGCGTGGCGGCGTAGGCGGGATCGCGAACCCGGTCCGCGCGGCGATATATCCACATGGCGCGGCGGGCCATGGCCTCGGCCTCCTTCAGCTCGCCTTTCTCCAGCAGCACTGCGGAAAACTGATTGAGGCTGGATGCGGCGCGTGCCTGAACCTCGGGCGATGGCGGTCGATCGATGGCGGCAAGGTGCAGTCTGATCTCCAGCGCGGTGCGAAGGAACGGCTCGGCCTCGGCCGTGCGCGATTGCATGGCGAGATTGTTTCCCAGCTTCTCCGCTGCGGCGGCCGCAGTCTCGGATTCGCCGGTTCCCGCCTCTTCGACCGCGCGGCGACGGATCGGCTCCGCTACCCGGTATCGCCCGGCCGCTTCAAGCGCATCGGCGCGGTCGGGCGCGGCGGGGATCTCATCGACAGGAACCGGCAGCGTAACCAGCGCGATGAGCGACGCGAGAACCACCCCGACGCCGTCAGACGTCTGCCGCGCCGATCGCCCGTACCGGCTCGATCACCACGACGCCGCCGCGCACTCCGGCAATCCGCGCCTTCGCGCCGGTCGGCAGATCCGGCCCCTCCGCCGGCCATTCGCCATCGCCGACGCGCACGCGGCCCGTGCCGCCCTCGATCGCCTCGACCACCGTCACGCTCTGGCCGATCATGCGCGCGCTGCGGTTGTTGAGATCGGGATCGCTGCTCGGCACCGGGTTCGCACCGTACCAGCGCCGCCCGATCATCACCGCGACGGTGGACCAGGCGGCAAAGCTGATGAACTGACCGATCGGGCCGAGGTCGGGAAAGACCAGCGCCAGCACGCCGGTCGCCGCCGCACCCAGGGCGAGGAAGGTCAGATAGACCCCGGGGATCAGCAGCTCGCAGATTGCGAGCAGCGCGGCGACGATCAGCCAGACGAAGCCGGCATTGTCGGCCAGCCAGTCCATCACTCCTCGGTGTTGAACGGCTGGGGCCGCACGCGCGCGGGCGGCGTGGCCGGCGGATCGAGCTTGCCCAGCGCGTCCTTGGCCAGTTCGCCGATGCCGCCCAGCGTGCCGATCAGCTGCGTCGCCTCGACCGGGAACAGGATCGTCTTGGCGTTCGGGCTGGTCGCGAACTTGCCCACCGCCTCGACATATTTCTGCGCGATGAAATAGTTGAGCGACTGGGTGCCGCCGCTCTCGATCGCCTGGCTGACGACCATCGTCGCCTTCGCTTCCGCCTCGGCGGCGCGTTCGCGCCCTTCGGCGTCGCGATACGCGGCTTCGCGCCGACCCTCGGCCTCCAGGATCTTCGACTGTTTCTGGCCCTCCGCCCGCAGGATTTCCGACGCGCGCGTGCCTTCGGCCTCCAGGATGTTGGCGCGCTTTTCGCGCTCGGCCTTCATCTGACGCGCCATCGCATCGACGATGTCGCGGGGCGGGCGGATGTCCTTGATCTCGACGCGGGTGATCTTGACGCCCCATGGCGTCGTCGCGTGATCGACCACCGACAACAGGCGCGCGTTGATCTCGTCGCGCTTCGAGAGCGTTTCGTCGAGGTCCATCGACCCCATCACCGTGCGCAGATTGGTGGTGGTGAGGTTCAGCAGCGCGACATAGAGGTCGCTCACCTCATAGGCGGCCTTGGCGGCGTCGAGCACCTGGAAGAAGACGACCCCGTCGGTCGAGATCATCGCATTGTCCTTGGTGATGATTTCCTGACCCGGAATGTCGATCACCTGCTCCATCATGTTCACCCGCCGCCCGACGCGGTAGAAAAAGGCGGGGAAGAAGTTGAAGCCGGGGGTCGCGACATTGGTGAAGCGCCCGAAATGCTCGATCGTGTAGTGATAGCCCTGACGGACGATCTTGATGCTGGAAAACAGGTACATCAGTACCAGCAGCATGCCGATGAAAAATGTTCCTACCGTCAGTCCCATCGCGACTCCCCTCGCATTGCCTGATTTGTGCTAGCATAGCCCGATCATGAGCACAGCAACGATCGCACCGCGCACCGCGCTCTTCCTTCCCGCCAGCAATGCACGCGCCATCGAAAAGGCGCGAGGGTTGAAGGCTGACATGGTGATCCTGGACCTTGAGGATGCGGTAAGGCCGGCAGACAAGGACGCCGCCCGTGCCGCGGCGGTGGAGGCCGCCGGGACGTTCGGGGGAAAGCTGGTCGCGGTCCGCATCAATGGCGAGGGAACGGCGGAACATGGCCCGGACATGGTCGCGCTGCGCAGCGCCCCGATCGATTATGTCGTGCTGCCCAAGGTCGAGCGCGTGAAACAGGCGACCGATGCCCATTCGGTGATGCTGAAACCGGTGCTGGCGATGATCGAATCGCCGCGCGGAGTGCTGGCCGCGACCGAGATCGCAGCGCCGGCGGTGGTGCATGGGCTGATCGCCGGGACCAACGACCTGAAGGCCGGGCTGCGCATTCATGGCGATGGCCGCGCCGGGCTGGCGATGGCGTTGCAGACGATCGTGCTGGCGGCGCGGGCGGGGGACGCATGGGCGATCGACGGCGTGTACAATGCGCTGAAGGACCCCCACGGCCTGGCCGGGGAATGCGATCAGGGCCGCGCGCTGGGCTTCGACGGCAAGAGCCTGATCCATCCCGATCAGATCGACGTCGCGACCCGCGCCTTTTCGCCGCGTGAGGACGAGCTTGAAGAGGCGCGCGCGCTGATCGCCGCGGCGCAGGGCGGCGCCGAGCGGTTTCGCGACCGGATGATCGAATCGATGCACGTCGCCCAGGCGCAGGCGTTGCTGGCGCGGGGTTGACGCGCCGCGTCGAACCACCCCCCTAGCGCCTGTCACGAAGCGCGGTTACATGGGCCGCCAATTCTCGACTCAGGAATCTGGCGCACCCCATGGATATCCCTCTCGGCCTCACCTTTGACGACGTCCTGCTGTACCCGGGCGAGAGCGAGGTGCTGCCGAGCATGGCCGACACGCGGACTCGGGTGACGCGCGACCTGGCGCTCAACATCCCGATCCTGTCCTCGGCGATGGACACGGTGACCGAGGCCGACATGGCGATCGTCATGGCGCAGCTGGGCGGCCTGGGCGTGCTCCACCGCAACCTTGAGATCGACGAACAGGTCGAGGCGGTACGGGCGGTCAAGCGGTTCGAAAGCGGCATGGTGGTCAATCCGATCACGATGGCGCCGACCGGCACGCTGGCACAGGCGCAGGCGCTGATGGCGCGGCACAGGATCAGCGGCATTCCGATCGTCGAGGGGTCGGGCAGGCTGGTCGGCATCCTGACCCATCGCGACGTGCGCTTCGCGGAAAATCCGGGCCAGCCGGTCAGCGAGCTGATGACGCGCGAAAACCTCGCCACCGTGTCGATCGGCGTCGGGCAGGAAGAGGCGCGGCGGCTGCTTCACCAGCGGCGGATCGAAAAGCTGCTGGTGGTCGATGACGCCTATCGCTGCGTCGGCCTGATTACGGTGAAGGACATCGAAAAGGCGGTGACCTATCCCGACGCGACCAAGGATGGCGCGGGACGGTTGTGCGTGGCGGCCGCCACCACGGTGGGGGACAAGGGGTTCGAGCGGACCGAGGCGCTGGTCGATGCCGAGGTCGATCTGATCGTCATCGATACCGCGCACGGCCACAACAAGGATGTGGCGCGCGCCGTCGAGCGGGTGAAGAAGCTGTCCAACCGCGTCCAGGTCGTCGCCGGCAACGTCGCGACGGGCGAAGCGACCAAGGCGCTGATCGGCGCGGGCGCCGACGGGGTGAAGGTCGGCATCGGCCCCGGATCGATCTGTACCACCCGCGTCGTCGCCGGCGTCGGCGTGCCGCAGCTGACCGCGGTCATGGATGCGGCGTCAGAGGCCGCGAAGGCGGACGTGCCGGTGATCGCGGACGGCGGTCTGCGTACCTCTGGCGATCTGGCCAAGGCGCTGGCGGCGGGCGCATCGACCTGCATGGTCGGATCGCTGCTCGCGGGGACCGAGGAAGCCCCGGGCGAGACCTTTCTCTATCAGGGGCGCGCGTACAAATCCTATCGCGGCATGGGCAGCGTCGGCGCGATGGGCCGCGGGTCCGCAGATCGCTATTTCCAGGGTGACATCAAGGACCAGCTCAAGCTCGTTCCGGAAGGGATCGAGGGACAGGTGGCGTTCAAGGGGCCGGCAAGGGATGTGATCCACCAGCTGGTCGGCGGCATCAAGGCGGCGATGGGCTATACCGGCTCCGCGACGATCCCCGACCTTCAGAAAAAGGGCCGGTTCGTGCGGATCACCGGGGCCGGGCTGCGCGAAAGCCATGTCCATGACGTGACGATCACGCGCGAGGCGCCGAACTACCCCACGCGCTGAACGCGGTCTGGACGCGGGGTTCAGCAACCGCACAGCGATGGCACCGCATCCGCATCCGCACGTTTAGCCGTGTGGAAGGAGATGCGTGATGCCGACAGCGCTTGTCGCGCGCCGGGGCCTGTTGCGGCTCGCGGTGATCGCCCCGGTGGCGGGGCTGGCCGCCTGTATGGGCGGCGTGGGGAGTTACAGCGTCGAGGAGGGGGTACGCCGCCTGCTCACCCTTTCGAGCCAGCGGGCGTTCGGCCGGCTGATCCGCCCCGGCGGATTCTATGACGACCAGCTGACCCGGCTCGCCGTGCCGGACCTGGCGGGCGACCGTTCGGGCGCGGTGCTGGCGGCGATCCTCCGCACGAACGCGGTGCGCACGCGGATCGCCGTCGCGATCAACGACCTGGCGGTGGACGCCGCCGACCGCGCGACCCCGATCCTCCTCGACGCGATCCGGCGAATGTCCTTCGCCGACGCGCTGGCGGTGCTGCGCGGCGGCCCGACCGCCGCCACTGACCTGTTGGCGCGCGAGACGGAGGGGGCAGTGCTGCGGGCGATGTTCCCCGAATTCTCGACGGGCCTGCGTGGCGACGCCTTCGAAATCCTGAGCGCGGCACTCGGCGCGTCGACCGGGTTCGACTATAATGCGATGGCCGACATGCTGGCGCGGCAGGCCGGGCAGGCGATCTTTCGCGCGATCGGCCGCGAGGAGGCGGATATCCGCCGCAACCCGCGCGCGACCGGCGATCCGGTGCTGATCGCGCTGCTGGGCGGCTGAACGACAAGATTTGGTCGCAAAGCCACGCTAGAGCGACGCACGCTGCGCGATTCCCGCGCATGTGAGTCACGTCGCTTGCCCACCCTCGCGCTTACCCTCCGCACGCTGCCCGATCGCCTGCGCCAACGGTTCGGCCCGCGCGCGGTCGCGATCACGCTGGCGATCCTGGTCGAACTGCTGTTCGCGCTCGTCATCCTGGGTCTTGCCCCGTCGATCGTGAAGCCCAAGGAGCCCGTGCCGATGGCCGTGTTCGGCGTGACGCCCGAACCGGAGGCGCCCGCCGATACGCGACAGCCGGCAACGCGCGCCGCAAAGGCACCGCAACCGGTCGCCCGCGCGGTCCCGCCCCCGGCCCAGCTGGCGCGCCCCACCGTCGAGCGTCCCCCGGCGCCCGTCCCGCCGCCGCCGGTGCTACTCAACATGCCGCTGGGATCGATGCCCGATATCGCCAACATCCCGCGTGCCGCCGGCCCGCCCGCGCCGCCCCGGCGCACGGCGGGGCCGCCGGACCTCGGCACGCTCCCCGGCGATTCGCAGCGTGTCGAGGGGCGCGGGCCGCATGGCGAGCCGCTCTATGCCGCCACCTGGTTTCGCGAACCCTATGACAGCGAGCTGCGCGGATATCTCTCCACCGCGCAGGGGCCGGGCTGGGGCATGATCGCCTGCCGCACCATCCCCAATTATCGCGTCGATAGCTGCGTTCCCGTCGCCGAATATCCCGATGGATCGAACATCATGCGCGCGGCATTGGCCGCGGCATGGCAGTTTCGCGTCCGCCCGCCCCGGCTGGGCGGTCAGTATCAGGTCGGCGAATGGGTGCGAATCCGCATCGAATATGAACTGCGCCGCGAACGGGAGAATTGAGATGATCGAGGCCGCACTCGCGATGCTGATGGCCATCGCCGCGCCGGCACAGGACGCGCCGACCCCTGGCACCATTGTCGTCGAACAGCCGGCGGGACGCGATCTGCCGCCCGCGGTCAAGCAAGCCTTTGCCGACGGGATCGAGCGCGCGCTGGCCGATGCGCGCTTCACCGCGCTGCCCGCCGGGACGCGCGGGCGCTACATCGCGCGGTTTGCGGTCACGCGCGCGGCGCGCGGCGAAGTGGCGTCCAACGGCAGGGAGCCAAAGGCGAGCGCGGGCAGCACCGGCAATTGGGGGGTCGGACTGGCCGTCGCGATGCCGTCGAACAAGCGGCAGCTGCGCGGCCTGATCGTCACCGAACTGACGGTCGAGATCATCGACCGTGCGAGCGGCGAACGCGTCTGGACGGGCCGGGCATTGACCGCGCAGGCCGAGGGAACCCGCACCGACGCGCCCGAAGCGCTGGCGGCAAAGCTCGCCCCCGCCGCGATCGGCCGCTTTCCGGCCGCGGACGACGCCCCGGTTTCGGTTCCCTGACCTCGCGGTAGGGCAGGGGCCGGTCAGTCCAGCCCGTCGCGCTCCATCATCGTCTGGCCCGCGACCCGCCCCACTCACGCAGCGTTGCTCCGAGCCAGGAGTCGAGCAGGTCGAGGTGGCGACGATGATAGACGATGAGTGTGTCCGATCCGACCTGTCGCCACGGATAGAGCGGCGGCGCGCGGCGATGGAAACGGCCCGGGAGGGCTGCGGGCCGGCTCGACATAGGCACGGCGGGTGCAGGTGGCGCGCCCGGATGATTCGCGCGCCGGGCCGGCACAGCGCGGACATTCGACCCGGACATGATCGCTCAGCTGCCACAGCCGCACGCCCGGATCGGCCGCGCGGGTGCCGGAATCGCCATGGCGCTGCGCGGACATCGTCCGGCTTTCCAATTCCCTCTTTAATTGCGGGAAAAGCTCTGCTTTGCGCAGAGGCGATGATCTTCTGTCGAACCCATCCGGCATGACGCCCGCCGCGCGCACCCAGGCCGCGATCGAATTGCTCGACGCGATCATCGTGGCGGCACGGGACGGTGGCGCATCGGCCGACGTGCTGATCGCGCGCGGACTGGCCGCGCGGCGCTATGCCGGCTCGAAGGACCGCCGCGCGATCCGCGACCTGGTCTATGAGGCGATCCGGCTGTGCGGTGAGCGTCCCGAAAGCGGGCGGGCGGCATTGCTGGCGCTGGCGGCGCGCGATCCGGCACTCGGCGCGACGTTCGACGGGTCCGCCTATGGCCCGGCGCCGATCGGCGGTGACGAACGGCCGGCGCAACGCGGAACCGCGCCCGCCTGGCTGACCGATCTGCTCGCCGCGTCGGGGATCGACGCCGGTCAGGCGGCGGCCCTGCTGAATCGCGCGCCGCTCGACCTGCGGATCAATCCCCTGCGTGCGACGCCGGACCGCGTCCGCGCCGCGTTCCCGCAGGCGCAACCGATCGCCGGCCTGCCGCTGGCGCTTCGCCTGCCCGCCGACACCCGGGTCGAGGCGAGCGCGGTGATGCACGACGGCTGGATCGAGGTTCAGGACGCGGGCAGCCAGGCGGTGACGCTGGCCGCCGGTGCCGCGCCGGGCATGCGCGTCGTCGATCTGTGCGCCGGGGGCGGGGGCAAGACGCTGGCGCTCGCCGCAGCGATGGCGGGGCGCGGTGCGATCCTGGCCAGCGATGCCGATCGTCCGCGCCTGTCCCGCCTATTGCCGCGCGCGGAGCGGGCGGGGGTCTCGATTGTCGAGACGCGGCTGCTCGATCCGGGTCGCGAGGATCAGGCGCTCGGCGACTGGCAGGCGGCGGCGGATGTGGTGCTGATCGATGCGCCGTGTTCGGGGACCGGGACGTGGCGTCGCAATCCCGAGGCGCGGTGGCGGTTGACGCCCGCGCGCCTGGCCCGGCTGGTCGCGATCCAGGCGCGGCTGCTCGACATCGGCGCCGCACTGGTCCGGCCCGGCGGGACGCTGGTCCATATCGTCTGCTCGCTGCTCGATGCGGAGGGTGCCGATCAGGTTGCCGCCTTCCTCTCCGCAAACCACGGGTGGAGCGCGGTCCCGCCCGCCTTGCCCTTCGGATGTCCGCATGGCGCGGGCATGCGCCTCACCCCGCTCAGCGATTCGACCGACGGCTTTTTTGTCGCGAAGCTGGTCCGCGCGTGATAGCCATGCCGCCCGCACCGTTGGAGAGTTTGATGCGTATCACCCTGGTTTCGATCGCTGGCGCGCTTGCGCTGCTCAGCGTTTCGACCTCGCTCTATGGCCAGCGCGCCGACGATCAGATCGACGCGCGCTCGGTGGCGATGCTCGACAAGGGCAAGGCCGCACGTGCCGCCGGCAATCTGGAGGAAGCCAACGGGCTGATCGAAAGCGCGCTCGCGCTCGATCCGCGCAACCGCGCCGCATTCATCACACTGGCTGAAATCGCCCGGGCGCAGGGCCTGCCCGGCAAGGCGATCCGTCTGTATCGCGAGGCGCTGACGCTGGAGCCGAACGATATCGTCGCGCTGCGTGGCCAGGGCGAGGCGATGGTTCAGAAGGGCGCGGTCGAACGGGCGAAGGAAAACCTTGCCCGGGTGAAGACGCTGTGCGGAAGCTGTGCCGAAGCGACCCAATTGGCGGCGGCGATCGCCAAGGGGCCGCCCGCCACCGCCACGGCACAGGTGGTGCCGCCCCCCAAGGAAGAGAAAAACTAGGCGTCAGGCCGAGAGCGCGCGGGCGAGCGCGACGAATTCGTCCACGCGCACCGTTTCCGCGCGGCGCGTGGGATCGATGCCGATCGCCTCGGCCGCCTCCACTGCGCCGGGAACCGCCTTCAGGCTCTGGCGCAGCATTTTGCGCCGCTGGCCGAACGCCGCAGCGGTCAGCCGTTCCAGAACCGGCAGGCGAACACCGCCGGGTGACTCGGCCGGCACGATATGGACGACCGCCGACATCACCTTGGGCGGCGGGGTGAAGGCGGAGCGGTGGACCGGCATCGCGATCCGCGCGCTGGACCGCCACTGCGCCAGCACCGCCAGCCGGCCATAGGCGTTCGTTCCGGCGGGCGCCACGATCCGCTCCGCGACCTCCTTCTGAAACATCAGCGTCAGGCTCGCCCACCATGGTGTCCAGGCGGCGGAAAGCCAGCCGACGGTGAGCGCCGTTCCGACATTATAGGGCAGGTTCGATACGATATGCGGCTTGCCCGCGAACAGCGAGGGCGCGTCGATCTCCAGCGCATCGCCCTCGATCACGCGCAGCTTGCCGGGAAAGGCTTCGCCCAGTTCCGCGAGCGCCGGGATGCAGCGCCGGTCGCGCTCGACCGCCGTCACCTGCGCCCCCGCCTGGAGCAGCGCGCGGGTCAGGCCGCCCGGGCCGGGGCCGACCTCGAACACCTCAGCGCCGCCGAGATCGCCGGGAACGCGTGCGATGCGGTCGAGCAGTTGAGAATCGAACAGGAAATTCTGGCCCAGCGCCTTGCTGGCGGTCAGGCCGTGCCGGCGGATGACGTCGCGCAGCGGGGGAAGGTCGCTCACGCGGCTCCCGCCGTCGTCGCCTCATAATCGAGGCGATGCTCGGCGCATTGCGCGGCCATGCGGATCGCCGCGATCATCGCCCCCGGCTCCGCCTGGTCCTGCCCCGCAATGCCAAAGGCGGTGCCGTGATCGGGGGAGGTGCGCACGATCGGGAGGCCCAGCGTCAGGTTCACGCCCTCATCGAAATGCAGCGTCTTGAGCGGCACCAGCGCCTGGTCGTGATAGAGGCAGATCGCGGCGTCATAGGTGACGCGCGCGCGGGTGTGGAACATCGTGTCGGCGGCGAACGGGCCGGTGGCGTCGATCCCCTCCTCGCGCAGGCGGGCGATGGCGGGGGCCAGGATGTCGATCTCCTCGCGGCCGATCGCGCCGCCTTCCCCGGCATGGGGGTTGAGCCCGGCAAAGGCGAGCCGTGGCGCATGGATGCCGAAATTGCGCGCGAGGCCACGGGCGGTGGCGCGCGCCTTGGCCAGCACCAGATCGACCGACAGCGCGTCGAACACCCCGGCGAGCGGAATATGGGTCGTGACCGGCACCACCCGCAGCGTCGGGCCGGCGAGCATCATCACCGCGTTTTCACGCGCGATGCCACAGCGTTCCGCGACGAATTCGGTCTGGCCGGGATGGGTGAAGCCGATCTGATAGAGCTGGGCCTTCGAAACCGGGCCGGTCACCAGCGCGCCGGCCGCGCCGGAGCGGGCCAGGCCGGTCGCCAGCTCCAGGCTGTCGAGCGCGCAGCGCGCCGAATCGATGTCCGGCGTTCCCGGTCGAATGTCGCCGGTGCAGGTGACGGTCAGGACCGGCAGCGCCTCGCCGAATGCGGCGGCGGCATCGGCGGGGCTTTCGATCCGGGCGATCGGGCCGTCCCACACGCGCTCGACCGCGCGCGGGTCCCCGACCGCAAAGAACGGAGCGAGGGCATGGAGTTCGCGCGCGCGCCATGCCTTGGCGATGATCTCCGGCCCGATACCGGCCGGATCGCCCATCGCGACCGCGAGCGGACGAAGAACGTCCGCCACGGCTCAACGATACTCGATGATCGCGTCGCGGCGCAGGTCGCGCAGCATGCGATTGGCGCGCAGGTTGGTGCGCTCCTCCTCGATCCCGTCGCGGATGCGTTCCGCGCTCGGCAGGCCGGCGCTCTTGGGGTCGTCGCGGCCGCACAGTACCAGCGCGCGCACCCCCTCGGTCGGGTTGCCAAAGGGCGGCGTCGCCTGACCGATTTGCAGGCCCAGCACGATATCCTGAAGCTGGGGCGGCAGGTCGCGGACGCGCACCGCGTCGTTATCGACCACTTCCGCGCCGACCGCTTCGGCGGCCTTGCCAACCGCGCCGCAACCGGCGGTTTCCTTTACCACCGTGGCGAACTGGGCGACCTTGGCCTGCGCCTGGGCCTGGGTGGTGCCGGGCGCGAACTTGACCGTCAGCTGGCGCAGGCTCAGCACCGCGTCGCGCGGGTCGGCCATCAGCACCTGTCGCTTATCGACCAGATAGAGGATCGAGAAGCCGCCCGGAATTTCGATCGGTCCGGCAACCTGCCCGACCTGCATCTGCTGCGCCGCCTGGGCGAGTATGGGGGGCAGCATCGCGGCGCGGACCCAGCCGAGATCGCCGCCCTGCGCCGCCGTCGTCGCTTCGGAAAAACGCGCGAAATATTCGAACGGGCGCCCCTGCTGCATCTGCTGGATCATCTGCTGCATCGCCTGAAACACCTCGCCGGAGCGTTCCGGCGTCGCGGAGACGTAAATCTCGCGGAGGTGAAACTCCTCGGTCCCCTTCGACTTTTCCAGCCGGTCGATGATCGCTTCGACTTCCTCGTCGCTCACATTGGTGAAGGGCGCGATCTTGCGCTGGATCAGCCGTTGCCAGGCGAGTTCGCCCTCGATCTGGCGCTTGAACGAACGTTCCGACGAGCCGATCTCGCGCAGCCATGCGCGCATCTGATCGGGCGTACGGCCATAGCGGGCGGACACGCGCGCAAAACTCTGTTCGACCTGTTCCGGCCCGATCGTGATCTGGTTCGCCTTGGCTTCCTGAATCTGGATCGTCTCGTCGGTGAGCAGGCGCAGCACCTGGAGCCGCAACTGCCCGGCTTCCTGCTCGTTGAGCTTCAGCTGATTGAGCGCGGTGAACAGTGCGGCGCGCTGTTCGACATCGGTGCGGGTGATGACATAGCCGTTCACGATCGCGGTCGGCTTGCGCACATTGGGATCGGCCTTGCCGAAGATCTGGAGATTTTGCGGGAGGTCGAGATTGGCGCCGCTCGGCACCGCCTCATCGCTGACCGTCTGGGCAGCGAGCGAGGAACTGACGGCGATCCCGACAATCAAGGCGGTCAATCGACCGAAACGCGCGACTTTCAACGTCATCTTCACCTGTACCTGAAACCGTTGGCCCTTCATGGGCGTGCGGCGTCTATTCGCAAATTGTGCCTGAACTGGGGCTTAGCGACCCAAATTCTTGAGCGCCAGCGTCAAGAGATAGCTGTTGCCGCGCCGCGCGTCACCCGCCGTCTGATAGTCGCGCCGCCAGGTCACGCCCAGCCGCAGGCAATCATCCTCATATTCGACGCCCAGGCGATGGCGGATCGGTTCGAATCCGCTGGCGAGGGAGAGGGGGTCCTCCTCGCGATCGGTCAGATCGACGATCGCCGATCCGAACGCCGACCAGAATCGCGCGATCTGGACCCGCGCGCCCACCCGTGCCTCCTCGCGATCCTGAAGATCCTCCAGCGCAAAGGCGATGTTGCGGTTGAGCCGCAGATAGCCGAGCGTGACATAGGTCTTGCGCGATCCGATCGTCGCGTCGATCTCGTTCCGCCGCACCGCCAGATTGTCCTTGTCGAGGCGATAGCGGTGGGTGAACGTCAGGAAGTCGTGATATCGCACCACCGTGCGCCCGACGAAATCGGAGGTCCGATCGCTGAGGCCGGTGCCGTTGGGCAGGATCGCGGGCCGCGAGGTCAGGCCGTAGCTCTGGCCGATATTCGCCTCGATCGACAGGCCGGGCAGATACAGCGCGTAATCGACGCCGATCGTGATGCGCGTCGAATCGTCGAACCGGTCATATCCCGGAAAGCGATTGAGCGCGAAGAGGTTGGAATCTTCAAGATCGACCGATCGCGCATCCTCGTTCGGCACGTCGAAATTCTCGATCCGCGGGGCAGCCACCAGCTGGATACGCGGACTGATGCGCTGTATGCCGCCGAACGCCTCGCCGATGAACGGCCATTTGACGTCCATCGCCAGCGCCGCGATGCCGCGCGTGCGGAACCCCTCCAGCCCGCGATAGCTGACGACGCTCGTCGCTGCCGTATCCTGGGTGTTGTAGAGGTCGCCGCGGCCATAGGCGGTCAGCGTCACCTCCTGTCCCCAGGCGGTGAGCTTGCGCAGGTCGTAGCGCAGCGAGGCAAAGGCGCGCTGGGTGTCCTGACCGCTGGTCCGGGTGATCGCGAGGCTGTTGAGCTGAAGCTCGAAATGTCCGCCGGACAACAGGTCGTCGCCGAACCGGCGGCGATAGTCGATTTCCGGCAGCGCGATCGGCTGAAGTCCCTGACTTTCCGTCAACCGGAGCGTCTGCACCGCCCAGCCGTTGATCGCGAGATAGGAATCGCGGTCGATCCGCTCGACGCGGATATTGTTGCGCAACCGATCGTCGCTGGAAATGTCGTAGCGGCGCAGGAACGTGCGGTCGCTCGCCAGGCGGAGCGATCCGCTGACGCTCCAGTTCGGGTCGAGCTGGAACCTGCCGACCGCATCGAGATAGCCGCGCGGCGCCATCCGGCTCGACGCGTTCACCGTGTTGTTCAGGAAATCGTCGCTCCGCCGGCTATAGGTCGCATAGCCTTTCACCTTGAACGCGCCGTTGCCCAGCAGCTGGCGATATTCGCCCTGGAGCATCGGCAGCGCGCCGGAATATAAGTGCGGGGTGATGGTCAGATCGCGATTGGGCGCGAGATCGAAATAATAGGGCAGCGCGAATTCGAGGCCGTTGACCGCGTCGAGCCGGATGTCGGGTGCCAGCAGGCCGCTGGCATTGTCATCGCCGATCGAATGGCTGAACACCGGCAGCGGCAGCGTCGCGAAACCGAACAGCGATACGCGCGCGCCCTTGTAGCGGATGCGCTTTTTCCCCGGGTCGTACACCACCTTGACCGCGGTGATCTTCCACGACGGCTCCTTGGGGCAATTGGCCGCATCCACGACCGCGCAGGGGGTATAGGCCGCGTGATCGACGCGGATCACGCCATCTTCGTCGCGCACGCCATGCTGTGCCGCGATCCGCCCGCCCTGTTCCAGCACGACGAGCATGTTGTCGATCGCGCCGTCCTTCAGCGAATCGGTCAGTTCGATGCGGTCGCCATAGGCGGTGTCACCTTCCGGATTGGTCACCGCGATGTTGCCCGTCGCCACCACCGCGCCGGAGCGCCGGTTCCACACCACCTTGTCGGCGCGCAGCCGATTGCCCTCGCGGAACAGGCGGACGTCGCCGCTGACGGTCACCACATCGCCCTGCGAATCATATTCGGCCAGATCCGCCGAAAACTGAATCTGATCCGGATCGTCGGGCAGCGGCGCGGCCGATGGCGGCGGCGGATCGACCGGGCGATCCTGCAAATCCTGGCCCGTGGCGGACGCGGCGGGCGCGAGGCACAGCGCGAACGGGACGATTCCGGCGAGCAACAGAGCCTTGCGCGTCACGTCCGAACCACCCCTTGAAACCACCCATCGGCACTCGTGCGCATCCGCGCGCTGTTCAGCCCTATCGCATCGCCGGCGCGGCTTCGCAATCGCCAGCCTTTGCCGTTCGCCGCACACTGGCCTAGAGAATGGCCGCAACGACGACGACAACGATCCACAGGAACAGGAAGTTTCATGCGCGTAACATTCTCCCCCACCCGTCCCGATGATGCCGCCGTACTGGCGCTGCCGGTCGAAAAGGACGGCCTGGACCGCATCCCGTCCGGCGTGCTGGACGATCCGACGCTTGCGCTTGCGCGTGGCGCGGCACGGGCCGGCCGGTTCGCGGGCGAGGCGGGGTCGATCGTCGAGCTGTTCGTGCCGGGCGGCGATGGTGCCAACCGGATATTGCTGCTCGGCGTGGGCGGCGGCGGAGAGGCCGATTACGAGCGCGCGGGCGGCGCGCTTACCGCCCGGTTCCTGACATCGGGCGTCGATCGCATCGTGGTCGATTTCGCAAGCCTGGGCGGCGCGCCGACGGCCCGCGCGGCGGCGCGGCTTGCGGCGGCGGCGGTGCAGCGCGGATGGCGCATCGACAGCTATCGCACGAAGCTGACCGACAAGCAGAAGCCGACGCTGGTCGAACTCACCCTTGCCAATGTTCCGGACGGGACGGAGGCGAGCTGGCACGACCATGCGGCACTCAACGCGGGGCTGGGCCTGACCCGCACGCTCGTGTCGGAGCCGCCGAACATCCTTTATCCGGAGAGCTTCGTCGAACGGTGCCGGCCGCTCGCCGATCTTGGCGTCGAGATCGAGGTGCTGGACACCGCGGCGATGGAAAAGCTGGGGATGGGGGCGCTGCTGGGCGTCGCACAGGGATCGGTGCGTGAAGGCCGGCTGCTGGCGATGCGCTGGAACGGCCGCGGCGCGGGCGACGTCGATGTGGCGTTCGTCGGCAAGGGCGTGACGTTCGACACCGGCGGTATCAGCCTGAAGCCCGGACCCGGCATGGAGGACATGAAATGGGACATGGGCGGCGCAGGCGCGGTTGCCGGCGCGATGCAGGCGCTGGCCGGGCGCAAGGCGAAGGTCAATGTGCTCGGCGTGTGCGGGCTGGTCGAAAACATGCCCGACGGCAATGCCCAGCGCCCGGGCGACATCGTCACGTCGATGTCGGGACAGACGATCGAGGTGCTGAACACCGACGCCGAGGGGCGGCTGGTGCTGTGCGATGCGCTGACCTGGGTCCAGAAGACCTATGCGCCGCGCACGATCGTCGATCTGGCGACGCTGACCGGCGCGATGATCATCAGCCTGGGCAGCGAGCATGGCGGCCTGTTCTCCAACGATGACGGGCTGGCGGAGGAACTGCTTTCGGCGGGGCGTGCGACCGGAGACCTGTTGTGGCGCTTCCCGTTGGGTGACGCCTATAACAAGCTGATCGACAGCCCGATCGCCGACATGAAGAATGTCGGCCCGCGCGGGGCCGGATCGATCACCGCCGCGCAGTTCCTGCAACGCTTCATCGAACCGGGCGTCCGCTGGGCGCATCTCGACATCGCCGGGATGGTGTGGGCGGACAAGCCGGGAAGCACCTATGACAAGGGCGCGACCGGCTATGGCGTGCGGCTGCTCGACCGGTTCGTCCGCGACAATTTCGAGCGCTGAACGGCGCCGGGGTGCAGGTCGATTTCTATCACCTGACGGTGACGCCGGTGGAGCGCGCGCTCCCCGGCATCGCCGCGAAAGTGGTGGATGGCGGGGGACGCCTGCTCGTCGTGTCCGCCGACCCGGGACAGCGGGCGCGGATCGATGGCGCGCTGTGGAGCTGGCAGGCGGAGAGCTTCCTGCCGCACGCCCAGGCGGGGGAGGGCGACGACCGGATTCAGCCGGTGCTGATCGGGCCGGAGGTCGAACCCGCCAACGGCGCCCGCTTCGTCGCGTTGATCGACGGCGAATGGCGTGACGCGGCGCTGGATTTCGATCGCGCCTTTCATTTCTTTGATGGAGAGGCGATCGGCGCGGCACGGGTCGCGTGGAAGGGGCTGGCCGGACGCGATGATGTCGAGCGCCGCTACTGGAAACAGGACGAGAATGGCCGCTGGACGCAGGCCGCCTAGGGCCGGAAGGCCGGTCAGTAGATCCCGTCGATCTCCAGCGTCAGCCGCGGGGGAAGCGGCTTGAGCAGCAGGTTGCTCGGCTTGTTCTGGTCCAGTTCGTCGGCGCGCAGCCGGGCATATTTGGCCTTGGCGATCGCGGCGGCGTCCTCGCCATTGCGCAGGATCGTCGGCTTGAGGAAGATGAACAGCGTGCGCTTTGCACGGGTTTCGCGGCGCCCCTTGAACAGCTCGCCCAGGATCGGGATATCGCCCAGGATCGGGACCTGGCTCTTCACCTGCCCATAATCGTCGGAGGTCAGGCCACCCAGCACGATCGTCTGGCCGTTTTCGGCGAGCACGGTGGTGTTGATCGCCCGGCGATTGGTGATGAGGTCGGTCGCCTGGCTCAGCTGGGTGGGGGCGATCGACGAGGCTTCCTGCATCACCTCGAGCCGGATCGTGTCGCCGGCATTGATCCGCGGCAGCACCTTCAGCGTGATGCCGACATCCTTGCGTTCGACCGAGGTATAGGGGGTGACGGTGCTCGATCCGGTCAGGATCGAACCGGTGATGAACGGCACTTCCTGGGCGACCACGAACTCGCCCACCTTGTTGTCGAGGGTGGTGATCTGGGGCGTGGAGAGCAGGTTCGACTTGGACGAGGTGCCGAGCGCCTGGACCAGGATCGAGAAGTCGTTGCCGATGGCGACGTTGCCGGTGAAGCCCGAGCCGAGGATCGAGCCGGCGGGGACGCCCAGCGCCGTCAGGATCGTGCCGAGCGACGGCCCGGCGGTGCTGAACGAGGTTCCGGCGCCCTCGACCGAATCGAGCACCGCGCCGCTGGTGCCGAGCTGGACCGCCAGCGCCTCGGCCTCGTCGCCGGTGATCTCGGCGATCGCTGCCTCGATCAGTACCTGGGGGCGGCGCACGTCGAGTTCGGCGATCAGCGGCCCGAGTGCGGCGACCGCGCTGGGTGTGCCGCGCACGACGATGGCGTTGATGTCGGGCGAGGGCTGGACGACCAGCTCAGGCGTCGAAAAGCCCTGAGGCGTCGATTGCGCGCCCTGGGTCGATGACGATGCTTGCTGCGCCTGCTGGGCGGCGGCGCCGGCGGCCGCTGCGGCGGTCTGGGCCGCGCTCGTGCCACCCGAAGCGATAAGGCTGCCCAGCGCGCTGGTCGGGCTGCGCGACGCGCTGCTGCCGGACAGGCTGCGCGCGACCGGATTGGTCGTCGTCGATTCCTGCCCCAGCACGCCGCGCAGCACGTCGGTGACCGCTTCGGCATCGGCATAGTTCAGGCGGAAGACACGGGTGATCGGGGTCGCCCCACCCGGCGTGTCGAGCGAGGCGATCATCCGCCGCGCGTCGGCGACGGCGGCGGGGGCGCCCCGCACGATGATGGTGTTGCTGCGCGCATCGGCCGCGACCCGCGCGCCGCCGGCGGTCGGATCGCCGAGCGCGGTCTGCACCGCCTGTGCCACGTCCGCCGCGCTGCCGTTGCGCAGGGTGATGGTGGCGAAGGTCTGGCCGCTGCCATTGCCGTCGAGCGAGCGCAATATGCCCTCGATCCGGCGGACATTGTCGGCATAATCGGTGACGACGACCGCATTGGGCTGAGCGAGCGCCTCGACACTGCCGAAGCTGGCGACCAGCGGCCGCACCACGCGCGCCGCTTCGGCGGCGGGGACGTTGGCGAGGCGGATCATCCGCGTGACCAGTTCCTGTCCCGATGCCCCGCGAGAGGGGACGCCACCGTCGCGCACCGCGTTCGCGGCGGCGACGATCCGCCAGGCCCGGCCCGATCGCACGGCGGCATAGCCATTGGCGCGCAGCACCGACAGGAACAATTCCCACACGCCCCCGCGCGAGAGGGGTGTGGCGGAGGTGACGGTGACCACGCCCTTCACCGCCGGATCGAGGATCAGCGTCCGGCCGGTCAGCCGCGAAATCTGGTCGGCGACGTCGGCAATCTCGACGCCGCGCATGTTCACGACGATGTCGGCGGCGTCCCCCTGTTGCGCGACCACGGGCTGAGCGACCGTTGCGGCGAGCGCCAGGGCGAGAAAGGTGTTGCGGATCGGATTCGGCACGGTGCGACCCCTAGCGGAGCGGGACGGTCAGCGTCACGGGCTTTCCGTCGCGGGTGATCTGGATCTGGGCGGAGCCGCTCGCCTGCGCTGCGGCGATGGCGGCGGCAGCGGCGGCCTGGGACGAAACGGCGGTCCCGTTGATCGAGGTGACGACGTCACCCGGGCGCAGGCCCGGCGGCGCGGCGGCGCCGACCTGCAAGCCACCACCTGGCGCCGGGCTGAGACCGGAGAGCGCGCCCGATGCCGCAGCGGGCGGCTGGGCCTGCACCGCCGGCGGTGCCGCCGGGGCCTGGCCTGGCTGTTGCCCGGGCGCGCCCTGCGGCTGGGCGCTCGCGGCGGCGGCCTGTTGCGCTGCGGTCAGCGTGGGATCGGGAAAGGCGAGAAATTCGATATTGCCGTTGACGCGCAGAAGCACGCGGTCGCGCAGGATCCCCTCGATCACGCCGCCGCCCGGAGCCTCGCCGATGCGGAACGGCACCGCCGGCTGCCCCCCCACCTCGATATAGGCGACCGACAGCGAGGCGGGGCTGGCGGCGAACACGCCCTTCAGCTTGAGGGGCAGGCTGGTGGCCCGGGTGGCGTCGGTGATCGCCGTCCGGCCGAACGGCGCCCAGGCGAGCGCCGGCGCCGGATCGGCGATCGCAGCGACGGGGCGCGCGCCGGACGGCACCGTGACCGCGCCGGTGCCGGCATGACCGGCGAGTCGCCATGTCAGTCCGGCAAGCGCGATCGCCACAGATATGATGACCGCCGCAGTCGCGATATCGAGCGCGGTCCGGCTTTGCCGCACAGAGAGGTCGAGAACGCGGATCATGCGCCGCCGCCCTTCACGAAGCCGTCGAGCGATGCAAGCGGGGATCGCTCACCGGTCGCGAAGACGTCGATCCGCACCTTGTCGATCGCCGCATCCTCGGTGCGGGTGCGGGCGACCTTCACCTGCCATTGCTGGCCCAGCATCTCCGCCGTCGCGGCGGTGGCGGCGGGGTCGGCGAGCTGGAGGTCGGCCAGGCGGTTTTCCGCGACCCACATCGCCGTTGCGCGCCGCTCCATCCCGCGCGTCGAATCGATATGGCTTTCCAGTGCGCGGACAAGGCCCACCGTGGCGATCGCCAGTACCGCCAGCGCCACCAGCGCCTCGATCAGCGAAAAGCCGTCTTCCCCCTTCACGACGGGTCGGCCCTGCTGGCGGTGGCGGTGATGCCGTCATAGCGGACGATCCAGCGTTGCGTGCCGTTTTCCACCGTCGCGGTCAGCGGCTTGCCGCTGCCGTCCACGCCCAGCATCACCGGTGGCGCGGCGTCGATACTGACCGAGATGCCGCCGGGAACCTGGTGATAGGCAAGCCCTTCGCTGAGCGGGGCTAGCTTGCCGTCGCGGGACACCGCCGCGAAGCCATAGCCGTGCGGTTCGACGGTGAAGGCGATCATCCGATCGCCGACCATCGCGTCGTCGGCCGCCGCCTGAAGCCGGATGGCAAGGCGGCGCGCCTCCGATTCGGCGGAGGGCGCGCGGGTCGCCGCGCCGATCCCGAGCGCCACGCCGCCGGCGGCGATCCCGATGATGACGAGGACGATCAGCATCTCGATCAACGTCATGCCGGAGGTGGCGTGCGCGACACGTTGGGCGTGCGAAGCCCTGTATCGGGCGACGGACGGGTGACCCCGCACAGGATCGACAGCGCCGATGCCCGTCAGCTGCGCCGCCCCCGACACGATCCTACCCGCCCTTCGAATCGAGATCGGCGTCGAGACCCTCGCCACCCGGCTTGCCGTCCTTGCCCAGCGATTTGAGTTCGAAGGACGATCCGGTCGAGGCATAGACATAGGGATTGCCCCAGGCATCGACCGGATTCTCGCTGACATAGCCGCCCTCCGGCCAGCTGGTGGGCAGCGGCGGTGTCGTCGGCTTTTCGACCAGCGCCTTCAACCCCTGTTGCGTGGTCGGATATTGGCCATTGTCCAGCCGATAGGTCTTGAGCGCCGCCGAGAGCGTCTTCAGATTGGTGGTCGTCGTGGTGACGCGCGCCTGATCCGGACGGCCGATCACGTTCATCGTCACCAGCCCCGCAACGATCGCGATGATGACCAGCACCACGATCATTTCCAGCAGCGTGAGGCCCGTCTCGCCATGCGATACCGCACGGCGATCGCACCGGCGAGCCTTGCCCTGATCGGCGCAGGCTGTCACGTTGTCATCGAACTGTTTCAAAACTATGCGCATCGCGGCCACATGCGTCTCCATCGTGAAAGCAATGTTACAGCCGGGACATCCGATATCATGACCGGCCCAGCCATATCAGGTGCCACTGAAGGCCCGGCGGACGGCGTGTGGGCGCTGTCCGGGGGACGGCTGATCATAGCCGAGCCGGGCGGTCCTGCAACCGTGCTGGTGCCGGGCGAATCGGTATTGCTGCTCGCCGTCGATCTTCCGCTGGCCAGTCATGCCCGGCGGCTGGCGGCGCTGCCCTTCGCGATCGAGGATCGCATCGCCGATCCGATCGAATCGGTTCACGTGGCGCTGGGCGCGCAGGTCGGGCCGAAACGCTATCTGGCGGCAGTGGTCAGCCATGCGCGGATGCGCGAATGGGTCGAACTGGCGCAGGCGGCGGGTCTCGACCATGCGGCGATGGTGCCGGACCCGCTGGCATTGCCGGTGCCGGACGCGGGCGAATGGTGCGCGGAAAGCGCGGGCGGGCGCGTGCTGGTGCGCAGTGGCGATGGTGCGGGTTTCGCGGTCGGCGCCGGCCTGATCGGGCCGGTTTGGGAAAGCGCCGGGCGCCCGCGCGTCTGGACCCATGGCGCGGCGCCGGTCGGGGCGTTGCCGCAATCGCCATGGCCGGGCGCGGGCGACGGGCTGGCGACGCGGTTGCTCAATCCCGCGATCGACCTGCGGCAGGGCGCCTATGCGCGGCGTTCGATCCGGCGAAGCGGCTGGCTGCGCCGGCTGGGCTGGATCGCGGCGGCGGGCGCGGCGGCGCATATCGTGATCGCGGCGGCGGACACGGTGATGCTCCGCGCGATCGCGGAGCGACGGGCGGCGGATCTGCGCGCGACAGTGGCGGCGGCGGCACCCGGCGCGAACCTGTCGGGCGATCTCGACAGCGCGGTGATGGACCTGCTGCCGCCGCCGGGAAGCGGGGCGCCCGGCGCGTTCCTGCCACTCCTGACCAGGGCGTCGCAGGCGCTCGCGCCGCTGGGCGCCGCCGGGACGGCGCGATCGATGCGGTTCGACGGCGGTGCGCTGATCCTCGATCTCGCGCCGACCGCGCCGGATCTGGCGGGACAGGTGCGGACGGCCTTGCGGCAGGCGGGGCTGACCGGCGACGTCGCCGCCGCGCCCGATGGCGGCGTGACCGTGACGGTGCGACCATGAGCCGGGTGCGGATCATCCGCCTGCCGGCGCTGGATGCGGCATTGCTGAAGCTCGACCTGTGGTGGGGCGGGATCAGCCGGCGGGAACGCTGGCTGGTCGGGACGCTCGCCACGCTGATCGTGGTGCTCATCCTGATCTTCGGGATCATCCGGCCGATCCAGGCCGCGCGCGCCGATGCGATCGCCGATATCCGGACCAGCGAGACGCTGACCGCGCGGGTGATCGCCGCCGGCGTACTGGCGCCCGCATCCGCGCGGCCGGCGATGCGCGGGGGCGCGCCCATCGACATGGCGGATGCGTCGGCGCAGGCGACCGGCATCACCGCGACCTTCAACCCGATCGCCGACGGCCTGACCGCCGAGATCGCCGATGCCCCCTATCAGGCCGTGATCGGATGGATCGCCGATATCGAACGGACCACTCCATTGCGTGTCCGCAGGCTGACCATGTCGCCGGGTGGCGCGACCGGCCGGGTGCGCGCCAGCGTGGAACTGGCCCAGTGAGCGAGGTCGTGATCGTCGAATCCGGGGCGGAGACGCCGGTCGTGGCGGGGACCCACCCGTCGATGCTGCCCTATGGCTATGCGCGGCGCGCGGGTGTGGTGCTGCGGCCCGGTGAGACGGGGCCGGAATGCGTCCATCGCGCCGATGCGCCGCTCGACGCGCTGCTGGAGGTCCAGCGGATCGCGCCCGACGCGCGGTTCGTGGCAATGGACGATACGGCGTTCGACGACGCGCTGGCGGCGACCTATTCGGGCAGCGCCGGCGCGGCGGCTGATCTCGACATGGCGGACATCGACCTGGCGGCGCTCGCGGACAGCGCGGCATCGATCGACGACCTGCTCGACACGCGCGACGATTCTCCGGTCATCCGCCTCATCAACGCGCTGTTGCTTGAGGCGGTGAAGGAGGGGGCCTCCGACGTCCATGTCGAGACCCAGGAAAAGCGCGTCGTCGTTCGCTTCCGCATCGACGGCGTGCTGCGCGACAAGCTGGAACCGCGCCGCGAGCTCGCCCCGCTGCTGGTCAGCCGCATCAAGGTGATGGCGAAGCTGGACATCGCCGAAAAGCGCGTGCCGCAGGATGGGCGCGTGACGCTGCGGATCGGCGGCCACGACGTCGATGCACGCGTATCGACCATTCCCACCCAGCATGGCGAGCGCGTCGTGCTGCGCCTGCTCGAAAAGGGATCGCTCAAGCTCGATCTGGCGCATCTGGGGATGAGCGAGCGCGACCGGGCGGTCTTTTCGCGGCTGCTCGAACGGCCGCATGGCATGTTGCTGGTCACCGGCCCTACCGGCTCGGGCAAGACGACGAGCCTCTATGCGGCGCTGCACACGCTCAATGACCGCCGGCGCAACATCCTGACGGTCGAGGATCCGATCGAATATGAATTGCCCGGCATCGGCCAGACGCAGGTCAATGCGCGGACCGGGATGACGTTTGCGCGCGGGCTGCGCGCGATCCTGCGGCAGGATCCCGACGTCATCATGGTCGGCGAGATCCGCGATCAGGAAACGGCCGAGGTTGCGGTGCGGTCGGCGATGACGGGGCATTTCGTCCTCTCCACCCTGCACACCAACAGCGCGGTCGGATCGGTGACGCGCCTGATCGACATGGGGGTCGAGCGCTATCTGCTCGCGCCGATGCTGGTCGGCGTCGCGGCGCAGCGGCTGGTGCGGCGGCTCTGCCCCGCCTGCCGGCGCGCGGACGTCGCGGGCGCGGGCGACGCGGCGATGCTGGGCGGTGCGCTGACCCCTGGCGATCCCCTCTATCGCGCGGTCGGGTGCGACGCCTGTGGCGGCGATGGCTATCGCGGGCGGGCCGGCCTGTACGAAGTGGTCGCGGTGGATGAGGCGTTCGCCGGCATGATCCACGACGGCGCGGCCGAGGCCGAGCTTGAGGCGCATGCGCGAAAGGACAATCCCAGCCTGCTCGACGACGGCGTGGCCAAGGTGCGCGCCGGCGTGACGACCGTGGAGGAAGTCGCGCGCGTGACGCGGGACGAGGGCTGATGCCGGCCTTTGCCTATCGCGCAGCCGATGCGGCGGGTGCCGCGAAGCGCGGAACGATCGATGCCGCCTCGCCCGCCGCCGCGCGCAGCCTGTTGCGCGAACAGGGGTTGCTGCCGATCGCGGTGGAGCCGGCGTCGGAACGCCGATCGATCGGGCGCATCGAATTGCCGAAACTGGGCCGCGCCGGGCTGAGCGCGCGTCAGCTCGCGACCGCCACGCGGCAGATCGCGACGCTGGTCGGGTCCGACATCCCGGTCGAGGAATCGCTGCGGCTGGCGGCGAGCCAGGCCGAGGCGCAGAAGGTGGCGGGCGTGCTGATGGACGTGCGCGCGGCGGTGCTCGACGGGCGCAGCTTCGCGAGCGCGCTGGGAACCCACCCCAGGGTATTCCCCGAATTCTATCGCGCGTCGGTGGCGGCGGGGGAGGCGTCGGGGAAATTGACCGACGTGCTGAACCACCTCGCCCATTTCGTCGAGAACCGGCAGGCGAACGCACAGAAACTGCAACTCGCGCTGCTCTATCCGGGTCTGCTCGCGACGGTGTCGCTCGGCGTGATCGTGCTGCTGCTCGTCTATGTGATTCCGGACATCGTGAAGGTGTTCGTATCGCGCGGCACCGATCTGCCGCTGCTCACCCGCGTGCTGATCGCCGTATCGGGGTTTCTCCAGGCATATGGCCTCTACATCCTGCTCGCCGCGCTGATCGGCTTCCTGGTGTTCGGGCGCTGGGTCGCGGTTCCGGCGAACCGGTTGCGGGTGCATAAGGCATTCACCGAACGCTGGCCGTTCCGCCGCTTTTCGCGCCAGCACAATGCCGCGCGCTTCGCCGGCAGCCTCGCCACGCTGGTCGAAAGCGCGGTACCGCTGGTCGATGCGCTGCACGCGGCGGCCGCGGTGACCCCCAATAAGTGGGTGCAGGGCCGCGCCCTCCATGTCGCCGCACGGGTGCGCGAAGGCATCAGCCTGCGCGCAGCGATGAGCGAGGCCGCGGTCTTCCCGATGATGCTGACCGCGATCGTGGCATCGGGCGAAGCGTCGGGGAAGCTGGGTCCGGCCCTGTCGCGCGCGGCGGACGAGCTGGAACGCGAACTGGACGCGGTGACCGGCACGCTGGTCGCGCTGGTCGAACCGCTGGTGCTGCTGCTGATGGGCGGCATGGTGCTGATGATGGTGCTGGCGATCCTGCTGCCGATCATCAATCTGAACGATCTGGTGACGCTATGACTCAATCAGGGGGGCGTTAATGGCGGCAGTGATCGTCGATGTCATTCAAATCGCGTCCGCCGACCGCTGGTATACGGGCCACGAATGGTCAACGACTAGCGAGCGCGATCCGATCGCCTATTTCGCACTGGTGCAGGCGTTCGATCCCGAATTTCCAAATCTCGCGCCCGTGAAGCAGACGATTGCCGTGAGCGCGGGCGACGCGCTTGACGAACTGGTAGGGCGAAATATCTCGGACTTCCCGTCGGCGATCACGCATGAGTCGCGGATTATCGATTAGTCTAAAGCGTTCCGTCGAGCGACGCGCCGCCCGGCAGTCCGACGAACGGCAGGATGCGTGCGCCATCGGGCGTCACGGTGAGCTTCAGCCGGCCATCCTCGGTCAATGTCGCGTCGATCAGCGTCTGGCGGCGCTGGGCCATCGGGGTCACGCGGATCCGGGTGAGCGTCCCAACCTTCTCCGCGATGAGAAAGAGGGCCGGTACGGGGACGGCGCTGCCCCCGCCCTTGGGCGTGCAGACGCCGGGATCGGTGTTCAGTTTGCCGTCGATCCGGTTGTCCGATCCCCCGCCGATCGCGATCGAGTCGAACTCGATCTGCATCACCAGGTCGCAGGTAAAGGGAAGGTCGGGCTGGATCGCCTGGAGCAGCGAGGCATGGGCGCTGCCGCTCACCCGATCCAGCACGGTGCGTCCGAACCGCGCGAGCACGCGTCCGCCCATATCGGTATCGGGACCCGTCGCCGTCCAGTCGGCGGCGAAGGCGAGACTGGTGATCGACCGCAGCGGCGCCCAGTGCCATTCGAACTTCGTCCCGCCAGCGACGCCGACCTCGCCATTCCACAGCGTCCCGGCGACGCCGGTTCGCCATGGCCGGTTCTTGACGAACAGACTGGCCGGCATGGTCGCCACCATCGCCAGCACATAAGCGGCTATCCCGATCAGCACGAAAACGGTAAGACGCCGCCGTGCCGACCATGAAGCCCGTCCGAACACCGGCGCTGCATCGCCGGGATCTGCTGAAGCTGCTGCAATCAGCGTGTCTGTTGCCGCCGGCATTGCTCGCGAGTCCCTCCGTTCTGGCGGCCGGTTTCGACGCGAAGGTAAAGCGTGACAAGCGGCCGGTGGCGATGCTGCTCCCGCTGTCGGGGCCGCGCGCCGCGCTGGGCCTTAGCATGCGGCAGGCGGTGTTGCTTGCGGATTCTGGACCGGAAATCACCGCCTATGATACCGGCGGGACGGCCGCGGGCGCCGCGCTGGCGGCGCGCAACGCGCTGAAGGCGAAGGCGGCGATGATCGTCGGCCCGGTTACCGCAGAGGAGACGGCGGCGGTCGAGGGCGAGGTACAGGGCCGCGTGCCGGTCATCGCATTCAGCAACAATGCCGTGGTGCGCGGCCCTGGCGCGTTCCTGTTCGGCATCACCCCGTCACAGGTCACCAGCGCGATCCTGCGCTACGCCCGCTCACGCGGGGTAAAGGACGTGGTGGTGATCGACGATGCCTCGCCATGGAGCGCGGCGGCGGCGCTGGCGGCGGGCAAGGTGCAGGGCGAAATCGGCATCGACGTGCGTGCGCTGACGGTTCAGCCGGGCCAGCCGCTGCCGGCGGCGGGGGATGCGCCCGATGCGGTGCTGTTGCCCGGCAGTGGCGAGGCGGTGCTCGCCGCCGCGCGCAATCTGAAGGGAAGCGGCATTCAGCTGCTCGGCACCGTTCAGGCGCTCGATTTCCGGCCGGCGGCGCTGGAGGTGCTTGATGGTGCATGGCTCGCCAGCCCCGATCCGGCCGCATTCGGAAAATTCGCGAGCGACTATCGCGCGCGGCACGGCGGTGATCCCGGTGTGCTGGCGGCACTCGCCTACGATGCCGGCGGGATCGTCAAGACGCTGCGGGAAAAGGGATCGCTGGACCAGGCCGCACTGCTGGCGGAAACCAGCTATCGCTGCGTGACCGGCAATGCGCGGTTCCGCAGCGATGGCAGCGTGGCGCGCGAACTGGCGATCGTGGTCGCCGGCCCCCAGGGATATGAGCCGGTGGCGGTGAGCCTGGGCGCGTGAAACCGGCGTCGGACGCGTCGGGCTTCACCCTGCTCGAACTCATCATCTCGCTGGGCCTGTTCGCCCTGATCGCGGTGGCGGGGCTGGCCCTGCTCGACAGCGTGATGGGAGTGCAGAGCCGGACCGAGGGGCGGCTCGACCGGCTCGCCGCGCTGCAACGGACGATGTTCGTGATCCAGAGCGACCTTGACCAGATCACGCGCGGCGACGTGGCCGGTGGTGGATCGGATATCGGGTTCGTGCGCGTGGCGGCGGGACTGGGCGGGCTCTCCGTGCCGGTGCGCTATGCGGCGGCCGGGGGCGCGCTGGTGCGGTCGGCGCCACAGCCCCAGCCGCTGCTGGACGGCGTGACCGCCGCGCGCTGGCGGTTCCTGGACGGTGCGGCCTGGGTCGATCGCTGGCCGCCCGACGACGCGCGAAAGGCGCAATGGCCGCGCGCGGTCGAGGTCGAATTACAGATTGCGGGCGATCGCGGGCCACAGGGGCGGCTGCGCCGGGTGGTCGTGCTGCCCGTCCAGCCGAAGGACGAATGATGGCGGCGCGCGATCGCGAACAGGGCATGATCCTGGTCAACGTGCTGATGTTCGTCGCGATCGCCAGCGGGCTGGTGCTGCTGATGATCAATCGCGAGGAACTGGCGCTCGACCGCGCATTGCGCACGCGTGAGGTGGCGCGGGCTGCAGCGATCGTGCGGGGCGGCGAACTCTCGGCGATCGCCGCGCTGACGCGCGACGCACGCGACGCGCCCGAGGTCGATCATGGCGGCGAGCCATGGGCATCGATCGGTGCGAAGGGTGCGCCGATCGCGGGCGGCACCTTTGATCTGGCGGTGAGCGACGCGGAAGGGCGCTTCAACGTCAATTCGCTGCGAAGCGGGGAGGTGGCGCCGGTGCTCCTCTTTCAGAAGATCGCCGCATCGGTCGGCATTGACGAGGGGCGCGCGGTCGAGGCGATCGCCTATGTCCGCGCCCAGGGGCCGATCAGCGACGTCCGCCCGATCCGCCTGATTCCCGGCATGGATGCCCGTGCGCTCGGCCGGCTGGAGCGGATGGTGACGGCGCTGCCCGGAAATACCGCGATCAACCTGAACGCCGCCGATCGGGACTTGCTGGCGATCGTGTTCGACGATCCGGTCGTCGCCGAACGGCTGATCGCGATCCGCAAGCGGAACGAGCAGATCACCCTGCGCGACCTGTCGGAGCAGAAGGTGACCCAGCCGCCGGGAACCTCGTTCCGATCCGATACCTTCTGGGTGCATGCGCGCGCGACGATCGGCGAGACGAGCCAGGAAGGCGCGACGCTGATCCAGCGCCGGCGTCCGCGCGACGGCGAGCCGGTGGTCGCCCTGCCGGTCGCGCGGTGGCGCAACATGGCGATTCCGCCAGAGGCTCCGCCGCTCGGCTGACCGCGCCGCGTCCCGCGTCAGCCGATCGAGGGCAGGTCCAGACCCATCTCGCGCGCGCAGTCCCGCGCGATCTCATACCCCGCGTCCGCATGGCGCATGACGCCGGTCGCCGGGTCGTTCCACAGGACGCGCTCGAGGCGTCGGGCCGCCTCCGGCGTGCCGTCGGCGACGATCACCATTCCCGAATGCTGCGAATAACCCATGCCGACGCCGCCGCCATGGTGCAGCGATACCCAGGTCGCGCCCGATGCGGTGTTCAGCAGCGCATTGAGCAGCGGCCAGTCCGACACCGCGTCGGAACCGTCGCGCATCGCCTCTGTCTCCCGGTTCGGGCTGGCGACCGAGCCGCTGTCGAGATGATCGCGGCCAATGACGATCGGCGCGTCCAGTTCGCCCTTGGCCACCATGTCGTTGAAGGCGAGGGCGAGGCGATGGCGGTCGCCCAGGCCGACCCAGCAGATCCGCGCGGGAAGCCCCTGAAAGGCGATGCGGTCGCGCGCCATGTCGAGCCATTGATGCAGGTGATGGTTGCCGGGAAGCAGCTCCTTCACCTTCGCATCGGTCTTCCAGATGTCGTCCGGGTTGCCCGACAGTGCGGCCCAGCGGAACGGGCCGACGCCGCGGCAGAACAGCGGTCGGATATAGGCGGGAACGAAGCCGGGAAAGGCGAACGCGTCGGCGACGCCGGCGTCCTTTGCGACCTGGCGGATATTGTTGCCATAGTCGAACACCGGGACGCCCATTTGCTGAAAGGCGAGCATCGCGCGGACGTGCGCCGCCATCGAGCTGCGGGCGGCGGCCTCGACCGCGCCCCGGTCGGTCTCGCGCTTCGCGAACCACTGGTCCAGCGTCCAGCCGGCGGGAAGGTAGCCGTTCACCGGATCGTGCGCGCTGGTCTGGTCGGTCACCATGTCGGGGCGCACGCCGCGCCGGACGAGCTCGGGCAGGATCTCCGCCGCGTTGCCGAGCAGGCCGACCGAGACCGGGTTCTGGGAGGTGCGGATGATCTCCAGCGCCTCGTCGATGCTGGTCGCGCTGCGATCGAGATAGCGGGTGCGCAGCCGCATCTCGATCCGGCTGGGCTGGCATTCGACGGCAAGGCAGGACGCGCCCGCCATCGTCGCGGCGAGCGGCTGTGCGCCGCCCATTCCGCCCAGGCCGGCGGTGAGGATCCACCGGCCGGACAGGTCGCCGTCATAATGCTGGCGCCCCGCCTCGACGAATGTCTCATAGGTTCCCTGCACGATGCCCTGCGTGCCGATATAGATCCAGCTGCCAGCGGTCATCTGGCCGTACATCGCCAGCCCCTTTCGATCGAGCGCGTCGAAATGGTCCCATGTCGCCCAATGGGGGACCAGGTTGGAGTTGGCGATCAGCACGCGCGGTGCGTCGGGGTGGGTGCGAAACACGCCGACCGGCTTGCCCGACTGGACGAGCAGCGTCTGATCGTCGTCGAGGCGGCGGAGCGTATCGACGATGCGGTCGAAACTTTCCCAGTCGCGGGCGGCGCGCCCGATCCCGCCATAGACGACCAGGCTTTCCGGCGCTTCGGCGACGTCGGGGTCGAGGTTGTTCATCAGCATCCGGAGCGGTGCCTCGGTCAGCCAGCTCCGCGCCGTCAGGTCGGTTCCGGTCGGTGCCTTGATCCGGCGGCTGTTGTCGGTTCGGGTGGTCATTGGTGTCTCGCGAAGTCGATGGCGGCGGTGAGGATGCGGCGGAGCGTCCGCTGGCAATCCCGGGCGGTCGCCGGATGCCATGGCGGTGGCCAGTCCTCCGGCGTTTCGATCAGATAGGCGCGCATCGCCAGCTCCATCTGGATCGCATGGACCCCGCGCATGGGGGCGCCGTAATGGCGGGTGATCCATCCGCCCTTGAACCGTCCGTTGGTCACGCGCGTGCGCCCGCTGTCGTCACAGACCTGCCCGATCGCGGCGGCGAGCGCCGGGGCGCAGGATGCGCCGTCGTTGGTGCCGATGTTGAACGCGGGCAGCACGCCGTCGAACAGGCGCGGCGCGACGCTGCGGATCGAATGCGCATCGTAAAGGACGATCGCGGCATGCCGCGCGCGCAACCGCGCGATCTCCCCCGTCAGCGCCGCGTGGTAGGGATCGAACCAGGCGGTGCGGCGGCGCGCGATCTCCGCCGCGTCCGGCTCGCCGCCGGGAAGGTAGAGGGGAATGCTGTCAAAGGTTTCGACCGGACAGAGGCCGGTGGTGAATTGCCCGGGATAGAGCGTCTGGCCGGCCGGATCGCGGTTCACGTCGATGACGGTGCGCGACACCGGCGTGCGCACGATCGTCGCGTCCAGTTCCGCCGCAAAGGCATAGAGCCGATCGACATAGAGGTCCGCATCGTGCCGGGCGAGTTCGGGGGAAACCAGCCCGGTGACCCCGGCGGGGATTTCGACCCCGGCATGGGGAATGCTGACGATCAGCGGCGCATCGCCGGTGCGGATATCGATCATCGCACCGCTCCCGGCAGCCCGTCGCCCAGCGTCCCGCTCGCGATCAGCGCGGTGGCGGCGGCGATGTCGGGGGCGAAATGGCGGTCCTCGTCCAGATGCGGCACCCGCGCGCGGAGCTGCGCGCGCGCGGCCTCCAGCGCTTCGCTGGACGTCAGCGGCGCGTGGAAATCGCATCCCTGCGCTGCGGCGAGATATTCGATGCCAAGAATGGCGGCGAGGTTGGCGGTCATGTCGAGCAGGCGGCGCGCGCCATGGCCGGCCATCGACACATGATCCTCCTGGTTCGCGCTGGTCGGGATCGAATCGACACTCGCCGGATGCGCGCGCTGCTTGTTCTCGCTCACCAGCGCGGCGGCGGTCACCTGCGGAATCATGAAGCCGGAATTGAGGCCGGGGCGCGGGGTAAGGAACGCCGGCAGGCCCGACAGCGCGGGATCGACCAGCATCGCGATGCGCCGTTCGGCCAGGCTGCCGATCTCGCAGATCGCCAGCGCCAGCATGTCGGCGGCGAAGGCGACCGGTTCGGCATGGAAATTGCCGCCCGACAGCGCCTCGCCCGATTCCGCGAAGATCAGCGGGTTGTCGGTCACGCCGTTCGCCTCGACGCCCAGCGTGTCCGCGACCTGGCGGATCAGCGTCAGGCATGCGCCCATCACCTGCGGCTGGCAGCGCAGGCAATAGGGGTCCTGCACCCGTTCGTCCCCCTCGCGGTGCGATGCGCGGATCGCGGAATTGGCCATCAGCCCGGCGAGCGCCGTTGCCACCTCGATCTGGCCGGGATGACCGCGCACGTCATGAATCCGCGGATCGAACGGCGTGTCGGACCCCTTCGCCGCCTCGGTCGAGAGCGCGCCGGTGACGAGCGCGGCGCGAAACAACCGTTCGGTCTCGAACAGCGCGGCGAGTGCATAGGCGGTGCTGAACTGCGTGCCGTTGAGCAGCGCCAGCCCTTCCTTCGGGCCGAGCGTCAGGCGGCCCAGCATCGGGCCGGCCGGGCGCGGCACCCCATCGACCAACACGTCGCCCACGCCGATCATCGCGGCGGCGAGATGGGCGAGTGGGGCGAGGTCGCCGCTCGCGCCGACCGACCCCTGGGAGGGGATGATCGGCGTGATCCCGCGATCTAGCATGTCCTGGAGCATCGCGACGGTTTCGGGCCGCACGCCGCTATGCCCCTGCGCCAGGCTCGCGAGCTTGAGCGCGATCATCAGCCGGACCACCGGTGCCGGCATCGGATCGCCGACGCCCGCCGCGTGGCTCAGCACGATGTTTCGCTGAAGCGTTTCGAGATCGTCATTGCCGATCCGCACCGATGCCAGTTTTCCAAAGCCGGTGTTGATCCCATAGACCGGCTCCCCCCGCCCCAGGATCGCCTGCACCGCATCGGCGCTGGCGGCAACGCGACCGTGACAGGCGGGGTCGAGCGACGCAGGCTCTCCCCGATAGATCGCGCGCCAGGTCTTGAGCGGGGTATTGCCGGGGGTGATCATCGGCCGTCGAATATCCGTGTGTGAAGGGGGTTGGCGCCGATCCGATAGACCAGTTCGGCGGGTTCGGTGATGTCCCAGATCGCCAGATCCGCCGCCTTGCCGGTTTCGAGACTGCCGATATCGGCAGCCAGGCCCAGGGCGCGGGCGGCGTGGATGGTGATGCCGCGCAGGCATTCGGCGACCGTCAGCCGGAACAGCGTCGCGCCCATGTTCGCGGCGAGCAGCAACGAAGCCATGGGTGAGGTTCCGGGATTGCAATCGGTGGCGATTGCGATGGGAATCCCGGCATCGCGCAGCGCCGCAACCGGTGGCGGACGCGTCTCACGCGTGAAATAATAGGCGCCCGGGAGCAGCGTGGCGACGGTGCCGGCGCGCGCCATCGCCGCGATTCCGGCATCGTCCAGATGCTCAAGATGGTCGGCCGACAATGCGCCGAACCGTGCGGCCAGCGCCGCGCCATTCTGATTGGAGAGCTGTTCGGCATGCAGCTTGACCGGCATCCCGTTGGCGCGTGCGGCGGCAAGGACGCGCCCGGTCTGCGCCGGGGTAAAGCCGATGCCCTCGCAAAACGCGTCCACCGCATCGGCGATGCCGCGCGCGGCGGGGATGATCCGGTCGCAGACCAGATCGACATAGCCGTCCGGATCGCCGCGAAATTCGGGCGGCACCGCGTGCGCGGCGAGCAGCGTGGCGCGAATCCGCACCGCCCGCGCCGTCCCCAGCCGCTTGCCCGCGCGCAGCATCTTCAGCTCGTCGTCAAGCGTGAGGCCATAGCCCGATTTCACCTCGACCGTCGTTACGCCCTCGCCGATCAGCTGGTCGAGCCGGGGCAGGGCGGTGGCGATCAGCTCGTCCTCGTCCGCGGCGCGGGTCGCGCCGACCGTCGAGAGAATGCCGCCGCCGGCGCGCGCGATCTCTTCATAGGTCGCGCCTTCCAGCCGCGCCTCGAACTCTTTCGCGCGATCGCCGGCATGGACCAGGTGGGTGTGACAGTCGATCAGGCCCGGCGTGATCCAGCGGCCGTCGCAGTCCACGATCGTCCTGGCATCGGGAGCCGCGTCCTGGGGGCCGGCGAACACGATGCGCCCGCCCGTTGCCGCGACGGCGCCGCGTTCGACCACGCCCAGCCCCGTGCCATCCGCCATGGTCGCCAGGCGGGCGTTGCGCCACAGAATGTCGGGAATCGGCATCTGCTTATCGTTGGACATGCGGCCGAATATGTCTAGACATAAATGCGATGAATCTGTGGTTCGAGACTGCGCTGCTGGAACATGGCTGGGCCGATCGCGTGCGCCTGTGTGTCGCGGACGGCCGGATCGCGTCGGTCGATATCGGGGTGGCGCCGGACGCGGGGGACGAAATCCATTTCGCCGCACTGCCCGGCATCCCCAACCTGCACAGCCACGCGTTCCAGCGCGCCATGGCCGGGCTGACCGAGATGCGCGGCGCGGCGAGCGACGATTTCTGGTCGTGGCGCGACCTGATGTATCGCTTCGTCGCCCGGATCGGCCCGGACGAATGCGAGGCGATCGCCACCCTCGCCTTTGCCGAGATGCTGGAGGTCGGCTTCACCCGCGTCGGCGAATTCCACTATCTGCATCATGCGCCCGACGGGTCGCGATACGACGACCCGGCCGAAATGAGCGGGCGGATCGTGGCGGCGGCGGAGATGGCGGGGATCGGGCTGACCTTGCTCCCGGTCTTTTACGCGCATGGCGGATTTGGCGGGCAGGCGCCGGGCGCGGCGCAGGCGCGGTTCGTCCATGACGTCGATGGCTTTGCCGATCTGGTCGGGCGTGCCGCCGCGCTGTTGCCGTCCGATGGCGTGATCGGCATCGCGCCGCACAGCCTGCGCGCGGTGACGCTCGACGAACTGCGTGCGCTGATGCCGGTCGCGCCAGGCGGGCCGATCCACATCCATATCGCCGAGCAGGTGCAGGAGGTTGAGGCATGTGTCGCGTGGAGCGGGCGGCGGCCGGTGCATTGGCTTTTCGATCACCTGCCCGTCGATGCCCGCTGGACGCTGGTTCACGCCACGCATGTCGATCGGAATGAAATCGCGGACGTCGCTTCCGCTGGCGCCGTGGTCGGCCTGTGTCCCGTCACCGAAGCCAATCTTGGCGACGGCCTCTTTCCGGCGGCGCCCTTTCTCGACGCGGGGGGCGTCTTTGGTATCGGCAGCGATTCGAACGTGCGGATCGACGCTGCGGAGGAGCTTCGCCTGCTCGAATATGGCCAGCGGCTGACCGCGCGCGCACGCAATGTCCTCGCGGCGGAGACGCGATGTTCGACCGGCGCGCGGCTTTATGGCGATGCCGTGGCGGGCGGGGGCCGCGCGCTCGGCATACCCACCGGGCTTGCGGTCGGGCGGCCTGCCGACCTCGTCTCCCTGAACCGTGACGATCCGGTCTTCGCCGCGCGTGGCGGGGACGCGCTGCTCGATTCGCTGATCTTTGCCGGGCGCCGGACGATCGATTGCGTGTGGCGCGCCGGCACGAAACAGGTGGAGCGCGGGCGGCATCGGCATCGTGACGCGATCGAGGCACGTTATCGGGCGGCATTGGAAAGGCTGATCGCATGAGCATCGAGGCGCGAATCCGCGGCGACATCGAATCGCGCATCCGCTCGGGCGAATGGGCGCCGGGGACGCGGGTCCCGACCGAGCATCAACTGGTCGCCACCTATCGCTGTGCGCGCGCCACCGCGAACAAGGCGCTGACCCGGCTGGCGCGCGAGGGGCTGATCGAGCGGCGACGACGCGCGGGCAGCTTCGTGGCAAAGCCGCAGATCCGTACCGCGGTCGTCGGTGTCCCCGATATCGGCGCGCTGATCGCCGCGCGGGGCGAGACCTATCGCTGGGAGTTGCTGAGCGTCGAACTTCAACGGCGCGCGCCGGAGGGGTTCCCGGCCCGCTCGGGCGGCTGCTGGCTGGCGCTGTCGGGCATCCACCATGCCGGCGCCACGCCGTTCGGCTGGGAGGAGCGTTGGCTGGACCTGGCGGTGGCGCCGGGTGCGGAAGGGGCGGATTTCGCGGCGACCGCGCCGGGCGCGTGGCTGCTCGCGCATGTCCCCTGGACCGAGGCGCGGCACCGGATCGGCGCGATCGGCGCCGGCGCCGAGGCCGCGCGCGAACTGCGCATCGACTCCGGCGCGCCATGTTTGCAGATCGAGCGCTGGACATGGCGGGGACAGGATCCGGTGACCTGCGCACGCCAGGTCTTTCCGGCCGCCCATTATCAGCTGGTCGAGGATTTCACGCCCCGCCAATGAGTGCGGCCGGCAGCGGCAGGACGCCGTCTGACGCCCGATCCGTTTCCCGCGCCGGCCCGCGATTGAGCGGTGCTGCATTGACCTTGCCACCGTTCATGCGCGATTGCGCGCGGCAATGACGGGCGCGATGCGCGCCGCGCCGTGGCAAGGGAGAATGGTCGATGCACTTTGACGTCCTGATCGTGGGAGCCGGACATGGCGGCGCTCAGGCGGCCATTGCGCTGCGCCAGGCGAAGGTTGACGGCACGATCGGGATGGTCGGGGACGAACCGGAACTGCCCTATGAGCGCCCGCCACTGTCCAAGGAATATCTGGCGGGGGAAAAGGGGTTCGACCGCCTCCTGATCCGTCCTGCCGCCTTTTGGGAGGAGCGGGGGGTGACGATGCTGCCCGGCCGGCGCGTGGTCGCGGTCGATCCGGCGGCGCACAGCGTCACCTGCGACGATGGCGCGATGATCGGCTATGGCAAGTTGATCTGGGCGACCGGCGGCGCGCCGCGTCGGCTGGGCTGCGCCGGCAACACCCTGGCCGGGGTCCACACCGTGCGCACCCGCGCCGATGCCGACCGGATGATGGACGAGCTGACCCATGTCACCCGCGCGGTGGTGATCGGCGGCGGCTATATCGGGCTGGAGGCGGCGGCGGTGCTTGCCAAGTTCGGCAAGCAGGTGGTGCTGCTCGAAGCGCTGGACCGGGTTCTGGCGCGGGTCGCCGGCCCGGACCTGTCACGCTTTTACGAGGCGGAGCATCGTGCGCACGGCGTCGATGTGCGGCTGGGCGTCGCGGTCGATTGCATCGAGGGCGACGGCAAGGTGAGCGGCGTGCGCCTGGCCGATGGGGAGGTGATCCCGGCCGATCTGGTGATCGTGGGAATCGGCATCATCCCGGCGGTCGAGCCGCTGATCGCTGCGGGGGCGAATGGCGGCAACGGCGTGGCGGTTGATGCCCAGTGCCGCACGTCGCTGCCCGATATCTTCGCGATCGGCGACTGTGCGCTGCACGCCAACGCCTATGCCGATGGCGCGGCGATCCGGGTCGAATCGGTTCAGAACGCCAACGATCAGGCGACCGTCGCGGCAAAGACGATCGCCGGGCTGGATGCGCATTATGATTCGGTGCCATGGTTCTGGTCGAACCAATATGATCTTCGGCTTCAAACGGTCGGCCTGTCGATCGGCCATGACGCGACGGTGCTGCGCGGCGATCCCGCGACGCGCAGCTTCTCGATCATCTATCTGAAGGGCGGGCGGGTGATCGCGCTCGACTGCGTCAACGCGACGAAGGATTATGTGCAGGGCCGCAAGCTGGTGGTCGAGCGGCTGTCCGTCGATCCCGAACGGCTCGCCGATACGCAGACGCCGCTCAAGGAACTGGCGGCCTAGCTCAGGCGCCACCCCGGCGTCATGCGGGCAAGGTCGTCCGGCGTGTTGATGTTCGGGGGGACGAAGTCGCTTTCGATCATTCGCGCGCCGACCTTTGTCGCAAAGCCGCGCATCGAACGGCGCGGATCCGTGCGGACGAACGCATCGATCGCGTCCGCCAGCGCGGCGGGCCACACCCCGATGACCGGCTGTCCGGTCAGGCAGGCGGGGCCGGGCGAGAGCCGATCGACCAGCGGAGCGGGGAGCGTGAGGCAATCGACCGGAATCGCCAGCACCTCGCCATGGCCGTGTCCGGCGGCATGGCGCAGCGCGGCGGCGAGGCCGCCGAGCGGACCAAGGCCGGCGCGCGGCCAATCGGGCAGCGTGCGATACCCACTGGCTTCGTGGCCGATCACGACCACGCTGTCGCAATAGGCCGCAAGGGCATGCGCCGCGTGATCGAGAAGCGTCTGCCCGTTCAGCCGCGCCAGCGCCTTGTCGGTGCCGAAACGGCGCGATCGTCCGCCGGCCAGCAGCGCGCCGAGCCTCATCGGATCTGCCCGCGTGAATCGCTGACCACCAGCGCGGAATCGGCCCGTGCCAGGCTCACCAGCGTCAGCCCGGCGGCGGTCGCCCGCTCCACCGCCAGGCTGGTGGGGGCAGAGATCGTCACCAGCATCGGACAGCCGGATCGCACCGTCTTTTCCACCAGCTCGTAGCTGCATCGGGCCGACAGCAGGATGAACCCGGCCGCAGGGTCGGTGCCTTCCCGCGCCAGTGCGCCGACCAGCTTGTCGAGCGCATTGTGGCGCCCGACATCCTCGCGCACGCAGGCGATGGTTCCGTCGGACCGGCAAAAGGCGGCGGCATGGGCGGCCCCGGTCGCGCGACCGAGCGGCTGATGGTCGCGCAGCGTCGCCAGCGCGGCGGCAATCGCGGCGCGGTCGGTGGCGATACGGGCGGTGAGCCGGGGAAGGGGGCGCATCACCTGGTCGATGCTCTCCATGCCGCACAGGCCGCAGCTGCTCTCCGACACCCGCATGCGCGCGCGTTCGAACACCCGCGCGCGGCATCGCGCCGCGAGCCAGATGCGCAGGACCACGCCGCCCTGCGCCGTTCCATGCGCCTCGACGCTCTCGATATCGGCGCGCGTGTCCGCCAGCCCCTCGGCAAGCGCGAAGCCAGTGGCATAATCCTCCAGATCGGCCGGGGTCGCCATCATCACGGCATAGCCGATGCCACACGCCTCGATCGCCACCGGCGCCTCGATCGCGACGCTGCGCCGTACCGGGCCATCGCCGGCATCGTCGAACGCCAGCCGGGCGACCGTGAAGTCCGTGTGAAGCCGTTCGATCCCGTTCATCGTCTCATCCACCGCGCATCGTCATGCCGGGTGGTTGCATCGCGATCAACATTGCCCTCAATCTGCCAGGGGGCCGCGCCGGGCCTTCGTTCAGGAAAGACGCCGCATGACCACGAAGCCGCCCGACATCTTCACCGAACCGGCCCACGTCGATCCGGACACGCTCGCCAATCTGGGTCCGCTGCGCCGGCTGGCGGGGGTGTGGCAGAGCGATGGCGGCCACGATACCGCGCCCAAGGCGGACGGCCCCGAGCGCAAGGGCTTTGTCGAACATGTGACGATGCAGCCGATCGATCCACAGACCAACGGGCCGCAATTGCTCTATGGCCTGCGCTATCACATCCACATCACGACGCCGGGCGAGGCGGTGACCTTTCACGACCAGATCGGCTATTGGCTGTGGGAGCCGGCGACCGGGCTGGTGATGCAGACGCTGGCGATCCCGCGCGGCCAGGTCGCACTCGCATCCGGCCATGCCGAACCGGACGCGCGCCGGATCGTGGTCGAGGCGACGCGCGGCGCCAGCGGCTATGGCATCTGCTCGACCGATTTCCTGGAACGCGCCTTCCGCACCGACAGCTATCGGTTGCAGATCGATTTCGAGGATGATGGCGCCTGGCGCTATACCGAACACACGATGCTGATGGTCGCGGGGCAGGCGGCGCCGTTCGAACACCATGATACCAACCGGCTGGTCCGGATCGCCGAACCGGATATCAACCCCTGGCTGAAAATCCTGCGCGCGGGGGCGGCCACCGCCTGATCGGCGGGAACGCTCAGGCCGGATCGGGAACCGCGCGCACCGGGATCGACTTCGCTGCCGGCGTGCCGCTCACCTCGTCATAATAATCGAGCGGCAGCAGCGGGTTGAGTTCGGGATAATAGCCGGCGATCGCACCGCGCGACATCGGATAGTCGATGACCGTCAGCCCGCCCACGCGCCGCGCAATGCCATCGGCGCTGATCGTTTCCAGCGCGATCCGCCCCTTGTCCGCGAACCCGCGCGCCTGGCGATCCTCCGGGTTCATGAACACCACCATCCGGTCGTTATAGACGCCGCGATAACGATCACTGTTGCTGTAGATGGTGGTGTTGAACTGATCGTGAGACCGCACCGTGGCCAGCCGCAGCATCGCCGGATCATCGACCGGTGCGTTGACGTCCAGCCCTTTGAACAACAGGAAATTGGCCTTGCCATTGGGGGTGGGCCACACCAGCCGGCGGGGCGGCACGTCGAGGTGAAAGCCCTCCGGCGCCGCGATCCGCGCCGAAAAGTCGCTGTAGATCGCCGGATACACCTCGGCAATCTTGTCGCGGATCGCGGCATAGTCGTGGGCATATGCCTCCCACGCGATCGCGCTGTCGGGAAGGGTCGCGCGCGCCATGCGGCACACGATCTCCACCTCGGGCAGGCAGTCGGCGCTCACCGGATCGAGCACGCCGCGCGAAGCGGTGACGTTCGACATCGCATCCTCGATCGTCACGAACTGTTCGCCCGCGGGGGTTTCGATCCGTTCGGAGCGGGACACGACCGGCAGGATCAGCGCCTCCTTGCCATGGATCACATGGCCGCGGTTCAGCTTCGTCGAAATCGCGACGGTCAGGTCCAGCCCGCGCATCGCGGCATAGGCACGATCGGTGTCCGGCACCGCGCGCACGAAATTGCCGCCCAGGCCGATGAACACCTTCGCGTCGCCGGCCAGCATCGCCTCGACCGCCTCGACCGTATGATGGCCGATCTCGCGCGGGGGATCGAAGCCGAACACCGCCTGTACCTGGTCGAGATAGGCGGGCGAGGGGCGCTCGTCGATGCCCACGGTGCGGTCGCCCTGAACATTGGAATGGCCGCGGATCGGGGCGATGCCCGCGCCCGGCTTTCCGAAATTCCCGCGTAACAGCAACAGGTTGCACACCTGCTGAATCAGCCGGGACCCCTCCTGATGCTGGGTCAGGCCCATGCCGTAACAGATCATCGTCGCGTTGGAGCGGATATAGATTTCGGCACAGCGCCGAATCTGCGCCTCTTCCAGCCCCGACACGCGGACCAGATCGGCCCAGTCGGTCGCCATCGCGTCGTCGCGCACCGCATCGATCCCGGCGGTGTGGGCGTGGATGAAGTTCCAGTCGATCACCCGCTCGCCCGCATCCTCGCGCTCGAACAGGACCTTCATCATCCCCTTGATCAGCGCGATGTCGCCGCCGATCCGGATATGGACGAACTCGCTGGCGATCGGGGTCGATCCCAGCGTCGCCATCTGGACCACGTCCTGCGGCTCGGTAAAACGGATGAGCGCGCGTTCGGGCATCGGATTGACCGCGACGATCGGCACCCCGCGCCGGTGCGCCTCGACCAGGTTGGTCATCATCCGCGGCGCGTTGGTGCCGGTATTCTGGCCGATGATGAACAGCGCCTCGGTATGTTCGAAGTCCGCCATCACGACGGTCCCCTTGCCGACGCCGATCGCCGGCGGCAGGCCGCGGCTGGTCGGCTCGTGGCACATGTTCGAACAGTCGGGAAAGTTGTTGGTGCCGAATGCGCGCACGAAGATCGAATAGAGGAATGCCGCCTCGTTCGGCGTCCGGCCAGAGGTGTAGAATTCCGCCCGATGCGGGCTGTCCAGCCCGCGCAGATGCCGTCCGATCGTGGCGAACGCCTCGTCCCAGCTGACCGGAACATAGCGGTCGTTCGCCGCGTCATAGCGCATCGGTTCGGTCAGCCGGCCCTGTTTCTCCAGCCAATAATCCGACTTGCCGGCCAGATCGGTCACGCTGTGCTGCGCAAAGAATTCGCGGGTGACGCGAAATTTCGTGGCCTCATGCGCCAGCGCCTTTGCGCCGTTTTCGCAGAATTCCAGCGTCTGGCGGCAGTCCGGATCGGGAAAGGCGCAGCTGGGGCATTTGAAGCCGCCGGGCTGGTTCATCGACAACAGCGCCTTCGAACCCTTCACCAGCACGCTTTCGCGCATCAGCACCTTTGCCGTGGCGGCGGCGGCGCCCCATCCGCCCGCCGGGCTGTGATAGGGCTGGTAGCGCGGCTTTCCGTCGGACATGATCGGGGGTCTCTCCTGCGCGTGAGATGGTGGTGAGCCTAGCCCATGGTCCGGCGCTTGAGAAGGCCGGAGCAGGGCGGGGCAAAAACGGGAAAGGGCGCGGCGATGCTGCTGATCGGGGTCCACACATTGCTCGTCCTGCTGTTCGGCGCCCATGTCATGCTGCGCCGGAACCGTGAGCCGGAATCGCGGCTGGCATGGCTCGTCGTGCTGATCGCGCTGCCCTATGTCGGTGCGCTGGGTTACCTGTTGCTGGGAACCACCAATATCGGGCGGACGCGGGTCGATCGCCTGCACGATACCGGCGCGTTGCTGCCCGCGCCGGCGGCCGTCGCCGGCGCGCCGGACCAGGCGGACGCCGGCGGCCCCTATGCGCCGCTGTTCCGTGTCGGCCAGTCGATCAGCGGCTATCGCGCGGTCGGCGGCAACCGGTGCGAGCTGATGCCTGGATCGGACGAGATGATCGCGCGGCTGGTCGCGGATATCGACGGCGCGTCGGACAGCGTCCATCTGCTCTTCTATATCTGGCTGGACGATCGCAATGGCGGCCTGGTCGCCGACGCGCTGGCGCGCGCGGCGGGGCGGGGCGTAACCTGTCGCGCGCTGGTCGATGATATCGGGTCGCGGGCGTTCATTCGTGGTCCGCGCTGGGCGGCGCTGGCGGCGGCGGGAGTGTTGCTGCGCCGCGCGCTTCCGGTGGGCAATCCGCTGATCCGCATGGTCAATGGCCGGATTGATCTTCGCAACCACCGGAAGGTCGTGGTGATCGACAATCGCGTCACCTATTGCGGTAGCCAGAACTGTGCCGACCCGGCCTTTCTGCCGAAGCGGAACTTCGCCCCCTGGGTCGATGCGGTGATGCGGTTCGAGGGGCCGGTGGTGCGACAGAACCAGCATCTCTTCGCGACCGACTGGATGGGCAATGGCGGCGACGACATCGCCCCGCTGCTGGCCCAGCCGATGCCGCCGGCCCGGCCCGGCTTTACCGCGCAGGTCGTGGCGACCGGCCCCACCTATCGCAACGCGGCGATGCCGGAGATGTTCGCGACGCTGATGTTTGCGGCGCGGCGCGAATTGATCGTCACCACCCCCTATTATGTGCCGACCCCGGCGGTGCAGGCGGCGTTGTGCGCGGCCGCCAATCGCGGCGTCGCGACGACCATCGTCTTTCCCGCGCGCAACGACGATTTCGCGGTCGGCGCGGCCAGCCGCAGCCATTACCAGCGGCTGCTGGAGGCGGGCGTGCGCATCTTCGAATATCGGCGCGGCCTGTTGCATACGAAGTCGCTGACGCTCGACGGGGAGGTGACGCTGATCGGATCAGCCAATATGGACCGGCGCAGTTTCGACCTGAATTACGAGAACAACATCCTGTTTCACGATTCCCGCGCGACCGCCGCGATGCGCGCGCGCCAGATCGCCTATCTGGATGACAGCCGGGAAATCACCGGCGATCAGGTCGCGGCATGGGGCGTGGGGCGACGGCTGTGGAACAATGCGCTGGCGATCGTCGGCCCGCTGCTGTGAGGCGCGGCTCAGCCGGTGCGGCGCCAGCGCCGTTCGCCGACCCATAGCGCGGCACTGACCAGCAGCCACGCCAGGAACCATGGCCATGCCGGGCCACGGCGGTCCTGGCGCGCCGTCCGTCCCTCGGCGCGCTGCCGCTCCGCCCAGCGCGCGGTGGCGTCTCCCGTTTCCCTCATCCTCGCGGTCGCCATCGCGCTGGCGTTCAGGACCGAAAAGGGAAAGGTACGCGGCCCTGCCTTCGATGGCTGGACGACCACATGCACGCCTGCCGCCGCCGGCCAATAGGCAGCGCAGCCGCGACCGCCCGCAGCCGGATCGATGGCCAGCGCGACATCGGCGCCATCGGCGGTCGTCACGCGCGGCGACCCGGTCAGCCCACAGATCGCGATCCGTTCACCCGCGCGCGGCAGCGCGGGCAGGTCGGGGCGGAAATCGGGGTCGGGACGCACGACCGCGCTCAGCGTGTCGCTCCACCATTGATAGTATCGCTCGGCCTGTCCGCCCAGCACCAGCGCGAAACTGTCCGCCACGGTCCACAGGGCGACACGGCCCTGCCCGCGCTGGCGCCACCCGGCCAGCATCGCGCCATTGTCGTCCCGCACCGCCGGGACGATGTCCGGCCCCGCCCGCACCGTCCAGCGGCCAAGCTCGGGCGCCGGGTCGTCGATCGTGTTGATGTCGGCGGCGACATCGGCGGACCCCGGCCCGCGCCGGCTGGCCAGGGCCTCCGCGTCGCCCGCCAGCGCCGGCAGCGCGACAGGGCCGGTCTCATCTCCGCCGGCGACCGCGATTCCCATCCCCTGCCATTCGCGCCGGGCGGCGGCGGTGGCGGGGCCGGTCATGCGGATGATGAGGCCCATTCCGCCGGCGACGGCACTGGTGATACCCGATCGCGCGCCGCCCAGCCGGTCGAGCGCACGATCATCGACGATCATCGCGTCGAAACGGCGCAGGCTTGCCGCGTCCATCCCGACCGGCGCGCTGCCCAGCTGTACGCCGCCGCCCGCGTCGAGGCGGCTGACCAGGTCGATCCCCGAATCCTCCGCCCATCGGCGCAGATATTTCGTCTCCGGCGCCGGCGCACCGACCAGCAGCACGCGGACGGGGCGGCGTGCGCGGGTGCGCAGCGGCACCGGCGTTTCAGCGACGATCGCCTTGCCCGCATCGCGCAGCCGCAGGGTGAACAGCGCGAGGCCGGGCGCCCGCGCGGTACCGCCCATGGTGAACCGCCCGTCCGCGCCGATCCGCCGCTGATCGATGCGCCGACCGGCGGGATCGAGCAGTTCGACGCTGCCCCCCGATACGCCCTGCGTCTCGCCGGCCAGCGTGAAGACCCCGCCCGCCGCCGTATCGCCCGGCGGATCGAGCATCGTCAGGCCGGCCGGGGCCGGCATCGGGCGAAAGGCGACCGGCACCCCGGCATCGTCACCGCGATCGCGCGCGGTCAGCCCACGACCGACGATGCGGATGCGCGCGACCTGGCGATAGCGGCGCAACGCCGTCGCGAGATCCGGCACCCGCTCCGCGCCGACGATGGCGGGCGCTTCGGGCAGCGCGACCAGCCGCTCGCCCGAAGCTACCGGAATCGTCCGGGGCGCCTGCGCCGTCGCCACCACCAGCGTTTCGCCGGCGACCGGCAGGCGCGGTGGGACCAGGGTGAGGTACAGCAGCGCGGCGCTCGCCAGCATCAGCGCGGCGAGAAGCAGCGCGCGCGTGTCGCGGCGGATACGCAGCAGGCGCGCGATGCCGATCGCGGCTCCGCTCGCGATCAGCACGGCGACGATGAGGTCAGGCCGGGCCATCAGCGCAATCCGCCGATATAGCGTCGCCCGATCGCGCCGCCGTCACCGCGACGGCGCACCTCCGCCGGGGGCCGGGTCAGCACCGCCCAGAGCTGCGCCCGCAGCCGTTCGCGCGCCGCGCCGGAGCCGGGATCGGCGCGCAGCTCGGCTGACGCTTTCAGCACCGCGAGCGGGTCGCGGATGCGGGTCGTGTTCGTGCGGATCCAGCGGTCGAGCGCGTCGAGATCGACCGGGCCGGGCCGGGCCAGCGCGCGCCAGGTGTCGGCCGGCGCCGCGTCGTCGATCGCAAAGGGGGTGAGCTGGGCCGCGCGGCTGGCGATCCCCTCGCGCTTGCCCGTCATCCGCCGGGCCATATCGACCGGTGGCAGCTGCGTTCCCACGCGCGGCAGGTAGATGCGGGTCGCCTGCTGGATCTTCTTGATCCAGGCCAGGGCGCGATTCTCATAGGGCAGCGCCGCCTCGGGCTTGCCCGAGCGCAGGTTGAGTTCGGCCTGCCACATTTCCTCCAGCGCCTGTTTCAGCATCGTGCGGGTGTCGGGATCAAGCAGCGTCGCCGCCTCGCTCTCGTCATGGGTGTGACCGAATTCGGCGGTGACGTCGCCGGCCTGGCCAAATACCTTGGGCGCCGACGCGGAGCCGTCGCCATGATCGTGGCCATCCCCCTCGCGATGCTCCGGCTCGGCAGGGGGTGGCGCGTCATCGGCGATCGGCAGCGGCGGCGCCTTGGGCTGGCCCTCATCCTCCATGCCGACGAATTGCCCATAGCGCAGCCGCAACAGCCGCTGATCCGCGCCGATCGCGTCGGATTTCGCAAGGAAGGCGTCGGCGGACAGGCGCTTGCGCTCGCGGATCAGCGCTTCGGTATCGATGATGATCTGGCGCTGGCTGCGGAAATAGGCGGGCATGACACGCTTCGCCATCATCTCCAGCCCGCCGCTCTCCTCGGTCGGTTTCGGCGGCCAGCGCAGGATCACGCCGGGGCCGCGCACGACATGCGGGTCGGGCATGCGCGTGTCCGCGACCGTCAGCTGCGCGACGAGATCGCTGCCCGGCTCCAGCCCATAGCTGGCAAGGTCGAGGTCGATCGCGAAGCGCCGTTTGCGCACCGCGCCAGATCCGCGCACGATCCGGCTGCGTTCGGTAAAGCTCACATTCTCGCCATCGCCCTTCGCGACGGTGACGGTCAGCTTCGCGGTCGCGGCGACGGCATAATCGTCGCTCGCCTCGAACACCACGCGCCAACTGCGCTGACCCGGCTTCGCGAGGACGAGCGTCTGCGCCGGCGCGACCACGCGCAATTGCGGGGGCGTGTCGGCGATCGGCTCGAGCCGGTGGAGCGGCGGTGTCGCGCGCATCCCGCCGGCGGTGACACGGTACAAGAGCGGCCGGTCGAGCCGCAGCGCGCCGGCCCAGCCTTCGCGCGTCGCACGCAGCGGCAGGTGCTGACCGCCCAACAGCTGGATCGCCGCAGCGGTCGGCTGGGGGGTAAAGGCAAGCGTCCACTCGATCCGCGATCCCGTCGGCGCACGCACGTCCAGCCCGGTCGCGTAGCGCGCGGGCAGCCCGGTATAGGCGGGCGGTACGATCCGCACGCGCTGTCCGGTCAGGCGCGGCTCACCCGGTGCGGCGGCGGTTCCCTCGGCGGCCGGACTCAGCGGCGGCGGGGCGGGGTGGGCCGCCGGCCACAACAGGATCGCCGCGCTCGCCACCGCGCCCGCGATCCAGGCCGGCGCGATCCACCGATGCGCCCACGCATCGACCAGCGTGTCGGGATCGATCGCGGCGACCCGCCGCTCGATCCGCGCGCGCTGAAGCTGCTGGATCGGCCCCAGCGTCGCCCGCCCGCCGAACAGCAGGTCGGCGCTATCCTCCAGCCCGTCCTCGCGCGCATCCAGCCGGCGCACCAGCCATGTGCGATCGAACCGCGCGACGATCCGCGCTGCCGCGCCGGCCAGCACGAGGAGGCCGGTCAGCGCGATGCCGGTCGCCCAGCCCGCACCCGCCAGCCGCCACGCCGCCGCACCGGCGACGAGAATCGCCGGGGTCCATGCAAGCGCAAGGTTCAACGCGGCGCGCCGGCGTGGCGCACGCGTCCAGTTCGTCACCGGAACCTCCCCGCTCATGCCGTCAGCCTGTGCCGGCGCGTCGCCAGCCAGCGCTCGATCACGAACAGTACGGCGATCAGCATCGCCAGCCATGCGGTCAGCTCGCGCGGCGGCAGCGGGTAGGGCGCGCGTCCCGCCACAGGCGCGAACCGCGCCGCGTCCACCCGGGCGGGTGCCGGCGCCGGCGGGGTCAACAGGATGCGCAGCCGCTCTGCAAAGCCCGCGTCGAACAGGTCGGGGATCGCCGCGGGGACCAATGGCCGGGTGAACCGCAACAGCCGGCCATCACCCATCGGCGCTCCCTCGACGATCGGCGCGCCCTCGCCGTCCCGCCACAGCGGCACGGTCGCGCCCGGCATCGCCACCCGTGCGCCCTCGCCGAGCAGCGCGGTGCCGCCGCGTGCGACCCAGTCGGTCACGCGTCCCGGCACCGGCCCGGGGGTCAGCCACACCAGTACATGATCGCGCGGCGGCAAGGCGTCGCCGGGGTCGGCGTCGAAACGCGGCGCGGCGCCCCACGCGGCGGCGGCGGCGCGGAAATAGCGGACCTGCTCTCCCTGCGCTGGCGCGTGGCGGACGGTGAGCGCCGGCGCGGGGGTCGCGGGCGGTGCCTGCGTCACAGCGTCGGCCTTCACGATCCGCCATTCGGCTTGTCGGGTCAGCCGGATCGGCTCGGCATCGACCCCGTCCAGAACCGGCGGCACGACGATCGTCAGCGCCGCACCCCTGGGAAGCTCGGCATCGAACTGGCGGATCAGGCTCGACAGAGGTACGCGGCCCGATGGTGGCCGCGTGTCGATCGACGGAAAATCGGGCGCGATCCATTGCGCATCGGCCTCCGGCCCAGCGATCCGGCGCGCCATCTCTGCCGGGACCCCGGGCGCCACCAGCACCCGCGCGCGCGCGTTCTCCGCGCCCAGCACTGCCGGCCGGGCGAGCAGCAGCGCCAATGCCGCGATCAACAGCAGCCGCACGCTCAGCAACAAGAGGTCGTCAAAGCGGATGCGTCGGCGCGGCCGGGGCAGCGGATCGAGCCAGCGCAGCGCCGCGAAATCGATCGGCACCTCTTCCGTCCGCCGCCGCAGATGGACCAGCAGCGGCACCGCGAGCGCGATCAGCGCGGCCAGCCCGGCCGGGAAGAGGAGCAACGGCGTCACGCGCCGACCGGCCCGGCTCGGCCGAACAGCGCCTGTAACGGCCGGTCGAGCGGCTCGTCGATCACATAGCGCGCGTGGCGGATGCCGGCCGCGTCCAGCCGCGCGTCCAGCGCCGCCTGGGCTGCGGCGAAGCGGCGCAGGAACGCGGCGCGCAGCGCGGGGCCGTCGCCGACCAGTTCCGCTCCGCTTTCGGGATCGCGAAAGCGATAGCCGCCGTCGAACGGGAACTCCCGTTCCTCGACGGTCAGCAGCTGGATCGCGAGTACTTCACGTCCCGCCCGGGCCAGCCGCTCGATCAGCGCCAGCCCCGCTTCGTCGAAACAGTCGCTCAGGAACAGCACCAGATCGCGGGCTCCGATCCGTTCCCATAGCGGCGTGAGCGTGGCCTCGCCGGGAAAACTTCCCGCGGCGTCCACCCGCGCCAGATCCACCAGCAGCCGGTCCCGCTGCCGCCGGCCCCCGCGCGGATCGGCCAGCGTCACCGCCGGCTCACCCAGCACGATCCAGCCGAACCGGTCGTCCTGCTGCATCGCCAGCTCGGCGATACAGGCGGCGAGCGCCTTCGCGGCGTCGAAGCGGGACCAGTCGGGCGTCGCGCGATCCGCCTGCGCCATCGATGCGCTGGCGTCGATCAGCATCCACAGGGCGACCGGACTCTCGCGTTCGGATTCGCGCACGAAGAACTTGTCCGACCGGGCATAGAGCTTCCAGTCGATCTGGCGTGGCTCGTCGCCGGGTTCGTAGGCGCGATATTGCGCGAACTCCAGGCCGGCGCCCCGGCTGCGGCTGGCGTGCATGCCGATCCCGCGCTCGCCGCTCGCACGCCGCGCGCTCAGCGTCAGCCGCTTCAGCCGGCCGCGCACTTCGGGCGGGATCGGGATCGGCGCGCGCGCCATGGGTCAGGCGGCGGGCGGGGGCAGATGGTCGAGCAACGCCGCGACCACGTCGTCGGCGCTCTTGCCCTCCGCTTCGGCGGCGAACGACATCAGCAGGCGATGGCGCATCACCGGCGCGGCCAGCGCGGCGATATCCTCGCGCGTCGCCGCCAGCCGCCCGTGCAGCAGCGCGCGCGCCTTGGCGCACAGGACCAGCGCCTGCCCCGCGCGCGGCCCGGCACCCCAGCGGACATAGCTGGCGACCGCCGGGGGCGCGCCGCCATCGCCGGGCCGCGTCGCGCGGACCAGGGTCGTGATCCACTCCAGCAGGTCGTCGGACAGGTGGACGTCGCGGACCCAGCCCTGCATCGCCAGTACGTCGTCGGCGTCCATCACGCGCGGCACCGCGCCGCCGGCGCTGCCGGTCGTGAGGCTCAGAATGTCGCGCTCCTCCGCCGCGCTGGGATAGCCGACGCGGACATGCAGCAGGAACCGGTCGAGCTGTGCTTCGGGCAGCGGATAGGTGCCGGCCTGTTCCAGCGGGTTCTGCGTCGCCAGCACGAAGAAGGGACGGGGCAGCTGATGGGTCTTTCCGCCATAGCTGACCGTCTTTTCCTGCATCGCCTCCAACAGCGCGGCCTGGGTCTTGGGCGGGGTGCGGTTGAGTTCGTCGGCAAGCAGCAGGTTGGTGAATACCGGCCCCTGCTGAAAGCGAAAGCTGCGATGCCCGGTGCCGTGGTCTTCCTCCAGCAATTCGGTTCCCAGAATGTCGCTCGGCATCAGATCGGGGGTGAACTGGACGCGGCGGAAATCGAGTTCCAGCGCCTCGCCCAGCGTCCGCACCAGCAGCGTCTTGCCCAACCCCGGGACGCCTTCCAGCAGGCAATGGCCGCCGGCCAGCAGGCCGATGAGAAGCTGTTCGACCACATCTTCCTGTCCGACGATCGCGGTCGCGATCGCCCGGCGCAGATCGCCCAGCCTGGCCAGCCGGCCCTCGACCTCCGCTTCGCTTACCGATGCCTTGTTCGCCACGTCGCCCGCATCCTTCAGTTGGTCAGCGCGTACATCACGATGTTCACTCCGAACTTCGTATTGTCCTCCGCCAGGAATCGTTTGTTGCGCCAGTCATAGTCCCACTCACAGCCATAATCCTTGTTGCTGTAGAGCAGGCCCAGCCGGCCGTTGATGGTGATGCCCTTCAGATAATCATGCACCAGGTCGTCGCCCCATCCGTTCAGCTCGAACGTGGTCGCGGGCGGTCCGGGGAATTTGAAGAAGCTGGAATAGAGCGGGTGGTCGTTCGGCAGCTTGCGCAACGCCGTGGCGCCGAAAATGCGCGTCATCTGCGCCTCGAACGACTTGGCGAACAGTCCGTCGATGTCGTGGTTGCAATCGTCCACGAACACAAACCCGCCATTGCGGACATAACGTTCGAAGTTGCGCCGCTCGGCATCGGAAAATTCGACCGCCTTGTGTCCGGCCAGATAGCAGAAGGGGGCCGCCAGCATCTTCGGATCGCTCAGCGCCACCACCCGTTCGGTCGGATCGACCCGCAACGTCGTGTAATCCACCAGCGACGTCAGCAGGTTCGACGGCATCCGCTGATCGACGTTCCAGTCGCCCGAATTATAGCTGAGCCGGGTGAACCAGAAATCATATCCCGCGCCCGAACCGCGCGCCGGTTTCGCGCGCTGCGCGGTGGCGGGCGGCGTGGCCAGCATCATGCCGGCCAGACCGCCGCCCAGCAGTTTCAGAAATTCGGCGCGGTTCACGGCAACGCAACTCCCGCGGGTCCGCCCCGCCCCGACGCCTCAGACCGCGTCCGACAGCGAGGTGAAGGTGAAATCCCTCAGCTTCATCGGCGGCAGCATCATCGTGCCGCCCTCGTCCGCCTTGACGCGGATCGACCGGCCCAGCTCGTCGATATTGTTGAGCATGATCACCGGGCTTTCGTTGAAGCGGAAGTTCTTGATCGGATATTTGATCTGCCCGTTCTCGATATAGAAGGTGCCGTCACGGGTCAGGCCGGTCAGCAGGACGGTCTGCGGATCGACCATGCGAATGTACCAGGTGCGCGACACCAGGATGCCCTTCTCGGTGCTGCGGATCAGCTCGGCGGTCGAACGGGTGCCGCCTTCCATGATGACATTGCCCCAGTCGGCGGTTTCGGGCTTGCCCTGCTTTGCGGCCCAGAACCGCGAATATTCGAGGTTCGCGACCTTGCCCTTGTCGATGATCTGGGTGCGCTGGCGCGGCAGCCCCTCATTGTCCCAGGGCAGCACCGGCACCTCGGGGTTCCAGGGGTCGGTATAGATGTTGACGCGCGGATCCATGATCTGTTCGCCGATCTTGTTCCCGCCGCCCTTTTTCGAGAGGAAGCTGCGGCCTTCGTCCGCCGATCGCGCGCCGAAGAAGTTCATCATGAAGCTGATCAGGCCCGCGGCGGCGGCCGGCTCCAGGATCACGGTATATTTGCCCGGCTCCAGCGCCTTGGCATCGACCGATGCCGATGCCTTGCGCATCGCCACCTGGATGTCGTCGCTGGCGTCGAATTTCGAAATGTCCTGGACATTGTGGCCGACCCAGCCGGAACCGCGCCCGTCCTCGGTCCGCACGGTGCAGGTGTAATCGGCCTGAGTCGCGCGCTGATATCCGAAATTGCCCTTCGAATTGGCATGGGCGACGAACGACTGGCCGTCCTCCAGAAAGCCGGCCGCGACCAGCTTCTGCGCGCGGCAGGGGGTGATCGACGCTTCGGCGATCTTGGCGCGGGCCTCCGGCGTGATCGCTGCGGTCGCCGCGCTGAACGTGTCGGTCGGGCGATAGCTCTGCTTGCCGACGATCGGCATATGCTCGGGATTTTCCGGCGCCAGCTTGGCCAGATCCTCGGCACGCCGCACGACCCGCTCCAGCGAGGCGTCGTCGAACTCGTTGATCGTGGCGATGCCCACCCGCTTGCCGAATGCGACCTGCACGATCAGGTCGGTGTCATCGACCACGCCGGCGGTCGAGATGTTGTTGCGGGCGAAGCGGACATTGCCCGCGATGCCGCCGGCAAGCTGGGCGCTGGTCTCGTCGGCCTTCGACAGGGCGATCACCTTGTCCAGGATCGCCTTGGCCTGCGCTTCGGTAAGGATGCTCATATCTGTTACTCCTGCGCGCGCGTTCAGCCCAGCGACCGGGCGGTGCTGATGACGTTGATGCCGTTGAAGCGGGTGGTGGACGAACCGTGGCTCACCGCCGACACCTGGCTCGGCTGCCCCTTGCCGTCGAAGAACGAACCGAACATGCGATAATCGCCTTCGTCACAGATCGCGGCGCACGATCCCCAGAATTCCGGGGTGCGCATCTGATAGGCGACATCCTCCAGCATCTGGCCGAGCTTGCCGTTCTTGATCTCGTAGAACACCGTTCCGCCGAACTGCGCATTGTAGCGTTGCTGGTCGATCGAGAACGAACCGCGACCCGAAATATAGATGCCGTTCTCTACCCCGGCGATCATGTCGGCGGGGGACAGCTTCTTCTTGCCGGGCGCGAGCGAGACATTGGCCATGCGCTGAAACTGAACGCTCGACCAGCTGTCGGCATAGCAGCAGCCGTCGGACGCCTTCTTACCCAGGATATGCACCTGATCGCGGATCGCCTGATAATCGACCAGCTTGCCGTCCTTGATGAGGTCCCAGCGCTTGGTCTTCACACCCTCGTCATCATAGGCGACCGCGCCGAGCGAGCCGGGCTGGGTCTTGTCGGCGAAGACGTTGACCAGCTCGCTGCCATATTTGAACGCCGCGTCGCGCTTGTCGAGCGTCGCGAAGCTGGTGCCGGCATAATTGGCTTCATAGCCCAGCACGCGGTCGAGTTCGAGCGGGTGGCCGATCGATTCGTGGATGGTCAGGCCCAGATGGTTGGGATCGAGCACCAGATCATATTTGCCCGGCTTCACCGACGGCGCCTTCAGCTTCGTCTGCGCGTCCTTCGCCGCGGCGATCGCGTCCTCCTTCATGTCATACGACATGCCATAGGTGGTCAGGCCGTTCGCCAGCACGAACTTGTCCTTCGCCGCGCCGTCCAGATATTCCCAGCCAAGGCCCATCGGCGCCGACAGGCCCTCGCGGCTGCGGAACTTGCCGGTGGTCTTGTCGATCGCGGTGACGGTCAGCGGCGCCCAGATGCGATGCACGTCCTGATCGATGTAGGACCCGTCGGTCGAGGCGAAATATTTCTGTTCGTTGACCAGGAACAGCATCGAATTGACGAAGCTGGCACCGGCGGCCAGCGCGGCGTTGTTGACGTCGAGCAACAGGCCGACCTTGTCCGCGATCGGCACCAGCATCGCGTTCTTCTTGATCGGCGTCTTCCAGCTGACCTCGCCAACGCCGGGCGTCGGGGCGAGCTGGACGCGCTCGGTCTGGATGCGGGCATTCGCCTTGGCCATCGCCGTCGCCTGCCGCGCCGCCAGCGCGACCGCGTCGGTCGTCATCTCGTTGGTCGCCGCGAAGCCCCAGGCCCCGTCGGCGATCACGCGAACCCCGGTGCCGGTCGATTCGGTGTTGACGATATTCTGGACGTTCTTTTCGCGGGTGATGACGAACTGGCGCAGATACCGGCCGACGCGCACGTCGCAATAGCTGGCGCCGGCACCCTTGGCGGCGTTCAGCGCGGCGTCGGCCAGCTGCTTCTTCACCGCGATGTCGATCTCATCCTGCAATGCGCCTGCGGCGATCGCCTTGCCGAAGAAACCGGGCGCAAGCGCCGCGCTCCCGGCAAAGCTGCTGAACGCCAGAAAATCCCGTCTGTCCACCTGTCGTCTCCCCGATCGCCGGCGCGGGCGCAGGCGCCCGTTCCGATCCGGTGTTCGTGATGTGCGCACCCCCGTTGAGGTGTCTGCGGCATTAGTGACGGCGGCGCGAAGCGGCGTCAAACCGTTTTATCTCACTAAGTCACTTTTCGACCGGTCCTCCGCAGCGCGGGGTCGGGGGCAGGGCGCGCTTGCCTTTGCATCCCGGCCGATTGAAGCTGGCGTGGATCGGGGCTATAGCATGGATCGTATCATTTGATACGAATTACGCGTGCCGTTGCGGAGGTGAATGATGACCGGTTCTCAGGCGATCGCCGCCGGCTATATGCCGGGCTTCGGCAATGATTTCGAGACCGAGGCGCTGCCCGGCGCGCTGCCGCAGGGGCAGAATTCGCCGCAGAAATGTCCCTATGGCCTCTATGCCGAACAGCTTTCGGGAACCGCCTTCACCGCGCCGCGGGGTCATAACGAGCGCAGCTGGTGCTATCGCATCCGTCCCAGCGTCCGGCATGTCGCGCGGTTCGAACCCATCGACGTGCCGCACTGGAAATCGGCGCCGAACGTGGTTCCGGGCGTGGCCAGCCTGGGCCAGTATCGCTGGGACCCGGTGCCGCATGCCGCGCAGCCGCTCGACTGGATTTCGGGCATGCACACGGCAACGACCGCGGGCGACGTCAACGTCCAGACGGGAATGGCGGCGCACGTCTATCTTGTCACCCAGTCGATGGTGGATGCCTATTTCTGTTCGGCCGATGGCGAGTTGCTGGTCGTGCCGCAGGAGGGGGCGCTGCGCTTCGTCACCGAACTGGGCGTGATCGAGATCGCGCCGGGCGAGATCGCGATCCTGCCGCGCGGTCTGGTCTATCGGGTCGAGGTGATCGACGGCCCGTGCCGAGGCTTTGTCTGCGAAAATTACGGGCAGAAATTCGACCTGCCCGATCGCGGGCCGATCGGCGCCAATTGCCTGGCCAATCCGCGCGATTTCAAGACCCCGGTCGCCTGGTTCGAGGATCGCGATACGCCGTCCACCGTGACGATGAAATGGTGCGGCGGCTTTCACCGCTGCGCGATCGATCACAGCCCGCTCGACGTCGTCGCCTGGCACGGCAACTATGCGCCGTGCAAATATGATCTGCGCACCTACAGCCCGGTCGGCGCGATCCTGTTCGATCATCCCGACCCGTCGATCTTCACCGTGCTGACCGCGCCGTCGGGCGTTCCCGGTACCGCGAATATCGATTTCGTGCTGTTCCGCGAGCGCTGGATGGTCGCCGAACACAGCTTCCGTCCGCCCTGGTATCACAAGAATGTGATGAGCGAGCTGATGGGGAATATCTATGGCGAATATGATGCCAAGCCCGACGGCTTCGCCCCGGGGGGCATGAGCCTGCACAATTGCATGCTGCCCCATGGTCCCGATCGCGCCGCGTTCGAAAAGGCGAGCAACGCTGATCTGAAGCCCGAAAAGCTCGATCGCACGATGAGCTTCATGTTCGAGACCCGCTTCCCCCAGCACCTGACCCGCTGGGCCGCGCAGGAGGCGCCGATCCAGTCCGACTATGCCGATTGCTGGACCGGCCTCGAACGCAAGTTCGACGGGACGCCCGACCCGAAATAGCGGGCGGCCATAAAGTGGAGGCTGGCGCGTGTCAGTGTGGTTCGGCCAACGCGATCAGCGCCGGATGATTGCCATGTCATTGCCCGGAGCGCCGCGGGGGCGGTGGTCGCGGTTGAAATCGGGCGGGAACGATGTGGTGTAATTGGTCGGGGCGACTGGATTCGAACCAGCGACCCCCACACCCCCAGTGTGATGCGCTACCAGGCTGCGCTACGCCCCGACCAGAGCGAAGGGCCTCTAGGGCGGTGCGGGCCGGGATGCAAGAGGGCAGGCGCGCCGGCGTGGCCGCCGTGCAACGCTCAGGCAAATAGTTGCGCGCGGGGCCGGCAAGTGGTAGCGCGCGCCGCTTGAACCCGGGGGCGTTCGCCCCCACCAATCGGCCCATCAATTCAGGCCACGGGGACCCATGATCATCTCACCTGCTTATGCACAGGCCGCGGGAAGCGCGGCGGGCCAGGGGGGCGCAGCCGCCTCGTTCCTGTCGATCGCGCCGCTGATCCTCATCTTCGTCGCCTTCTACTTCCTGATGATCCGTCCGCAGCAGAAGCGGATGAAGACGCTGCAAGCGTCGATCTCGGAGATGAAGAAGAACGACACGGTCGTCACCGCCGGCGGCCTGGTCGGCAAGGTCATCTCGACCGACGACGTTTATGCCCAGGTGGAGATCGCCCAGGGCGTGAAGGTGAAGGTGGTCAAGTCCACCATCGTCGAGGTCCAGCCGCTCGGCGGCGGCAAGCCCGCGAACGACTGACGCCATGCTCGACTTTCCCAAGTGGAAGATCTGGTCGGTCTGGATCACGATCTTCGTCTGCTTCCTGATCGCCATCCCGAGTTTCGTGCCAAAGAGCGTGCGGGCGACGTGGCCGGCATGGGTGCCGCAGCCGACGGTCAATCTGGGCCTGGACCTTGCCGGCGGCAGCTACATCCTGCTGGAGGCCGACACCGCCGACTTCCAGAAGGTGCGCCTGGCCGCCAAGCGCGACGAGATCGAAACCGAGTTCCGTCGCCAGGACCCGCGGATCGACATCGGCGACATCTCGACCCGTGATGGCCGGATCACCTTCATGGTCCGTGACCCCGCTCAGGTCGATGCCGCGCGGGAACGACTGCTTCAGCTGACCGGCAGCGGCGCCGGCATGACCGGGCAGCGGCAATGGACGATCGAGGTGCGCGATACGACGCGCTTCATCGTCAGCCAGACCCCGGCCGGCACCACCCAGGCGATCGACCAGGCGATGGGCGACGCGCGCGAGGTGGTGGATCGCCGGATCAACGCGCTCGGCACGCTGGAACCGACGATCGTGCGCCAGGGAACCGATCGCATCGTCGTTCAGGTTCCCGGCCTGGCCAATCCCGAGGCGCTCAAGCAGCTGCTGGGCAAGACCGCGCGGCTCGAGTTCAAGCTGGTCGACATCACCGCCAATCCGGCCGACATCGCCAAGGGCAATGCGCCGATCGGCAGCGAGATCCTTCCCTATCCGTCGGCGCCCCCCGGGCTGCCCTATGTCGCCTATCCGACGCAGGAAGGGCATGTTCCCCAGATCGCGCTGAAGCGCCAGGTGATCGTGAGCGGGGACCAGCTGGTCAACGCCAATCAGGAATATAACCAGAATCAGGAAGTCGTCGTCGGCTTCACCTTCGATTCGCAGGGCGGACGCCGCTTCGCCCAGACGACGCAGGCGAATGTCGGCAAGCCGTTCGCGATCATCGTCGATAATTCGGTGATCTCCGCGCCGAACATCAATGAGGCGATCCTGGGCGGGCGCGGCCAGATTTCCGGCGGCTTCACCGTCGATAGCGCGAACCAGCTCGCCATCGCGCTGCGTTCGGGCAAGATGCCGGTGAAGCTGAACGTCGTCGAGGAATCGACGGTCAGCCCCGAACTGGGCGCCGATTCGATTGAATCCGGCATCGTCGCCGGCGCGATCGGCACCGGGGCGATCATCTTCCTGATGCTGGTCTGCTACTTCCGCTTCGGCGTCTATGCGAACATCGCGCTGATCGCGAACGTCATCATGATCATCGGCATCATGGCGCTGTTCAACGCCACGCTGACCCTGCCGGGCATCGCCGGTTTCGTGCTGACGATCGGCGCGGCGGTGGATGCCAATGTGCTGATCAACGAACGCATCCGTGAGGAGCTGAAACGCGGGCGGCCGAACAATTCGGCGATCGAATTCGGGTATAAGGAGGCGACGCGCGCGATTTTCGATGCGAACGTCACCAACGTCATCGCCGCGTTCATCATGTTCGTCTTTGGCGCCGGCCCGGTGCGCGGGTTCGCCGTGGTGCTGACCATCGGCATCGTCACATCGGTGTTCACCGCCGTGACCTTCACCCGCCTGCTGGTCGCCAACTGGCTCAAGTCCCGCCCCAAGTCGGTGGTGATCTGAGGGAATATGTCCATGCGTCCTTTGAAGCTCGTTCCCGAAGACACCAATATCGACTGGATGCGCTGGCGCCATTTGGCGACGGTGCTGACCGTCACCATGGTCGCCGCGTCGATCGCGCTGCTGGTGTTTCGCGGCCTGAATTTCGGCATCGATTTCGTCGGCGGCCAGAACGTCCGCGTCACCTTTGCCCAGCCGGTGCATATCGACACGCTGCGTGAGCGCATCGGCAGGCTCGGCTATGGCGAGGCGACGATCCAGCAGTTCGGCAGCCCCACCGATATCGCGATCCGTCTGCCGGTCCCCGGCGGCGACGATGCCGCCGCGAGCAAGGCGGTCGCCCAGATCCGCAACGTCATCGGCAGCAACTATCCCGGCGCGCATATCGGTTCGGTCGAGGCCGTGTCGGGCAAGGTGTCGGGCGAGCTGTTCCAGAAGGGCGCGATGGCGCTCGGCTTCGCGATGCTGGCGGTCGCGATCTATATCTGGTTCCGTTTCGAATGGCAGTTCGGCCTGGGTGCGCTGCTCGCGCTCGCGCAGGACATGATCGTGACGCTGGGTTTCTTTGCGCTGACCCAGCTCGAGTTCAACCTGAACACGATCGCCGCGCTGTTGACCATCATCGGCTATTCGCTGAACGACAAGATCGTCATCTTTGACCGTGTCCGCGAAAATCTGCGAAAATACCGCAAGATGGAGATCGTGCCGCTGCTCAACCTCTCGATCAACGAGACGCTGGCGCGCACCGTCATGACCTCGCTGACGCTGATTACCGCGCTGACCGCGCTGGTGGTTCTGGGTCCGAACGTGATCTTCGGCTTCTCGTTGGCGATGCTGCTCGGCATCGTCGTCGGCACCTATTCGTCGATGTTCGTGGGCAACGGGATCCTGATCCAGTTCAAGGTCGGGCCGGGCAGCTTCAAGTCCGACGAGGAGAAGGCGGCCGAGGTCAAGGAGCGGACCGGGCCGGTCAGTTTCAAGGACATGCCCTGATGCGGATGGACCGGTCCCGGGTTGAGGGGCCGGTGGTTTCCGGTTTCTCCGCCCGGGGATTCCGCGTCGATGACGGCATCTATTCGGCGTTGATGCTCACGCCCTCGCGCGCCGATGGCTGGACGCCACCGCCGCTCGACGCGCTGACTCCTGCCGGGCTTGCGCCGCTGCTGAACCTCGATCCGCTTCCCGAATTCCTGTTGCTGGGGACCGGATCCACGCTGCGCCGTCCGCCCCCCGCGCTCGAGGCGGCGCTACCGTTCGGGGTCGAGGTGATGGACAGCCGGGCCGCAGCGCGGGCGTGGGGCGTGCTTCGCGCCGAACAGCGCTGGATCGCGGCGGCGCTCTACCCGCTCGACTAGGGGCGCGACAGCGCCCAGGCGGTGCGGACCTGCCCGCGAAAGATCGGCGCGTAGCTGCGAAGCTCGTGCGTCGCGGCGCTGTCGAAATCGCGATGCCGGGCCTGGGCTGCGATCGCTCCCGCCGCCGCCTCGCGGTACAGCGCGCGCGCCTGCACCGCATCGCCGGCGGTTTCCGTCACGGTCGCAAGGCTCCATGCGCCGATCACCCGGTCGCGATCCTCGGGCGGGAGCGTCGCCACCTTGATCGCATAGGCGCGGCGATAGCTCTGCATCGCGCCGGCAAGATCGCCCAGCGACCGCTGACTGGCGGCAAGCCCGTTCAGGCTGTTCGCGGTGTCCGGATGCATCTCGCCCAGCAGCCTGATGCGGATGCCGAGCGCCATCCGGAACGCCATCGCCGCGTCGGCGAGGAGGCGGCGGCGAAGCATCGGGTCGATACCTTCCTCTCCCGCCAGCCCCGCCATCAACCCCTGCATCGGCGGCGAGAGCACTGCCTGCCGCATCGTGAAGGTGCGCCGAAAACCGGCCGGGACGCGATCGCCCGCCGCCATTCGCTGAAGATGCACCGCCAGATTGTTCAGCGCGACGGCATAGTCGAGCGCGAGCGGCGGTCCCGCGCGCTGGAGAATCTCCGCCGACTTGCGATAGAGTTCATACGCGTCCGCCATCATCCCCATCCGCGCGAGGATGCCGGCACGATTGCCGAGCGCGCGCGCGAGCGCCGGGGATTGCGGCCCCTCGCTTGCGAGCAGGATTGCGCAGGCGCGGCGCGAAAGTGCGTCGGCTTCGGCGAGCCTGCCGGCATCGGCCGCCAGGCCGGCGATCTGGCTGTAGCTGCGGGCGGTCGCCGGATGCCCCTCGCCATGGACCGCCAGCCGGATCTGGAGCGCGCGACGGTAAAAGGGTTCTGCTTCTGCCGGGCGCGCCTGCCGGGCGAGATTGTCGCCCAGCCGCTCGGCCGCGTCGGCGGCAGCGGCGTCCTGGCGCGACCCGCTACGCTGAAGCGCCGCGCGAAGAAGCGGTTCCGCCTCGCGATAGCGCCCCGCATCCTCTAGCCGCTCGGCGGCGTCGGGCGCCGCCTGTGCGACCATTGCAAGCGCGAGGAGGAATGCCATGCCGTATCGTCCAGACCGTGCTGTTCTTCGATCGTCTCGCCCAGCGAGTCGAAGGCAGCATAGCAGGAGCGTGGGCGATATTGGCCCCTGCTCGACGGATCCGGCGTCTGCGGCCCTATGCGCTACCGACGATGCGCGCCGCCACAAGTCCGCGCAGGTGATCGTACAGCGCCGCCGTGTTTGCGGCCCAGGTGAAGCGCGTTGCCGCCGCGCGGACGGCGTCGGGGGCGACCGGCTGATCGATCAACGCCCGGATCGCAGTGCCGAAGGCGGGGGCGGTGCGCGCCACCACCATGCCCGCTGCCGGGCCGTTCACCACCTCGCGCGCGCCGCCCGCATCGGAAATGACGATCGGGGTGCCGCTCGCCAGTGCTTCGAGCCAGGCATTAGCCAGCCCCTCCGACGCGGAGGCGAGCGCCATCACGTCCGCCGCCGCGAGCAGCGGCGGCAGCGCATCATGCGCGACGCCGCCGAGTAACCGCACGCGATCCCCGATCCCCAGCCGCGCGATCTGCGCGGCGAGGCGGTGGCGTTCCGGCCCCTCGCCGGCGATCAACAGGTGGACGCCGGGCAGGGCGGCCACCGCGTCGATCACGATATCATGCCCCTTGCGCGGGATCAGCGCGCCGACCGATGCGACCATCGGGCCGGGGACCTCCAGCGCGCGCTTCTCAGCGGCCCGGTCGCGCGGGGCGAAGCGGTCGAGATCGACGCCGGTATGATGGATGCGAATCCGCTCGGCAGGCATGCCGAGCGCGACCATGTCGGCCTTCATCGACTCCGACACGGCGAGCAGCCCGTCCGCCGCGCAGCCCGCCGCACGCACCTTTGCCGCGGTCGCCGGGGCATGGCCCCAATGGTGGATGTCGGCGCCGCGCGCCTTGATCGACACCGGCACGTCGAACGCGCGGCCCAGGGCGGTCGCCGCAGGGCCGTCGGGGTAGAAGAAGCTCGCGTCGATCACGTCGAACGGAAAGTCCCGGCGAAGCCGTGCGAGCAGGGGGTGAAGCCGGTGGGTCAGCATCGCCGCGTGAAACCGTCCGCCAGTGCCGGGCAGGTTGACGAAGCGCGGCCTCAACACCTCCACGCCCTTCCAGACTTCATGGAGGGGAAGGGCGGATAGCGCGGCATAGCGCCCGGCACGCGCCAGCGGCCAGGGGGGAAGCCCGATCGGCGCAACGAGGCGCAGATCGACGTCCGGATGCGCCGCGAGGCCACAGGTCTGGCGCTCGACGAACACGCCGAAATTCGGGCGCGACGCGTCGGGATAGAGCGAGGAAAGAGTAAGCACGCGGAGCATCGCCCCACGCGCTACACCCTTTGCGTTAAAAGCGGATTAGGCGCGCGCTGGCCTTAACGGCAGCGCACATCGCCCTTGTCCACCGACGCGCCGATCGCCGCGCCGCCGGCCGCGCCGATGATCGTGCCGAGCGTCTTTGACCCACCCGGCGCGATGATGTTGCCGAGCACGCCACCCGCGATCCCGCCGATGATCAGGCCGGTCGTGCCGTCGCTGCGCTTGCAATAATAGCGTCCGTCGGACCCGACATAGACGCTGTCGTCGCGCCCAAGCGTCCGATCGCCATATCGGTCGCCCGAACGATAATAGCGTGACGCATCCCAATAACCGGAACTGGCATAGCCAGGGCGGCCATAGCCATATTCGGTGCAGGCGCCGGTCAGCGCCATCGCGGCGGCGCTCGCCGCAATCATCACAGTCTTCATCGGGCATCTCCCTATTGATGCCCCCCCTCACATGTTCCACCAACGAAACGGGGCGCGGAAGTTTCCTGCCGCGCCCCGGATGATCGAAATTTTCGTGCTTCTTCAGCGGTAACGCTGCTCAGCGGCAGCGCTTCTTGCTGCTGCGCTCGATTTCGCGGCCCGCCACCGCGCCGGCGGCGGCGCCCAGAACGGTGCCGAGGGTGCGATCGCCGCGCGTATCGATCGAACGACCGACCAGCGCGCCGGCGACACCGCCGATCACCAGCCCGGTCGTGCCGTCGGGCTTGCGGCAATAGCGGCGTCCGTCACGCCCGCGCCATTCGCGATAGCTGTACCGCTTCTTCGACGTCTGGGCCTGCGCGTCGCTCGACGTGACCGGCAGGAACGCGGTCGCGGGGACCGCCAGCGATGCGGCGCCGAGCGCCAGCATGAAATTGCGCATGTCGAAACTCCATTCTCAACCTGAATCCTGCTCTCCAAAACGCACGGTTTTCGGGATGGGTTTCATGAACGTAACATTTCATGCAGTTCAGGGAGCATGCAGGATTCGTCTCAGCTCATCGATACATTGCGCCTCGCTCCCCACCCGGAAGGGGGGTGGTATCGCGAAACATGGCGCGCGCCGCCGGCGGCCGGCGGGGCTCGCTCGCCCGGCACCGCGATCCTGTTCCTGCTGGAAGCGGGACAGCGATCCCACTGGCACCGTGTCGATGCCGACGAATTGTGGCTGTGGCACGCAGGGTCGCCACTCGACCTGTTCATCGCGCCGACCGACGCGGCGATGCCGTCGCCGATCGCGCTGGGCGCCGACATCCCGGCAGGTGAGCAGCCGCAGCTGAGGGTTCCCGCCGGACAATGGCAGGCGGCGCATGCGCGACGGGGCTGGGCGCTGGTCAGCTGCGTCGTCGTTCCCGGATTCGACTTTGCGGGATTCGAACTCGCGCCGCCGGACTGGGTGCCGGGACCGGGCGGGTGACCCCGCGCCGGCGTCCGATCACGGGCGCCGGGCTATCGGCGGACGATCAGACGTGGATCGGCTTGCCGGTCACCGCCATCGCCGCTTCCTTGATCGCCTCGCTATGCGTCGGATGGGCGTGACAGGTATAGGCGATGTCTTCCGATGTCGCGCCGAACTCCATCGCTTGCGTCGCCTGCGCGATCATCGTCCCGGCGACGGACGTGATGATCCATACGCCCAGCACGCGATCGGTCTTGGCGTCGGCGATCACCTTTACGAACCCGTCCGGCTCATGATTGGTCTTGGCGCGGCTGTTGCCCGCCATCGGGAATTTGCCGACCTTTACCTCGCCCTTTTCCTTCGCGGCTTCCTCGGTCAGGCCGACGCCGGCGATTTCGGGCATGGTATAGACGACGCTGGGGATCAGGTCGTGGTTCACGATTCCCGTCAGGCCGGCGATATTCTCGGCCACCGCGATCCCCTCATCCTCCGCCTTGTGCGCCAGCATCGGGCCGGGGATGACGTCGCCGATCGCCCACACGCCGGGGGTCGCGGTGCGGAAATCGTGATCGGTCTCGATCTGGCCGCGCTGGTTGAGCTTGAGACCTGCGGCGTCAAGGTTCAGGCCGTCGGTATTTGGCTTGCGGCCGATCGCGACCAGCACATTGTCCGCCTCGATCGTCTCGGTCGCGCCACCCTTGGCGGGTTCGATCGTGATCGACGCCTTGCCGCCCTTGACGGACACGCCGGTGACCTTGGTCCCGGTCCTGAACTCGATGCCCTGCTTCTTGAACAGGCGCTGCGCCTCCTTGCGGACGTCGCCGTCAAAGCCGGGAAGGATCTGGTCGAGATACTCGACGACCGTGACCTTTGCGCCCACCCGGCGCCAGACGCTGCCCAGTTCCAGCCCGATCACCCCACCGCCGATCACGACCAGATGCGCGGGAACCTTGGCGAGTTCGAGCGCGCCGGTGCTGTCGACCACCACCTTCTGGTCGATCTCGACGCCCGGAAGGGGTGTGACCGACGAGCCGGTGGCGATGACGATGTTCTTCGCGCGGACTTCACGCCCCTCACCATTATTGGCGCCGACCTTCACGCTGTCCTTGCCGGTGAAGGCGGCATAGCCCTTGAGCCATTCGACCTTGTTCTTCTTGAACAGGAATTCGATGCCGCCGGTCAGCCCCTTGACCGCATCGAGCCGCTGCGCATGCATCGCGTCGAGGTCGAGTTCGACACTCCCCAGCTTTACGCCCAATTTGGCGAGCGCGCCGCCGGCGGCCTCCTCATAGAGTTCGGACGCGTGGAGCAGCGCCTTGGACGGGATGCAGCCGACATTGAGGCAGGTGCCGCCCAGCGTCGCGCGCCCCTCGGCGCACGCAACCTTCAGGCCCAGCTGCGCCGCGCGGATCGCGGCGACATAGCCGCCGGGGCCAGCACCGATCACAAGGACGTCGAAGTCGTAGTCAGCCATAAGTCTCTCTTCTGTCCGTCAGGTCAGGATGCGAAGCGCACCATCCCCGGCTTTGGCGCAACTTGCCGTTAGATCCCGCAACGCGGGGAGGCTCTGAAATATGTATTCCAATGCTTCTTCGCGAGTCAGTCCGGCGAACGCGTCGGCGATATAAATATCGTGCTCCAGCATCGCCGCGTGGTCATAGTGAGATGCCAGTTCAGCATCGTCTATCCGCCGCAACGCCTCGTCAAACATCTTCATCTGCGCCGGCGAAACAACCGTAAATCCGCCGAAGCCGTTTTCGTCGGTGCCGATCGTCTCACCGTCGTTGGCAATGATGCCAAGCGGGCTGTCCGTATTGTATGCCGCGCCAGTCAGCATGAAATGCAAAGCGTGCCACGCTTTATCGAAATCGACGATGTCATTTTGCTGGTCGCCCTCTTCGTAGACGAAGGTTTCCCAATCATCAGGATCGGCGATCAGCCTCTCGATATCCGAAGAGGATGCGCGGCGCAGCACGATCACCATTCCCATTGAGTCGCTCCCCTACAAATCGATCAGCAACCGCGTCGGGTCCTCGATCGCGTTCTTGAGCGCGACGAGGAAGGTGACCGCCTCGCGCCCATCGACCAGGCGGTGGTCGTAGCTGAGCGCGAGATACATCATCGGGCGGATGACGATCTGGCCGTCGCGGACGACCGGGCGGTCCTCGATGCGGTGGAGGCCCAGCACCGCGCTCTGCGGCGGGTTGATGATCGGGGTCGAGAGCAGCGAGCCGAACACGCCGCCATTGGAGATGGTGAAGGTGCCGCCCTTCATCTCTTCCATCTTCAGGCTGCCGTCCTTGGCGCGCTTGCCGAAATCGCCGATCGTCTTTTCGACCTGGGCGACGCTCATCTGGTCGGCGTCGCGGATCACCGGTACGACCAGGCCCTGCGGCGCGGAAACCGCGACCGAGATGTCGGCATAATCGTGATAGACGATCTCGTCGCCGTCGATCTGGGCATTGACGCCGGGGATGTCCTTGAGCGCCATGCACGCGGCCTTCACAAAGAAGCCCATAAAGCCCAGGCGCACGCCATGCTTCTTTTCGAACAGGTCCTTGTACTTCGCGCGCGCCTCGATCACCGCGGTCATATCGACGTCGTTGAATGTCGTCAGCAGCGCGGCGGTGTTCTGTGCGTCCTTCAGGCGCTTGGCGACGGTCTGGCGCAGGCGGGTCATGCGGACGCGCTCTTCCTTGCGCGCACCGCTCGCGGCCATGGCGGCGGCCGGCGCGGGAGCGGGCGTCGGCGCCGCGGCAGGCGCATCCTCCTTGGCGGAAGCGGCGGCCAGGACATCGTCCTTGGTGATGCGGCCGTCCTTGCCGGTGCCGCGAATGGTCGCCGGATCGACGCCATGTTCCAGGACCGCGCGCCGCACCGACGGCGACAGGGCGGCGGCTTCGACGTCCTGCGCCGGTTCGGACGGCGCCTGTGGCGCGGCCGGCGCGGGCGCCGCATCGGCCTTCGCCGGGGAGGCGGCGGCGGCGCCGTCGCCCGCCTCGATCGTGCCGATCATCGCGCCGACATTGACGGTATCGCCCACCTGAACCGCATGCGCGCCCATCACGCCGGCGGCCGGTGCCGGGACCTCGACCGAGACCTTGTCGGTTTCCAGGCTCGCGACCGGCTCGTCGGCGGCCACCGCCTCGCCCGGCTTTTTCAGCCATTCGCCGAGCGTCGCCTCGGTGATCGATTCGCCCAGCACGGGGACGAGGATTTCGGTTGCCATCGTTCAGTCCTTCCTGGGGATCAGCTTACGAGCCGGCCTTGCCGACGGTCTTTTTGGGGGTCTTGCGCGCGCGACGGATTTCTTCGCGGACGTTATGGCCCAGCGCGTCGGCGACCAGCGCGCCCTGTTCGGCCTGGTGCCGTTTCATCAGGCCGGTCGCGGGCGATGCCGCCGCGGCGCGGCCGGCATAGCGCGGCCGCTGCGCCTCGATGCCGGCATCGATCATGCATTCCTCGATGAACGGTTCGACAAAGGTCCAATAGCCATTGTTCTTAGGCTCTTCCTGGCACCAGACCACTTCTTCGAGGTTGGTCATGCGCTTCATGCGCACGGTCAGCGGTTCGCCCGGGAAGGGATAGAGCTGTTCGATCCGGACGATCGCCGTATTCCTGTCGCCTGCCGCGTCGCGCGCCTCGATCAGGTCATAGGCGACCTTGCCCGAACACAGCACCAGCCGCTTCACGTCCTTGTCCTTGGGCGCCGACGGGTCGGACAGGATCCGCATGAAATGCCTGTCGCCCAGGAAATCTTCGGTCCGGCTGACCGCCATCTTGTGGCGCAGCAGCGATTTGGGCGTCATGACGACCAGCGGCTTGCGGAAGTTGCGGTGCATCTGCCGGCGCAGCAGGTGGAAATAATTGGCCGGGGTGGTGCAGTTCGCGACCTGCATATTGTCGCCCGCGCACAGCTGAAGGAAGCGTTCGGGCCGTGCCGAGCTGTGCTCGGGTCCCTGGCCCTCATAGCCATGGGGCAGCAGCAGGACGAGGCCGTTGGCGCGCAGCCACTTCGCCTCGCCGGCGGCGATGAACTGGTCGATCATGATCTGCGCGCCGTTGGCGAAGTCGCCGAACTGCGCCTCCCACAGCACCAGCGTCTTGGGATCGGCCAGCGCATAGCCATATTCGAACCCCAGCACGCCATATTCGGACAGCGGACTGTCCAGCACCTCGAACCGGCCGTGCGGGATCGCGTCGAGCGGGATATATTTATGCTCGTCGGTCTGATCGACCCAGACGGCATGGCGCTGGCTGAACGTGCCGCGCCCCGAATCCTGGCCGGACAGGCGCACGCCATAGCCTTCCGACAACAGCGACCCGAAGGCGAGCGCCTCGCCGGTCGCCCAGTCGAAATTATCGCCCGATTTGAACATCGTCGCCTTCGCGTCGAGCACGCGGCCCAGCGTCTTGTGGATGTTCAGGCTGTCGGGAACCGTGGTCAGCGTGCGGCCCAGGCTTTCGAACAACTTCTTGTCGATGCCGGTTTCCACGTTGCGGCGCGCGGATTCGGAATCGGCGGGGGCGCCAAGCCCCTGCCAGCGGCCGCCGAACCAGTCCGCCTTGTTCGCCTTGTACGTCGCGCCGGCGTCGAATTCCTCTTCCAGATGCGCCGTGAAATCCTCGACATGCTTCTTCGCGAAGCCGCCATCGATCACGCCTTCGCCCTCAAGCCGGCGGGTGTAGAGTTCCGCGACGCCGGGATGCTTCCGGATCGCGGCATACATCAGCGGCTGGGTAAAGCTCGGCTCGTCGCCCTCATTGTGGCCGAAGCGGCGATAGCACCACATGTCGATCACGATGTCGCGCTTGAACCGCTGGCGGAACTCGATCGCCATCTTGCAGGCAAAGGTCACCGCTTCGGGATCGTCGCCATTGACGTGAAAGATCGGCGCCTGAACCCCCTTTGCCACGTCGCTCGGATAGGGCGAGGAGCGCGCGAACTGGGGCGAGGTGGTGAAGCCGATCTGGTTGTTGATGATGAAATGGACGCAGCCGCCGGTGTTGTAGCCGCGAATGCCCGAAAAGCCGAGGCATTCCCACACGATCCCCTGGCCCGCGAATGCGGCGTCGCCATGGATCAGCACGGGCAGCACCTGTTCATGTTCGGTCAGGTCGTTGCGGTTGGTCTGCTGCGCGCGCACCTTGCCGAGCACCACAGGGTCCACCGCTTCGAGATGGGAGGGGTTGGCGACCAGCGACATATGGACGCTGATCCCGTCAAATTCGCGGTCCGTGCTGGTGCCGAGGTGATATTTGACGTCGCCCGACCCGCCGATATCGTCCGGATTGGCCGATCCGCCGGCAAATTCGTGGAAGATCACGCGATAGGGCTTGCCCATCACGTTCGCGAGCATGTTCAGCCGGCCGCGATGCGCCATGCCGTACACGATCTCGCGCACGCCGAACTGGCCGCCATATTTGATGATTGCTTCCATCGCGGGGATCATCGATTCGCCGCCGTCCAGCCCAAACCGCTTGGTCCCGACATATTTGCGGCCGAGGAACTTCTCCCACTGTTCGGCCTCGATCACCTTGGACAGGATCGCCTTCTTGCCGTTGGGGGTGAATTCGATCGCCTTGTCCTTGCCCTCCATCTTTTCTTGGAGGAACCGCCGCTCCTCGACATCGGCGATGTGCATATATTCCAGGCCGACATTCCCGCAGTAATTCGCACGCAGGATGTTCACGACCTCGCGGATCGTCGCGCTTTCAAGGCCCAGCACGCCGCCCAGATAGACGGGGGTGTCGATCTGATCGTCTGTAAAGCCGTGATATTCGGTGCGCAGGTCGGCGGGAAGTTCATGCTCCGACAGGCCCAGCGGGTCGAGATTGGCCGCCAGATGCCCGCGCACGCGATAGGTGCGGATCAGCGTCATCGCGCGGATCGACGCGTCGGCCGCCTGACGGATCGCATCGGCAGAGGGGGTGGCGGCGGCCGGCGCGGGCGCGCCCCTGGCCGGGCGGGGCGCCGGCTCCATCTGGGTCGGGTCGAGCGCGGCGGTCAGCGCGTCGGTGTCCGCAAGCGGCCATGCCGGGTTGGCCCAGCTCGGCCCGCTCACCGCGCCTTCCAGGCCGTCGAACCATGCGCGCCAGCCCGGCTCGACCGCGGACGGGTTCGCCTTCCACTTGGCGTACAGCGTCTCGACGAACGCCGGGCTCACGCCGCCGGCGATCTCCGCGAAATCCAGGCCCTCAGCGCCCATCGTCATCATCCTTCGTCGCCCCGGCCAAATGCCGGGAGTGGCAGGCCGATCAGCCCTTCAGAGCCTCGACCAGCGTTTCGCCGAGCAGGCTGGGCGATTGCGAGACGCGGATGCCCGCCTCCTCCATCGCCGCGATCTTGCTCTCCGCATCGCCCTTGCCGCCCGACACGATCGCGCCGGCATGGCCCATGCGACGGCCCGGAGGCGCGGTACGGCCCGCGATGAAGCCGGCCATCGGCTTCTTGCGGCCGCGCTTCGCCTCGTCGATCAGGAACTGCGCCGCCTGTTCCTCGGCATCGCCGCCGATCTCGCCGATCATGATGATCGACTTGGTTTCGTCATCGGCCAGGAACAGTTCCAGGACGTCGATGAAGTTGGTGCCGTTCACCGGATCGCCGCCGATCCCGACCGCCGTGGTCTGGCCCAGGCCCGCATTCGTGGTCTGGAACACCGCTTCATAGGTCAGGGTTCCCGAACGGCTGACGACGCCGACCGATCCCTTGGAAAAGATGCTGCCCGGCATGATGCCGATCTTGCACTCGTTCGGGGTCAGCAGGCCGGGGCAGTTCGGCCCGATCAGGCGCGACTTGCTGCCCGACAGCGCGCGCTTCACCTTCACCATGTCGAGCACCGGAATGCCTTCGGTGATGCACACGATCAGCGGGATTTCCGCGTCGATCGCTTCCAGGATCGAATCGGCGGCAAAGGGCGGCGGGACATAGATCACGCTCGCGTCCGCGCCGGTCTTGCTCTTCGCTTCGGCGACCGTGTCGAACACCGGCAGGCCGATATGCGTCGTGCCGCCCTTGCCCGGGGTGACGCCGCCGACCATCTGCGTGCCATAGGCCAGCGCCTGCTGGGTGTGGAAGGTGCCGGTGTCGCCGGTCATACCCTGGGTGATGACCTTCGTGTTCCGGTCGATGAGAATGGACATTCAGAACCCTCCGATGGCTTTCGCAACCAGGACCAGGCCCTGGATGCCGTAAGTGGCGCCGAGCGGATTGTCGCGCGGCACATAGGTGATTTCGAGCGTGACGCCCGGCTTCCACGGCTCCCACAGCCGCTTGGTGGCGTTGCCGCTGGCGGCGGCGGTGGTCGGCGGTTTGCCGACCCAGCCGTCGAGCGTCTGGCGCGGCGGCGCGGCCGGCATGTCGAGGTCGTAGGCGCGGCAGCCATTGGCCCACCAGCCTTCCGTGGACTGGACGCGGCTGGTGACCAGCCACACGTCGCGCCCGTCGATCCGCTTGCGGAACACCTGGCCGGTGACGCTCGCCCCCGGCTCCTCGGCCTTCATCGCGTCGCGCCCCTTGGCGACGATCGTCGCGATCCGGCGATCGGCCTGCGCTTCGGGAACTTCGGTCCAGCCGGCGGCCTTTGCGGCGGGGGCGACGCCGGCGAATTCGCGCGTGTCATAGCACGCCGCCTTGAACGCGCCGAACAGCGGCGAGGGGGCGGGGGCGGCCTGCACGCCGCCCAATGCCATGCCGAGTACCGGCGCCGCGATCGCGAACAGGCTCACCCCTTGTCCTTCCGGCTCACGCTCGACGTGACGGCGAACTCGATATTGGGGGCTTCGCGGCTGCCGGCCGGCACCATGCGGATCGTCACCGGGCCATTCTGCCAGGTGTACATATTGCCCTCGCGCGACTTGGGCATGCCGATCGCCTTGCTCAGCGCCTCGGCAGTCGGGTGGTAGCGGTTGGGATCGTCGATCCGCGCGACGACCACGCACTGTTTGCTCTTCAGCTCCGCGCCGCTGATCGCGATCAGGGTCGGATTGCCGGGCTTTTGCAGCACGCCGGTGACCGGGCGGGCGCGGTTGCGCGGTTCGGGAAGCAGATCCTTCCACCCCAGTTCGCCGCGCAGCTTGCCCATGTCCAGCCAGTCCGCAGAGGTGATCCCCTCACATGCGGCGAGCGCGCCGCGCATGTCCTCCGCCGTCGCCGGCGCGATCGGCAGCTTGGTGCCATGCAGGACGACACTGCCCTGCGCGGCGCCCAGGAGCAGCGTCGCAGCGGCAAGCAAGGGAAGGGGGGTCATTGATGCCTCCGTCGAACCGATCAGCCCAGCGAGCCGTCGATGCCCTTGCAGGCGACGAGCAGTTCCTTGACCGCATCGACCGAGACCTGGAGATTGGCCTTCGCCTCGTCGCCCAGCTTGATCTCGACGATCTTTTCCACGCCCGCCGCGCCGATCACGATCGGCACGCCGACATATAGATTATCGACGCCATATTGGCCGGTCAGGTGCGCGGCGGCGGGCAGGACGCGCTTCTGGTCATAGAGATAGCTCTCCGCCATCGCGATCGCGCTGGTCGCCGGGGCGTAGAAGGCCGATCCGGTCTTGAGCAGGCCGACGATCTCGCCGCCGCCACCGCGCGTGCGCTGGACGATCGCGTCGATCCGCTCCCTGGTCGAAAAGCCCATCTCGATCAGGTCGCTGACCGGGATGCCGCTGACGGTCGAATATTCGAGCACCGGGACCATCGTGTCGCCATGGCCGCCCAGCACGAAGCTGTTCACGTCCTTCACCGACACCTTGAACTCGTCGGCGAGGAAGTGGCTGAACCGCGCGCTGTCGAGCACGCCGGCCATGCCGACCACCTTCTGGTGCGGCAGGCCCGAAAATTCGCGCAGCGCCCACACCATCGCGTCGAGCGGGTTGGTGATGCAGATGACGAAGGCGTCGGGCGCGTTCGCGGCGATGCCCTCACCAACGGCCTTCATGACCTTCAGGTTGATGCCCAGCAGGTCGTCGCGGCTCATCCCCGGCTTGCGGGCGACGCCGGCGGTGACGATGATGACGTCCGCGCCGGCGATATCGGCATAATCGTTGGTGCCGGTGATCTTTGCGTCGAACCCCTCGACCGGGCCGCACTGGCTCAGGTCCAGCGCCTTGCCCTGGGGGACGCCCTCGACCACGTCGAACAGCACGATGTCGCCAAGCCCCTTGAGCGCGGCGAGGTGGGCGAGGGTGCCGCCGATATTGCCGGCGCCGATGAGGGCGATCTTCTTGCGGGCCAAATGAACCTCCCTAAAGCCTTATGTTGGGCGGCTCCGGACACAATGCGGGCCGCAGGGAACGGCCCGCGCCTTAGGCCGTTTGACCGTCGGCGGCAACCGTGAATCACGGCCTGTCAAGGAAATCTTTGCAGTTGCGAAGCAATTGCAATAGAGGGTGTGGGTGAGGCGCTCCGCGTGAGCGCTATCCGCCATGCCCCTGCGCCAGATAGTCTTCCGACTGCATTTCCATCAGCCGGCTTACCGTCCGTTCGAACTCGAATTTCCCGTCGCCCTCGCGGTACAGGTCGATCGGCGCGGCGTCGGCCATCGCCAGCAGCTTCACCTTATGTTCGTACAGCGCATCGATCAGCGTGACGAAGCGGGCCGCCTCGTTGCGGTTCTCCGGCCCCAGGCCCGGGATGCCGACCAGGATGACGGTATGATAGCGCCGCGCGATCGCGAGATAGTCCGCCGCGCCGCGCGCTTCCCCGCACAGCCGCTTGAATGAAAAGACGGCGACCCCTTTCAGCGCTTTCGGCACATGCAGCGTGCGACCCTGTACGGTCAGGTTGTCGCTCGGCACATTGGCGCGATCCTCTACCGGATAATCGGTCAGGCGGAAAAACGCGGCGGAGAGCGTCGCCGTGTTCGCCGGATTGTTCGGGACCAGCCAGGTGTCCATCCGCCCCAGCCGGTCGCGCCGATAATCGGTCGGGCCGTTGAGCGGCAGCACGTCGAGCTTTTCCTTGAGCAACGCGATGAAGGGCAGGAAATGCTCGCGTTGCAGTCCGTCCTTGTACAGGTCGTCGGGCGGCCGGTTCGACGTTGCCACGACGGTCAATCCCTGTGCCATCATCGCGGTGAACAGGCGGCTGAGGATCATCGCATCGGCGGTGTTGTTGATGACCATCTCGTCAAATGCGAGCAGGCGCAGGTCCTCGCTCAGCGCGCGCGCGACCGGCACGATCGGGTCGCCGGCCTCTTTCCGGCGCTCTTCGGCGATACGGGCATGCACCTCGATCATGAATTCGTGGAAATGCACCCGCCGCTTGCGTTCGATGCGAACGCTGGCGAACAACAGGTCCATCAGCATCGATTTGCCGCGCCCGACACCGCCCCACAGATAGACGCCGCGTGGCGCCTCTGGCGTGCGACCGGCCAGCCGCCACAGCACGCTCCCCTTGCGCGGTCCCTGTTCGAGTTCATGGGCAAGCGCATCGAGCCGGCGCGCCGCCGTCGCCTGGTCCGGATCGGCGCGCAATTCGCCGGCGGCGACCAGCGCCTGATAGCGTTCGAGAACCCGGGTCATGCCCGGGGCGGAGACGATTTGCGCACGGTGCCGGAAAAGCTGGCGAGCACATTGCCGTGCTGGGTTACCAGGCCGCGCATGAACAGCATCCGGCCGGTTTCACGCAGCAGTTCGACCTCGGCGACGATCGGATCGCCGATGATACTGGTGCTGATGAACTGCGCCGACAGGTCGAGCGTCACGGCGCGTCCCGCGGTCAACAGGCCAAAGGTGCGGGCGGCGGCGAACAGCGCCGCGTCCATGAAGCCGAGCAACGCGCCGCCATGGGTCGATTCCTGGAGATTCGAATGCTGGCGCTGCGGCACCATCCGTACCAGCGCCTTCTCGCCCTCCATCCGGGTCAGGAGCGGGCCGAGAAAGGCGTTGAACCGCGTCGGATCGCGTAACTCCCAGCGCTTCCAGCCGGAAAGTTCGGGATCGTCCGCATAGGTGAAGAACGGCTCCTCGCTGCTCAAACGACCCGCTCGGCTTCCATTTTCTTGATCTCGGCGATCGCCTTGGCCGGGGACAGACCCTTGGGACAGACGGTCGCGCAGTTCATGATCGTGTGACAGCGATAGAGGCGGAACGGATCCTCCAGATCGTCCAGCCGCTCGCCGGTCATCTCGTCACGGCTGTCGGCGAGCCAGCGATAGGCCTGAAGCAGGATCGCCGGGCCGAGGAAGCGGTCGCTGTTCCACCAATAGCTCGGGCAGCTGGTCGAGCAGCAGGCGCACAGGATGCACTCGTACAGGCCGTCCAGCTTCTCGCGCTGTTCGGGCGATTGCAGCCGCTCCTTGCCCGAAGGGGCGGGGGACACGGTCTGGAGCCACGGCTTGATCGACGCATATTGCGCATAGAAATGGGTGAAGTCGGGGACGAGGTCCTTGATCACATCCATCGCCGGCAGCGGAGTGATGCGGATGTCGCCGCGGATATCCTCGATCGCGGTGGTACAGGCCAGGCCGTTCTTGCCGTCCATGTTCATCGAACAGGATCCGCAGATCCCTTCACGGCACGACCGGCGGAAGGTCAGGCTGGGATCGACCTCCGACTTGATCTTGATGAGCGCGTCGAGGACCATCGGGCCGCAATCGTCCAGGTCGATCGAAAATTCGTCATAGCGCGGATTTTCGCCCGAATCCGGATCGTAGCGATAGATGGTGAACTTGCGCACATTCTTCGCGCCCGCCGGAGCGGCGTGCGTCTTCCCCTTCTTGATCTTGCTGTTCTTGGGAAGGGTGAAATCGGCCATGGTGCGCGTTCCGTTCGTGATGCCGCGCCGGGCGCGGCGACAGGAGTCACGATGCCGATAGAACAGCCGTGCCGCTCCCGCAACCAAGGTTCGCAGGAGCGGCACGCAGTTTCATGCGCAACTTCAGCGGTGCGGTTCCCCGGTCCGGCCCCAGTCGAGGTTGCGGGTCAGATACATCACCGCCGCCAGCGCGATGAACAGCAGCACCGATCCGATCAGCAGCGAATAGGCTTCGAGGCGGAGCAGCACGTAAAGAACCGCGTACAGCCCGCCCAGCAGCGTCGCGATCAGCGATCCGCGTCGCCAGCTGCCCAGCACCGCCGCCGAATAGGCGGTGAGCAGCCCGACGATCGCTCCTGCCGCGATCAGATATGCCGCCGCAAAGCCGGTCACCTCCGCAAAGCCGAGCAGCATCACGAAAAACAGGATGAGCGCCGCGCCGGTCAGCAGATATTCCACCGCAGAGACCGCCCGCCCGCCGATCACGTCGAACATCAGCAGCGCGGTGAAGGTGAACCCGACGAACAGAAATCCGTATTTCACCGCCCGGTTGATCTGGGCGTAGAGATCGACCGGCTGGATCAGCGCGATCTCGATCGCCCGTTGTTCCTCGCGGGCCGCCGCCCGGCCGGACGCGGAAGCGGTGGCCGTTTCATCGCCATCACTGAGCAGCGTCGTGCCGATGGCCAGGTTGCTGACGCCATAGCTGGCGGTGAAGCCGGAGGCGGTGACCTGGCTGCGACCGGGCAGGAAATCCCCGCCGAAGCTGGGATGCGGCCAGGGCGATCGCACCGTCCACCCCGTCTCGCCGGCGCGCGGGATCAGCGTCAGGCGCGAATGGCCGCGCGCGGTGAAGCCGAAATCGACCGTCATCGCCGCACCGGTCAGCGACCGGGCGTCCACGGGGACGAAAAAGCCGCTGCCGCCGGTCGAATTCGGCCCGTGGCCGGGCTGGGGTGCGACCGGGCGACCGTCGATCCGGATGGCGCCATCCGGCGTTACTCCGCGCGGATCGGAAATCCCGAAGCGGATTTCGGCGCGGTCGAACGCGATCGTTTCGGGCGGGATTTTCAGGCGCTGGAAATCGGCGGGCAGGCGATAGGTCGCATGCCCCTGGTTCCGCGCGGAATAGACGATCGTTTCATAGATCGAACGGGTGCGCCGTTCGGGCGCGATGTCGGTGCGCAGCGCCAGGCGTTCCGGGGCCAGGGTCAGCGTGCGCCACTGGGTGGTTGTCCGAACGACGGGCTTTCCGTCCTGCGTCACGCTTTGCGGCGTTTCGACGCGATAGGGGATGACCAGCAGCGGGCCGGCGATCTTCTGTGGATCGCCCCACCCCTGGGCGATCGACGCGCGCGCCGCGTCCGACTGGGTCGCGCGGTCGTAGATGAGCAGATAGACGGCGAATAGCGGGATCGCGAGCAGCATGGCGATGCCGATCGCGATGCCCAGCTTGCGGCCGGGGCTGGTAGAATCCATTGCACTTGCTCCCTCGTGGTTGCCGGGAGCGGGCTAGCCCCGGCGCCCGAGGGGAAGCATGAGCGAAAGCTGAGCCTTTGCTGAGATCGTCAGATCACGTCGAGTACGAGGCCCAGGTCGCGCGCCTCTTGCGCGTCGATATACCAGTTTTCCGGCGCGCGGCGGCGCACCTCCTCGAACGTGATCTTCGATCCGGCGATCAGGTCGCGAAACCCCTCTTCCTCGATGCGGATCGAATGTTCGATCTCGTGCAGCTTCGCCTTCAGCGTGGCAGTGAGCGTCTTGAGCGGGCCGGACAGGTGGATATCCGACGTCAACAGCCGCTCATGGATCATGATCCGCGTACCGCGCGTCAGAAACCGTTTGTCCACCGGGAACGCCGCCATGAACGTGGCGCCCGCCGAATAGACCGCGACCTGGCCCAGGAACAGCAGCTCACGCCCGCTATAGTCGCGCATCAGCCGCACCTCGTCGCCCATCAGCCGCGCGGTTTCCGGATCGCCGCCCAGCGTCGAGATGGCGATGACCAGCGTGCCGTCGCCCGGCGCAGCGGCGAGTTGTTCGCGAAAGCTCTGGTACATCGCCTGATCGACCGGGCCGGACAGGTGGACATGGGGGCGGGCGAGCAGCGGGTAGCGATTGGGATCAGTCATGGCCCGCGCAACCCCTGGCGTGCGGCGAGGTTCCCGATTCCGCCGCCGAAACGCCGCGCGCATGCCCAGGCCGACAAGAAGCAGGCCCGCCAGAAGCGGCAGCGCGAACAGGAACTGAAGGTCCATCGCCGCTCCAACCAGCGAACGGCGGAAAGGATCAGCGCCGCATGTCCTTCAGGCTGTCGATCGATGGTCGGCCCACCGGCTGCGTCGCGGTTCCCGGCATCCGCGCCTCGAGCGGGGCGAGCCATTTCTGCACCTCGACCCCCACGCTCTGCTGGGGCAGCGACGGCTTGAGATTGCCCTGTTTTTCCCATTGCCCGATCAGCGCGGTCGCCTCGGTCATCGCGGCACCGAGCGGCTGGGGCTTGCGCAGCGCATGGTTGATCGCGGCATCGCCGAAAAACGTCCAGTCATTCTCCGACACGCAGCCGAACGAGGACCGGTCCGACGCCGCCGCGCTGAAAATCGCCGACTGCGCGCCGGACAGCACGGGGACGAACACACCCGAATAACAGGCGCTGATGATGAGCAGCCGGCGCTGAATGCCCAGATCCGACAGGATCCGCGCCAGCCGGGTCGGCGAAATCGCGCCCCAGCCTTCGTCCCCGTCATTATAGACGATGCCGAACGGCGCGCCGTGGCTGGTGGTGTAGAGCACCAGCACGTCCTGTTCCGGGTCCATCACCTCCGCGATCCGCGCCAGCGCCGCCTCGATATTGGCGGGCGACCCCATCGGCAGCGCGGATGGCGTCGATCCGTCGCTGCCGCCAAAGATCAGCGTGCGGCCGACGGCGTCGTATCGGCGCGCCAGCACCTTGCCCGCCTCGCGCGCCTCGCGCCCGAACACCGGATCGCTGTCGAGCGCGACCGACAGGACATAGGCATCGACCACGCCCTTGCGCTGCGGCGCCAGTGTCGCGAGCGCGCGGTCGAGCCGACGATGCTCCTCCAGCGCATAGCGCACCGGCCGGTCACGCTCGATCTGGGTGCCGCCATCGGCCTGCTGCGCGATCTCATACCCGCTCGACCGGGCGACGCCCGGCGGCGGCGGCGCGGTGTGCTGGGGCGGAGTGTAGGAAGCCTGCTGCGCGGAGGCCGCGGGGAGGAGGGCGAGGATCGCGGCGAGTGGCAGCAGGCGCAATGTGGTTTCCCCCTCAAGTATTGATGGGAATTGGGAGTGGAGCAGGCAGAAGGTCAAGTGGGAAGGGAATTGCAGGAGTTACCATAATTTGGTAATGCATATCCTATGGTCGCGAAAAACACATCCGTTGCGCTTGGGGAACATTTCACCGCGTTCGCGCATGAGCGGGTGGAATCCGGGCGATACGGATCAACAAGCGAGGTGATCCGGGCGGGGTTGCGGTTGCTGGAGCATGAGGAGCGCAAGCTGGAGGCGTTGCGTGAGACGATCCGGGAGGGGGACGAGAGCGGCCCGGCGACCCCGTTCGATATGCAGGCGTGGATCGACGAGCGGTATCCAGAAAGTTGACCCGCCGCATTGAGCTGCGACCGAGAGCGCGCAAGGATTTGCGCGATATCGCGGATTATACCGACGCACGCTGGGGCAGGACGCAGGCCAGGATTTATCTGGGCGCTCTTGCTGATGCGCTGGGCCAAATTGCGGAACGGCCTGACGCCGGAAGCGACCGATCAGATGTTTCGGCTGGTCTGCGCAAGTGGCGGTCGGGCGAACACAGCATCTATTATCGGGTCGTCGAGGAAGCGGTCGTCGTATCGCGCATCGTGCATGTGCGGATGGATTTAGGCGGCGTGGAGTGGGAGAGGTAGCTGCCGACTGATCTCGGCATTATTTCTTATTATTTTTTAAAGCGTTACGTCGCGTCATCGCGTCTTTCAGCCTAGTCCAGAAATCTGCTTCTGCCGCTTTGGAGAAGGCACGGTCAAGGGCATCCTGCCGGTCTTTCTCCTGCTGCCTAACCCGATTCAGTTTTCGTGTTTTCGCTGCGCGTCGGGCTGCTTCCTGCCGTGCTTGTCTCGCTGCTTTGAGTTCTTTCTGGGCTGCAGGGGTAGTGGCGAGGACGCTGGCGTCCACTGCATCCTTCTGGGTGCGTGCCGGATCGGTCGAGGGTATTGAAGTTTTCGACCAATCCAGCTTCGACATATTTAATACACCCGCTTCTTCGGCTTGATATATTCGACGTCGTCGGTGAGCGTGTAGTCGTGGACCGGGCGGTAGTCGATCGCCACCGCGCCACCCTTGCCGCCCCACCCGTCGAAGGTGGCGACGGTGTGCTTCATCCAGTTCTTGTCGTCGCGCTCGGGGAAATCCTCGTGCATATGGGCGCCGCGCGATTCCTTGCGGTTGTCGGCGCTGCGCATCGTGACGACCGCCTGGCCGATCAGATTGTCCAGTTCCAGCGTCTCGACCAGATCGGTGTTCCAGATCAGCGAGCGGTCGGTCACGCCGACGTCGCCCATGCTCTTGTACACCGCGTCCATCATCGTGACGCCTTCGGCCAGCAGCGCGGTGTCGCGGAAGACGGCGGCATGTTTCTGCATCGTCTTCTGCATGTCCGCGCGGATCTTCGCGGTGGGCGTGCCGCCCTTGGCGTTGCGGAAATGGTCGAGCCGCCCGAGCGCGAACTCCTCCGACCCCTTGGGCAGCGCGGCGTGCGGGCTGTTGGGCGTGAGCGTTTCCTTGAGCCGAAGGCCGGTCGCGCGGCCGAACACCACCAGGTCGATCAGCGAGTTGGAGCCGAGCCGGTTCGCGCCATGGACGCTGACGCACGCCGCCTCGCCGACCGCGAACAGGCCGGGGACCACCGCGTCGGGATTGCCGTCGCGCAGCTGGACGACCTCACCATGATAGTTGGTCGGGATGCCGCCCATATTGTAATGGACCGTCGGCACCACCGGCAGCGGCTTCTTGGTGAGATCGACGCCGGCGAAAATCTTGCCGGTTTCGGTGATGCCGGGCAGGCGTTCGTGCAGCACCTTGGGATCGATATGGTCGAGGTGCAGGAAAATATGGTCCTTTTCCTTGCCGACGCCCCGGCCTTCACGGATTTCCATCGCCATCGACCGCGCGACGACGTCGCGGCTGGCCAGGTCCTTCGCCGACGGGGCATAGCGTTCCATGAACCGCTCGCCCTCGGAATTGGTGAGGTATCCGCCCTCGCCGCGCGCGCCCTCGGTGATCAGCACGCCCGCGCCATAGATGCCGGTCGGGTGGAACTGGACGAACTCCATATCCTGCAACGCGATCCCCGCGCGCAATGCCATGCCGTTGCCGTCGCCGGTGCAGGTGTGGGCGCTGGTCGCCGACTGATAGACGCGCCCGCCGCCGCCGGTCGCCAGGATGACGGCATGGCTGCGGAACCGGTGGATGCTGCCATCCTCCATGCACAGCGCGATCACGCCCCGGCATGCGCCGTTTTCCATGATCAGGTCGAGCGCGAAATATTCGATGAAGAAATCGGCGTCGTATTTCAGGCTCTGCTGATACAGCGCGTGCAGCATCGCATGGCCGGTGCGGTCGGCCGCGGCGCAGGTGCGCTGCACCGGCGGGCCTTCGCCCATATTCTGCATATGGCCGCCGAACGGGCGCTGATAGATGGTGCCGTTGTCGTTGCGGCTGAACGGCACGCCGGCATGTTCCAGCTCGTACACCGCCTGCGGCGCCTCGCGGACCATGTATTCGATCGCATCCTGGTCGCCCAGCCAATCCGATCCCTTGACGGTGTCGAACATGTGCCAGGTCCAGTGATCGGGCGAATTGTTGCCCAGGCTGGCGGCGATCCCGCCCTGCGCCGCGACGGTGTGCGACCGGGTCGGGAACACCTTGGTGATGCACGCGGTCTTCAGCCCGGCCTCGGCACAGCCCATGGTGGCGCGCAGGCCCGATCCGCCCGCGCCCACGACGACGGCGTCATAGCTGTGGTCGATGATCTTGTAGGCAGCGGACATCAGGCGGGCGCTCCGGTGGTGACGGTGAAGGCGATCTTGAGGATCGAGAAGATCGCAAAGACCGCGCCGGAAATGGCGAAGAAGTTGAGCAGCGTCAGCAGCACGACGCGCGTCTCGTCATGCTGGTAATCCTCGATCACGACCTGGAGGCCGAGCTTGAGGTGAAAGAAGACGCTGATGACGAGCAGGATCATCGGCACCGCCGCCCAGGGGCTGGCGAGCCACAGCTGCACCGTTTCATATCCCATGTCCGGCAGGCGGACCAGGCTGACGACCAGCCACAGCATCAGGAACAGGTTCGCGCCGGCGGTCAGCCGCTGCTCGACCCAGTGATGCGTCCCCTCATGCGCGGCGCCCAGGCCGCGGACGCGGCCGATGCTGGTTCCGTTGCCCATCTTACTTGGCCTCCACCTGGATCGGCGCGCTCTTGGGCGGCGCAGTCAGGTCGCTATAGGAAAGATACCCCCACAGGGCGGCGGTCAGCACCACCGACACCACCATCGTCAGGATCGCGAAGCTCTTGTTCGCCTTCAGCTCGAACGCGGCGCCGGCATCCATGACGAAGTGGCGGATGCCCGACATCAGATGCTGGAAAAAGCTGAGCGTCAGGCCGATGCCCAGGATATAGCCGGCGATGTTCGGCCGGCCGCTCTGCACGGTCAGCAGGTCGAGGAACTTGGCATAAGCGTCCGGTCCCGCCGCCAGCGCGCCGAGCCACCACAGCAGCACGGCGACGCCCACCGTCGCCATCCCCGTGCCGGTGACGCGGTGCAGGATCGAAACCAGCATGTTCGGACCCCATTTCCAGATCTGGAGATGGGGCGAGAGCGGGCGATTGGTGTTGCGGGCCGTGGCCAAGGCGTATCCCCTGAATGACGTGCGCGCCTAATGTGCCAGAGCGGCGGGCGATGCAAGCCGCAACGCACCCCCGTTTCGGACCGTTGGCTAACCGGCCCTTAATGATTTTCCGTCACGACTGGTCCCGGATGTGTGGGCGAACTGCGCCTTGTCACTAAGGGGGAATGAACGGGTGATGCAAACGCCGACGCCGAAGGACATGCCCGAAGCCGGGGTGATCTGCGGGAAGATCGATCTGGCCGCGCGGCTGCGCGTGTTCGACTTCGATGGTGGTCTGGAAGAGTTGAGCCGCGGCGTCTGGACCATGCTCGAACCCGATATCCAGGCGATTTCGGGGGCATATTGGCAGCAATGGCTGCGGTGCTTCGCCGATCAGCGCAACTGGGCGACCGCCGACACGCAGAAGATGATCGAAATCGGCGCGGTGTTCCTGCGCAACCGGTTTCTCGACACGCGCGGCCGGGCCTGGGTGGAATCGATCGAACGCTCGGTCGCGGCGGCCTATGCCGCGGATGTCGAACCGATGGCACTGTTGTCGATGATCAACGCCAGTGACCGCGCCGCACTTGAGGTGCTGGTCCGGCGCGTTCCGACGGGCGATTCGCGGCTCGCGCCGATGATCGACACGCTGATGCGTCTCTCGGCGCTGGAAAGCGACATCACCGTCGAAATCTACAATCTGTATCGCGACCATTCGGCGCAGGTCGCGCGCGACCGGCTCGCCGGCCAGTTCCGCGAATCGATCGGCTCCACCGTCGAAAGCGCGTCGAGCGAGGGAGAGACGCTGCGGGCGCAGGCCCAGCACACCTCGGCGGCGGCGCGCGGCATGCTGGGTAAGGCGAGCGAGGTCGCGGCGGCAGCGGAACAGTCGGCGGTGGCGATGCGGGAGGCTGCCCACACGGCGGCAGGGTTGATCCGTGCGATCGAGGATGCGCGCGGCGAGGTCGAGGTTGCGGCGGGGGTCGCGACGCGGGCGAGCACGCAGGCGGGCGAGGCGGTGGCGATGAGCGAGATGCTGTCGGACCATGCGAAATCGATCGAATCGATCCTGGGCCTGATCCGCGACATTGCCGGTCAGACGAACCTGCTGGCGCTCAACGCGACGATCGAGGCGGCGCGGGCGGGGGATGCGGGTCGCGGCTTTGCGGTGGTGGCGCAGGAGGTGAAGAGCCTGGCGAACCAGACGGCGCGCGCGACCGACGACATTGCGGCGAAGATCGCGGCGATCCAGTCGGCGACGAAGGGGACGGTGGAGACCAACGCGTCGATCCGCGACACGGTGACCGAGGTTCAGGCATCGGCCGACCGCATCCGCGCGGCGATGGAGGCCCAGGCCCAGACGGTTACCGCGATCACCGCGGCGGTCGATGAAACCGCGCTCGCCGCCGACTCCATGTCCGCCACCATCGGCGCCATCCGCGAGGATACCGAACAGGTCGCCAGCGAAATCGACCGGGTCGGGCAGGGGTTCGCCGCGCTCGACGGGCAGCTGGGAACGCTGAAGAACAGTGCCGGCGAATTCGTTTCAAAGGTCGCCGCCTGAGCGACGCGATGGAGAGGTTGAATGGCGGAAACCAGGGATCTCGGCCGATGGGTGGATGGTGATCGCCCCATTGCCGAACGCATTCGCGACTATGACTGGGACGGCCGGATCGCGTCCGGATGCGCCGAAATCGCCGAGGTGATCGGCGCGGATTTCGATCGTATCGCGAACAGCTTCTGGACCCATTATCTGCGCCTCGACGCAACGGCGCATGTGCGCGACTATTTCACGCCCGACCGGCTCGCAGAGAATATCGAGCGCAGCGTGCGCTACACCCGTGCCAAATTCACCCGCCCGTTCGATGAGGAATGGCTGAGGATGTCGGCCCGGCATGCCGACGATACCCATCGCGCGCGCGTCCCGCTGCCCGCGCTGCTGTCCGCGCTCGCCTTTGCCCATTCGATGACCTTCGCGATTTTGCGCGAGCGGCTGGCGGCCGATACCGGGCGCTTCCGGGACCTTGCCGACATCGTCCAGCGCATGGCGCTGATCGAAGCCGATTTCGTCGCCTCGCGCCTCGGCAGCCTCGATGTCGCGCTCGCCCGTCAGCAGCGGCAGACCCGATCCGAGCGGTTTCGCGGCGAGATCGCCGGCACGATCGAGCAGACCATGGCGTTCGGCGCGCGTGTGCGTGAACATGCGAAGGGTGCCGCCGGGGCGACCCGCGCGATGCTTGGCCAGACCAGCGAGGTTGCCGCGGCGGCCGAGGAATCGGCGGTGGCGATGCGGGAGGCTGCCCACACGGCGGCGGGGCTGATCCGTGCGATTGAGGATGCGCGCGGCGAGGTCGAGGTTGCGGCGGGGGTCGCGACGCGGGCGAGCACGCAGGCGGGCGAGGCGGTGGCGATGAGCGAGATGCTGTCGGACCATGCGAAATCGATCGAATCGATCCTGGGCCTGATCCGCGACATTGCCGGTCAGACGAACCTGCTGGCGCTCAACGCGACGATCGAGGCGGCGCGGGCGGGGGATGCGGGTCGCGGCTTTGCGGTGGTGGCGCAGGAGGTGAAGAGCCTGGCGAACCAGACGGCGCGCGCGACCGACGACATTGCGGCGAAGATCGCGGCGATCCAGTCGGCGACGAAGGGGACGGTGGAGACCAACGCGTCGATCCGCGACACGGTGACCGAGGTTCAGGCATCGGCCGACCGCATCCGCGCGGCGATGGAGGCCCAGGCCCAGACGGTTACCGCGATCACCGCGGCGGTCGATGAAACCGCGCTCGCCGCCGACTCCATGTCCGCCACCATCGGCGCCATCCGCGAGGATACCGAACAGGTCGCCAGCGAAATCGAGACGCTCGAGGGCGAATCGATCGAGATCGACAACAGCCTCAACCGGCTCAACGATGCGGCGAGCAGCTTTTCCCGCTCGGTCGCGGCCTGACCTTTCCGAATCCGCCCCGACCCGCTAGCGCGGGGGGATGACGACGCACATTCTCGTGACCGGCACCAGCCGGGGTATCGGCGCGGCGATCCTGGACGCGCTGGCGGGTTCCGACGTGAAGCTGGTGGGCCAGGGAACGCGCAGCGGCATCGCCGCCGATTTCACCGACCCTGGCGCCCCCCGCAATCTATGGGCGGCGGCGCTCGACGCGCTGGACGGTCGCATCGACGTCCTCGTCAACAATGCCGGCGTGTTCGAAGCCGCGTCGATCGACCTTGATGACGATGCCTGGGTCGCGGCGTGGGAGCGCACCATGCGCATCAACCTCACCGCGTCGGCGGAGCTGTCGCGGCTGGCGGTGCGCCACTGGCAGGCGCGCGGGTCGGGCGGGCGGATCGTCAACATCGCCAGCCGTGCCGCCTATCGTGGCGACAGCCCCGCGCACTGGCACTATGCCGCGTCCAAGGCGGGCATGATCGGGATGACCAAGAGCATCGCGCGCGGCTATGCCAAGGAGGGGATCCTCGCCTTCGCGATCTGCCCCGGCTTTACCATGACCGGCATGGCGGAGGACTATCTGGCGAGTCGTGGCGGCGACAGGCTGCTCGCCGACATCCCGCTCGGCCGGGTCGCCGATCCACAGGAGATTGCGGTGACAGCGCGGTTCTGCGCGCTCGAGGCGCCGGCGTCGATGACCGGCGCGGTGCTCGACGTCAACGGCGCGAGCTATGTCCGATGAGCGCCTGGAAGGTCACGCTGCCCTGCACGCGCGATGAGGCGGAGGCGATCGGTTTCGAAAGTGGCGATTTCGATGGCGGCGTGCTGCCCGGTATCGACCCCGCCCCGGTGCTGCTGACCAGCGAGACGGTTGCCGACGATCCCGACAGCTGGCGGCTCGAAGCGTATTTCGACGGCAAGCCCCGCAAGTCCGATATCGCCGCGCTCCGCACCCTGGTTCCCAGCGCGAACAAGGTGCGGGAGGTGGTCGAGAAGCTGCCCGACGAGGACTGGGTGACGCTCAGCCAGCAGGGAATCGAGCCGGTGCATGCCGGGCGCTTCTATGTCCATACCTCGACCAATCGCGGTGTCGTTCCGGATGGCGCGACATCCTTTCAGATCGAGGCGAGCCGCGCGTTCGGCACCGGCACGCACGAAACCACAGCCGGCTGCCTGCGCACGCTCGATGCGATGCGGCGGAACGGCACGGTGGTGCGCAATCTGGTGGATATCGGCACCGGGACGGGCCTGCTCGCCTTTGCCGCGCTGCATCTGTGGCCGCGCGCCTATGCCACCGCGTCGGACATCGACCCGGTGGCGGTCGAGGTGACGGCGGAAAACGCGGCGATCAATGGCGTGCCGCTGGGAGTGGGAATGGGCGAGCTGGCGCTGGCTGCCGCGCCGGGGCTGGAGCATCCGCTGCTGATCGGTCGCGCGCCCTATGACCTCATTATCGCGAACGTGCTCGCCGGACCGCTGATCGAACTCGCCCCGGCCATCGCGGCGGCGCTGGTCGAAGGGGGAACACTGGTGCTCGCCGGGCTGCTCGATACCCAGGTCGATCGGGTCGCCGGCGCCTACCGGCGACACGGGCTGCGCCTCGCGGGCAGGACGCCGATGGGCAACTGGCCGACGCTGCGGCTGCGCAAACGCGTCCGCTACGGGCAAGCCCGCGTCACCCGCCCCGGCCCCGACGGCCATGGCCTCGCCCCGGGCTTCGGCAGCTGGTAGGGATTACGCTGGCGCCCGTCCCCGGGCATAGTCCTGGGTGCCGTGGGTGATCACGCGGTCGTCCGGTTCGATTGCAGCGATCGGGATGTCGGGCATCGCCAGGATTTCGTCATAGAGTGGCGCGAAATCGGTTTCGACGGTGACGCGCAGCAATTCGTCGAAGCTGGGGATGACGAAATAATTCTGCTGGAAATCGTCGATCCGATAGTCGGTACGCATCACCCGCTTCAGATCAAAGCCGATGCGATTGGGACTTTCGCTGTCGAGCGCGAAACGGCTCTCGCCAAAGCTGGACACGATGCCCGAGCCATAGATGCGCAGCCCCGCATCCTCCTCGATCAGCCCGAACTCGACCGTGTACCAGTAGAGGCGGGAAAGCTGCTTGAGCGCGCCATGCTCCAGCGCGCGCAGCCCGCCACGGCCATAGGCGACCATATAGTCGGCAAAGACCGGATCGGCGAGCATCGGCACATGGCCGAACACGTCGTGGAACACGTCGGGTTCTTGCAGATAGTCGAGCTGGTCCGGACGGCGGATGAAATTGCCCGCGACGAACCGGCGATTGGCGAGATGGTCGAAAAAGACGTCGTCCGGCACCAGCCCCGGCACCGCCACCACCTGCCATCCGGTCAGCTTCATCAGCCGTTCCGACAGATCCTCGAAATTGGGGATGCCCTGTTCCGACAGCCGCAACAGGTTCAGCCCGCGCAGATAGGCGGTCGATGCGCGGCCGGGCAGCAGCTTCATCTGCCGCGCGTACAGCGTGTCCCACACCCCATGTTCGGCAGGGGTGAACGCGTCCCAGTTCTGCGCGATCGTCCAGTCGGCGCCGGCGCCTTCGGGGGGACGTTCGAGAACATGGGTTTCGCTGTGCATATCGGCATCTTAGCATGGGTGGCGGATGCACGATACTATGGGGAGTTACGGATGGCGCGCAAGCCGGCGGGATCGGCCATCGCCGTGCTGCTGCTGCTGCTCGCCACGCCGGTCTTCGGCTATGTCGCGGCGGGCCTCGCCGGTGGGGTGATCCCGGCCAACGGCGGCTGGACCGCGCCGGGGCGGGGCGTCCGCATCTATGTGGAGGATAATGGCATCCATACCGGCATCGTCCTGCCGGTGCGGGCCGCCGGAGTGGCGTGGGACGACCTGCCGGCGCCCGGCGACGTGCGCGATCCCCGCCATGCCCGGCACGGCTGGCGCAGCTTTGGCTGGGGCGATCGCGCCTTCTACCTGCGCACGCCCGGCTGGCGCGACGTGCGTGTCGCCACGGTGCTGCGCGCCGCGATCGGCAGTTCCGATACGCTGATGCATGTCGGGTTCGTGTCGGAGCCGGGCGTGGGGCCTTCGGTGCGCGCGGTAACGGTGCGGCCGGCGGAATATCGGCGCCTTGCCGCGTTCATCCGGGCAAGCTTCCAGGCGGACGGATCGGCACCTGCGCGCGCCATCCCCGGCTATGGGGCCAGTGACGCATTCTACGTCGCGAACGGGCGATACAGCGCGCTGCGCACCTGCAACGCCTGGACCGGTGAGGCGTTTCGGGCTGCGGGATTGAAGATGGGCGTATGGACGCCATTTCCATGGACGGTGATGCGATGGTTGCCCGATCCGACGAACATGTGAGCGGCGCGGAGCCGCAACCGCCCTCGCGCGCGGCCTATTATGCCGAGCTGCCGCGCCTTGCCTCCGCGCTCGGCGAACTGGCGTTCAGCTGGCGCGGTCTCAGCGATGCGCCGCGCGGGGACATGCGGCCGGTGCTGCTGTTGCCCGGTCTGGCGAATGGCGACGCGTCGATGGCGGTGATGCACCGCTTTCTGCGCGGGCGCGGATACCGGACGTGGCGCTGGCGGCTCGGGGTCAATCTGGGCGTGCGCTCGGTCGGGCGCGACGTCGAGCGGCTGATCGCCCGGATCGCGCATGTCCATGCCGCGGCGGGCGGGGAGAAGGTGACGCTGATCGGCGTCAGCCTGGGCGGCATCCTCGCGCGGGTCGTCGCGCACCGGCGGCCGGATCTGGTGCGGGAGGTCGTGACGCTGTCATCCCCCTATGCCGGACCGCCATCGGCGACCAATGTCTGGCGCCATTTCGAATGGCTGACCGGACAGAAAGTGGGGGATGCGGCGGCGCGCGCCATGCTGGCGGAGGCGGCGATGCCGCTGCCGATGCCGGCCACGTCGATCTGGAGCCGCAGCGACGGATTCGTCAATGGCGCGATCTGTCACGAGGGCGATCGCGGCGATGCGCGCGCGATCGAAGTCGCGAGCAACCATATCGGCGTGCATCTGCGGCCGCAGGTGCTGCGCGCGATCGCCGAGACGCTCGCGCGCGACCGTTCTCAGTCGGGATCGCTCGCACGATAGCCGTCATAGGTGCGGCACGCATCGCGCTCCTTGCGGCATTCGTCCGCCTGGCGCTTGCGTTCCCGGCCCTCGCGGGCCTCCTGCTTGCGCATCTTGCGGCCGTAGTTGCGATCCGCCTCGTCCTGGCTGGTCGTCGCCCAGTCCGCCGCCTGCCCGGCCGCCTTCACGGGCAGCGTCACCACGTCGAACGCGGTCTTGGCAAGACAGCCACCGGTCAACAGCGGCAGCGCCGCCGCGGCCGAAATCACGAATTTGCGCATCGCGCCCAACCCTCCATCTGGCCGCTCAGCGGGATCGCTGCGCACGCGCCTGAACCCCGTGATAAGGGTAATCGGTGAAGAAACCATCCACACCCGCATCGATATAGCGCAGGATTTCCGCTTCGATCTGGCCATGGGCCATCGGCAGGATCCCGACCCGCAACCCACCGGGCAGAAAGAAATTTTCGGCCCGGAACGTCCAGGGATGGACCTTGAGGCCGGCGGCATGCGCGTCGGCGATCAGCGGGGTGACGGTGCCGTCCGGCCGGATCGCCATCGCCTTGTCCGGGCCGATGCCCGCGGCATAGGCGGCGATCGCCTTCAGCCCGTCCGGCGTCGTCATCGCCGCATAGCTCGGCTGCGCGCCGTCCGCCGGCCCCCCTTCGGCCGCGAGCAGCTGGATCAGCGGCACCTGCGTCATCCGTTTCAGCGCCTTCAGATTGTTCACCTCGAACGACTGGATGAACACCGGCGCATCGGCGCGATCCCAGCCCGCCGCCTTCAGTTCGGTGACCAGCGCCGCCTCCATCGGCAGGCCGATCGACGCGAAATAGCTCGGGTGCTTGGTCTCCGGATAAATGCCGATCGTCCGCCCGGTGCGCGCGCTCGCCTCCTTGGCCAGCGCGATGATCTCGCGCAGCGTCGGAATGGCGAACTGTCCGTCATATCGGGTATTGCTCCGGCGCAGCAGCGGCAGCCGCTCCCTTGCGCGCAGCGTCTTCAGTTCGGCGAGGGTGAAATCCTCGGTGAACCAGCCGGTCTGCTTGCCGCCATCGATCACCTTGCTGGTCTTGCGGTCGCGGAATTCAGGATGGTTGGCGACGTCGGTCGTGTCGGTGATATTATTCTCGTGCCGGGCGACGAACTGGCCGTCCTTCGTCATCACCAGATCGGGTTCGATAAAGTCCGCGCCCTGTTCGATCGCCAGCGTGTAGGCCGCGATCGTGTGCTCGGGCCGTTCGCCGCTGGCGCCGCGATGGGCGATCACGATCGGATGGGGTGTCGAAATGGCGGCCTCCTTCGCGCATGCGGGCGACCCGATCATAATGAGCGCGAGCGCGGCTCGCCACATCCGGTGCATCATCCTATCTCCCGTGCCTGGCGGCGGGGTAGGCGATTCGGATGACGGGATTGAGGCAGCGATGGCCGACAACGACAATGTGATCGCCGCCGCGCGCGCATGGGCGGGCGCGCCGATGGCGCTGGCGACGGTCATTTCGACCTGGGGGTCGGCGCCGCGTCCGCGCGGATCGCACCTGCTGATCCATGACGACGGCCGGTTCGAAGGATCGGTCTCGGGCGGCTGTGTCGAGGCGGACATCATCGCGATCGCGGCGGAGGTGATCTCCGGCGCGGGCGTTCAGCGCCGGCGCTATGGTGTCGCCGACAGCGCGGCGTGGGAGGTCGGCCTCCCCTGTGGCGGGGAGATCGAGGTGATCGTCCAGCCGGTCGCCGACCCCGGCTTTCCGCCCGCCCTGTTCGATGCGATCGCCGCCGCGCGGGGCGCGGGACGGGCGATCGACATCGCGACCGATCTGGCGACGGGGCGCAGCGGCATCGCGCCGGTCGCGGGCGCGGCGTTCGTCAACCGTTACGAACCGCCCCGTCGGCTGCTGATCGTCGGCGCGGTCCAGATCGCCCAGGTGCTGGCGGGAATCGCGCGCGAACTGGGCATCGTGACCGTGGTGATCGATCCGCGCGGCCGCTTTCTGACGCCGGAACGTTTTCCCGATGTCGCACTCGACGATCGCTGGCCGGACGAGGCGGTGGCGGCGCTGCGTCCCGATGGCGCCACCGCCGTGGTGACGCTCAGTCACGATCCGAAGATCGACGATCCCGCGCTGGCCGCGGCGTTGCGGGGTGGCGCCGGCTATGTCGCCGCGCTGGGATCGCGCAAGAGCCACGCCGCGCGGCGCGACCGGCTCGCCGCCACCGGCCTCGACCCCGCTCAGATCGACCGGATCGACGGGCCGGCGGGGATCGACATCGGCGCGATCGGTCCGGCGGAAATCGCCCTGTCGATCGCCGCCGGCATGGTCAGGGCGCTGCATGATCGCGGCTGATCGCGCCGCGCTGGTGCTGCTTGCCGCAGGGCGATCGCGGCGCTTCGGCGCGCTGGACAAGCTGACCGTCCCCTATCTCGGTCGCCCGCTCGGCCTGCACGTGGTCGTCGCGCTGGAGGTGGTGCCGTTCCACTGCCGCATCGCGGTGGTGTCGGATACGGCACTCGACCTTGCGGCACGGGGATATCGGGTGGTCGCCAATGCCGATCCGGCGGCGGGACTGGGCCGGTCGCTACGGCTCGGAGTGGCGGCGGCCGCGTCGGCAGGGGCGGAGGCGGTGCTGATCGCGCTTGCCGACATGCCGCGCGTCACCGCGACGCATATCTATCGCCTGCTCGATCGGGCGGAGGATGCGTCGGCCATCGTCGCGTCGAGCGACGGGGTGATCCCGCGTCCGCCCGCCCTGTTCGGCAGCCGGCATTTTGACGAACTGATGGCGTTGCGCGGTGATGTCGGCGCGCGCGATCTGGTGCGCCGGGGCCATCATGTCATCGCGCCGCCCGCCGAACTGATCGATATCGACACGCCATCCGATCTCGACCGGCTGAACCATGGGTGAGCATGGGCTGGCGGTCGCGTTGGGACTGCTGTCCGCGCTCACCCTCGCGCTCGCCAATACCGCGGTGAAGAAGGGGGAGGACATTCTGGTCGGGCGGGCGCTGCTCTCGTCCAGCGCGGCGCTGATGATCGCCCCGTTCGCGCTGCTGGTGCCGACGCCCGATGCCGCGACGTGGCGTGCGCTCGGCTGGGCCATTCCCGCGCATTTCGCCTATCAATTGTGCCTGATCCGGGCGATGCAGCGCGGCGACCTCAGCCTTGTCTTTCCGATCATGCGCGGTGCCGCGCCGCTGCTCACCGCCGGCTTCGCGACGATCGTGCTGCACGAACATCTGCCGCCGCTCGGCTGGGCCGGGCTGGTGATCGCCACCGGCGCGGTGGTCGTCTTCGCGCTTCCGGCACGCGGTACGCCGATGCGGGCGCATCCCGATCGCGCGGCGATGGGCTGGGCGCTCGCCACCGCGATCGGGGTTGCGCTCTACAACATGACCGATGCGCATGGCGTGCGCGTCGCGCCTCGGCCGACCACATACATCGTCTGGCTGTTCATGCTCGACGCGCTGTGCGTCACCGCCACTGCGGTCGCGCTGCGCCGCCGGACGCTGGCGCGGGCGATCGCCGCGACCTGGCGCCACGGAGCCGCGGCGGGAGCGTTGTCGATCGTTTCGTTCGGCGCCGCGCTCTACGCCTATTCGCTGGTCGAGGTCGCAAAGGTATCGGCGTTGCGCGAAACGGCGGTGGTTTGGGCGGCGCTGATCGGCAGCCGCTATCTGGGCGAGGGGTTCGGGGGGCGACGCCTTGCCGCCGCGATCGCGCTCGCGGCGGGGCTGGTGCTGCTCCAGTTCGCCTGATCCTATTCGTGCCGCAGCGCGTCGATCGGGTTCAGGCTCGCCGCCCGGCGCGCGGGGAAGAAGCCGAAGACGATGCCGATCAGTGCCGAAATGGCAAAGGCGATGATGTTGATCCGCAGGTCGAACGTCCATGGCACCTGCATCAGCGGGGTCAGCACCGCGACCGCCACCTGCGCCAGTACCAGTCCCATCAGGCCGCCCAGCATCGACAGCACGATCGCCTCGACCAGGAACTGCATCAGCACTTCGTTCGCGATCGCGCCGATGGCCAGGCGGATGCCGATCTCCCGCGTGCGTTCGGTCACGCTGACCAGCATGATGTTCATGATGCCGATGCCGCCGACGATCAGGCTGATCGCCGCCACTGCGGTGACGATCTGGGTGAGCAGGGTGGTGATCCCGGTGAGCGTCTGGCTGATCTGCGCGGTATCGAAGATGTTGAAATCATCCTGCTTTCCGCCGGTGATGCTGCGCCGTTCGCGCAGCACCGCGCTGATCGACGCCTGGACCTGTTCCGAACTATAGGCCGGATCGAATCCGACCATCATCAACCGCACGTCGCGATTTCCGGTGAAGCGGCGCTGGACCTGCTTGATCGGCATCAGGATCACGTCGTCCTGATCGCCGAACCCGCCCTGGCCCCGCGTCGTCAGCGTGCCGATCACGTCACAGGACACGCCGTTTACGCGGATGCGCGCGCCTACCGCCTCGCCGCCCCGGAACAGGTTGGTCCGCACGGTATTGCCGATGATGCACACCGCCTTGCCCGCCTGTTCCTCCTGTGGAGAGAAGGTCCGGCCCGACGCCAGCGGCCATGGCTGGACGCGGAAATAGGAATTGGTCGTCCCGTTGATCGTGGTCGACCAGTTCGCGCCCTGATAGATCACGGTCGCGCTGGTCTGTGCCATCGGTGCGATCGCGGTGACGCCGCCCACCTGTTCGCGGATCGCATCGACGTCCTCGATCTTGAAATCGGGCGGGCGCGGGCCGCCGCCGCCGCGCCCGAACCCCTGGCCCGGGCGAACCTGGAGGATGTTGGTGCCAAGGCTTGCGACCTGCGCCTGCGCGGCGGCGGTGGTCGCCTTGCCCAGCGTCACCATCGCGACCACCGCCGCGACGCCGATGATGATGCCCAGCGTCGTGAGGAACGAGCGCAGCTTGTGCCTCAGGATCGACCGCACGGCCAGGGTGAAGGTGGTACCGAGCATCAGGCGGGGACCCCCGCCGCCTGACCCTGCTCGATCCGTTCGACCAGCCCGTCCTTGAAGTGGACGATGGTATGCGCGAACGCCGCCATGTCCGGCTCATGGGTGACCATCAGTACGGTGATGCCGCTGTCGCGGTTGAGCGCGGTGAGCAGTTCCATGATCTCCACCGATCGTTCGGAATCGAGGTTGCCGGTCGGCTCGTCGGCCAGCAACACCGCCGGGCTGGTGACGATCGCGCGTGCGATCGCGACGCGCTGTTGCTGGCCGCCCGACAACTCGGCGGGGGTATGGTCCCACCAGTCGGCAAGGCCGACCTTGTCGAGCGCCGCCATGCCCAGTTCGCGGCGCAGCTTCTTGTCCTCGCCGCGATAGAGCAGGGGCAGCTCGACATTCTCCAGCGCGCTGGTGCGGCTGAGCAGGTTGAAGCCCTGAAACACGAAGCCCAGATATTTGCGCCGCACCAGCGCGCGCTGGTCGCGGTCGAGCCGTTCGATATGCACGCCCTTGAACAGGAACTCTCCGGCGCTCGGCACGTCCAGGCAGCCCAGGATGTTCATCGTCGTCGACTTGCCCGATCCCGACGGCCCCATCACCGCGACGAAATCGCCGCCCGCAATGTCCAGGTCCACGCCCTTCAGCGCCTGGAAGGCGGTTGCGCCCTCGCCATAGACCTTGGTCACGCCGCGCAGGCGGATGATCGGATCAGCCACCCGATCCGCTCCCGCGCCGCTGGCCGCCGCCACTGCCCGATCCGCTGCCCGATCCGCCACCGGAACGGCGCCCAGACGATGCGGAGTCGCTCGCATATTGCCCGGTGATCACCTCCATGCCGGGCTTGAGGCCGCCGCTCAGGATTTCGGTCATCTGTCCGTTGGTGTCGCCGGTCGTCACCTCGATCGGGGTCGGCTGGCCGTCGTCGCCCGTCACATAGACCGTCTGGCGCGCGCCGCGTCCGATCGTCGCGGATTTGGTGGCGTCGCCGTCGCGCCGGCCCCGTCGCGGCACCAGCGCGCCGGCCATGCCGCCGCCTGATTGCTGTGCGTCCGCCTGGGTCGGCGTGAACCGCAGCGCGGCGTTGGGGACCAGCAGCACATTCTTCTTTTCCAGCGTCACGATCTCGGCCGTCGCCGTCATGCCGGGGCGCAGCTTCTGTTCGGGATTGGCGACCGACAGGGTGGCGCCATAGGACACGACCTGGGTGCTGGTGGTCGAACTGCTGCTCGACGAGGATGAACTGCTCGCCTGGGCCGACAGGTTCGATCCGACATCGACCCGCTTGATGACGGCGGGGAAGGTTTCGCCGGGAAAGGCATCGACGGTGAACCGCGCGCGCTGCCCGTCCTTCACCTGTCCGACATCGGCTTCGTCGATCGCAACCTCCAGCTCCATCGCCGACAGGTCTTCGGCGATGACGAACAGCGTCGGCGTGTTGAACGACGCGGCGACCGTCTGGCCCGGCTCGACCTGCCGCGCCAGGACGACACCCGTGACGGGGGACCGGATCACCGCCTTGTTGCGCTGCGTGACGCTGGAGCGCAGCGCAGCCTGTTGCGAGGCGACCTGCGCCTGGCTTGCGCGCAGCGTGGCGACCGCGCGCTGCACGCCGGCGCGGGCGGTGTCCATCTCGGTCTTCGCCGGGACACGCCCGCCGGACAGCCGGCTGACCTCTTCGAACCGGGCGAGCTGGCTGCGCGCTTCGGTCAGCGTCGCCTGGTTCTGCGCGACCGTGGCCTGTGCCGCCGCCACCGCCGCGCGGCCCTGCGTTACCGCGTCGTCCAGCCGCTCGGGATCGATCAGCGCCAGCGGCTGGCCGGCGGTGACGCGGTCGTTCACATCGACCAGCACCTTGGTGATCAGGCCCGAGAGTTCCGAGCCGACCTGCACCTGGTTGGTCGGGGTCAGCTTGCCCGTCGCCGACACGGTGACGGTCAGCGCGCCCTTTTGCACCTTTTGCGTCGCATAGCCGGCCTCGTCGCTTCCCGCGAAGCAGCGCGACAGGCCGAACGCGACGGCGATCAGCACCAGTGCCAGCGCCACCCAGCGGGCATAACGCTTCCACGGCGCGGTCACCCTGCCGCCCAGAAATTCGTCGAGATTGGGGGTTTCGGCTTCGGCCATCAGTTCGTTCCGGTCTTGTCGAGGGCAGCGGGGGCGGGGACGTTGTCGGGGGTGGGCGTCACGCCCGCATCCCATCCCCCGCCCAGGGCGAGATAGAGCTGGATCAGCGCCGACGCCTCATCGGCGCGCGCCTGGACCAGCCCGTTGCGGGCGGAAATCAGCGCGGCCTCACTCTGGCTGAGCGTCAGAAAGTCGGCGAGACCGGCGCGATAGGAGCTGCGCGAGAGGATCGCGCTGTTGTTCGCCGCGTCCAGCGCGACGGTGAACTCACGCTCGCGCGCCTGCGCGCTCCGCAGCGCGACCACGGCCGTCTCGACATCCTCCAGCGCCGCCAGCACCGTCTGTTTGTAGGCGAGGAACGCGCCGTCCGCGGCCGCCTGTGCCGATCGCACCTGCGATCGGTTGCGGCCCGCGTCGAAGATCGTCTGCGCGATGCTGGCGAACACCCGTCCGGTGACGACGTCGAGCAGGCTCGACAGCGCGGTCGATCCCGCGTCGATGCTGCCGCCCAGCGACAATTGCGGATAGAGCTGTGCTTCCGCCACGCCGATCCGCGCCACCGCCGCGGCCAGGCTGCGTTCGGCGCCGCGGATGTCGGGCCGCTGGCGCAGCGTGTCGGCGGGGATGCCGATCGCGATGCTCGCCGGCCCCTGCGGGATCGGCCGCGCCGCCTCCATCTCCGCCTTCAGCGCGCCCGGCGCCTGACCGGTCAGCACGCCCAGCCGCGACACCGCGCTGTTGTAGCTCGCCTCGATCGTCGGCACCGACGCTGCGGTCTGCGCCCGGCTCGCGCGTGCCTGTTCCTGGTCGAGCGAGGAAACCAGCCCCGCCTGCACGCGGAACCCGGCAATCTCCAGATTGTCGTCCTGAATCGCCAGGCTCGCCCGCGCATTCGCCAGCTGGGTCTGCGCCGCCCGTGCGAGGATGTAGTTGCGCGCGATCTCTGCCTGGGTGGAGATCAGCACCGCCGCATAATCATATCCCGACGCGTCGAGCGCCGCCGCGCTCGCCTGCACGCCGCGCCGTACACCGCCGAACAGGTCGGCCTGATAGTTCACATCGGCGCCCAGCGAAAATCCGGTGCTTCCCCCGCTTCCGCCGCGCACCACCTCGGTCCGCGATGCCCCGCCGCTCGCCCCCACCGACGGGAGCAGCGACGCGCGCGACTGGACGAGCGCCTCACGCGCCTGGCGCAGCCGCACCGTCGCCTGCGCGACGTCCAGGTTGCGCGTCGCCGCCTGTTCGACCAGCCGGGTCAGCATCGGATCGTCGAACGCGGTCCACCATCGACGCAGATCGGCCTGCGCGCTCTCCTGCGCCGCAACCGAATAGGCCGGCGGCACGCCCAGCTGGGCGGCCGTGCGGGGGGCGTAATCGGGTCCGGCGGCACAGGCGGCGAGCGGGACCGCGATGAGCGTCGGCAGGATCGACGGACGGATCATCATGGGGTTCAGATGGTCGGCGGGACCCCCGGCGTCCATCGAAACATTGTCGCAAATTGTAAGCGCGATCCCCGCGATCCCCGCGACCGGATTAAGTTTCCGGGCCGCTTTCGCGCTGCCTAGCAGTGCTTGCTTGCACGCGTTCGGGCGCCCGTTAAGGTCGTGCGCGAGAGGAGAATCCCGTGTCCGACGACATCTACCCGGTTCCGGAACAATGGGCGCGAGAGGCGCGGATCGACGCCGCCGGCTACGAACAGCTTTATGGTCGATCGATCGCCGATCCGGGCAGCTTCTGGCTGGAACAGGCGCGCCGGCTCGACTGGATCAAGCGGCCCGAACTCGCCGGCGACTGGTCGTTCGACGAGGATGATTTCCACATCAACTGGTTCGCCGACGGCCGGCTGAACGTCGCGGCGAACTGTATCGATCGCCATCTGGCGAGTCGTGGCGGCGATGTCGCGATCATCTGGGAGCCGGACGATCCGACCGAGGAACCGCGTCGCTTCACCTATCTGGAATTGTATCAGAATGTCTGCCGCTTCGCGAACGTGCTGAAGGGGCAGGGCGTTCGCAAGGGCGATCGCGTCACCATCTACATGCCGATGATTCCCGAGGCGGCGTTCGCCATGCTTGCCTGCACGCGGATCGGCGCGATCCATTCGGTGGTGTTCGGCGGCTTTTCGCCCGAGGCTCTGGCCGGCCGGATCACCGATTGTGATTCGAGCGTGGTGGTGACCGCGGACGAGGGGCGTCGTGGCGGCAAGCGCATCGCGCTGAAGGCCAATGTGGACGAGGCCGCGAAGCGCGCGCCGGCGCTTGAGAAGGTGATCGTGGTGCGCGCCACCGGCGGCGACGTCGTGATGCAGGACGGGCGTGACGTCTGGTATGACGAAGCCGTCGCCAGTGTGCCGGCCGACTGCCCTGCCGAACCGATGGGGGCGGAGGATCCGCTGTTCATCCTCTACACCTCGGGATCGACCGGCAAGCCGAAGGGCGTGCTGCACACGACCGGCGGCTATCTGCTCTGGGCCAGCCTGACCCATGAATGGTGTTTCGATTATCGCCCCGGCAATGTCTGGTGGTGCGCCGCCGATATCGGCTGGGTCACCGGCCACAGCTACATCGTCTATGGCCCACTCGCCAACGGTGCGACGACGCTGATGTATGAAGGGCTGCCCAACTGGCCGGATGCCAGCCGCATCTGGCAGGTGGTCGATCGCCACGACGTCCACACCGTGTTCACCGCCCCCACAGCCCTGCGCGCGCTGATGAAGGACGGCGACGACCATGTGAAGCGCACGTCGCGCGCGTCGCTCAAGCTGCTCGGCACGGTCGGCGAGCCGATCAATCCGGAGGCATGGCGCTGGTATCACGACGTGGTGGGAGAGGGGCGCTGTCCGATCGTCGATACCTGGTGGCAGACCGAAACCGGCGCGGCGATGATCGCGCCGATGCCGGGCGCCACCGCGCTGAAGCCTGGATCGGCGACGCGGCCGATGCCCGGCGTCGATCCCCGGCTGGTCGATGAAAAGGGCAATGTCCTGCACGGCGCGACCGAGGGCAACCTGATCATCGCGCGCAGCTGGCCGGGGCAGATGCGGACCGTGTGGAACGATCACGAACGGTTCTTCCAGACCTATTTCACCACCTATCCCGGCACGTATTTCACCGGAGACGGCTGTCGACGGGATGCGGACGGCTATTACTGGATCACCGGCCGGGTGGACGACGTCATCAACGTCTCCGGCCACCGCATGGGAACCGCGGAGGTCGAAAGCGCTCTGGTGCTGCATCCCCGGGTCGCGGAAGCGGCGGTGGTCGGTATGCCGCATGACGTGAAGGGGCAGGGCATCTACGCCTATGTGACGCTCAATGCGGGGTGCGAGGCGAGTGATGCGCTGCGTGCCGATCTCGTCAAATGGGTGCGCAGCGAAATCGGGCCGATCGCTACGCCCGACGCGATCCAGTTCGCGCCGGGCCTGCCCAAGACCCGATCGGGCAAGATCATGCGGCGCATCCTGCGCAAGATCGCCGAGGGCGACGTGTCGAGCCTGGGCGATACCTCCACCCTCGCCGATCCCGCCGTGGTCGATGATCTCGTCGCGAACCGGGTGGGCTGAACCGCGATTCCCGTGGGGACTGGGTCGATGTCGGTCCGGTCCCCGTGCCGGGGCCGGGCATCCCTCGCGCCGCGCCCGAACCCCTCCCGCCGGCCCGTTGCGCGGTTCGATCGCCAGTGTTACATCGAGCCAATACACTTCGAAGCCTGGGGAATCATCACCATGAAGATCAACGTTCTGGCGCGCCTCGCGCTGGGTGTCGCCGCGCTGTCGCTGACCGGACCGGCGCTGTCGCAGGCGGCCGGCCCGCGTTACGGCAAGTTCGGGATCGATCTGACGTCGGAGGACAAGAGCGTGAAGCCCGGCGACGACTTCTGGTCGTATGTCAACGGCAGCTGGGCCAAGAAGGTGGAGATCGCCCCGGACCGCGCATCCGCCGGCTTCGGCACCAAACTGACCGACGAGGCGGAGGTCGCGGTCCACGCGATCCTCAACGACATGGCGAAAAATCCGGCGCAGTTCGGCCTGAAGGGGCAGCAGATCGGCGACCTCTATGCCAGCTGGATGGACGAGGCGGGGATCGAGGCGCGCGGGACCGCGCCGCTCAAGCCGTGGCTGGCCAGGTTCGCCGCGGCCGATGACCGCGAAAAGCTCCAGGCGCTGTTCATGGAGCCGGGGATCGCCTCGCCGGTCGATATCGGCATCATCCCCGACCTGGCCGATCCGACGCAATATACCGCCTTTGCCAGCCAGGGTACGCTGGGCATGGCACGCGATTATTACCTGCTGGAGGGTGAGAAGTACGACGCCTTCCGCAAGGCGTATCGCGCCTATGTCGAACAGATGCTGACGCTTGCCGGCATCGCCGACGCGTCCGCGAAGGCCGACCGGATCGTCGCATTCGAAACCGCGATGGCGAAGGTGCATTGGACCCCGGCGCAGAATCGCGACATCCCGGCGATCTACAAGCCGATGGACCGCGCCGGCATGGCGAAGCTCGCGCCCGAGTTCGACTGGCCGATGATGATGAAGGTCGCGGGTCTCGAATCGATGCCCAAGATGATCATGGGCAACGACACCGCGCTCGCCGCGCTGGGGAAGATGTTCGCCGAGGTGCCGGTATCGACGTGGCAGGACTGGATGGCCTTCCACTTCATCTCGTCCAACGCGCCCTATCTGCCCAGGGCGTTCGACGATGCGGCATTCAATTTCTACCAGAAAACGCTGTCCGGCACCCCGCAGAAGCGCGAGCGGTGGAAGCGCGGCGTGCAGCTCGTCAACGGCGCGCTGGGGGAAGCGGTCGGCGAAATCTACGTCGCCCGCCATTATCCGCCCGAAAGCTCGGCGAAGATGAAGGAGCTGATCGCCGATCTGCGCGCCAGCCTCGACGAACGGCTCAAGGAAAATCAGTGGATGGACCCCGCGACCAAGGCGAAGGCGCTGGCGAAGCTCGCCGCGTTCGATCCGCGCGTCGGCTATCCGGTGAAGTGGATCGACTATTCGAAGATGAAGATCGTGCGCGGCGACATCCTCGCCAACATGGCGAGCGCACGCGAATGGCAGCATCAATATCAGCTCTCGCTGCTCGGCAAGCCGGTCGATCGCGACCTGTGGAGCATGACGCCGCAGACGGTGAACGCCTATTACAACCCGCTCGCCAACCAGATCACCTTCCCCGCGGCGATCCTGCAAGCGCCCTATTTCGACCCGAAGGCGGACCCGGCGGTCAATTACGGCGCGATCGGTGCGATCATCGGCCATGAGATCGGCCATGGCTTTGACGATCAGGGCAGCCAGTTCGGCCCTACCGGCAAGTTCCAGAACTGGTGGACGCCGGAGGCTAAGGCCGCGTTCGGCAAGCGCACGGCGGCGCTGGTCGAACAATATAATGGCTATGAGCCGATTCCGGGGACGAAGATCAACGGCAAGCTCACCCTGGGTGAGAATATCGGCGATCTGGGCGGCATCGAAATGGCCTATGGCGCCTATCAGCGCTATCAGGCCAAGCATGGCAAGGCGCCGGTGATCGGCGGCCTGACCGGCGATCAGCGCTTCTTTCTGTCCTATGCCCAGGCATGGCAGACCAAGGTGCGCGAGGATGCCGAGCGTCAGCGGCTGCTGACCGATCCGCACAGCCCGGCCAAATATCGCGTCAACGGCATCGTCCGCAATGTCGATGCCTGGTACAAGGCGTTCAACGTGAAGCCGGGCGACAAGCTGTATCTGCCGCCCGAACAGCGCGTAAGCATCTGGTAAACCCCGACGTAGGGCCGTGAAACGGGGCCGGTCCGCAAGGGCCGGCCCCTTTTTTGCGAGCCGGGTCGATCCGGTCGCGCAACGAAGCCGCGTGTCATAGGTTGTCCCCGCGATGATGATGACCCTGATCGTTGTAGCGGTGGTCTCCGGCGCGTTGCTGGCCGGCGCGGCATGGGGAATCTACGGCCGGCTGGGACCGCGGCTCGAAGGGTTCCTGATCGCGCTCGCGGGGGGTGCGTTGATCCTCAGCCTCGTGTCCGAACTGATCGAGCCGGCGGCGCGAGAGGTGCCGCTCCACTGGGCGATGGGCGGAGTCGCGATGGGGGCGATCAGCTTCGCGCTGCTCGACTATCTGATCGATGAGGTGTGGGGCGGCGATTCGGGGGGCGGGTTGCTCGCGGCGATCACGCTTGACGGCGTGCCGGAAAACCTGGCCCTGGGCGTGGCGCTGATCGGCGCGGGGCCGATGGCGGTGGCGGCGCTGGCCGGGTCGATCTTCCTCTCCAACCTGCCCGAGGCGGCGGGCGGCGCGCGCGACATGGCGAAGGCGGGGCGGAGCAAGGGGGCGGTGATGCTGCTCTGGACCGCGACCGCCGTGCTGTTGTCGATCGCCGCCATCGTCGGCAATGTCGCGCTGGCCGGGGTCGATCCGGGCGTGCTCGCCGTCATCCGCTGCTTCGCCGCCGGCGCGGTTGTCGCCAGCCTGGCGACCGAGGTGTTTCCCAAGGCCTATCGTGAGGACCATCATCTTGCCGGCATCGCCACCGCGCTCGGCCTGGTGCTCGCGTTCCTGCTCGGCGAGCTGGGGCCGGGCTGATCAGCCGAACTTGACGCCGTTGCCGTCCGATCGTTCGGCGCAGCGGATCAGCCGCGAGGTCAGTACCGCCGCCTGCCGGTTCACCACGGCGGCGCGATAGGCGGGATCGGTCACCATTTCCAGAAAGGCGCCGGCGTGGGGATAGCGGGCGATGAAGGCGGCGTCCCAGCGCTCGTGCGTCGGCCCGGTCAGCACGACCTCGGGCCGCCCGCTCCACAGGATCGTGCCGCCGACCCGTGCGAAGATCGGCCCGCTTTCCTTCGAATAGCGCCGATACGCGTCCGCCCCGCTCAGGTCCTCGACGGCATAGGGATGGCCGTCGGGATAGGCCGCGCGCTCGCGATAGCGAACCAGATTTATCATCAGGATCGGCCGGTCGCGCGGCAGCGCCTTGAACGCGTCGAACTGTTCGCGCGTCGGATCGACATGCGCCTCGCTCATCCGGCGATCCACCGCCACACGCCCGCGTCCCACCCGGCGAGCGGCCGGTGCGCCCAGGTCGCGCCAAGCCATAGCGCGACGCCGGCGAGCGCAGTGAGCGCGCCCGGCCACGCCGCCGCGCCCTGCGCACGGCCATTGGCGATCGCGGCGAACGGCCAGTAGCTGGTCACTGACTGCCACCGTGGCCAGAAATCGGGTTGGGTGCGGCGCTTCTTGCGGTCCTGCAACGCCGCACCGACCAGCGCCAGCACCGCGATCGTCGCCGCCAGCACGATCTGGGCGGGCTGGGGAAAGATCAGGATGTGCGCGATCGCCCACAGGCCGAAGCCCCACATCATCGGGTGGCGGGTGATCGCGAACATCCCGCGCGGGGCGGGGACGGCTTTCGGCCGGCCGGTGGGATCGGGCAGCGCGGGGTTACCCCGCAGCGATCCGACAAACAGCAGCGCGGCAAGCAGGGTGAGCACGCTCGCCAGCGCCCATAGCCCGTCGCCGACCGGCCAGAGCGGCGCGGTGCCGGGCGCCCGGCCATAGGCATGCGCCATCCAGGCCAGCGTGACGATGGCGACCAGCGAATAAAGCCCAAGAAAAGGCCGCTCGCCGATCCGATCGACAAGCGGCTTTCGCAAGGGGTGGGAGAGGAGGAAATGGGTTCCGACAAAGGCCGCGCACGCGACGATCAACAGTCCCATTTCCCCCTCCATTCGATATGGACCGATCAGCGCGTCTCGCCGCCGGTCTCGATCCCCGCAGCCTGTGGCTCGCCCAGCTCGTCCTGGCCGGCAAGCTCCTCGTCATTCGCCAGCGTGTCGAGGTGCATCAGCTTCTTCACCAGCGGCGAAAGCAGCAGCACCACGACCCCCACGCCGACGGTGATCCAGCCAATGCTGTGATAGACCGACAGCGTCGCTTCCTTCGTCATCTCGCCGTCATGGCCGCCGGTCGCCTCGCCGATCTTGCCCGCGACGAAATTGCCAACCGCCGTCATGTAGAACCACGCGCCCATGATGAGCGAGGCGAGATGCTTCGGCGCCAGCCGGTTCATCGCGCTGAGGCCGACCGGCGACAGGCAGAGCTCGCCCGTCGTCTGCAACAGGTAGATGAGGAAGACGAACAGCACGAGCGTCTTGGCCTCCGGACCGACGCCGAACGCGTTGGCGCCCCATACGAAGACCAGGAACGATGCGCCGACCTGAAGCAGCGCGATGCCGAACTTGGCCGGTGCCGACGGTTCCAGATTGCGCTTGCCGAGGAACACCCACAGCCATGCGAAGACCGGCCCGAGCAGGATGATGTAGATCGGATTGATCGACTGGAACAGCGACGCCGGCACCCCGGCGCGGTCGACGAACCGGTCGGTGTAGAGGTTGAGGCTGCCGCCGGCCTGTTCGAACAGGCCCCAGAAGATCGGGTTGAGCGCGATCAGGAAGAGGATCGCGAACATCCGGTCGCGGGCGTGCGGTTCGAGCTTGAAGCTTTCGAACAGCACATAGCCGAGCAGGCCGACACCGGACACGATCAGCAGCGTCTGGATGATGTCCTGATACTGGACCAGCGCCCAGATCACGGCGACCGACGCGAGGCCGACGCCGTAGATCATCATCTCGGTCCCCCTGGCCAGCGCCTTCGGAGCCTCGCCCTTGCCGAGCAGCAGCGGCTTGCCCAGCACGAACACCACGAGGCCCAGGAGCATACCGATGCCCGCGGCACCAAAGCCGTACTGCCAGCCAAAGGTCTCGCCCAGATAGCCGGCCAGGATGGTGCCGATCGCGGCGCCGACGTTGATGCCGATGTAGAAGATCGTATAGGCGCCGTCGCGACGCGTGTCGGTCAGCGGGTAGAGCTGGCCCACGATCACCGAGATATTGGCCTTGAGGAAGCCCGAGCCGACGATGATGAAGGCAAGGGCCGCCCAGAAGACGTTGATCGTGGGGTCGTTCTGTCCCCCCGATCCCTCGAACGCCATCAGGAAATGGCCGGCGGTCAGCAGGACGGCGCCGAACATCGTCGCCTTGCGCTGGCCGAGATAACGGTCCGCGAGCCAGCCGCCGAGCACCGGCGTGATGTACACCAGGCTGGTATAGGCGCCGTAGATCAGTGTCGATTTGCTATCGTCGAACAACCAGTGCTTGGTCAGGTAGAAAATGAGCAGCGCGCGCATTCCGTAATAGGAAAAACGCTCCCACATCTCGGCGAAGAAGAGGATGTACAGCCCCTTTGGATGGCCGAGAATCTCCTTCGACGGGCTGGCGATCGCGATCGCGCCCCCGCCAAGCAGCAGGACGAGCAGCCCCGCCGCGATATAGGCAATGATCTGTGCTTCCACGCGCGAACCCTCTTGTATCTTTTATGGGCGCGGTCCCTGCGCGCCCGTGAAGCGCGGAAGCCTAACGGCGAAATCCCGCGTGCCAAGCAATTTTATGTCCCGCGCCATTGAACCCGGTGACCGGTCTTCCTAGTCGGGGGCGATGTTCAACGATCGCTCCACCCCGCTCTCGCTCCTCGCCACGCGCCGTTCGGCCAAGGCGCGCGATCTTGTCGCGCCGGGACCCGATCCGGCCGAGCTGCGCCACATCGTCGAAATCGCGACGCGCACGCCCGATCACGGAAAGCTGTTCCCGTGGCGATTCGTGATCGTTCCGGACCATCGGCGCGACGCGTTCGCCGCGCTGCTGCGCGATGCGCTGCGCATCGAACGGCCCGGCGCGTCCGCGCGCGACATCGATGCGGTCGTCGATGATTTCGCCTATCAGGCCCCGGCGCTGGTCGTCGTGCTGTCGGCGCCGGTTCATGGTCACAAGATCCCGCTGTGGGAGCAGGAACTGTCCGCCGGCGCGGCGACGATGAACCTGCTGCACGCGGTTCATGCGTCGGGATATGCGGCCGCATGGCTGACCGGCTGGGCGGCGTTCTCGGACATGGTGCGCGCGGGCTTTGCCGGTCCGGAGCGGCGGATCGCGGGGTTCGTCTTCATCGGGACCCCCTCCCGCCCGCTGGAGGAGCGCCCGCGCCCCGATCCCGATGCGGTCATCGCGGACTGGACCGGAAGCGCGCCAGACGGTTTCTGACGATACCTTCTTTGGGCTGGAACTTCATGCTCCCATGCTGTATTAAAGCAGCATGACAGCGCTCGAACATGAGGACAGCCCGGTATATCTGAAGCTGCGTGCGATCATCGCCACGGCGATTCTGCGCGGCGAATATCGGGCCGGGGACCAGTTGCCGTCGGTGCGCGCGCTCGCCGCCGAACATGGTGCGAACCCGCTCACCGTTGCCAAGGCCTATCAGAGCTTTCAGGACGATGGCTATGTCGAGGTCCGTCGCGGCGTCGGCATGTTCGTGCTGCCGGGCGCGGTCGAGCGGCTGAAGATCGCCGAGCGCGACCGTTTCCTGACCGGCTATTGGCCCAAGGTACGCGACCATATCGCGCTGCTGGGCCTGTCCGCGCACGAATTGCTCGACCGCGAAATCGCCTGATCGCTCCGGCACGCGGCGGGACCCCGGCGGTCCCGCCGCGCCGCCGTCATGACGCAGCCGTGGCCACCCGCCCGGTGCGTTCGAGCTTGCCCCAGCCGACGACCCATCCGCCGATCGCCGATCCGATCGCGCGCAGCACCACCCAGTACATGATCTGGCGATAGACCAGCCGCTGCGCGACCAGCAGGTGCGCGGGATAGCGTACCCGATGCCCGTCGAGCCGATAGGCGATCCAGCCGCACAGCACGTCGATCGCGGTGAAGGCCAGCCAGTACAGGCCCATCGTCGCAACATCGCCGCTGGTCTGCGCCCAGCCATGCTGGACGATCCGTACCGCGGTGCCGCCGATCGACAGCAGCAGCGCGAGATCGATCAGCGGAGAGATCGCCGCGAACGCGATCTGGAACAGCCAGGCCTGGGGCAAGCCGACCAGCGCCAGCCCCGACGGCTTGCGCGTGCGCAGGATCGCGCGGTGCTTCCACAGGCACTGGAGCGTACCGAAGGCCCAGCGATAGCGCTGCTTGGCGAGCGCCCTGAAGCTCTCGGGCGCTTCGGTCCAGGCGGTGGCGCGCGGATCATAGGTCACGCGCCACCCCGCGCGCTGGATCGCGATCGTCAGGTCCTGATCCTCCGCCAGCGTGTCTTCGGGATAGCCCCCGACACCGTCGAGCGCCGCCCGTCGCCATGCGCCGACCGCGCCGGGGACCACCGTCATCGCGTCGAACCCGGCAAGCGCCCGCCGCTCCAGATTCTGCGCGGTGATATATTCAACCGCCTGCCAGCGGGTGACGAGGTTGACGCGGTTGCCAACCCGCGCGTCGCCCGCCACCGCGCCGATCCGCGGGTCGGCGAACCAGCGCGCCAGCCGGCGGATCGTCAGCGGTTCGAACTGGGTATCGGCGTCCAGCGCGATGACCACTTCTCCCGTCGCCTGAAGCAGCGCGCGATTGAGCGCCGCCGCCTTGCCGCCATTTTCCAGCGTCAGCAGCGTCACGCGCGGGTCGTCCGCAAAGGCCTCGGCGACGATGCGGCTGGTCCCGTCCTTCGACCCGTCATCCGCGACGATGACCTGAAGCGCGGGATAGTCGCTGGCCAGCACCCGCGCGACCGATGCGGCGATCACCCGTTCCTCGTTATAGGCGGGGATGATCACCGACACGCTGGGTTCGAAGGTCGGCGGCTCGGCGCGGCGGCGGCTGCTCTGGAACCAGGCGAGGCCGGCCATCACCACCGCGCGTGCGATGCCGAGCGCGATCGCGAGATAGAACAGCCAGGCGAGCAGCGCGGCCAGCACGGCCAGCACGATGAAGATGCCGACATCGGCGCGCACCGCCCACAGATCCTCGCTGGCGATCCGGGGCATCGCTTGTTCCGGCGTGACGCCGACCAGGCGGGATACCGGCACGAACCGATATCCCTGCGCCTTCAGCGTTTCGATGATGCGTGGCAGCGCCGCGACCGTCTCTGCACGATCGCCGCCGCCATCGTGAAGCAGGATGACGTTGCCCGAATTACCGGACGCGTCGGGCCTCCCGGCATGTACCCTGGCGATGGTCTGGGCGACGATCGCGTCGGCGCCCGGCCGCTGCCAGTCGCCCGGATCGACGTGCAGGCCGACGACCGTATAGCCCGCCTGTTGCGCGGCGAGCGCCGGCACCAGTTCGTCCAGGCTGGTCGGTTCGGCGTCACCGAAATAGGGCGCGCGGAACAGCGTCATGCGCCGGCCGGTATAGGCCTCCACCAGCCGCTGGGTGGTGTTGAGTTCCAGGCGGGTCTGCGCCGGGCCGGCAAGCGCCAGATTGGGGTGGGTGTAGCTGTGATTGCCGATCTCGTCCCCGTCGGCGACGATGCGGTTGAGCAGGCCGGGATGCTGGAGCGCATTTTCGCCGATCACGAAGAAGGTGGCCGGTACGTGCTCGCGCTCCAGAATGTCGAGGATCTTCGGCGTCCAGCTCGCATCCGGCCCGTCGTCGAATGTGAGCGCGAGCAGCTTCGGGTCCTGCGCTCCGGCGCGATGCACGACGAAGGGGGTCGGAAGTGCGTCGTAACGCTCGTCGCGGATCATGCCTGCGGCGTCCTGCGCGACCCGGCGGCGCCCGTCGGTCGGTGTTGCGGTGATGCGCAGGATCTCGCCATTCCCCTCGACATCGGTGCTGAGCAGCGCGGTGGGCGTCGAAAGGTCCGGCTGACCGCCCGCGCGGAAGGCGTGCAGGTCAGCCCAGAAGCCGGGGTCTTCGCTGCCCAGCCGCCACAACGCGACGTCGCCGACGCCCAGCCGCTTGAGCGCGATCATCTGGTTCCAGCTGGTCGCCGCGTCCATCATCCAGATCGTGTGACGCTGTCCGTCCTCGTCATAGGCGAAACCGGCGTTGCCGCTGGCGCGGTCGAAGGTGATCGCCGCCTGGCTGTCGTGCGCGGCGAGCCAGGCATCCTCGATCGACAGCGCGTCGGTATCGTCGCCGTGCCAGTCATAGCCATAGCTGCCCAGCGCGATCACCAGCTTGTCGCGGCCGACCGCCCGCTGGGCGTGCTCGACCTGATCGACGAACCACTGCTGGGCCGCGATGGGGCCGCTCTCGGCGCCCTGCCAATGCTGGTCATAGGCCATATAGATCAGCTTGTCGGTCACCCGCGCGAGCGACGCGAGCGGCCAGGTCGGATCGTCCGCCGGCGCAGTGATCGCGATTTTCGCCCCGGCCGGCAGCGCCTTGCGCAGGTCGCCCAGAAACCGGACATAGTCGGGCATCGCGCGGGCGGGGAGCGTTTCGAAATCGATCACCAGACCCGCGTCGTGCCGCTGCGCCACCATGCCGCCGAGCCGGGTGGCGAGCGCGCTGCGCGCCGTGCGGTCGTGCAGCAGCGCGGCGGTGCCGGCGCCGTCCCATGACTGGTTGCCGATATTCTGCACCATCGGCAGGACCATCGGTCGATCGCGCATCCCCGCAACCGTGCGGTCGAACTTGCGGTCGTCCAGGACGGTGACCGAATGCGCGGGGCCGGCCACGCTGACCAGCGCCGGGACCGCCCAGTCGAGCGCCGCGCCATGCTGTCGCAACGAGGCGAGGCTGGCGTCGTCGCCGGGCATGTAGAATCCGATCGAAAGCGGACGCGCGGGTGCCGGAGCATGCAGCCGGGGCAGCCAGCCCGCCATGCCGTGTCGCAGCGTGGATGGCGCGAAGCGCGCGGCGTGCGGCGCGGGCAGCGGCATCCGCAGATCCTGACCGCGCGGCACGGCCACCAGCGTGGTGGCAAAGACCACCGCCGCCAGGATGACCGCGCCGATCAACAGCGCGACCATGCGCTTCGACCATCGACTGCGGCGCCCGGTAGGATCGAAGAAGATCGGCTTTTGCATGACGGTTGGTGTTCCAGCGGCCGGGGGTGGCCCGCAATTCCGCTACCAGCCTGGGGTTGGTCCCAGGCTGAGCGGAACCTTAAACTTTCGTCATGTGCGCGGCGCGGCGCGAAGGATCGCGGGGTCGGCACGATTCAGCGCGGCGGCGATCGTCGCGACCAGCAGCCTGTCGTCATTGTGCAGGAAATGCCCGCCGGGCAGGCCGATGATCCGGGCATGTCGCGGGTCGAGCAGTGGGCAAAGGCTGTCCGTTTCCTTGACCCCGTAGATGCAGATCACCGGCGCCCAGTCGAGCGTGCGCAGCGCCGCCGCCGGTTCCGCGTCGGGGGTGCCGTGATAGGTTATCGTGGTGGGATCGGCGCGGAAATAGACCGTGCGCGCCGGCACCACCGCCACGATCGCCGCGACGCGCGGGCGCAGGACGACCGGAATGTCGGGGGCGATGGTCGCGACGATGTCGGAGCCGAAGGACTGGCCGATCAAGACTATTCGCTTCGCGCCGGTCAGGCGCAGCGCGACGCGGATCGAGTCGGCGACGATCGCATCTGCCTGTGCGCGCGTGCGATGGGTTCCGAAATTGACCGGCGAACTGATCGCGACCACCGGCAGACCCGCTTTGGCCAGCGCGGGTGCGACCTTTCTGCCGATGCCGAACCGCATCCCCATGTCGCCCGAGATATAGACGGCGGCGACATCGGGATTGGCGCGCGCGGTTTCGTAGGTGCGGATCGATCGCTGGTCGATCAGGTGCAGGGCGGGGGCGGCCAGCGCCAGAGCGACGAGCGCCGCCGTGACGATGGCGCCGACGATGCCGCGCTTCAGCCAAATGCGGCGCACCGGCCGCCTGAAGAACCTCCTCATGAGGTGAAAGCCGCGATCGGGGCGCACGGTGCCTCGGACGATGTCGGCTGTGGCGCCGGCGTCGGCGTCGGGGCGGCGCATTGCGCGGCCGGGCGCGGCTTGCCGATCAGGCGGGACAGGTCTCGCATCGCCTGGATCAGGCCGATCGCGTGCGGACCCGCGACATAGCGGGGTTCCCAACCCGGCGCGAACTTCTCCTTGTAGCTGCGCAGCCCGCGAAATCCGTAGAAGCGCTCCCCGTGGCGAAAGACCAGCGCCGCAGCCTTGGCCCAGGCGGGGGCGAGCCGTCGCCCGTCAATCCCCGACAGCGGCGCCATGCCGAGCGAGAAGCGGCTGTATCCGCGCGCCTTGGCCCATTGCATCAGCTCGACGAACAGGAAGTCCATACATCCTTTCGGGGCGTCCTCGGACTGGCGCATCAGATCGACCGAAGCCTCCTGCTTGCCCGCGGTCAGCCACAGATTGGCGAAGGCGACGATCCGGTCGTCCATCATCACCAGCGCGATATCGAAATTGCACAGATAGTCGGGATCGCAGCTGCCCAGGCTGAAGCTCTTTTCGCGCTGCCCCTTCGCGGCCAGCCACTCGTCGGAGATCGCGATGAGCGCGGGGAGGATGGCCGGCACCGCCGCAGCCGGGACGATGCGGAACCGCGCGCCGGTGCGTTCGACCACGCGGGCCGATTTTCGGACGCTGCGCAGATCGGGGGTGTCGAGCGCGAACGCGTCGAGATCGATGATCGCCTCCTCGCCGAATTTCACGATCTGAAGCCCCAGGCCGATGGCAAGGTCCAGTGTGGCGGGCGACACCTCGTACAGCAGCAGCCGGCCCTGCTGGCGATCCGAAAGGTCGCGGATCTGCCACAGCAATTCGCCCCACGCCTCGCTCGCGCCGACCGGATCGCCCATCACGATCCAGCTCGACCCCTTGATCTGGTACATCAGGAACGCGTCGCCGCACGCCGATATCAGGAACCGTTTGTCGCCGGTCAGCGCCAGCATCGCCTCGGTCCGGGTGGCCTGGGCCAGGATCGGGCGGATCGCGTCGATGTCCGGCGATTCGGCGAGCCGGGGTGAGCGATCCGACGCCGGCGACAACAGGCGCCACACCGCCACGCCGCCCAGCAGCACTGCCACGCCCAGCATCGCGCGAAGGAAGCGCGGGGCATCGCCATGCAGCGCGAACCGCCACCACAGATCGTCATTATAGGGAACGCGCCGATAGACGAAGAACCCCGCCCAGACGGCCAGCGCGATCACCCCTGCCGCCGACGCGATCCAGCCCGCCGACAGCGGCTGCTGGGTCAGCGCGGTGCGGCGGTAAAAGGCGCCGCGCGTCCATTGCAGCAGCGCCGCCAGCGTCAGGCAGACAAAGGCTTCCTCATAATCGATTCCCTTCGCGATCGAAAAGAACGCCCCCGCGATAAGCAACAGGCGGGTGGCGTGGAACGCGCCGTCGAGACGGCGGTACAGGCCGGGTGCGAGCAGCAGCAGGCCGGTGCCGACCAGGCTGGCCGCGACATGGCTTGCCTCGATAAAGGGGAGCGGCAGGATCGACGACAGCGCGCCCATGCGCGGCCGCAGCGACGGCAACGACCCCGACAGCAGCAACAGGCCGCCGCCCAGAAAGGTCGCGGCGCTCATGACCAGCGGCGCCAGTTCCGACGCAACGGCCTGCGCGCCCGCCAATAACTGGCCCGCGCGCCGGTATCGTGCGCCCTCATGCCAGACGAGCAGCAGGATGCCGAGCGCCAGCGGAAGCAGGTAATAGACCAGCCGATAGGCGATCAGCGCGGCGAACAGCGTTACCGGATCGCCCGGAACCACGGCCAGCACCACCGCCTCGAACACGCCGATCCCGCCCGGGACATGGGTGACGACCGTGGCGACGATGCCGAGCGAATAGGCCAGGATGAAGGTCGGCAGCAACGCCGGATCCGCGCCGGGGATCAGGACGAACAGCGCCGCGCTGGCGCAGGCGATGTCGGCAAGCGCGATTCCTGCCTGACCGATCAGCTGGCCCGGACGCGGCACGGGGAGCGTGAAACCGGCGACGCGGATCGGCGCGCGCACGAACGCCGATCCGATCAGCAGCGCGCCGATCGCGCCCAGGATCGCGATGCCGGCGAGGTGCGCGTGCGCCGCGCCGATCGCCAGCCCCGCGAGATCGACCGGGCCAGCGTGCAGCAGCAGCGCCGCGCCGGCGACCGACACCACGCCGATCCAGAATGTGCCGCCCGCCAGCCCGACCACGCGCGCCACGTCGCCGCCGTCCAGTCCCGCCGCGGTATAGACGCGATAGCGGGCCGATCCGCCGGTCAGCAGCGCCAGGCCCAGATTATGGCTGAGCGTATAGCTGGTGAACGACGCGATCGCGGCGGTGCGCCAGGGCAGGGGGCGCCCGATGATCCGCAACGCGATGACGTCGTAAAAGGTGAGGGCGAGATAGCTGCCCGCAGTCAGGAGGAGCGCGAGTGCGATCTGGTGCGCGGACAGCGCATGGACCGCCGCGCGCACGTCGGCGTAATGGATTTCGCGCGTCAGCGCCTCCAGCGCCGAAAACCCCACCGCGATCAGCGCCAGCACGACGGCGATCACGATGATGCGGCGATGCCGTTCGAACAGGATGCGAAGCCGGTTCATTGCGGCAGCCGCTCGATCCGGTTCCATGTCTGCGACCGGCAGATCAGCCCGTGCAGGATGCAGCCCTTGATTTGCAGGCTGGTCGGCGAGAGCGCGTTGATCTCCGATGCGAAGCGACGATTCATGTCCGGGACGAAGACCGTGCCGGTCCAGTGGTTCGGCCCCTGCGGTCGATAATCCTCCAGCAGTTGGACGCCGATCAGCCGGTCGATGCCACTGCTGCGCGCATCGGCCTGGGCCGACGCACTCGCCCACACGATCCAGCCGCAGATGCGGTCGCCGCACGGGCCGGTGCGCACCGCAACCGACCGATAGGGGTTCATCCAGACCCCCTCGGTCAGGCCCTGGGTCTGGACCGCGCCCAGTGCCGGGGCCGCCGACGTGGCGATCAGGGTTGCGATGATGGCCTTGCGCATTCGCGACACTCCTTGTCCTGCCGCACTAGGCCCGGCGGGATTGCGTGAACATCAGCGGCGTCTGACAAATCGGTAATGTTCGCGCGTGCGCCCAAAGATGAGGAAAAGTTCATCTCTTCCTCACCCCCCGTCAAGCCACGCCTTGCCAGATATCGGCGCAAAGGAGACGAAGCGATGGCCACTCACGCGTTTCAGGCGCTCGCCAGCCGGTTGATCGGCAAGCAGGCCGCCGCGCTGGATCCGGAGGAAGTGCGCGTCCTCGCCAGCATCCAGGCGGGCCGGCCCACCGCCCGCGACGCGGCGGACGTCGCCGACGAAGCGGCGACGCTTGGCGACCGGCTCGCCGATCGCGTTGCCGCGGTGGGCGGCTCATGGGCGTTCATCATCGCTTTTGCGGCGATCCTGCTGGGGTGGATGCTGCTCAATTCGGACGTGCTCGCGCGGGTCGGCCTGGCATTCGATCCCTATCCCTATATCTTCCTCAACCTCATGCTCTCGACGCTCGCGGCGGTGCAGGCACCGGTCATCATGATGAGCCAGAACCGCCAGGCGGCGAAGGACCGGCTGGCGGCCAGCCTGGATTATGAGGTCAATCTGCGCAGCGAACTCGAACTGATGCGCCTGCATGAGAAGATCGACCTTGCGGTCGCCCAGCGGCTCGACGAAATGATGGAGATCATCAAACGGGAATTGCCCGCTGCGGCCGAACGCGCGCCGTGATCCCGGGCGCGACGATCCACGAAGGGACCATGCCGGTGGCGAACAAGATCCTGCTCATCGAGGATGATGCCGCGACCGGCGACTTCATCGCCAAAGGGCTGGACGAGGAGGGGTTCGTCGTCGATCGGGCGAACAACGGCCGCGACGGGCTGTTTCACGCCACCGATGGCAGCCATGACTGCGTCATCCTCGATCGCATGCTTCCGGGTCTGGACGGGATGGCGGTGCTGAGCGCCATGCGCGGGGCGGGAATCGCGACGCCGGTCATCGTGCTGTCGGCACTGGGTTCGCCCGAGGACCGGATCAAGGGGCTGACCGACGGGGCCGACGACTATCTGACCAAGCCCTTTGCCTTTGCGGAACTTCTGGCGCGCATTCGGCTGCTCATCCGGCGGGGCGGTTCGGGGCCGGCGCCGGCGACCGTGCTGCGCTGCGACGATCTGGAGATGGACCTGCTCGCCCGCCGCGTCCGGCGCGGATCGCGCACGATCGACCTTCAGCCGCGCGAATTTCGCCTTCTCGAATATCTGCTGCGCCATGCCGATCAGGTCGTCACGCGGACGATGCTGCTCGAAGGGGTATGGGACTATCATTTCGATCCCGGCACCAACGTCGTGGATGTCCATCTCAGTCGCCTGCGCAAGAAGGTGGATGAGGGCGCGCCCTATCCGTTGCTGCACACCGTTCGCGGCGTGGGATACCGGCTCGGCGCGGCTCCGTGAGCTGGCGCTCGACCACATTTCGCCTCGCGGCGCTGATCTTCCTGTCCCAGGTGGTGACGCTCGCCGTGCTGCTGACCGGTCTGGGCATGGTGCTGCGCGCGCAGAGCATCGCGAATGCCGAGGCGAGTGCCGAAATCATTCGCGACGATCTTCGCGCTACCTTCGCGCAGGGGGGCGTTCGCGCGCTTTCCCACGCGATCGATCTGCGGACCGAGCGCGCGTCCGGGCGGGCGATGATGCTGCTGATCGATTCCACGGGCCGCCCCATCGCCGGCAACCTGGCGGCGATGCCGGCGGGTGTTTCGACCGATTCGGATTATCGCCAGCTCGATGTGCGGCGCGTCGGCCGGCCCCTGCCGGAGGCGGCGTTGCTGCGCCTGACGCGGCTCCCCGGGGGGGGGCGCCTGATCAGCGGGGTGGCGTATGAGGGCGAGCGGCTCCTGCTGGGACGGCTGGAGCGGGTAAGCCTGGCGGCGATGGTGCTCGGGCTGGTATTCGCGGCGATCGCGGCCGCACTGGCGGCGCGGCTGATCGGCGCCAGGCTCCGTTCGACGGTGACGACGCTGCACGATGTGCGGGCGGGCGATCTTGCCCGGCGCGTGCCGGAGGACCGGTCGGGCGACGCCTTCGCGATGCTGGGGGGCGAGGTCAATCGCACGCTCGATCGGATCGCGGCGCTGGTCGGCGAACTGAAGATCGCGACCGATGGACTGGCGCACGACCTCAAATCGCCGCTCACGCGAATGCGCGTCGCGCTCGAACGTGCCGCGCGCGAGATCACCGAGCCGGACGCGCAGGACGCGATGCAGCGCGCGCTGGAGGAAGGCGACCGGCTGATGGCGATCGTCGAAACCGCGCTCAGCATCAGCCGCGCGGAGGCGGGCGTCGGTCGGGACAGCTTTGCGGTCACGCGGATCGATACGCTGCTCGAAACGCTTGGCGAAATCTACGCGCCGCTGGTCGAGGAGGGCGGCCGCGAGCTGATGGTCGATGCCCAGCCCGGCGTCACGCGTGCCGTGCATCGGCAGCTGCTTGGCCAGGCGGTGGGCAACCTCATCGAAAACGCGGTCAAATATGGCCGGGGCGCGATCGTGCTGACGCTCGCCGAGCATGCCGACGGCATCGCGCTGTCGGTCCGCGACCACGGACCGGGGATCGCCGAGGGGCAGCGGGCGGAGGCGCTGCGCCGCTTTGGCCGGCTCGATGCGGCCCGGCAGGGGAGTGGCGCCGGCCTTGGCCTGTCGCTGGTCCAGGCGGTCGCGCATCTGCACGACGGCTCGGTCGAACTGGGCGACGCGGGGCCGGGGCTGGTGGTGACGTTGCGCTTCCCCTGACGCGGGGGGTCAGCGCGCCGCGACGATGCTGGCGGCCACCGCCTCGGCCACCTTGATCCCGTCGATCGCGGCGGACAGGATGCCGCCCGCATATCCCGCGCCCTCGCCGGCCGGGAACAGCCGCCGGGTGTTGATGCTCTGAAAATCGGCGCCGCGGGTGATCCGGATCGGTGAGGAGGTGCGCGTCTCCACGCCCGTCATCACCGCGTCCGGATGATCGTACCGCGCGATCTTTCGGCCAAAGACCGGCAGCGCCTCGCGAAACGCCTCGATCACGAACGGGGGCAGGCATTGCGACAGATCGGTCATCCGCACCCCCGGCTTGTAGCTGGGGACGACCGCGCCGATTGCGGTGGAGGGGCGCCCCGCGATAAGGTCTCCGACCAGCTGGCCCGGCGCGTGATAGGTCGATCCGCCAGCGACGAACGCCTTTTCCTCCCAATGCCGTTGCAGTGCGATCCCTGCCAGTGGCCCGTCGGGATAGTCGCGCGCAGGATCGATCGCGACGACCAGGCCCGAATTGGCGTTGAACTCCGCGCGCGAATATTGGCTCATGCCGTTGGTCACGACGCGCCCCTCTTCGCTCGTCGCCGCGACGACGCGCCCGCCCGGACACATGCAAAAGCTGTAGACGGTGCGCCCATTGGCGCAGTGATGGGCCAGGCTATAGGCTGCCGCGCCCAGATCGGGATGGTTCGCACACGATCCGAACCGCGCCTGGTCGATCCAGCTTTGCGGATGTTCGATCCGCACGCCGATCGAAAAGGGCTTGGCCTCGACATGCACGCCGCGGCGGTGGAGCATCTCGAACGTCGGGCGCGCGCTGTGGCCGACCGCCAGCACCACATGATCGGCCTCCAGGAAGCTGCCATCGTGCAGGTGCAATCCGCGCAGCGACCGGGTTCCGTCCGCGTCGCGCTCCAGTTCCAGATCATCGACCCGCGTCTGCCAGCGATATTCGCCGCCCAGCCCTTCGATCGTCGCGCGCAGGCTCTCGACCATCGTGACCAGGCGGAACGTGCCGATATGCGGATGCGCCTCCCACAAAATGTCGTCGGGCGCGCCGGCACGGACGAATTCCTCCAGCACCTTGCGGCCCAGAAACCGGGGGTCCTTCACCCGGCAATACAGCTTGCCGTCTGAAAAGGTGCCGGCGCCGCCCTCGCCAAACTGCACGTTGCTGTCGGGATTCAGTTCGGCGCGACGCCACAGGCCCCAGGTATCCTTGGTCCGCTGGCGCACCACCTTGCCACGGTCGAGGATGATCGGGCGAAACCCCATCTGGGCGAGGATCAGGCCCGCGAACAGGCCGCACGGTCCCGCGCCGATCACCACCGGGCGCAGTCCCGACCATCCTTCCGGCGCGGCGACCGGCGGGCGGTAGGACATGTCCGGCGTGCGGCGCACGTCCTTGTCCCCCGCGTGCCGCGCCAGCACGCCGGCCTCGTCGGTCACATCGATATCGAAGGTATGGACCAGCTGGATCGCGCCGCGCCGCCGCGCGTCGTTCCCGCGCTTGAACAGCGTCCAGCCGCGCAGGTCGCCCGGCGTGATTCCCAGCCGCTGGCAGATGGCGGGCGCGATGGCGTCGTCGGCGTGATCGAGAGCAAGCGAGAGACCGGACAGGCGGATCATGGCGCCGGCCCTAGCCGGTTCGCCGCGGCGCCGGAAGGGCCGACCCCCTTGCCGCGCATCGGCAAGCCGCTAAACCGGAGCGCGAACAGGGGTTGGGGGGACCGAATGGAGAGCGAATCCGACGCGATCGGGAGCCGGCGCGAACCAAGCGCGGCGGAAATGCGACAGGTGGTGACCGCCTCGTCACTCGGGACCGTGTTCGAATGGTATGATTTCTTCATTTACGGCACGCTCGCCGCCTCCGGCATCATCGGGCGCACCTTCTTCGCGACCGGCAATCCGGTGATGGAGGCGCTCTATGCCTGGGCGGGGTTCGCGGTCGGGTTCGGCTTCCGTCCGCTCGGCGCGGTGCTGTTCGGCTATCTGGGCGACCGGCTGGGCCGCAAATATACGTTTCTCGTTACGATCACCCTGATGGGCATCGCGACCGCCGGTGTCGGCCTGGTCCCCTCGCACGCGTCGATCGGCGTCGCGGCTCCGACGATCGTCATCCTGCTGCGCATCCTGCAAGGCCTGGCGCTGGGCGGCGAATATGGCGGGGCTGCGATCTATGTCGCCGAACATGCGCCGGCCGGCCGCGCGGGCTATTTCACCAGCTTCATTCAGGCAAGCGTTTCGGCGGGGTTCGTGCTCAGCCTCGCGGTGGTGCTGCTCACCCGGTTCGCGATGCCGACGGGCGTGTGGGATGCGTGGGGCTGGCGGCTTCCGTTCATCTTCTCGATCGGGCTGCTCGCCATCTCGCTCTACATGCGCCTCAAACTGTCGGAAAGTCCGGTGTTCCAGGCGATGAAGTCGGCGGGCGAAGTCGCGCGCAATCCGCTCAAGGAAAGCTTCACCCATCCCGGCAATATCCGACGGCTGTTCGTGGCGCTGTTCGGTGTCGCCGCCGGTCTGACCGTGATCTGGTACACCGCGACCTTTTCGGTGCTGTCCTTCCTTCAGGGGCCGATGCGGGTCGAGCCGGTCGTCGCGCAGCTGATGGCGGCGGCGGGCGCGGCGGGGGGGCTGTTCTGGTTCGTCGTCTTCGGCAAGCTGTCGGACCGGATCGGGCGCAAGAAGCCGATCGTGATCGGCTATGGCTTCACCCTGCTGATGCTGTTCCCGCTATTCTGGGCGATGGGGCAGGCAGCGAACCCGGAACTGGCTGACGCGGCGAAGCGCGCGCCGGTCGTCGTTTCCGGGCCGGACTGCGCCTACGATCCCTTCGCGATGCGGCAGGGGACGACCTGTGGCCAGCTGATGGATTACCTCTCCAAAAAGGGTATTCCCTATTCGAGCGCGGTGACCCCGTCCGCTTCGGTGTCGATCGGCGGGTTGCCGGTCGTGTCGAACACGTCGGTCGATATCGACAAGGCGCTGGCCAATGCCGGGTACAAGCTCGACAAGGTGGTGCCGTCCGCGTTCGACATCGTCCTGATCCTGATCGCGATCAGCGCGATGGCGGCACTGTCGGGCCTCACCTACGGTCCGGTCGCCGCGCTGCTGACCGAATTGTTCCCGCCGCGCATCCGCTACAGTTCGATGTCGATCCCCTATCATATCGGCACCGGCTATTTCGGCGGATTCCTGCCGCTCATCAGCCAGTATATGGTGGCCAAGTCGGGCAACCCCTATGCCGGGATCTGGTACACCTGGATCGTGGTGGCGGTCGCGCTCGCGATCACGCTGATCTTCCTCAAGGAAAAGGATCTGAAACCCGCCGGGTGATTGCGGTGACGGGGAAGGGGCGCTAGCCGGGCGCGATGACGTCCGCCCCGCTCCGCCTGCGCCTCGACGGCGATGCGCTCGTCGCCAACTGGCGCGCCCTGGCGACGCTGAGCGGCGGCGCGGCGTGCGGGGCTGCGGTGAAGGCCGATGGCTATGGGCTGGGTGCCTGCGGGGTCGCGTCGCGACTGGCTGCGGCCGGCTGCCGCGACTTTTTCGTCGCGACATGGGGAGAGGCCAGGGCGCTCGACCCGCTCGGCGTCGCGGTGTCGGTCCTGCACGGGCTGCGCGAGGAGGATGTCGCGGCGGCACGCGCGTCGAAACATGCGCGCCCGGTGCTCAACACCGTCGATCAAATCCGCCGCTGGCGCGATGCCGGTGGCGGCGCCTGCGACGTGATGGTCGATACCGGGATGAACCGGCTCGGCATCGGCGTCGCGGATGTCGCTGCCGGCCTGCTCGACGGCTTGCGGATCGAAACGCTGATGAGCCACCTGGTCAGCGCGGACGAGGAGTCTCCGCTCAACGCCCGCCAGCGTGACGCGTTCGCGGCGCTGCGCGGGGTAACCGGCGCGCGGCGGATGAGCCTTGCCAACTCGGCGGGGATCGCGCTGGGTCGGGACTATGCCTTCGATCTCACCCGGCCGGGCATCTCGCTCTATGGCGGCGTCCAGTCGCCGGTGCTGGCCCCGCACATCCGCCAGGTGGTGACGCCCCAGGCCCAGCTGCTCCAGCGCCGGCGGGTCCCGGCCGGCCAGACCGTCGGGTACAACGCCACCTGGACTGCCGCCGCCGATACCCAGGTCGCGACGATCAATCTGGGCTATGCCGACGGCTATCTGCGCTGTTTTTCCGACCGGGGACTCGCACGCGCGGGGGGTGTCGCGGTGCCGGTGATCGGACGCGTGTCGATGGATCTGGTGGCGATCGATGTCAGCGCGGCGCCCGATGTGGCGGAGGGCGACTGGATCACCATCGACTATGCCCTGCCCGAAACCGCCGCGCGGACGGGCCTTTCGCAATATGAGCTGATTACCGGGCTGGGCGACCGGTTCGACCGCATCTGGAGCTGAACCGCCAGGTCGGTTCAGTGTTGCGAAAGCTCGGCTTCGCTACCATGTTCGTTCTACTACGAATAGTTGGAGACAGCCGATGCGCAGACTGCTGACCGCCGCCGCTTCGCTCTCCCTGTTGACGCTGGCCGGTGCCGCATCCGCGGACGAATCGGGCTACGCCAAGGGCGAGGCCGAACTGGCGAAGATGCTGGAGGGCCGGGTTGCCGGCGAACCGGTGAATTGCCTTTCCCTTTCGAGCCTGGATAACACGACGATCATCGACAAGACCGCGCTGGTCTATCGTCGCGGCTCGACCTTGTACGTCAATCGCCCCCGTGCGGGCGCGGACCAGCTGGACGACGACGATATCCTGCTGACCAAAATCTATGGCAGCCAGCTGTGTTCGGTCGACAAGGTCGATCTGATTGATCGCGGGTCGCGGATGTGGAGCGGGTTTGTCTCGCTGGGGCAGTTCGTCCCCTACAAGCGGGTCGCCACGCGCTAGCCGCCGGCATCGATCTTTCGCGGGCAAAAAAGTGGCCGGCGGTTCTAGGGGAACCGCCGGCCTTTTGCTGTCGCGGCCCCCCGGGCCGCGATCGCGTCAGAATGCGGTCGTCACATTCACGAAGAAGGTGCGGCCGATATAATCGTACCCGCTGTACAGCGGCACGTTGCCGATCCGGTTGTAGGCGCCCGACGAAATCTGCGGCAGCGCCGCGTTCGTCAGATTGCGCACGCCCAGCACCAGGCCGAACTTGTCGCCCTGATAACGAACCGAGGCGGAGTGGGTGAAGTAATCCGGCGTCTGGAAGTAATAGGTCGCCCGCGTCGCGTCGGTCGTGCCGAGCTGGAAGGCACTGGTGTTCGTGCCGTCCAGCCACTCGACGCCGTAACGCAGCGTGAAGCGATCATATTTGAACGAGGCGTCGAACGTCCCCGTCCATTCCGGATTGTTGACCGCGCCGATCGTGTTGCGGATCGTGTCGGTCGGCAGCGTCTGGCTGTAGCGCTGGTCATATTTCGTCACCGCCGCGTTCAGACGGAACGTGCCACCGAACACCGGAACCTGATAGCGGGCGGTGAAGTCGATGCCGCTGACCGCGGCGTTCGAGATGTTCACATAGCCCGTGGTCACGGTGAGGCCATAGGGTGCCGTCGCAGCGCGCTGGATCAGGGCGCAGGTGTCCTGGTTCGCCTTGAAGTCCGCCGGCGCGCTGTCATAGCAGGTCGACAGGATGTTCAGATAGGTGAGCTGCGACACGCCGTTCTCGACCAGCACGTTGAAATAATCGACGCCGAACGAGAAGCGACCGAACGAGCCGAGATTCGGTTCGAACACGCCGCCAAAGGTGTAGGCGCGCGACGTTTCCGCCGACAGACCCGTGGCCGCGCCACCCTGCTGGTTCACGCGAATGCTCGACGTGGCCGTATAGGTGGTCGGAAGACCCAGCGACTGACAGTTGATGTAGCGGTTCGAGGTCGCGTCACGCGTGCCGTAGCTGTTGCACGGATCGTTGTTCTGCGACTGGAAACCGCTCGTCGGGCCAAGGAACTGTTCGAACAGCGCCGGGGCGCGATACGACGTGCCATAGCTGCCGCGGAAGGACAGGAACTTGGCCGGCGCCCACAGGCCGCCGATCTTGTAGGTCCATTGCGAGCCATAGGACTTATAGTCGGTATAGCGGCCCGATGCGTTGAGCGTCAGGCGATAGAAGAACGGCACGTCCGCCAGGATCGGCGCTTCGATTTCGCCGAACGCTTCCTTCACCGAATCGGTGCCGCGGGTGATGCCCGAGGAGGTGAGGCCGTACAGGTTGTTCGCCTGGCTATCGCGCGACGGCGTGTCGTCGATCCGCGCCTTGCGATATTCGACGCCCAGCGCGACCGAGAGCGGGCCGCCCGGCAGCTTGAACAGCGAACCGTCGAACGTCAGGTTGGCGATCGTCTCGCGATATTTGGTGTGGCCGACGGTGGTTTCGCTGATGAAGTCGAACCATGCCTGCGGCACGATGCCGTTGACCACGTTCGCGCTCAGCGACGGTGCCGCGACGCAGCCGTTCAGCGTGTTGCGGCACACCAGCGTACCGCCCGACGACACGACGTCCAGGCTCTGGGCGATCTTGTCGGTCAGCACCGTGTCGGTCTCATAGGTCGAGTCCGACCAGCTGCGCATCACCGACGCGTCGTAGCGCCAGTCGCCGAACAGGTCACCGCGCACGCCGATCAGGCCGCGGATGAAATCGACCGTCTGGCGGTTCTCATACGGACCATATTCGGTGAAGGCGCGCACGCCGATCGCGTTGGTGCCGGTGATGCCGCCGGCCTGCGCGGGCAGGAACTGGCCGGGGAACTGGGTCGCGCTGTAGAGCGGGCTGCCCAGCGGATAGTCGATCGTGAGCTGGCGGCTGCCGCTGGTCTGCTTCGACTTGCGGCGATTGGCCATGATCTCGGTATAGACTTCGGCATTGTTCAGGCCCGGCAGTTCCAGGCTCGCCTGGAGATAGCCGTTGAACTGCTCGCCCGGCGAAACCACGTCGCCGAGGAAGAAATTGCGCGGCAGCGTGTCGCGCAGGCCGGTCGGGATCAGGCCGCCGCCGACGCACTCATAGCCGGGCAGCGCGCCGGTGGTGACCGCCGCATTGGGGCGGAACCGGTTGCAGACCTGCTGTGCGATCGTGCCATAGCCTGCGCTCGTCGGCAGCGTGCCGTAACCGGCCGGGATGCCGGGAGCCAGCGCGACGGTGGTGCCGGCATAGTCGCGCGTACCGATCGTGTTGACGGTCACGCCGCTATCGCCGGTGACGCTGATTTCGCCGAAGCATTTGGGCTGGCCGGTGCGCGCGTCGATCAGATCGGCCGAACCGAACGCCGGGTTCGCGGCGCTGCTGCGCAGCGCGCGCTGACAGCGGGTGAAGTCGAGATCGCCCAGCTTCACCGCGTCGCGGTTGTAATATTCGACCGACCCGGCGATCTTGAACCCTTCGAACCGGGTGCCGAACACCGCCGAATAGCGGCGGGTGACGCCGGCGCCGATTTCCGGAACGTTGTGCTGGGCCTCCAGGACGACGCCCTTGATGTCGTCGCGGGTGACGAGGTTGATGACGCCCGCGACCGCGTCCGATCCATAGATGGACGACGCGCCGGTGTTCAGCACTTCGACGCGGTCGAGGATCGCGTTGGGCAGCACGGTGAGGTCGGCCGCGCCGACCTGCCCGCGCGAGCCCGCCGGCGCGATGCGGCGGCCGTTCAGCAGGACGAGGGTGCGGGTCGTACCCAGGCCGCGCAGCGACACGGTGTTGGCGCCGGGACCGCCGGCGGTGACGAAGCCGCCGAACGAGTTGTTGATCTGGCTGGTGCCGCCGGTGACCTGTGCGCTTTGCAGGATTTCGGCGGTCGAGTTGAACCCGGCGGAGGTGGTTTCCTCACGCGTGATGACCTGAATCGGGTCGGCGGTGGTCAGGTTGCTGCGACGGATGCGCGAACCGACGACGACGATCTCGCCTTCCTTGGTCTCGCCGGCGGTGGTCGGCGCTTCCTCGCCTTCGGAGCTGGCGGCGGTGTCGGACGCGGTCTGCGCGAATGCGACCTGCGGCGTGATTGCGAAGGTGCTGGCGAGCGCGGTTGCCGCCAGAAGCCGGTTGAACTTCATGTGAGTTGCCCCTGGACAGGCGGGATGCCTGATCGCCGGGAAAGAACCCAAAAGCCGGTGCGGTCACAATATGCCGAAAGTTAGCATTGTCGGAAATTTCCGGGCCAGTGTTGCCGATTTGCTACAAACCTGAGCGTCGCCCGAAATTTTCCAATATACTATGAAACGTAAATTGTAACGTGATCATTTGTAGTTTCACGATTCTACGAAATGGTCGGAAACTATACGGATCCGAAATATTGCGTCGCGTATTTGTTTTGCGTGATCTATAATAAATTCGTCGCAAGTCGATATGGATACGGCGCCCCATCCTGGGCGATGGGGCGCCGTATTGGATGTCATGTCGATGGCAGACGGGATGTCTCGCCGGCGATACCTGCGATCAGTCGCGTTCGACGCACATCGCGATGCCCATGCCGCCGCCGATGCAGAGCGTCGCCAGCCCCTTTTTCGCGTCGCGACGCTTCATTTCGTACAACAGGGTGGTCAGCACGCGCGCGCCGCTGGCGCCGATCGGATGGCCGATCGCGATCGCCCCGCCGTTCACATTCACCTTGTCGGGGTCGAAACCCAGTTCCTTGCCGACCGACAGCGCCTGTGCCGCGAACGCCTCATTCGCCTCGATCAGGTCCAGGTCGGCGACGGTCCACCCCGCCTTTTCCAGCGCGCGCCGGGTCGCCGGCACCGGCCCGATACCCATCACCGACGGATCGACGCCGGCCGTCGCCCAGCTGCGGATCGTCGCCAGCACCGGCGCGCCGCGCTTTTCGGCTTCCTCGCGGCTCATCACCACCAGCGCCGCCGCACCGTCATTGATGCCGGACGCGTTGCCGGCGGTGACCGATCCGTCCTTCTTGAACGCGGGCCGCAGTCCCGCAACCGAATCGATCGTCGCGCCGGCGCGGATATATTCGTCCTGATCGACCACCGTCTCGCCCTTGCGGGTCTTCAGCGTCACCGGCGCGATCTCGTCGCGGAACCTGCCGGCTGCGCGGGCCTGTTCGGCGAGATTCTGGGAGCGGACGGCGAATTCGTCCTGCTCACCCCGGGTCACCTGATATTGTTCGGCCAGATTCTCGGCGGTGATGCCCATGTGATAGCCGTTGAATACGTCGGTCAGCCCGTCCCTGATCATCGTGTCGATCAGCGCCAGGTCACCCATCTTCGCGCCCGCCCGGATCGACTGCGCATGTGCGGAGAGCGACATCGATTCCTGTCCGCCCGCCACCACGATCGACGCGTCTCCGGTCTGCACCGCCTGCGCCGCAAGCGCGACGGCGCGGAGGCCGGAGCCGCAGACCTGATTGAGGCCCCAGGCAGGAACCTCTTTCGGGACACCCGCCGCCATCGATGCCTGGCGCGCCGGATTCTGCCCCTGCGCCGCCGTCAGCACCTGGCCCAGAATCACTTCGGAGACGTCCTCGCCCTTGACCCCGGCCTGTTCCAGCGCGGCCTCGATCGCGATGCGGCCGAGCTCGTGCGCGGGGGTGGATGCGAACGCGCCCAGAAAGCTGCCCACGGGCGTGCGCTTGGCGGCGGTGATGACGACATCGGTCATGGCGGTCTCCTTCATTCCGGTTGCGGGCTATCTAGGCGCGGGAAGCGCGGTTAGCCAGTCCGCGAGCGGCTCCCACAGCATCGCCCGCGCCGACGACCCGACGATCATGCCGACATGGCCCAGCCGCAGTTCGCGCCGGTCGTTCAGCCCGGCGGCGCTGGCGGCGGGGACGATGCGATCGGTCAGCGATACGAACTCCACCGTCGGACAGGGCAGGGCGATCGGATCGGCGATGCGTCCGCCAACCCGCCAGGCGCCGCGCCCCGGCAAGTCGGCGCTGAAGAAATCGTCGAACATCTGGCGTCCGGCGGCATAGGTCAGCGGGGCGCCTGCATTAGCCCAATCCTCCATCGCCACGAATGCACGGGCCTCCGTGCTGGCCGGGTCCAGCCGGGCGAACCGTTCGAACTTGGCGACCGTGCGCGCCGGATCGAGCTGCCAGAAGCCGGCCTGCAAGACCTCCATCGGCACCAGGCCCAGCGCTTCGCAGGTCGGCTGCGCGGCTTCCCACAGCGCGTCGATCCGCGACAGTGCCTCGTCGCCGAAGCCTGAGAAGCGCCACGGTGCCGCGATCTTCGCCAATCCGCGCACCGGCACATGCGCGGCGGCGGCCGCAGCCATGGTCCCGCCCAGGCAATAGCCGGCCAGCGCCGCCGGTTCGCCGATGCTGCGCAATAACGGGACCAGCATCTCGACGACATGCCCGGCGACATCCTGCGCCCGATCCGCCGGTGTCGGGTCCCCCCAATCGACCAGCAGCGGGCGCACGCCGCGCCGCGACAGCCAGCGCAGCAGCGACTTGCGGTACGGCATGTCGAGGATGACGGGCGGATTGATCAGCGACGGCACGAACACCACCGGAACCCCGCGCCCGGTGCCGGCATCGCCATAGTCGCGCAGCGTCGCGCGGCCCGCGCGCGCGACGACCGGCATCGGGCGGCGTGGTCGCGGGCGTCTTGCCGCCTGATATGCCGCCAGTCCCGCCATCGCCGCGGCGCGGCGTTCCGGCGCGCCCTGCGTTTCGCTGCGCAGCAATTGCAGGAACAGCGGAAGGGGGCGCGGGCCGTGTTGCGGTGCGGCATCAAATGGTGCTAGGGACATGCAACATCCTCAGGGGGCCTGCATGAAGAAGACCGCCAACGCCGACGGCCCGGTGATTATCAAGAAATACGCGAACCGTCGCCTTTATAACACCGAAACCTCGTCCTACATCACGCTCGATCACCTCGCCGCCATGACGCGCGAGGGGCGCGACTTCAAGGTCATCGACGCAAAGAGCGAGGAGGACATCACCCATAATGTCCTCACCCAGATCATCATGGAAGAGGAAGCGCGTGGCCAGACGCTGTTGCCGGTCAGCTTCCTGCGCCAGCTGATCGCGCTCTATGGCGACAGCATGCAGGCGATGGTCCCCGGCTATCTGGAAGCGTCGATGGAAAGCTTCCGCCGCAATCAGGAACAGTTCAAGAGCGCGGTCGAGGGCGCGTTCGCCAACTCGCCCTTCGCCGAGATCGCCAAGCGCAACATGGCGATGTTCGAGGCTGCGGCCGGCGCGTTCAAGCCGGGGGCGGCCGCGTCCGGCGCAAAGCCCGGTGGCACGGCACCGGAAACCAGCAAGGACGACGAGATCGCCGCCCTGAAGGCGCAACTGTCGGCGCTGAAGGAACAGGTCGACAAGCTGGGCTGAACCGCGCGCGTCAGCGTACGCGCTTCGGCTTCCTGAATTTCAGCGTCATCCGGTCGCTTTCGCCGATCGCTTCATATTTCGCGCGATCGACATCCTTCAGGCGATAGCTTGGCGGCAGCGTCCACACGCCGTCGGGCCAATCCGCGCGGTCCCGCGGGTTGGCGTTCACCTGGGATGCGGCGACGAACTCGAACCCCGCATCGGCCGCCAGCTTGCGGATCGTCGATACCTTCATATAGCCGCTCGACCGTTCGCGCTCGTCGCTCGCGCTTTCGGGCAGGCGATGATCGACCACGCCCAGCACACCGCCGGGCTTCAGCATCGCAAAGATCTGTCGGAATGCCTCGGGCGCGTAATCCTGCTTGTCCGCGCGCTGATAGCCCATGCGCCAGTTATGGACATTGCGGAAGGTCAGCACGACATCCGCGCTGCCATCCGGCACGCGCGTGTCGGTGGGGGCGAATGCGGGAAAGGCGGCGAGCCTGATCTTGCCATAAAGCGCGGGCTTTTCCGCGATCATCTTCTTCGTGCCGCCCGACAATCGGTCGAGCGCGGCGGCGTAATAGGTGCCGCCCCCACGCGCGACATAGGGGGCCAGGATTTCGGTGTACCAGCCGCCGCCGGGCCATAGTTCGACGACCGTGTCGCCCGGCTTCACGCCGAAAAAGTTCAGCGTTTCGACGGGGTGGCGATACCGGTCGCGGGCGATGTTCGCGGGCGAGCGCGTCGGCGCGGCGACCGCCGCCTTCACATCGCGGACCGCCGATCCCATCTGGGGGGCGCCGATCGCCGCGGCGGATACCAGGCCGGTGGCGATGACGATGGCGAGCGCGACGGGGCGGGGGGTGATACGCATGACGGGTCCTCTCCTGATCCGGCCAGGGTGAAGGCGGACGGGAATCGATGCAAGTGCCGTTATGGATCGGGGCGGGAACGCTGGTGCTGGTGGCTGCGGGAAGCGGGCTGGCCGACTGGCGCCGCGCGAACCGCCGCGACCTTGACCGGGTCGGCTGGATGCCGTGGACGTTGATCCAGCTGATGGCGCTGCTGTTCGCCGTGGTGTGCGCCGCGCTGGCGATCCGAACCTAATAGAAACGACGAAGCGTCAGGTCGCGTTCGCCGCCGCCGCACAGGCTCAGCCTGACGGTGCGTCCGGGCGCTCCGCTGGTCCAGCCGGATACCGCCCCGGCATATCGGCTCGCGCTCACCGGATTGCCGTCCACCGCGCAGATTTCCGTCCCCACGCGCCAACCGTCGTCCGCCGCCGGGCTGCCGCGCATCACGTGCAGCACGCGCAGCCGTTCGCCTGCCGCCGCCAGCATCAGCCCGCTGGTTGATCGCGCGACCGGCCAGTCCGCGCGCGCCCCGGGGGCCAGGACCATGCGCCCCGCGCCGGGATCGAGCAGCACCCGGTGCCGGCGCAGCAGGCCGTTGCCGATCCGCCCGCCCGCGCCCTTGCGACCCGAAAAGCCCGCATCCGGCTCGATTCGCAACTCGACCTCGCGCAGCGTCAGCGCGGCGAGGCGCAGGCTGGGCAGGACGCCGATCTCCCCCTCTACCGCACCGCCCAGACCATAGGCGATGGCGGTCGTCCTGGGGCCGATCCGCGCGTCCAGCCGGCGCGATGCCGTCTGGGTGAGTGTCACCATGCTGCCATCGCCGGTATCGACGATCATCGGGGTGGTGATGTCGCCCAGCACGATCCGGCTGAGATACAGGCCCGACCGATCGGTTCGCGCCAGCGGCAGGGTGACCCCGCGGAACGGCATTCGCCCCGATGGAATCAGGCGAAACCGCTGGGCATCGTAATCGATCTCCAGCGCGTTGGCGGCGAGCAGGTCGGCGCCGACGAACAGGTCCACCGGCCGCTCGCCGGTCGCGCGGGCGTCGCCATCGATGATCGCGATCCGTCCGCCGGTGCGTACCATGCCGCCGACCTCGATCCGGTCGATCCCGGTCCAGGCGAGGGTGATGCTGCCGCCGATCGCATCGGCGCGACCCTCGACCAGCGGCTTCAGACCCAGTCGCCGCGCAAAGCCGGCACTCAGCGCGCTGTCGCTGACCCCGGTGTCGAGCACCGCCTCGGCCCAGCGACCGTTGACCATCGTCCGAAACCGGATCTGGTTGGTCGCGCTCAGCTCGAACGGCACCCATCGCGCCTCGCTGTCGGGGGCCAGTGCCATGACCGGCGGGGCCGCGCGCAGCTGTGACGCCGGAAGCGAGGCCGCGAACAGGGCGGCGATCAGCATCATGCGACGGTGGAATCCCATGCGCCGCAGGGTAGGGCGACACGGATCGTGCGCCAGCGGTTGCGGTCGTGGTTAATGTCCCGGTTACGAACACGCCCCGGGCGTGCGCGACATCCTACAGGCATGCCTCGAGCAGCGCCTGATCGAACCCGAACTGCTTGGCCTTGTCGAGCGTGTAGGGGCGCAGGCCCATCGACCGATATTCACCGACGATCTTGCCGTCCGCCGTCTCGTCCAGATACTCGAACTTGAACAGTTCCTGCGTCACGATCACCGGGCCTTCCATTCCGATCACCTCGGTGATGTTGGTGACGCGGCGGCTGCCGTCGCGCAGGCGCTTGACCTGAACGATCAGGTCCACCGAATCGGCGATCTGGCGGCTGATCGCCTCCTTCGGGATCTTGATGTCGCCCATCATCACCATGTTTTCCATACGCCCCAGCGCTTCGCGCGGGGAGTTGGAGTGCAGCGTACACATTGATCCGTCATGGCCGGTGTTCATTGCGGCGAGCAGGTCGAAACACTCGCTGCCGCGAATTTCGCCCAGGATGATCCGGTCCGGCCGCATACGCAGCGCGTTCTTGACCAGATCGCGAATCGTGACTTCGCCCTGACCCTCCAGGTTGGGCGGGCGCGTTTCCAGCGGCAGCCAGTGGGGCTGTTGCAGCCGCAGTTCGGCGGCGTCCTCGATCGTCAGCACGCGTTCGCCCGGGTCGATCATCTTCGACAGGGCATTCAGCATCGTTGTCTTGCCCGAACCGGTGCCGCCCGAAATGACGACATTGTAACGGCTTGCCCCGGCGATCTTCAGCATTGTCGCCATTTTCTGCGACATCGACCCGAATCCGGCCATCATGTCGAGCGTAATCGGTTTGTCTGAAAATTTGCGGATCGAGATCGCCGTCCCCCTCAGGCTCAGCGGCGGCACGATCACGTTGACGCGGCTGCCGTCCTTCAGGCGGGCGTCGGCGAGCGGCGTGGTCTGATCGACGCGGCGGCCGACCGAGTTACAGATACGTTGCGCGATCTGGAACAGATGCTCTTCGTCGCGGAACTGGATATTGGCCAGCTCCAGCTTGCCCTTGCGCTCGACATAGGTCTGGTCGGGACCATTGACCATGATGTCGCTGATCGCGGTATCGGCCAGCAATTCCTCAAGCGGGCCAAGGCCCAGCAGTTCATCGACCAGCACCTTTTCCAGCGCGAACTGTTCGCGCCGGTTGAGTGTCAGCTTCAGCTCGGCGAGCACTTCGCCGATGATCGGGCGGAATTCCTCCGCCAGTTCGTCCTTGTTCAGCGTGGCGGCCGCTTCGGGATCGACACGCTCGAGCAGGCGGGGAAGCACCTGTTCCTTGATGCGGTGGATCGACGCCTCGAACCCCTCGACGCGGGAACTTCCGGCCTCTGCCGATGCCGCCTGACGATCGGCCAGCCGCTGCAACGCGTCGGTGGTCGATGCCGGTTGCGTGGTCGCGGCGGCGGGCGCGGGAGTCGCGGCCGGCTGGGCCTGCGGGTCGAACTGGCCCGGCGCCTGCGCGGCGGCACCGGGAAGCGGCAGATCCTGTAGCGACGGAAACTGCTCTCCGCCCGCCGGCTCGACGGGACGCGCCGGCGTGCCACCCTGCATCGGACGCGCGACACCGAACGCGGGACGACCCGGCGTACCGCCTGGTCCACTACGACGTCCGAATGCGCTCACCCAAGCTTCCCCCAATGGTCCACTGCGGACGGGATAGCCGGCAAGTTTTTACAAGTTCCTAACCATCGAATGCCGATTGCGCCTGACGGTGGGCCATGGGACGATCGCTCCCGCCAGAGGGGGTCTATGCCTGTATTGAGTCTGATCGCGGCGGCGCTGGCCGCCGAACTACCCAATCTCGCCTGGTTGGAGGGGGATTGGTGTACCGCGCCCGCGCCCGATGGAGCGCGCAGCTGCGAACAATGGGGGCCGGCGCGTGGCGGCACGATGCGCGGGACCAGCCGGACGATCCGCGACGGTGGCGCGCGTCACACCGAATCGCTCCGCATCGAACTGGTCGCCGAAACCGCGGTCCTCTACGCGACGCCGCGCGGCGGCCCGACCACGCTGTTCCGCCAGGCGACGCGGGAGGCGCGGGGGATCAGCTTTGCCAATCCGGCGCATGATTATCCCCAGCGAATCCGCTATTGGCGGCGCGGCGCGGAGCTGGTCGCCGAAATCGCGATGGCCGACGGCAGCCGCCCGCGCCGCTGGGTCTATGCGCGGATGCCCTGACCGATCCTGACCGTGGTTCGCCGCGACCGGACGGGGGACAAGCGCGAAACAGTCGGATTTCGCCCTGGGGGTTCATCAATGCTCGCATTCTTCATGTCGCTTTTCACCATGTTCGCCGTCCCCGCGATGGCGTCTGCGCCCGCCGCGGCGCCGCCTGCGCTGACCGCAGCCGCGCCGTCGGCATCGGCGCCCATGGTCGCACAGCTTCCGCTCGATTGGCTGGGCGGCACCTGGCGCACCGACGCGCTCGAGATGAAGTGTGACCAGACCAAGATCGGGATCGAATGCCGTGAAGAGGGGCGCAGCAAGGCGATGAAGGGCGCGGAGGCAAACCTCACCTTCGCCACCGCCAGCGCCTCCACCCTGCTCACCGTGGCGCTGCCGATGCTGCCGCCCAGCACCTTCACCGAAATCGCCCGTGACGGTCAGAGCGTGACCTTTGAAACGAAGACGAAGGTCGGCGTGGCCCGGCTGCGCTTCACCCGCACCGGCGATACGCTCAAGGTGGAGCGGGGCAATGACAAGGTCTGGGCGACGACGATGACCTACGCCAGGGGCGCCTGAACCGCGCCCGTCACGCAAAAGGGCCGCGAGGGGGATATTCCCTCGCGGCCCTTTTCGCGCGCACGGATGCCGGGGGTTACTCGGCCCGTTCGGCCAGCACCGTCAGTCCGCGCTCATTGACTTCGGCGAAACCACCCTCGACGCGGATCGTCTCGGGCGCGTTGCCGGTCGCGGTGCGATAGATTTCGATATTGCCGTCGCGGACCGTGGACATCAGGGGCGCATGCCCCTCCAGCACGCCGAAGTCACCCTCGGTGCCGGGAACGACGACCATATGGACCTCTTCCGATCGGACGAGCTTTTCGGGGGTCACGAGTTCGAAATGCAGCATGTTCTAATTCCCAGCCCCTCCCCCGTGGGGGAGGGGTTCAAGAGGACTTACGCCTCGGCGGCGAGCTTCTTGGCCTTTTCGACCGCCTGGTCGATGCCGCCGACCATGTAGAAGGCGGCTTCGGGCAGATGGTCGTATTCGCCGTTCACCACGGCCTTGAACGACTTGATCGTGTCCTCGATCTGTACGAACGCGCCCGGGATGCCGGTGAACACCTCGGCGACATGGAACGGCTGGCTCAGGAAGCGCTGGATTTTCCGCGCACGCGCAACCGTAAGCTTATCCTCTTCCGACAGTTCGTCCATGCCCAGGATCGCGATGATGTCCTGAAGCGACTTGTACTTCTGAAGGATCGACTGGACGGCGCGGGCGGTCTCGTAATGCTCCTGCCCGACGACGCGCGGCTCGAGGACGCGGCTGGTCGAATCGAGCGGATCGACCGCCGGATAGATGCCCAGCTCAGAGATCGCGCGGTTGAGCACGGTCGTCGCGTCGAGGTGGGCGAACGAGGTCGCCGGCGCCGGATCGGTCAAGTCGTCGGCCGGCACGTAAACCGCCTGCACCGAGGTGATCGACCCCTTGTTGGTGGAGGTGATGCGCTCCTGCAACGCGCCCATGTCGGTCGACAGCGTCGGCTGATAGCCCACCGCTGACGGGATGCGGCCGAGCAGCGCCGACACTTCCGCGCCCGCCTGGGTGAAGCGGAAGATGTTGTCGACGAAGAACAGCACGTCCTGCCCTTCGACGTCGCGGAAATATTCGGCGATCGTCAGGCCCGACAGCGCGACGCGCGCACGCGCGCCCGGCGGCTCGTTCATCTGGCCATAGACCAGCGCCACCTTCGACCCCTCGCTGATCGCGTTGCCGTCGGCGTCCTTGGCGATGACGCCCGCGTCGAGGAATTCGTGATAGAGGTCGTTGCCCTCACGGGTACGCTCGCCCACGCCCGCGAATACCGAGGTGCCGCCATGGCCCTTGGCGATGTTGTTGATCAGTTCCTGGATCAGCACGGTCTTGCCCACGCCCGCGCCGCCGAACAGGCCGATCTTGCCGCCCTTCGCATAGGGGGCGAGCAGGTCGATGACCTTGATGCCGGTGACCAGGATCGCGCTCTCGGTCGACTGATCGACGAACAGCGGCGCCTCGGCATGGATCGGCGCCTTCAGGTCGGTGCCGACGGGGCCGCGCTCGTCGATCGGCTCGCCGACGACGTTCAGGATGCGGCCCAGCGTCTTGGGGCCGACCGGCACGGAGATCTGCGCGCCGGTGTTGGTCACCGCCTGGCCGCGGGTCAGGCCCTCGGTCGAATCCATCGCGATCGTGCGGACGGTGTTCTCGCCCAGATGCTGCGCGACCTCGAGGATGAGGCGGTTGCCGTTATTGTCGGTTTCCAGCGCGGTGAGGATCGCCGGCAGTTCGCCGTCAAAGGCGACATCGACGACCGCGCCGATCACCTGCGCGATGCGGCCGGCGCCAGTCGCGGCGACGGGCGCCTTGGCTGCCGTGTCGGCCTTGGGCTTGGTCGCGCGGGGCTTGCGCGCGGGCTTCTCTGCGGTCGGGGCTGCGGTTGCCATTGGTTCTTCCTTGCTTCGAACGACTTAGAGCGCTTCGGCGCCCGAGATGATTTCCACCAGCTCGGTCGTGATCGCGGCCTGGCGGGTGCGGTTATACTGGATGGTGAGGCGGTTGATGAGGTCGCCCGCGTTGCGCGTGGCGTTGTCCATCGCGGTCATCTTGCTGCCCTGTTCCGATGCGGCGTTCTCACGCATCGCGCGGAACAGCTGGATCGCGACGTTGCGCGGCAACAGGTCGGCGAGGATCGATTCCTCGTCCGGCTCATAGATGACGGCGGCGGGCGCGGCCTGGCTGGTCGGCGTGCCTTCAGGAACCGAGGTCGGCGCGACCGGAATGATCTGCTGTTCGGTCGGTTCCTGCGTTAGCACCGACTTGAAGGTCGAGTAGAACAGGTGGGCGACGTCGAACTCGCCGGCTTCGTACCGCGCGATCAGGTCGTCGGCATAGCCGCGCGCATCGGCAAAGCCGAGCTTGCCAAGGTCACCCGGCTCGATGCCGTGGAGCATCTCCTTGGGGAACAGGCGGTTCAGCACGTTCCGGCCCTTGCGCCCGATCGTGTAGAATTTCACCGTCTTGCCCTGCGCGATCATTTCCTGCGCGCGGCGGCGGGCGAGGCGGGCGATGTTGGTGTTGAATGCCCCCGCCAGGCCCTTGTCCGACGTGGCGACGACGAACAGGTGGACCTGGTCCTTGCCGGTGCCGGCGAGCAGCCTGGGCGAGGATTCGCTGACCGTCACCTTGCTGGCGAGGCTGGCGACGACGCTCTCGAGCCGCTGGGCATAGGGGCGCCCGGCCTCCGCCGCTTCCTGCGCGCGGCGCAGCTTCGCGGCGGCGACCATCTTCATCGCCTTGGTGATCTTCTGCGTCGACTTTACCGAGCCGATGCGGACCTTGAGTGCCTTGAGGCTGGCCATCTTCTTCCTTCTCGTGCTCCTGCGGATGCAGGAGCCCAGGGTGATCGAGCGAGCCGGTGGCGGCTCTGGGCTCCTGCTTTCGCAGGAGCACTCCAAATCACGCGAACGTCTTGCCGAACGCTTCCAGCGCATCCTTGAGCTTGCCCTTGGTGGCGTCGCTCAGGTCCTTGCTGTCGCGGATATCCTTCAGGATGTCGGCATGCTTGCTGCGCATCTCCGAAAGCATCAGCGCTTCGTACCGCACCACGTCCTGCACCGGCACGCTGTCGATATAGCCGTTGGTGCCGGCGAAGATCGACACGGTCTGCTCCTCGAACGGCAGCGGGCTGAACTGCGGCTGCTTGAGCAGCTCGGTCAGGCGCGCGCCGCGGTTGAGCAGCTTCTGCGTCGAGGCGTCGAGGTCCGAGCCGAACTGCGCGAATGCGGCCATCTCGCGATACTGCGCCAGCTCGAGCTTGATCGAACCGGACACCTTCTTCATCGCCTTGGTCTGGGCCGACGAACCCACGCGGCTGACCGACAGGCCGACGTTGATCGCCGGGCGGATGCCCGCGAAGAACAGGTCGGTTTCGAGGAAGATCTGGCCGTCGGTGATCGAGATCACGTTGGTCGGGATGTACGCCGACACGTCGCCCGCCTGCGTTTCGATGATCGGCAGCGCGGTGAGCGAACCGGCGCCATTGTCCTCGTTCAGCTTCGCCGCACGTTCGAGCAGGCGGCTGTGCAGGTAGAAGACGTCGCCCGGATAGGCTTCGCGCCCCGGCGGACGGCGCAGCAGCAGCGACATCTGGCGATAGGCGACCGCCTGCTTCGACAGATCGTCATAGACGATCACGGCGTGCATGCCGTTGTCGCGGAAATATTCGCCCATCGTGCAGCCGGTGTACGGTGCCAGGAACTGGAGCGGGGCGGGGTCCGACGCGGTGGCGGCAACGACGATGGAATATTCCATCGCGCCATTTTCCTCCAGCGTGCGGACGAGCTGCGCGACGGTCGAGCGCTTCTGGCCGACCGCGACATAGACGCAGTACAGCTTCTTCGATTCGTCGTCGCCGGCGTTGACCGTCTTCTGGTTGATGAAGGTGTCGATCGCGACGGCCGACTTGCCGGTCTGGCGGTCGCCAATGATCAGCTCACGCTGGCCGCGGCCGACGGGGACGAGCGCGTCGATGGCCTTGAGACCGGTCTGCACCGGCTCATGCACCGACTTGCGCGGGATGATGCCCGGCGCCTTCACCTCGACGCGGCTGCGCTGCGTATATTCGATCGGCCCCTTGCCGTCGATCGGATTGCCCAGGCCATCCACGACGCGGCCGAGCAGGCCCTTGCCGATCGGCACATCGACGATGGTGCCGGTCCGCTTGACGACGTCGCCTTCCTTGATCTCGGCGTCCGAGCCGAAGATCACGATGCCGACATTGTCGGCCTCAAGGTTCAGTGCCATGCCCTGCACGCCGTTGGCGAACTCGACCATTTCGCCCGCCTGGACGTTGTCGAGGCCATAGACGCGGGCGATGCCGTCGCCCACGCTCAGCACCTGGCCGGTCTCGCTGACCTCCGCCTCGGTGCCGAAATTGGCGATCTGGTCCTTGATGACCTTGGAGATTTCTGCGGCGCGGATATCCATGGTTTTGCCTTTAGCCTTTCCTGCTGATCGCGTCCGCGATCAGGCTTTCATTGCGTGCGCGAGGGAATTGAGACGGGTCTTGATCGAACTGTCGATCATCTGGGAGCCGATCTTCACGACCAGCCCGCCAAGCAGCGAGGGATCGACCGACAGGTCGACATTGACGTCGCGGCCGACGCGCTGGCGCAGCTGCGCCTTCAGTGCCTCGACCTGCGCGTTCGACAGCGGGTGCGCCGACACGACTTCGGCGGTGGTCTCGCCCCGCTGGCGCGCGGCCAGGGTGCGGAAATCGCGGACGATGCCGGACAGCGCGGCCAGGCGACGATTCTGCGCCAGCACGCCCAGGAAATCGGTGGTCAGCGGATCCAGCTTCATCGCCTTGGCAGCGGCGGCCACGCCCTTCGCCGTGTCCTTGCGGGCGAGCAGGGGGCTGCTGGTCAGGGTCGCGAAATCGGTCGATTCGGCCAATGCCTGCTTCACCGTCACAAGGCTCGATTCGACTGCCGCGATCGCGCTCTTCTCCCGCGCGAGATCGAACAGCGCGGTCGCATAGCGTCCGCTTAGACTTGCCTGAATACCGCCGGAATTCTCCACGGACGCGTGTTTCCTCTAGGAATCTTCGAAATGGCCCCATGCGAAAAAGGGGCAAGCCATGGCGGCAGCCCCGATGGGTTGGCGGGCGCGTAGCAAAGGGGGGCGGGGGATGCAACCCGGGCGGGCCGTTGTGGGGTTGCGGCATCGGCATCGCGATGCGACACCCGACGCTGCTATTGTCACGCATGGGGGGAATCATGGTGGGAACGCGGATGCGGGCCGCGGCCGCGGCGGTCGCGATGGTGCTGGCCGGGGGCGCCCATGCCGAAAGCGCGCGGATGACGGGCAAGTTCGCGGCGCCCTATCGCGATGCGGCGATGCTCGAATCGCTGCGCGTCGGACGGTTCTCCGGTCAGGATGGCCAGGCGCTCGAAATGGCGATCGAGCGCGCGCTGTCGGCGCCCGATCTCGACGGACGCCCGCATTTCGATCTGGTCGGCGGCCGGGGCGGCGATGCCGACGGGCTGTTGACCGGCAACGTCACCACCGGCGTCCAGGAAAACCTCTACAAGGGCAAGGAGAAACGGTGCGTCGAGCGTGAGGGCGGCAAGCGCGACGGCAAATGCCTGCGCGAGGAGATGGTGGAGGTCGACTGCACCCGTCGCGTGATCAATGTGAACGCCGATTTCCGCCTCGCCCGGCGCAACGATGGCCGCATCGTCTATACGACATCCAAGCCACGACGGGACGAGGTAAGCTGGTGCCGGGGCCGCAATCCGCCGAGCACGGCCGAGGAGACGATCCGCGCGATCATCCTGGGCATCGCTGCCGAGGTGCGCACCGACATCGCGCCGACGATCCAGAATTACAGCATCCGCTTTCGCGAAAGCACGCGCGGACTCGAAAGGTCGCTGACCCGCCCGTTCAAGGAGATCGTGCGACAGACCCAGCGCGATCTGCCCGCCGCCTGCGCCGCGTGGCAGGCGATGGACGGCCAGGCGCCCGATCATCCCTCGATCGTGTTCGATCTGGGCCTTTGCGCCGAATCGCGGGGGGAATATCGCCGCGCCCTCGACCTCTATCGCCGCGCCGCGGCGCTGATCGGTGGCGGGGGCAATGAAGGGACGGCGGGGATCGAACGCGCCGAACGCCTCATCGCCGCGCGCGAGGACGACCGCGAACGCGGGCGCGGGAAAGCGCGGCGCTAAGTGTCGAAAGCCGTCGCGCTCCTCCCCGTCGCCTTGGGGGCCGCCGCGTTCGCGCTGATGGGCGCCGATGCTGCGCCGACGGGCGCGTTCCGTATCGAAACCGTACAGTTCGAGGTGGCGCCCCCGCCCGGCTATTGCCTGTCCAGCGACAGGGAGGTTGCGATCGATCGGCGTATTGCCGCCGCCGACCGAATGAACGTGACGCATCTGTCGGTTCATGCCTGTGGCACGAAGCCGCCGTGGCGAAGCTATTTCCTCGTCAAGACACCGGTCCAGTTGCTGCGCGTCGTCACCACCACGGCCGAGTTGCAGGCGGCGGTCTGGCCCGAACTGGTCAGGGGATTCGATTCACGCGCGATCGAAACGCGATCGTCCGATCAGGCCACGCGGGTACTGGGCGCGCGCACCACCGTGAAAGGAGAGATGGTGCCTCTCGGCAAGGACGAGTCCTGCCTCTATCTTGGCGGCGTGATCGATGTGAGAACGCCCGAACGGAAGGTCGGCTATACCCTGTCCGTTGCCGGATGCATGACCGTCGTCGGGGGACGGGTGATGACGATCTACCGCTATGCTCCCGGCACGACGATGGACAGCGTTCGCGCGCTGATGCCGTCTGCCCGTGCCTTTGCGGCGGCAATCAACGTGCGCGACGACGCGCGCCGCTGAGCCGCGCATCCAACAGCGGTCGTTAGGCCCCGGCGCCTTCCTGCAAGCGTGCGGCAAAGCTCTTGCGCAGCTTGTTGAGCTTCGGCGGGATCACCGCCAGGCAATAGGGATTGCGCTGGCCCTCGCCCTCCCAATAATCCTGATGATAGGATTCCGCCGGCCACCAGGGCGCGTTCGGCTCGATCGTGGTGACGATCGGCGCGGGCCATTCGCTTGCGTTGCGGGCGATCCCCGCCCGCGCCGCCGCCTCCTGCTCCGGCGATTGCGGGAAGATGGCGGAGCGGTACTGTGTCCCGACATCATTCCCCTGCCGGTTCAGCTGCGTGGGATCGTGGGTCGCGAAGAAAATGTCGAGCAGATCGTCATAGCCGATCCGGTCGGGATCGAACGTCACCTTCAACGCCTCGGCATGGCCGGTATCGCCGCCGCACACCTGTTTGTAGCTGGGGTTGTCCACATGGCCGCCGATATAGCCGCTTTCGACCGATTCGACGCCGATCAGGTCCTTGAACACCGCTTCCACGCACCAGAAGCAACCGCCCGCCAGGATTGCGGTTTCGTTCGCCATGTCTCTCAACTCCTTGCTTCGACGCGCTAGATAGGGTTGAGCGGCATCCGCAACCAGAGGGGGCAGGGCGACATGCGTGACGGCACGGTGATGGTGACGGGCGGAGCGGGCTATATCGGCAGCCACGCCGTGCTCGCCCTGCTCGACGCCGGCTGGCGGGTGGTGGTGATCGACAATCTCGTCACCGGGTTCGACTGGGCGGTCGATCCGCGCGCGACCCTGATCGTCGCCAATGTGGCCGATGACGACGCGGTCCGCGCCGCGATCCGCGATCATGGCGTCACCGCGATCATGCATTTCGCCGGATCGGTCGTGGTTCCCGAATCGGTCTCCGATCCGCTCAAATATTATCGCAACAACACCGCCGCCACGCGCAGCCTGATCGAAAGCGCCGTGGCGGAGGGGGTGCCGCATTTCATCTTTTCCTCCACCGCCGCCACCTATGGCATTCCGGACAGCGTGCCGGTGCGCGAGGATGCGCCACGGGTGCCGATCAACCCCTATGGCATGTCGAAGCTGATGACCGAGTTCATGCTGCGGGACGTGGCCGCCGCGCATCCGCTCAACTATTGCGCGTTGCGCTATTTCAACGTCGCCGGCGCCGATCCGCAGGGGCGCAGCGGCCAGAGCACGGCCGGCGCCACCCATCTCATCAAGGTCGCGGTCGAGGCTGCGATCGGAAAGCGTGACAGCGTCGCGATCTTCGGCACCGATTTCGCCACGCGCGACGGCACCGGCGTGCGCGATTATATCCATGTCAGCGATCTTGCCGCGGCCCATGTCGATGCGCTCGACCTGCTGCGCGCCGATCCGTCGGCCAGCCACACGCTCAACGCCGGCTATGGGCGCGGCTATTCGGTGCTCGAGGTGCTCGATGCGGTCGATCGCGTGACCAATGTGAAGCTCGACCGCCGGATCGAGGGCCGGCGCGCCGGGGATCCCGACGAACTCGTCTCCGACAACCGCGCCATCCTCGCCGCGCTTCCCTGGCGGCCCAGATATGACGATCTCGACCGGATCGTCGCCGACGCGCTCGCCTGGGAGCGCAAGCTGGCGGAACGCGGATGATCGAACTCTTTCTCTCCGCCTTCGCGACGCTGTTCGTGGTGATCGATCCGCCCGGTTGCGCGCCGATCTATGCCGGCCTGACCAAGGGCGCGAAACCGGTGCAGCAGCGGGCGATGGCGATGCGCGCGACGATGATCGCCAGCGCGATCCTGCTGGTCTTCGCGCTGGTGGGAGAGGCGCTGCTCCACACGCTCGGCATCAGCCTCAACGCCTTTCGCATCGCCGGCGGCATCATGCTGTTCATCATCGCGCTCGAAATGGTGTTCGAGAAGCGGCAGGAACGGCGGGAGGATCGCGCGACCAAGATCATGGATACGCCCGAGGTCGAGGATGTCTCGGTCTTTCCCATGGCGATGCCGATGATCGCCGGCCCGGGATCGATCGCGACGATCATGCTGCTCGTTTCGCGGGCCGATGGACCGGGTGAGACCGCCGCCGTGTTCGGCGCGCTGATCCTCGTGCTGGCGCTGACGCTCGCCTCGCTGCTGGCCGCCGGCCCGCTGATGCGGCTGCTGGGCGCAAAGATCGAGGCGGTGATCACCCGCCTGCTCGGCGTCCTGCTCGCCGCGTTGGCGATCCAGTTCGTGATCGACGGGGTCAAGCGCAGCTTCGGGATCTAGGTTGACGCCTGCGCCGGTGGTGCCGCCAGCGCCAGCATCGGCAGTCCGGCGTGGATGACGATCAGCCACCACAGATCCCCGGTCAGCGCATAGGCGATCGTGAACACGAATGCCGAAAGCAAGCTTCCCGCCAGCTTGCGGCGATCCTTCACGCCATGCGCTACGCCATAGGCGGTCGCGGCGACGCAGACCGCGCCGACAGATCCGGCAAGCGGCGTGAGAACCCATAGCAGGAAACCGCGATAGAGCAGTTCCCATCCGGCCCCCGCGACCAGCCCGAAAACGATGAACAGCTGCCGCTCCCCCGCCGTCTGCGGCAGCGGACTGTCGCCGCCATGCGCGGGGCCGGCGGGACGTCGCCGGACGGCGATCCACAGCCCCCCGATGAGCGCGGCGGCGACAGACAGATAGACCCAGCTGGTCCAGCGCAGCGGAACGACCAGGCCCAGCGCGGCGGCGCTGCGATCGTGCGCCACCCATTGGAACGCCAACAGGGCGAGGCACGCCGCGATGGTCAGGATCGCTTCGCCATAGCGCGCGGTGCGCGATCGCGAACGACGCGAGCGCTCACGCCACAGCGCGCGTGCGGGAACCCCCAGCAACAGGATGAGGGCGAGGGCGATGTCCATGTTGTTCATCTGCATTCCCGTTCCTTCCGTCGTGCGCGATGCCGACTGTAACGGCGCAACCTACCCATCCGCGCGCCTATCGGCCGGCCACGTCCAAATCCCCGGGGACCGTGCGGACGTCGCCGAGCTAGCGGTCGTATCGGATGCGCCAGAGCCGATAGGGCGCCCCCTTGGGCAGCGCGATCGGCTCCAGCCATGACGGCGCGCCGCCGGCGGCCAACTGCGCATAAAAGCCCTTGGGCGATCGCGACCGATAGATCGTCGTTTCGGCCATGTTCGGACAGACCAGCAGATATTGCGCGCCATAGCGTTTGGCGATGCCGCGGAACGCGTCGGTGGGGCCGGTAAAGGCATGGTGGACATCCAGGATCGCCTGCCCGTTGCGGTGATAGGGACCGGCAATGCCCTTGTGATGGGTCATCACGATCAGCCGGGGACCCAGATCGACATGGGTGAACAGCGTCGATGGCGGCAGCGCCCGGTCCAGCATCGCCATGCCCGCCGCGCCGGCGCAGCGCGCATTGGCGCGGTTGACCGCGCTGCGCGTCTTGCTGGGCGGATCGACCTTCACATATTTCACCACGAATCCGGCGAACAGCCCCGACACCAGCAGGAACGCGGCAACCGATCCCAGAATCCGTACCGGCATCCATTTGTGGTTGAGGAACCATGGCACCACGATCCATGCCAGCGCCGTTGCGCCCGGCGCGGCGAGCAGCTGGGCCGCCGGTCCTGCGCGAATCTGCCACAGCAGCATCGCGGCGGCAAAGGCGGTGAACAGCCCGATCGCGACCCATGCGACCAGCTGGTCGGCGCTTCGGGCGCGCCACGCGGCGACGCCTGCCCCGATCACGCCGATGATCGGCAACACCGCGATCGGGAAGCCCATCGCGAAGCTGTGTTTATAGATCGGCCGGGCTTCGCGGACATTGTTCAGCCAGACCTCGGCGAGTTCGGGCGACACGCCCTCGGGTCGGCCAAGACATTGCGGAAAGACGGCGGCGAACCCGCCGGCGACGATGCCGCCCGCCACCACGGCCAGGCCAAGCCGCGCGATCCGCCCGTCGGGGTTGAGCAGGCTGATCCCGAACAGCAGCGCGCCCGCGACCACCATCACCGACAGCCACACCGGCGTCAGCGCATCGCAGCGCAGCGCGTAATTGGCATTGGAGGCGAAGATGACGAAGCCCAGGCTGCTGCCGCCCGCCAGGCTCAGCGCATAGGCCTGCATCCGCCGCACCTCGGCCCCATCCCAGACCCAGCGCAGCGCGACGATCGCGCCCGCCATCGCGCAATAGGGCAGCATCTCAAGCCCGATCGTCAGCGACGCCGCACTCGACAGACCAACCGTCAGCCCGCCGCGCGCGCGGCGCGGATCGGCAAGCCCCATGACGGTCAGGCTCAGAAATGCGAGCTGCCAGCCATGATGATCGATGCGCATCGGCATGAACATCAGCATCGTCGCGGTGCAGCCCATCAGGATCACGATCGCCAGCGGCCATGCCATCGGCGCGATCAGCCGGCGTGCGGTCGCGCCGAGTGCGGCCATCGTCACCGCCAGCGGCAGCAGCGGCGCGATGCCACAGGCCAGCCGTTCGGCCATGGCGGTGCCGACGAACGGCTTGAACAGCAGGATCAGCGCCGCGATCGGCAGGTCCACCAGGCGCGACCAGTGGATGTCGAGCCCGGCCGGCGGGGCGAGGCGGTACTGGCGCAGGTCGTACCAGCCCTGTCCGGCGAGCAGGCCGCGCACCTGCATCAGCCGCATATTGTCGTCGGTATCGCCCAGCGCGAGCGCCTGGATATAGCCCCAGCGGCTCCACAGATACCATCCGGCGATCACCGCCCAGGCAAGCAGCGTCCAGCGCAGCCAGCGTTCGGTGAGTTCGTGGTCGAGGTTCAGCCCCCCGAATCGCTTCGACATCAAAACCGCTTTCCCTTCCGCCGCTCGCGGCTTAGTGCGGCGCACGGTTCCGGGGCAAGGCGAACGTGCGCGTCATCATCCATCGAATCGGCGAACTGCAACGCAGCGGCATGCTTGGCCAGCTGATCCGCTTCGGTATCGCCGGCGTCATCTCGACGATCATCTATTCGGCGGTCTACATGCCGCTCGCCACCTGGGTGTTCCCGAACCTTGCCGTGGCTGCGGTGCCGTTCGCCTTTATCGTGGCGGTGACGGCGGGATTTTTCCTGCACAGCATGTGGAGCTTCAAGGGGCATGGCAGCCGCGACAATAGCGGGCGCCAGCACGCCAAATTCCTGATCGTCCAGGGGTTCGGCCTGATGCTCAACGCGCTCTTCACATGGGTGCTGGCCGATTATCTGCACTATCCGGACTGGGTGCCGCTCATCCCGATCGTGACGATTACGCCGCTCGCGACTTTCGCGTTCAACCGCCAATGGGTATTCGGCTGAATATGGACCGTATCGTTTACGACCGCATGGCGGAGCATGATTCCACCCATTGGTGGTATGTCGCCCGCCGCGACATCCTGGCCGATTACATCGCTCGCTATGCCCGCCTGCCCGCCAATGCGCGCATCCTTGAAATCGGGTGCGGCACCGGCCACAACCTGCCGATGCTCGGCGCGTTCGGCACGGTCGATGCGATCGAGATCGACGAAGCCGCGCGCGATATCGCCAGCCAGCGGCTCGGCAGGGACGTGGGCAGCGCGCCGCTTCCCGAACTGGCGGGCGTGGCGGATGGGCAATATGACCTGATCGCCGTGCTCGACGTGGTCGAACATATCGATGACGACGTGGCGGCGTTGCGGGCGATGGCGGCCCGGCTGCGGCCCGGCGGGACGATCCTCATCACGGTTCCGGCGCATCAGTGGATGTGGAGCGCGCACGATGTCGTGAACCACCACAAGCGCCGCTATTCGAAGGCGACGCTGACCGCGGCGCTCGACCGGGCGGGGCTGCACTGGCGCAAGCTGCGCTGGTTCAACTCGCTCCTGTTCCCGGCCGCCGTCGCGGCGCGGCTGGCCGGCAAGATGACGGGCAAGGACGACAGCGACGATTCGCCGCCAGCCAAGCCGTTGAACTGGCTGTTCGAACGGATTTTCGGACTGGAACGGCACCTGCTCGGGCGCGTGCCGATGCCGCCCGGCCTTTCGATCATCGTACTGGCACAGCCCAGGAAATAGGTCGTATCGCGCCGCCGGTCCGCGCGCTCCACCTGTCGAAAGCCGATCCGCCCCGGGGAGGTCAGTTCGCGTCGGCGATGGCGACCAGCGCGGCGTCCATCGCCGGGGTGCCGGACGCGCCGGAGGGAATGTCGTTGGCATAGACGGCAAAGGTGAGCGTCCGCCCGCTCCGCGCGATCAGATAGCCGGCCAGCGCGCTGGTCGCGTTGAGGCTGCCGGTCTTGGCGAAAATCCGTCCCTCCAGCGCGGTTCCCCTGAAGCGGCGCGCGAGCGTTCCATCGACGCCGCCCACGGGCAGTGTCGCCCGCCACGCCGCGCCCCAGGGCTGGTCCGCGATCCAGCGCAACAGCGCAACCATGCCGCGCGGCGCGATCCGGTTGTAGGTGGACATGCCCGACCCGTCGGAAAAGTCGTAGGCGGTGCGCGGAGCGCCGGCGGCGGCGAACATCGCATCGACCCGCGCCTGTCCATCGGCGACCGATCCGGTTCCCGAAACCAGGCCCGCGCGACGCAGCAACAGCTCGGCGTGGAGGTTCTGGCTTACCTTGTTGGTGATCCGCACATCGTCGGCAAGCGGCGGCGGGGTCAGCACGGCGAGCCATTGCGGATCGGCCGGGCGGGGCGGGGCCGCGGTCCGGCTGGCAGGGTCGTCGGAGGCGCTGACCGGGCGATAGCGCGAGGTGATCGTCCCGCCGACCCGGACGCCGCGTTCGCGCAACAGCGCGGCCAGACGCCACGCCGCGAAATGCGCCGGATCGTCGATCCCGAAGCGCAACTGCTGGGCCTTCGCGTCGAGGGCGATGGTGCCGGTGATGCGCAGCGTGCGTTCGAGCGGAAGCCGGTCGTAATTCAGGTCGGTCTTGCCGCCTGCCACCGTCACCGCGCGATTGTCGACCACGAAATATCCGGGATGATCGATGCGCGGCGGCTGTCCGGCGGCTGTCGGCGTGACGGTCGCACCGGTTTCGTTGTCGTCAATCGTCAGCGCCGCGATCGCGGTGCCGGAACGGCTCGGGATATTGTTCCAGCTCATCCCCGAACTCCAGCGTTCGTCGGGAAAGAGCGTCGCGTCGCCGATGATGTTGCGGATGCGCCGGGTCCTGGCGGCGATCGCATCGGCGAGCTGGGCAAGGCAGTCGATCGTGCAGTCGGGCGCGCTGGACAGCCGCGCATCGCCGCGACCCGTCAGGATCACGTCGCGCCCCTCGATCCGCACGGCGGCGCCACCCCGGCTGTCCGGCTGGTCGAAATCGGGGATGGTCGCCCAGGCGGCGGCGGTCGTCACCACCTTTGTATTCGACGCGGGGATGAACCGGTCATCGGGATTGATCGCGATGAGTTCGCGCCCGTCGGCGTCGGCCACGACCAGGCCATAGCGGGTGCCGGTGGCGGCCTTTGCCAGTTCGCTCTCGACACGCGCCTGTATCGACGGCGCCTGTATCGACGGCGCCTGTGCCGAGGGCGCCTGCTGCGCCGCCGCCGGCAACGCTGCCCCTGCCAGGGCGAGGAAGGCGAGCGCGTGTTTCAGAGCAGCGTCGGCGGGTCGCCCGCCTTGCGCCGGGCGCGCGGCTTCGGCGCGGTGGCTTCCGGTCCGGGATCAGGTTCCGCCGCGTCACGCCGGGTCGGCGACACGGTGACCTCCCCCGAATCGGCATAGCGATAGCCGAGCGACGCATGTCCCTTCACCGGCCCGGCGACGTCGGCGACGAGATAGAGCGGACGACGCTTCGATTCGACATAGAGCCGCCCGAGATATTCGCCGATCATGCCAAGCACGAACATCTGCACCGCGCCCAGGAACACGACGACCAGCATCGTCGAGGTCCAGCCCTGCACCGCGCTGCCCATCAGCCAGCCGATGACGATATAGAGGAACAGCAGCGCCGACAGGCCGGTCAGCGCAAGCCCGGCATGGCTGGCGAAGCGCAGTGGCGCAGTCGAAAACCCGGTCACCGCGTCGAGCGCGAACCGGATCATCTTGGCGAGCGGATATTTGGTTTCGCCGGCATGACGCTCGTGCCGGTCATAGACGAACGGCACCTGACGAAAGCCGACCCAGGCGACCATGCCGCGAATGAACCGCGCCTGTTCGGGCAGGCTGAGCAACGCATCCAGCGCGCGGCGGCTCATCAACCGGAAGTCGCCGGTGTCGAGCGGGATCGGCGTGTCCGTGATCCGGTCGAGCATGCGGTAGAAGATCGCCGCCGTCGCCTTCTTGAAAATCGTTTCGCCATCGCGCTTGCGGCGCACGGCATAGACGACATCGGCCTGCTGCTCGCGCATCGTCGCGCGCATGTCGGCGAGCAGTTCGGGCGGGTCCTGAAGATCGGCGTCGATGATCAGGATTTCCTCGCCCGCGCACAGATCGAGCCCGGCGGTGAGCGCCAGTTGATGACCATGGTTGCGCGACAGGTTGATCGCGACCAGCCGGGGATCGCCGGCACACAGCCGGTGCATGACCGACCAGCTGCCATCGCGCGAACCGTCATTGACCAGCACGATCTCATAATCGTCGCCAACCGCGGCCCGGGCCGCTGCCGAGACGCGCTCGTGCAGCAGCTCCAGACAGCCTTCCTCATTGTAGCAGGGAATGACGACCGAGAGCTTGGGGCGTTGCATGGCGTGCGGCTTTAGCGCGCCAATCCGGGCGCGTCATCGGGATTCGCACCGGCGCGCATGCCGTCAGGCACCGGCGACCCGCCGCGCGTCCTCCTCCACCAGCCGCTCCAGGATGGTGAGCGGAACCGCGCCGCGCCGGATGACCTCGTGAAACCGTTTGATGTCGAACTTTGCGCCGGCGATCTCCTGCGCCTTGCGACGGGCGCGGACCCAGCTGGTATGGCCGATCTTGTAACTGCACGCCTGGCCGGGCTGGGTACAGTAACGCTCCACCTCGCGCTGGGAGCGGGGCCGGGCGAAGCCGACGGTATTCACCATGTAATCGGTCGCCTGTTCGCGGCTCCATTTCTTGTAATGGATGCCGGTATCGATCACCAGTCGCGCGGCGCGGAACAGGAAGGACTGGAGATAGCCCGCGCGTTGCAGGTCATTCTCATAGGCGCCCAGTTCGTCGGCGAGCTGCTCCGCATAGAGCGCCCAGCCCTCGCTATAGGCGCCGAAAAAGCTGAACTTGCGGATCATCGGCCCTTCGGCCTGCTGGGCGGTGCTGATCTGGAGATGGTGGCCCGGAAGCCCCTCATGATAGGTGAGCGAGGGCAGCGAATATTTGGGCCAGTCCGCCACGCTTTTGAGGTTGATGAAATAGATTGCGGGGCGCGATCCGTCGAGCGCGGCGCGGTTGTAATAGCCGTTCGACGCACCGTCCTGGATTTCCACCGGCACCGCGCGAATTTCGAGCGGTGGCGTCACCGGGTCGCGGAACATGCGGGGCAGCAGCGCCTTCACCTTCGTCACGTCGGCGTTCAGCGATTTGATGAGGTCGATCCGGCCCTGCGCCGTGTCGGGATAGAGCTGATCGGGCCGTTCGTTGAGCGCGGTCAGCCGCGCGCCGACGCTGCCCCGGGTCAGCCCCTGCGCCTTCAGGATGGTGTCGAGCCGCGCGCTGATCTCCGCAACCTCGTCGAGACCGATCTTGTGAACCTCGGCCGGCGTGAAATTGGTGGTCGTGGCCTGTGCCAGCGCCGCCGCATAGATGTCGTCGCCCTGTTGCACGTCCCACACGCCGGCGCTGCTCCGCGCCTTCGCACGCTGGGACCTGACCAGCGCGATCTGGCGGTCGAGCGCGGGATAGACGCGTTCGGCAATGATCTTCGCGGCGCGCGCCCCCCAGTCACCCTCGATCCCCTTGGCCGCGGTGCGCTGCACGAGCGATTTCGCCATGGTGTTGTCGATCGGTGCCGGCGCGCGCAGCTTGGCCATCTGTTCCAGCGTCAGGTCGAGCGAGAAATCGGGCGCGACGATTCCGCGTGCGCCCAGTTCGGCCTGCTCGCGGGTGTCGGCGTCAAGCGCGCCGCCCATTTGCGACAGCCGGTCGAGCAGCGCCTCGGCATCGTCCTTCGTCGCGATCACATGGGTGGTGTTGAGAAAATCGGGCATCGAGAAATAGACGCCGCCCTGCTGAAAGATGGCAAAGGGGCGCATGACCGTATCGATGCCGAACTTCTCACGCGGGAGCAGCTGGCCCTTCATCGAATAGATGACGATTTCGCGGTCCAGCTTCGACGCGTCGGACAGGGTTTCGGGATCGACCGCCTCGATCTGTGCGAGATACGCCTTGGTATCGGCCTGCGCCTGAGCCTTCGCTTCGGGCGAGCGGTCGTTGAGGCGATGCTTGAGCGGCGCGTTGGCGCCCTTGTCGAACCCGATCGAGGTGGCGAGTTCGGGTGCGCGCTGGATGCGCTCCATCAGCATCTTGTTGAAGATGGCGTTGAGGCCCGCATCGCCGGCGCCCGCTTTCGCGGCTGCGGACTGGAGCGCGCTCGCCGGTGCGGTGGAGGCAGCGAGCGCCGCGACGGCGGTGCCGGAGGCGAGGAAGGTGCGACGGTCCATGGTGGCGATCCTTTAGCCGTGGAAGGGAGGAATCAGGCGCGTTCGGCGGAACTCACGGCGTCGGCGGCGCGCAGCGCGGCGACGAGTTTCATCAGATGGGCCGCGTCGCGCACTTCCAGATCGATCATGTTGGTGTGAAAGGTCGTGTCGCGGGTGTCGAAGCGAATGTTGAGGATGTTCGCCTTGTGCTGGCCGAGCAGGGTCGCCACCGCGCCAAGCGCGCCGGGTTCGTTCTTCAGCGTGACCGCGAGTCGCGCGGTGCCGCCCTCGACCCCGTCGCCCCAGCCGATGTCGATCCAGTCGTCATCCTCCACGGTGTCGAGCTGGGCGCAGCTGATCTGATGCACCTCGATCGGGGCGCCGGGACGGCGGACGCCGACGATCCGGTCCCCCGGGATCGGATGGCAACAGCGCGCGAGGGTGAAGGCGACCCCGGGGGTCAGCCCCTTGATCGAAATCGGTGCGCGCTGGCTGGGGAGCGGCGCGACGTCGCCGTCGGTCGATCCCGGCATCAACGCCTCCATCACCTGCACATCGGTGACCCGCTGGCGCGCGATCGCCTCCATCAGCGCGCTCTCGTCATCCAGCTTCAGTCGCGACAGCGCGTCGCCCAGCGCTTCCTCACCGATCGCCACGGGCAGCCGGCCGACAATCTCGTCATAGAGGTTGCGGCCCAGCGCGATCGTCTCTTCGCGCTCCTTGTGGCGCAGATGGCGGCGGATCGACGCGCGCGCCTTGCCGGTAATCGCGAAGTTGAGCCAGTTTTCCTGCGGCTGCTGGGCCTTCGACCGCAGGATCGCCACCTGGTCGCCCTGCTGGATTTCGGTACGCAGCGGCACCACCTGGCCGTTCACCTTCGCGCCGACCGACTGGTCGCCCAGATCGGTGTGGACGGCATAGGCGAAATCGATCGGCGTCGCGCCCTTGGGCAGCTGGATCAGCTCGCCCTTTGGCGTGAACGCGAAGATGCGATCCTGATACATCGCCATGCGCGTGTGTTCGAGCAATTCCTCCGGACTCTCGGCGGTATCGAGAATCTCGACCAGATCCTGAATCCAGCGGATCTGCGTGTCCGGCCGGACTCCGTCCTGCTTATATGCCCAGTGCGCGGCGAGGCCGAATTCGGCCTGGGCGTGCATGTCGCGGGTGCGAATCTGGATTTCGACACGCGTGTCGCCGGCATGGATGATGCTGGTATGCAACGAGCGATAGCCATTGCGTTTGGGCGTCGAGATGTAATCCTTGAACCGCCCCGGCACCATCGGCCAGCGGCGGTGGATGATGCCGAGCGCGCGATAGCATTCCTCTTCGGTATCGACGATCGCGCGGAACGCCATGATGTCGGAAAGCTGTTCGAAGCTGACATGGCGCTCCGACATCTTTTTCCAGATGGAATAGGGGTGTTTCTCGCGCCCTGAAATATCCGCCTCCACCCCCCCGCGCGACAGCAGCAGCTTCAGGCCGGAGCCGATCTTCGAGATGCGATCCTCGCCCTCGACCTTCAGCGCCTCGAGCCGGCGGGTGATCGATTCATAGGCTTCCGGCTCGAGCTGCTGAAACGCCAGCGTCTGCATCTCGTTCATGAATTCGTACATGCCGATCCGCTCCGCCAGCGGGGCATAGATATCCATGGTCTCCCGGGCGATGCGGCGCCGCTTCTCCTCCTTGGGGATATGGTGGAGGGTGCGCATATTGTGCAGGCGATCGGCGAGCTTGACGAGCAGCACGCGGATATCGTCCGACATCGCCAGCAGGAATTTGCGCAGATTTTCGGCGGCGCGCTCGCTTTCGGTCTGCGCCTCGATCTTGGACAGTTTGGTCACCCCATCGACCAGCCGCGCGACGCTGGGGCCGAACCGGGCCAGAATTTCCTCGGGCGTGGCGACCGTGTCCTCGATCGTGTCATGGAGGATCGCCGTCGCGATCGTCTCGTCGTCGAGATGCAGATCGGTGAGGATGCCCGCCACCTCGATCGGGTGGCTGAAATAGGGGTCACCCGATGCGCGCTTCTGGCTGCCATGCGCATGCATCGAGAAGACATAGGCGCGGTTGAGAAGCGCCTCGTCGGCCTTGGGATCGTAGCTCAGTACCCGATCGACGAGTTCATATTGGCGCAGCACGGCGACAAGATGGTGCGACGAAGCGCTGCTTTGCAATATAATTCAACGCAAAACGGACACCGGCAGCGCCGATGCCCGTTTCACTGTTGCGCAACGGTAACTTACTTCGCGCGGGCGTTGCAGGCCGACAGCGCTTCGGCGTCGAATGCCGTCCCGGCGACGGTGAAGGTGCTGAGCGTGCCGATCTGCTGCGCGACGCGTTCGCACATGACCTTGTCCTGCATCGTCGACTTGGGCGCGGCGCATTCGGCGCCCTGGCACTTCCAGATCGTCGTCTTCGTCACGAAACTCGTCTTCTTCGGCGCTGCGGTCGCGGTCGCGGAATAATAGCTGCTCTGGGCCATCGCGGCGACGGGCGTGAGGGCCACGAGCGACAGCGCGGCGGCGAGCGGGGCAAAGCGGATCATGTCTTCCTCCTGGGGGGTGCAGTAAAGGTTGCGAATCGCTACTTATTCCCATAGATTTTTAGTTTCAAGAGAAAACCTATGCTGCGATCGCGAAAATCATTGCGGTTTGTGCGGCGAGGAAATTGAGGTAGTTTCACCTGCTATGGGTCAGACCGGACTGCGAGAACCGCTTCGCGAACTCGTCAATCAATGCAGCCTTCCCGCCGCGCTGGAGGCGATGGGCGAGCGCTGGTCGTTCCTGATCCTGCGCGCCTCGTTCAACGGCTTGCACCATTTCGAGGAATTCCAGTCTGAACTGGGGATCGCGCGAAACATCCTGGCCAATCGCCTGGCGCGGCTGGTCGATCACGGCATCCTTGCGCGCCAGACCTGTGACGACGACCGGCGAAAGGTCGAATACCGCCTGACCGAGAAGGGCTTCGCCCTGCTGCCGACGATGGTGGCGCTGCGGCAATGGGGTGAGCGCTGGGAGACGGGCCTGCCGGCGAGTCCGGTGCTGGTCGATGCGCGCGATCGCCGGCGGATCGCGCCGGTCCAGGTGACCAGCCATGACGGTCGTCCGCTGGGCAAGCATGATCTGATCTGGTCGCTGCCCGAGGATGTGGTGGGCGACGCGGCAGACGCGGCGCCGCGCGCCGCTCAGTGATCCATTATACGGCGGCGGCGACCGTCACGCGGTTGCGCCCCGCCGCTTTCGCCCGATAGAGCGCCGCATCGGCCTGACGCAGAATTGCCTCCGGCGAGGCGTCGGGCGCGATCAGGGCGATGCCGATGCTCACCGTGATCGAGAACGCGCCCGCTGGCGTCACGACGCTCATCGCCGCGACCGCGCTCCGAACCCGCTCGCACGCCGCGCTGGCGGCGGCGGGATGGAGGTCGGGGAACAGGATAGCGAACTCCTCGCCGCCGAGGCGCGAGATGACGTCCTGCGCGCGCACGCAATCGCGCAGGACATCCGAAAAGGCGAGCAGCGCGGCGTCCCCGGCGGGATGCCCCCAGCGATCGTTGACCGCCTTGAAATGATCCAGGTCGAGAAGCGCGAGCACCCCGCTCGTCCCTCGATCGCTGCGGACCAGTCCGGCGAGCCGCCCCTGAAAGGCGCGGCGGTTGAGCAGGCCAGTCATCGGATCGGTCGATGCCTGGCGCTCCAGATCCGCTTCGCGCGCCTTGTACTGGCTGAGATCGCGAACGACGTTGACAACGGTGGCGATCGCGCCATCGGGACCCGAGACGGCGCGCGTTGTGGTTTCGAACCAGCGCCCGGTTCCGCCCGGCGTGACGCCACGATAGTCGATCCGGTGCGAGCTGTCGGGGTTCGCCAGCGCGGCGCGATGGACGGCGGCGACGCGCGCGCGGTCCTCCGGCGCGACCAGCGTCAGCGCGTCTTCGCCGACGAGCGCCGACGGCACGAAACCGGTGACTTCGAGCACGGAGGGGGAGGCGAATCGCACGGTTCCGTCGGGGTCGAGCGCCATCATCGCGTCCGAGGCATGTTCGGTGATCAACCGGTGACGCGCCTCGCTCGCGGCGAGCGTTTCGGTCAGTCGGCGATTCTCGGCCATCATCGTCGCAAAGGGCAGCGCGGTCAGAAACACCGTGCCGAGATAGAATTGGAAGAATTGCAGCTGAAATGCGTCGCTGCCCTGCACCAGGTGGACGGGGCCGTGGCCGGCAAGGGTGAACAGTGCGCCGATGACGGCGGTCGCGAACACCGCGACGGCGGCGCCGGCAAACCGGAACAGGGTGGTCGCGACGACGATCGGCAGGATCGGCAGGAACAGCAGCGAGAGCCTGTCCTGATAGAAGGTCGCGACGACGACCCCGACCATCGCGCCGGTGACGAGCAGGAACAGCCCGACCCGCTCGCGGTTCAGCCCTTCGCGATACTGGCGGTCGCCAAGCAGGAGCAGCGCGACGGGCATCCCGATCACCGCGCCCAGCCCGTGGCCGACGAGCCAGTTCAGATAGGTGAAGCCGGGCGCTGCGCCCTGGAACAGCCACAGCCCGGTCGCGGTGAATGCGCCGACTATCCCCGGCGCCAGCAGGCCGGCGGCCGCGACGAAGGGCGCGATCGATGCGAAGCTGGTCAGCGGGCGTCGCCCGTGTCCGAACCGGCGGAGCAGGGCGAAGGTGAGCCACGCCTCCGCGACGTTGAGGACCATGAACATCGCCGCGATCGGCGCATAGGGAGAGATCGCGGTGGTCGCGCTCCACGATGCCGCCATGCAGCTCAGCGCGAGCGCAAGATGTTCCCGGCGCGGGCGGGTGCAGAAGGCGACGATCAACGGCGCGTTCGCCAACCACAACAGTGCGACATTGTTGCTGAGACGCGTCAGCCAGATCGCTCCGAGCGCGAGCACGAAATAGCTGATCGCGACGGTCGCGATGATCGGGATCTTGCGCTGGGGGAGCGTAATGGACGCCATCCCGGCTTGATAGGGAAACAACGGTTAACGCCGCGTTTTCAAACCCTTTTCCGTGATTCCCGCGGGTTGCGCCCGATCAGGCGGATTTCGCCGGGGTGTTGACGCCCATCGATTGCAGATACCGTTTCACATTGCGCGCTGCCTGGCGCAGCCGCTGTTCGTTCTCGACCATGGCGATGCGCACATAGCCTTCGCCATTTTCGCCATAGCCGACGCCCGGCGCGACCGCGACCTTGGCATGGGTGAGCAGCTGTTTCGAGAATTCGAGGCTGCCGAGATGGGCGAGCGCCGGGGGCAGGGGCGCCCAGGCGAACATCGACGCGGCGGGGCTTGGGATTTCCCATCCCGACCGCCCGAAGCTCTCGACCAGCACGTCGCGCCGCTTGTGATAGAGTTCGCGATTGGAATCGACGATGTCCTGGGGTCCGTTGAGCGCGGCGCACGCGGCCGCCTGAATCGGCGTGAAGGCGCCATAGTCGAGATAGGATTTCACCCGCGTCATCGCCGCGATCAGCGTCTTGTTGCCCACCGCGAACCCCATCCGCCAGCCGGCCATCGAATAGGTCTTGCTGAGGCTGGTGAATTCGATGGCGACGTCCTTCGCACCCTTGACCTGGAGGATCGAGGGGGTCGGCTTGCCGTCATAATAGAGTTCGGAATAGGCCAGATCGGAAATGATCCACACCCGATTGTCACGCGCCCACGCGACCAGCCGCTCGTAAAAGGCAAGATCGACCGTCTCCGCCGTCGGATTGGACGGATAGTTGACCACCAGGATGCTGGGCCGCGGAACGGTGAAGTTCATCGCCCGCTCCAGGCTTTCGAAATAGGCGTCGTCGGGCGTGGTCGGGACCGCGCGGATCGTGGCGCCGGCGATGATGAAGCCGAAGGTATGGATCGGATAGGACGGGTTCGGCGCCAGCACGACATCGCCCGGTGCGGTGATCGCGGTGGCGAGGCTGGCCAGCCCCTCCTTCGACCCCATGGTCACCACGACCTCGCTCTCCGGATCGATATCGACTCCGAACCTGCGGGCGTAATAATTGGCCTGGGCGCGCCGCAGCCCGGGAATCCCCTTGGACTGCGAATAGCCATGCGCCGACGGTTTGCGCGCGACTTCGCACAATTTGTCGATCACATGCGCGGGGGGCGGCAGGTCGGGATTGCCCATGCCCAGATCGATAATGTCCTCCCCGCCCGCGCGTGCCGCTGCGCGCATCGCGTTGACTTCGGCGATGACATAGGGCGGCAGTCGCTTGATGCGGTAAAATTCTTCGGACATCTCTCGCTCGAAAGGCTCCAGGGGCGGTCGCGCGGATCGCGCATGCCCGTTATACAGGGGCCGGGCCAGCAAACCAGAGGAGAGGCGCGTGGCGAGCGACAAGAAAAAGCAGGCGGCGCCAAAGAACGCCAAGCCGCGCCCGGTATCGGCCAGGGCGACCAAGCCCCGCCAGCCGCGCGCGAAGAAAACCGAAAAGCCCGACGAGACGAATGCCGAGCCGCAGGCGCGCACCGCGCATGCAGCGGCAGGCGACGGTGCGGCGACGGACGCGCCGACGCTCGAAGGATTGCAGCACTGGACCTGGGTCCTGGGCCGCGCGCAGCAGATGATGATGGAACATGGGCTGGATCTGGCCGGTCAGGTGCCGTCGATGCCGGCGGCGACGTTCGATCCCACCGCGATGGTGCGGGCGCAGGCGGATTTCTGGGGCGACACGATGCGCCTGTGGCAACGGTTCATCGATCCGGCATCGGCCCCGCCCGCCGATGAAAGCCCCGACCAGACGCGGGACCGCCGGTTCAAGGCGCCGCAATGGCGCGAACAGCCGATCTTCGACTTTATCCGCCAAAGCTATTTCACGCTGTCGAGCCACCTGCTGGCCGGGGTCGAGCAGATCGACGGGCTGACCCCGAAGCAGAAGGAGCAACTCCGCTTCGCGACGCGCGGATTCATCGACGCGATGAGTCCGTCGAACTTTCCCGCGACCAATCCCCAGGTGCTCGAGCGGACGATCGAAACAGGGGGGGAGAACCTGATCAAGGGACTCTCCCATATGCTCAACGACCTGTCGAAAGGGCAGTTGACGCAGACCTCGGAGGGCGCGTTCGAACTCGGGCGCAATATCGCGACCACCCCGGGCAAGGTGGTCAAGCGCACGGCGCTGTACGAACTCATCCAGTACAGCCCCACCACCGAAACCGTGTTCGAAACGCCGCTGGTGATCTTTCCGCCCTGGATCAATCGCTTCTACATCCTCGATCTGACGCCCGAGAAGAGCTTCATCCGCTGGGCGGTCGATCAGGGGCTGACCGTTTTCGTGGTGTCGTGGAAATCCGCCGACGCGTCGATGGCGGATGTCGTCTGGGACGATTATGTCGAGCGCGGGCAGATCGATGCGATCGACACGGTGCGCGACCTGCTGGGCGTCGAGTCGGTCCACAGCATCGGCTATTGCGTGGCCGGAACGACGCTTGCGGCGACGCTGGCGGTGCTCGCGGCGCGGGGGCAGCAGGAGCGGGTGAAGAGCGCGACCTTCTTTACCGCGCAGGTCGATTTCAGCGAGGCGGGCGACCTCAACGTGTTCGTCGATGACGAACAGCTCGCCCTGATCGGCTCGCTCACCACCGACGGGTTTCTGGACGGCCGGTACATGGCGGCGACGTTCAACCTGCTGCGCGGACGCGACCTGATCTGGAACTATGTGACGAGCAATTACCTGCTTGGCGACGATTACGCGCCGTTCGATCTGCTCCACTGGAATTCGGACGTCACCAACCTGCCGGCGAAATGGCATGCCGCCTATCTGTCGGACCTGTACCGCGACAATCTGCTGGTCCAGCCCGGCGCATTGTCGGTGGGCGGGACCCCGATCGACCTGGGCAAGGTGACGACGCCGGCTTATGTCCAGGCCGGGCGCGAGGATCATATCGCGCCGCCGGCCAGCGTGTGGAAGCTGACCGAGCATCTGGCGGGGCCGCTGCGCTTCGTTCTGGCCGGGTCGGGCCATATCGCCGGGGTGGTGAACCCGCCGGCCGCCGGCAAGTACCAGCACTGGATCAACGCGAAGCCGGCCCGCACGCTCGAGGACTTTGTTGCGGGCGCAACCGAGGTCAAGGGAAGCTGGTGGCCGGACTGGATCGGCTGGATCGAGGGGGTGGATGGCGCACGCACCCCGGCAAAGGGCGCGCGAAAACCCAAGGATAATAAGGGGCTTGGGGATGCGCCGGGGCTGTACGTCCGGACCCGGTAAATTTATTGTGCGCTGCACAAAAATCGACTTGAAACCTTCATGTCCGAAAGCTATATGCTGCATTGCAACAGCCAATTCGGGAATGTGCAATGGCCAGCAAGGCTCCACGTGCCGGCAAGAAGCCGGTCAGGAAGACGACAGCGTCCAAGCCGAAGGCGACTTCGCCTGCGGTGACGGAAGCGGCGAGCGTCGAACCGGTGAAGTCCGTCGTGGCCGAACCGGCTGCGAAGGCGGCGGAGGCGGCTGTCGAAACCGTCGAAACCGTGGTCGAGCCGGTCGTCGCGGCCCCCATAGCGGAAGAGGTCGCCGAGACGGCGGCGCCAGCCGCCGCGCCGGCCCGGAAGATCATTGAGGATACCGCCCCTGAGATGGCGGAAACTGTAGCCAAGGGAACTGAACTCATGGAAGCCATCGAAAAGACTCAGGCGATGTTCGCCGATATGAACGATCGTGCGAAGGCCGCGGTCGAAAAGAACACCAAGCTGGTCGGTGAAATGACCGATTTCGCGAAGGGCAATGTCGAAGCGCTGGTCGAAAGCGGCAAGATCGCCGCCAAGGGCCTCGAGACGATCGGCCAGGACGCTGCGGAATATAGCCGCAAGTCGTTCGAGAGCGCGACCGCCGCGATGAAGAGCCTGGCCGCCGTGAAGTCGCCGGCCGATTTCTTCAAGCTGCAAAGCGACTATCTGCGCAGCTCGTTCGACGCGGTCGTCGCCGAGACGTCGAAGAACACCGAAGCGATGATCAAGCTCGCCGGCGATGCCGCGCAGCCGGTGTCGAGCCGCTTCGCGGTGGCGATGGACAAGGTCAAGGCCGCGGCCTGAACCTTTGCCGGATCCGACAGGATCGAGGGCGGTCGCGTCTGCGGCCGCCCTTTTTGTTGTGTCCGGCCGGCGAAAACGCGGTTAGCGCCCTTGCCCCGAACCGGGTGTCGTCATATTTTTGAAGCCCTCATGACAGAGCTGACCCCCTTCACCCTGATGGCCGACGATCCCGACCGCGACGACGATGGCGGATCGGCCACCGGGGTCGCCACGCGGACCCGCGCCAAGACGAAGAAGCCCACGCCCTATCGGGTGCTGATGCTGAACGACGATTATACGCCGATGGAATTCGTCGTGCTGGTGCTCCAGCGTTTCTTCAAGATGGACATGGAGGAGGCGACGCAGGTGATGCTGCACGTCCATCAGCGCGGCGTCGGCGTGTGCGGGGTGTTCAGCTACGAAGTGGCCGAGACCAAGGTCGCGCAGGTGATCGATTTCGCCCGCCAGAATCAGCATCCGCTGCAATGCACGCTCGAAAAGGCGTAGCGGCGCGATAATTCCGTCCGGTCTGCCCGGTAGCCGGGCCAGCCGGCGACAGGATCAACGGGGCGCGGGAAGCCAGCTGAGATCGAGGCTTTCGTAGCGGTTCACATAATTGGCGGCGCGGGCGAGCGCCCGGGCGTCGATCAGCGTGACCCGGCCCGATTCGCGCGCGATCAGCTTTTCCTCTTCCAGCTGCCGCAGCATGCGGTTGACGTGAACGGCGGTCAGGCCGGTCGCGTCGCCAATCTCTTCCTGGGTCAGGCCGAGCGCGAAGACCTTGTCGATCGACTTGTCGGTGGAGCGCAGGCGGTTGCGCAGGTCGAGCAGCAGTGCCGCCACCCGGGCCTTTGCCGAGGTTCGGCCGAGCGCGGCGAGCCGATCGGTCAGTGCGACCCGCTCGATCTGGCTGAAGACGAGGATCAGCGCCGACAGGCGGGGATGCGCGGTGAGCAGCTGCGCGAACGCGTTGCGATCGAACGGACAGACCACGCAATCGGAAAGCGCACACAGCGTTTCGGGCGATTCGCGATAGATGATCGTCGAAACTCCCAGCATGTCGCCGGGGAACAGGAAGCGCAGGATCTGCCGGCTGCCATCGTCGAGCAGCACATAGCTCATCATCAGCCCCTTGCGGAGGATGTAGAGTTCGTCGCCCGGTTCATTCTCGCGCTGAAGGATCGCGCCGCGACGGATGTGACGCTGACGCTCCTCAAGCTGCTCGAGCGCCGACCGTTCGGTCGACGTCAACTCGATCAGTTCGCCGAGAACCTCCGCGAAACAACTACCTGACACTTGGTACTTTCCCCCTGCTGGGTGCTTGCAAAGCAGTCATGCGATTTCAATGCATTAAAATCGATCAATGCGGGCGGCCCGAGCGGCAGCTTGCGTGCGATTTTCGAGGCGCTAGAAGCGCCCGATGGACCGTATCCTCATCCGTGGCGGCAATCGTCTTTCCGGCAAGATCGCGATTTCCGGAGCCAAGAACGCGGCGCTCACCTTGATGCCCTGCGCGTTACTGACCGATGAACCGCTGACGCTACGCAACCTGCCTCGACTCGCGGACGCCGATGGTTTCGGCCATCTGCTCAACGAACTGGGCGCATCGACCGCAATCGAAGGAACGCGACCGACCGATTTCGGCCGGGTGATGACGGTGCGTGCCTCGCGCCTCACCTCCACCGTCGCGCCCTATGACATCGTGCGCAAGATGCGCGCGTCGATCCTGGTGCTCGGGCCGCTGCTGGGGCGGGCGGGGGAGGCGACGGTGTCGCTGCCCGGCGGCTGTGCGATCGGCAATCGCCCGATCGACCTGCACCTCAAGGCGCTGGAGGCGATGGGGGCGGAGATCGAACTGGCCGCCGGCTATGTAAAGGCGACGGCGCCGGGTGGACGACTCGCCGGCGGCAGATACCGTTTTCCGGTGGTGTCGGTCGGCGCGACCGAAAATGCGCTGATGGCGGCGGCGACGGCCAGGGGGACGACGGTGCTGGAAAACGCCGCGCGTGAGCCGGAGATCGTCGATCTGTGCAATCTGCTGGTCGCGATGGGAGCGTCGATCGACGGGATCGGCAGCGAGACGCTGACCATCGAAGGTCGCGAGCGGCTGCACGGCGCCACCTACAAGGTGATGCCGGACCGGATCGAGGCCGGCAGCTATGCGTGCGCGGCGGCGATCACCGGCGGCGACGTCCTGCTGGCGGGTGCGTGCGCCGGCGACATGCGCGCGACGCTGGACGCGCTCGTGGAGGCGGGCGTGACGGTCGAGGAAAAGAAGGACGGGGTGCGGATCGCCGCGGATGGGCCGCTGCGTCCGCTGACGCTGTCCACCGCGCCCTATCCCGGCTTTGCCACCGACATGCAGGCGCAGTTCATGGCGATGCTCTGCAAGGCCGAGGGCGCGAGCGTGCTGACCGAAACGATCTTCGAAAACCGCTATATGCACGTTCCCGAACTGGCGCGCATGGGCGCGGACATCACCGTGAGCGGGCGCACCGCCGTGGTGCGCGGCGTCCCCGGCCTGGTCGGCGCGCCGGTCATGGCGACCGATCTGCGCGCATCGATGAGCCTGATCCTGGCCGGGCTGATCGCCGACGGGGAAACCCAGGTCAGCCGCGTCTATCACCTCGATCGCGGCTATGAGCGGCTTGAGGAAAAGCTACAGGCGGTCGGTGCGGACATCGAACGCGTCGGTGACGGCTGAACGCGACGCTGATATCGCTGCTCCGTCCGAATCGGGAGCCAAGTCGATGAAGCGTCTGACCCTTTTGCTGACCGCCCTCGCGCTCGCGGGGTGCGCGCAACAGCGCGTCGCGGGGACCGATGGGGGGCCGGTCACCGTCAAGGTGATCGCGTTCAACGATTTTCACGGCAATCTGGAGGTGCCGGGGCGGCCGGTGGACGTCCAGACCGCCGATGGCACCGTGGTGAAGGTCCCGGCCGGCGGCGCCGCCTATTTCGCCACGGTGGTCAAGCGCTTGAAGGCGCAGGCGAAATACAGCGTCGTGGTCGCGGCCGGCGACCTGACCAGCGCCAGCCCGCTGCCCTCGTCATTGTTCCTCGACGAACCGACGGTCACCGCGATGAACATGATCGGGCTCGAAATCACCTCGACCGGCAACCATGAATTCGATCGCGGCACCGCCGAACTGCTGCGCCTGCAAAAGGGCGGCTGCGAAAAGCTGACCAATCGCCAGCCATGCCAGCTGGAGCCGTTCAAGGGCGCGGCCTATACCTATCTGTCGGGCAACACGGTTCGCGCGGACGGGTCGAGCCTGCTTCCCGGCACCACGATCAAGCGGTTCGGCACGGGCAAGAACGCGATCACGATCGGCTTTATCGGCCTGACCACCCGGATGACCGCCACCTATGTCGATCCGGCGGGGATCAAGGGCTACAGCTTCGCGGACGAGGCGGAAACGGCGAACCGGCTGGTCCCGGCGCTGAAGGCACAGGGCGCGGACGCGATCGTCGTGCTGGTGCATGAAGGCGGCTATCCGGCCCGCACCGATCAGCCGGAAAAATGCGACGGCCTGTCCGGGCCGATCGTCGATATCGTCAACCGGCTCGACCCGGCGATCGATCTGGTGGTGTCGGGCCATACCCACCGCGCCTATGTGTGCGAGATGCCGAAGGGGGACGCGGCCCGCCCGGTATTGCTGACCAGCGCCGGCAATTACGGGCCGTTCCTGACCGACATCACGTTGACGTTCGACCCGGTGACGAAAAAGCTGATGGCAAAGAGCGCGCGGCAGGTGGTGGTACAGGGCGACGGCAATCTGAGCGCCGCCGGGCCGATCAAGCCGGTCGCCGCCTTCCCGACGGTGCCGGCCGATCCGGCGGTTGCCGCCCTGGTCGCCCGTTATGTGAAGGCGGCGGGGCCGATGGCGAACAAGGTCGTCGGACGCGCGTCGGCGGCGATCGACCGGGACGAGGATAGCGAAATCCGCGAATCGCCGCTGGGCCTGCTCGTCGCCGATGCGCAGCTGGCCGCGACCCGCAAGGACGGCGCGCAGCTTTCGCTGATGAACCCGGGCGGGCTTCGTGCGTCGCTGACCCCAGATCCCGACGGCACGGTCACCTATGGCGACCTGTATGCCGTTCAGCCGTTCGGCAACAATTTGCAGGTGATGGAATTCACCGGCGCGCAGCTGCGCGCGGTGCTGGAACAGCAGTTCAGCAATATCGACGGGCCGAAGGTGTTGTTCACCTCCGGACTGACCTACAGCTTCGACCAGTCGAAGCCGGAGGGGCAGCGGATCATCGCGCCGATGGTGGCGGGACAGCCGCTGCGCGACGACGCCACTTATCGCGTCGCGCTCAGCACTTTTCTGGGCGGCGGCGGCGATGGCTTCTCGACGCTGACCAAGGGGCGGATCGTCGCGGGCGGGATGGTCGATCTCGACGCGCTGGTCGCGTATTTCGGCGGCGGAAAGACGATCGATCCGCCGGCGCTCGGCCGCGTCAGGAATATGACGCCAGAGGGCTGGAAGGCGAAGTAGCGCCCGCGCGGGCCTAGCTGCGGACCTGTTTGGCGATCGCGTCGAGCAGGCCGTTGACGAACCCCTTTTCGCGGCGGTCGTAAAAGGCGTCGGTGACGTCGAGATATTCGCTGATCGCGGCGCCGGTCGGCACGTCCTTGCGCGCGAGCAGCTCATAGGTGCCGGCGCGCAGAATCTGGCGCATCGGCCGGTCGAGCCGGTCGAAATTCCAGTCGTCCGACAGTTTTGCGGCGATCAGCGCGTCGATCTCTTCCCGGCGGGCATCGACGCCCTTGACGATGTCGTCGAAGAAGGTCGGATCGGCGTCGGCATATTCGACATCCTCGATCGTCGCGCCCAGGCGGTGGTGGTGAAACTCGGTCAGCAGCTGGGGAAGGGGCGTCTTCTCCATTTCCTGCTGGTAGAGCGCCTGGACGGCGGCGAGCCGCGCGGCGGCGCGCGCCTTCGATCGGGTCTTTGCGGTCGGGCTGGGCATCAATCGGTTCCTAAACGAAGCGCCACCGATTTCGCGTGCGCGGGCAGGCCTTCGGCCTCCGCCAGCGCCACCGCCGCAGGGCCGATGGCGGCAAGGCCGGCATCGTCGAGCGCCAGGAAGCTGGTGCGCTTCATGAAATCGAGGACGGAAAGGCCGCTGGCGAAACGTGCGCGGCGGCCGGTGGGGAGAACGTGGTTGGGGCCGGCGACGTAATCGCCGATCGCCTCGGGCGTCATGCGGCCGAGAAAGACCGATCCGGCGTGACGGACTCGCGCGAACAGCGCCTCGGGATCATCGACCGCGAGCTCAAGGTGCTCGGGCGCCAGCCGGTTGACCAGCGGGATCGCCTCGTCCAGCGAGCCGGTGAGGATGATCGCGCCGTTCGCGTCCCAGCTGCGCCGTGCGGTGTCGCGGGTGGTGAGCGCGCCGATCTGGCGATCGACTGCGTCGGCCACCTTTCCTGCGAATACCGCGCTGTCGGTGAGCAGGATCGACTGGCTGGTGGGATCGTGCTCGGCCTGGCTGAGCAGGTCGGCGGCGATCCATTCGGGATCGTTGCGACCATCGGCGACGACGACGATCTCGCTGGGTCCGGCTACCATGTCGATGCCGACCACGCCGTACAGCTGGCGCTTGGCCTCTGCGACCCAGGCATTACCCGGACCGGTGACGACATCGACCGCGGCGATGCGGCCGGTGCCATAGGCGAGCGCGGCGATCGCCTGCGCTCCGCCGATGCGCCAGATTTCATCCACGCCGGCGATTTCGGCGGCGGCCAGGACGAGCGGATTGACCTCCCCATTCGGGGTCGGGGTGACCATCACCAGCCGATCGACCCCAGCGACCCGCGCTGGAATGGCGTTCATCAGCACCGAGCTGGGATAGGCGGCGCGGCCCCCGGGGACGTAGATGCCGGCGGCCTCCACCGCCTGCCAGCGCGCGCCGGTGCGCACGCCGGCCTGGTCGGTCGTGTCGCTATCCGCCGGACGCTGATGTTCGTGATAGGCGGTGATGCGGTCGGCCGCGAGCCGCAGCGCGTCGCGCAGCTTCGGGTCGAGCTGGTCGAGCGCGGCCGCGCAATCCGCCTTTTCGATGCGCCAGCCGGTCTCGTTCAGGTCATGGCGATCGAACTTCCGGGTGAATGCCCGCAACGCGGCATCGCCTTCGTCGCGGACGCTCGCGACGATCGTGCGCACGTCGCGTGCGACATCGGCATCGGCCTCTCGCCGGGCATCGACCAGGTCGCGGAACGCGCGGGTGAAGCCGGGATCGGAGGTGGAGAGGCGGATCATGCCGCGACCTCCTCGACCGCGCGACGGAACGCATCGACCAGCGGCACGACCTCGCCCCGGGTCTTGAACGCGGCGCGGTTGACGATCAGGCGGCTGGTGATCGCCATGATCGTTTCGACCTCTACCAGCCCGTTTTCCTTGAGCGTGCGGCCCGAACTGACGAGATCGACGATGCGCGGGGCAAGGCCGAGTTTGGGCGCCAGCTCCATCGCGCCGTTGAGCTTCACGCACTCCGCCTGCACGCCGCGCGCCTCGAAATGCCGGCGGGTGAGGTGGGGGTATTTGGTCGCGACGCGAACATGGCTCCAGCCGCGCGGATCGTCGGTCGCGGCAAGGTCGGCGGGCTCGGCGACCGACAGGCGGCAATGGCCGATGCCCAGATCGACCGGCGCATAAAGTTCGGAATAGGCGAATTCGCCCAGCACGTCGGACCCGACGATGCCAAGCTGTGCCGCGCCGTGCGCGACGAAGGTGGCGACATCGAACGCGCGCACGCGGATCAGGTCGATGTCGGGCCGGTTGGTGGCAAAGCGCAGCGCGCGCGATCCCGGGTCGGAAAATGCCGCTTCCGGCACGATCCCGGCGCGTGCCAGCAGCGGCAGCGCCTCGTCGAGGATTCGGCCCTTGGGAACGGCCAGGATGATCGGTTCGCGCGTCATGGGCTGCGCGCCTTTACTTGGGGGGGCGGGCAGGCGCAACAAGGGGCGGGAGGAATGTGCCGATGACGCATGCGATGGAGATTGACGACCCGCGCGCGGCATTCGCCAACCAGGTCGCATATTGCCGTGCGAACGGCGCCCCGATCACCGCGCGGGTGGTCGAGGCGATCCTGCACGCGTTCGACGGTCCCGGCGCGTTCGTCGCGACGCTGCGCGCCTGGCCGGGCAAGTCGATGGCGGATGCGCTGCCGCTGCGGGCGGCGGCGGGCCTGCATGCGCTGACGCTTTCGGGAAAAGCGCCCGCGCTGGCGCCGCTCTATGCGGGAAAGGCTGCGGCGATGGCGGATGCCGACGCGCGCGTCGCCGATGCGATCGCGCGGCACGATGCGGAGCTGCTGCCCTGGCTCGACGGGCCGCCGCAGACCAATGAGGCAGGGCGATCGTCCAACTATATCGCGGCGCTGCTGTGGCTCGCCGATCGCGGGTTGCCGGCGCGGTTCGAATGTATCGAAATCGGGTCGAGCGCGGGGATCAACCTGATGCTCGACCGCTATCGCTACGATCTGGGTGGCGTGACGATCGGACCGGCGGACGCGGCGATGCGGTTGGCCCCGGAATGGCGCGGGACGCCGCCGCCGGGCGGCGACATCGCGTTCGAATCGGTGCGCGGATGCGATGTCGCGCCGGTCGATCTGACCGATCCGGCGCAGCTGCTGCGGCTCAAGGCATATGTGTGGCCGGAGCATCGCGAGCGATTCGCGCGCCTTGATGCGGCGGCCGCTGCCGCGCGCGTGGCGAAGCCCGATCTGGTGGAGGCGGATGCCGACATGTTCGTCGCGGCGGCGCTCGCCCGGCCCCAGCCGGCCGGAACGACGCGCGTGTTGATGCACACGATCGTCTGGCAGTATCTGGGCGCGGAGCGACAGGCGCGGATCACCGCCGCGATGGCGCGCGCGGGTGCGGCGGCGCGTGCGGAACGCCCGCTCGCATGGGTTACGGTGGAGGCGAACCGCGCGACGTTCCGGCACGAGCTGACCTTGCGTTACTGGCCGGACGGCGGCGAACCGCACACGCTGGCCTATGCACACCCCCATGGCGCCTGGATCGAGTGGCTGGCATGACGACGACCAACGATCGCGACCTGCTGGTCACCGTTTCGGGCGACACGCCGACCGACACCGCGCGGGTGCCGGAAAAGCCGGGATCGGTCGCGGCGGTGCAATATGCGCTGCTTGCCGGGCGCCCCTATGCGATGACGAGCGACGACCTGCTGCACGCGGCGCATCGCGCGCGTGGCGGCGAGGTGGATCGGGCCGCGTTTTTCGCCACGCCGCGGGCGTGTCTGCGGGCCTCGCCGCTGGTCAAGCAGTTCGGCTGGGGCATTCATCACGATACGGACGGGCGGATCGCGCTGGTCGCGATGGAAAGCGCGGACTATGCGCGCCTGCTCGCCGATCCGGCGGTGACGAAGCGGCCGGGAATGCGGCGTCACCGCGCGCGTTCAGCCTAGCCAGTCGAGCATCGCGCCGGTCACCGCATCCGGCTTTTCCCATGGCACGAAATGGCCGGCGTCGATCCTCACCACCTTGAGGTCGGGGATAAGCGCGTCGAGTCCGTCGAGCTGGACCGGGAGCAGCGCCTGATCGCCCGTTCCCCAGATGACGAGCACCGGCATGCGCAGGGGCGGGAAGGGGGCGTCCAGAAACGCCGGGCGTTCCGGACTTTCGTCCATCGCCGGGACGATCACCGCGCTGGCGCGATACCAGTTGAGCATCGCGGTCATCGCGCCGGGCTGGCCCCATTCGTCCAGATACGCGGCGCGCTCGCCGGCGATCAGGGCGGGATCGACATGCCTGGCGAAGCTCTTGTCGAAAAACGTGCCGATCCCCATCGCGGCGATGCCCGCCTCCATGCCGGGATCACGGAACGCGCGCATATATTGGCTCGCGGCGCGCTGGGCCATGTCGTCGAACAGCGATTTCTGAAACACGAACGGATGCGGGGCATTGACGATGATCAGCCGCTCTACCCGGTCCGGGTGCTGCAATGCCGCCATCCAGGCGATCGCGCCGCCCCAGTCATGGCCGACCAGCGTGAACCGGTCCTTGCCGAAATGGGTGGCGAGCGCGAGCAGGTCGCCGACCGGCTTGTCCGGCGAATAGCTGGCGACCCCCTCGGGCTTGGACGAGCGGGCAAAGCCGCGCTGATCCGGCGCGATTACGAAGAAGCGGTCGGCGAGCACCGGGATCTGATGCCGCCAGGTGCGGTGCGATTCGGGAAAGCCGTGGAGCAGCACGATCGCCGGCGCGGCCGGGTCGCCCGCGGTCGCGACGTCGAGTTCGACCCCGGTGGAAAGCGCAACGCGCTGAAGTTCGAAATCCGCCATGCCATCTCTCCGCAATTTTTCGAATATGCGGTTTGTTGCATCGTCGGCGGGGCTTCAAGCCCCTTTCAGGGATAGCTCACCGTCTTTGGCACTTCCGGCAGCGGGATGAACTCGGCTTCGTCGCCCGGCACGATCGGAAAGCGCCCCGCTTTCCAGTCCTCCCTGGCCTGATGGATGCGATCGCGGCTGGACGACACGAAGTTCCACCAGACGTGGCGCGGTGTCGCGAAGGCTTCACCCCCACACAGCATGACGCGTGCGCCGGACGCCGAATGCAGGCGCGCCGCGATGCCGGGGCGCAACACGTAGAGCGTCTGTGGTTCGAGTTCGATCCCGTCAAGGTCTGCCCGCCCCATCGCGACATAGACGGCGCGTTCATCCGCTTCGCCGTCGATCGGGACGCTGCCGCCGGGCGACAATGCGATATCGGCGTAGATGGTAGCGGCATAGGTGGTGGTCGGCGCGCTGACGCCCCAGAGCGATCCCATGATGACGCGCGCCCGCGCGCCGCCGCTTTCGACGACCGGCAGCTCGATCGCGCCGACATGTTCGAATGCCGGGTCGATCTCCTCGAAGGTTTCGGGAAGCGCGAGCCAGGTCTGGATCCCCGACAGTTCGGGGCCGATGTCGCGCTGAATCTGCGGCGATCGCTCGGAATGGGCGATCCCCTTGCCGGCGGTCATCAGATTGACCGCCCCCGGCTCGATCGTCGCCATCGTGCCGAGGCTGTCGCGATGGTCAATCGCGCCGGCGAACAGATAGGTCACGGTGGCGAGATTGATGTGCGGATGGGGGCGCACGTCGATCCCCTGGCCAATGTCGAGATGCGCCGGCCCCATCTGATCGAAGAAGATGAACGGGCCGACCATCGTGCGCGGGCGAGAGGGCAGGGTGCGATGCACCTTGAACCCGCCCAGATCGTGGGTGGTCGGCGCAATCGTCTGGATCACAAGGTCGTCATATTCCATGGCCACCTCCATTCGCGAGCAGCAGGTCGATCAGGTCTTCGGGGAAATAGGGTTCGTCCTGCGCGGCGAGCGCGGCGGGATCGAACCAGCGCCAGCTGCGCATCACGCGCCGTTCGAGCGCGGTATGACCGGCGCTCGCGATATCGGTCGTCTGGGTGGTGACCGCGAAATAGCGTTCGTCGGCGGTGACCGGTACGCCCTCGATCGTCACGAAATCGACGACGCGTCGCGCCACCTGGGGACCGCAGTCGAGATCGAGGCCGGTTTCCTCGCGCAGTTCGCGCCGCGCCGCCGCTTCGTAGCTTTCCCCCGGATCGAGCGCGCCGCCCGGCGTACACCAGAAGGGCGGGCGGTCGTCGGGCGTGAACCGGAACATCAATACCCGCCCCGCCGGATCGGTCAGCAGGATGCGCGCGGCCGGGCGGGGCGCGCGACTGCTCATCGCTCTCCCGGCGCGGTGGCGCGAATCGCCATCGCATGGACGCGATCGGTCATCAGGTCGCCGAGCGCGCGATTGACCATCCGCTGGCGGTCGAGGCGTGACTTGCCGGCAAACATCGCGCTTTCGATCACCACGGTGAAATGCGATTCGCCGCTGCCATCGTCGCCCATATGGCCGCGATGCCGGGCGCTGTCGTTGACGACGTCCAGCTGTGACGGGGCGAGTGCCGCCATAAGTCGGGACTGGATTTCACGGGCGACGGGGCCGGTGGCGCGATCGGTCATGGCCCCTATATAAGCGGTTTTTGCGCCGGAGAACCATGGCCCGCGAACCGCGAAAGGATCGACCGCATTCCCGCTTCCACGGCCGCGTGGAGGCGGACGGAAGGCTGTGCGCCGAGCCGGGCTGCCGCGAACCGGGCGAGTTTCGCGCGCCGATGCCGGGCGGCGCGGGCGAGGGCGACGGCCCGCGCGCGTTTCGCTGGCTGTGTCTCGACCATGTCCGCGCGTTCAACGCGGGATATAATTATTTCAGCGGGATGAGCCCCGACGAGATCCATGAGGCGCAGCGCCCCTTTGCCGGTTGGGAGCGTGAGACGCGCGCGTTCAACGCCACCGGCGGTGCGGATCGGCCGCCGCGATGGGCCGATTTTTCCGATCCGCTCGACGCGATCGGCGCGCGATGGCGCGATGCGGTGCCGGCGGGGCGCAAGGACGGCCGGCCCTTGACCGGGCGCGATCGCGAGGCGCTCAGGACGCTCGCGCTGGACATCGACGCCGATCGCGGCGCGCTGCGGCGGCGCTATTCGGAACTGGTGCGCAAATATCATCCCGATCGCAATGGCGGAGATCGCAGCCACGAAGCGATGTTGCAGCGCGTGATCGAAGCCTATCAGCAACTCAAGGTATCGGCCGCCTTCGCCTAGGCGGCGTGGACAAATTCTGGCTTGATGTTGGTTCCCCTCAGCCGCCAACACATTTAGGGTCCGCACTCCATTGGAGGGCCTGATTTTGGCAGAATCGATAGCGATCCAGCGCATCATTCGTCGCGCTGAAGGCGAAGGGAACGCCATCGACAGAGTCAGTTCGGGGTGGAGCCGCATCCGTGAAGTGACGCACATGGTTGGTGATCTCAGCGAAAGCCTCTGGATCGCTTTGCAGCGCGATGAGCCGCAGCTTCGGAGTTGGACCAGTGACGCGACGCCGCACAATCGTGCGGAACGCGGTTTTACGGACGAGGATGCCAGTGAGGCCGTTTCTTTCCCTAGGTCGTGAACTCATAAAGGTTGGCGCCGCGTGCATGTCGTGTCAGACCCGGCTCGATGGAGGGGCGGATGGACGACGCGGCTTTTCTGGAACGCGAGTTTGAGCTGGATGGCTGTAGCCTGCCGGTGCGCTTCTACATGCCTTTCAAGGCCCCCGGTGGGGAGTTTCAGTGCCGGTATTCGGTAGGCTGGCCGGAGCGGGAAGTCCGGCGTTACGCGTGCGGGTTGGACGGCGTTCAAGCTCTGATGCTGGCGATGAGGACCGTTCACACCGATCTTGTCGAGAGCAACGCCTACAAGGGCGGGCGGCTTACTTGGTGCGAACAGGCTGATCTCGACCTTCCGCCTACTTGGGGCGGCGGATCGCTCTACGATGCTCCTCCCCAACCGGACGGAGATGCTCCGACGGGGCCAGCATAGGCTTCCCCGCGCACGCTACATCTGATTCAGCGTCGGCATGAGCCGATATGATCTGACCGACTTCGAGTGGCGCGTGATCGAGCCGCTGCTGCCCAACAAACCGCGAGGTGTGCCGCGCGTCGATGATCGTCGCACGCTGAACGGCATCTTCTGGATGCTGCGTTCCGGTGCGCCATGGCGCGACCTGCCGGACCGCTATGGCCCGCGTACCACCTGTTACAATCGCTTCGTCCGATGGCGGAAGGCAGGCGTGTGGGATCGGTTGATGGACGCCATCCCCGCCGCCCACGACGGCGACATCCAGATGATCGACAGCACTTCCGTTCGCGCCCACCAGCAGGCCGCGACAGCAAAAAAGGGGGTGCAGATCACTGTCTCGGTCGATCACGCGGCGGGCTCACGACCAAGATCCACGTCGTTGTCGATGCGCAAAGCCTCCCGATCCGGCTCGGCCTGACCGCGGGCCAGACGCACGATGGTCAGATCGCCGACACGCTACTCGACCGTCTCGGCCCACGCACCATCGTGCTGGCGGACAAGGTCTACGATGCCGACCGCATCCGCGCGCTTATCCAAGACCAGGGCGCCACACCCAACATCCCGCCGAAGAGCAACCGCAAGTGGAAGCCCTGCTTCAGCAAGCGGCTCTACCGCGAGCCCAACCTGATCGAGCGGTTCTTCTCCAAGCTGAAGCACTTCCGCCGCGTCGCCACACGATACGACAAGCTCGCTGCCAACTTCCTCGCCATGGTCCAGCTCGCCTCAATGCGGCTGTGGCTGCGAGCTTATGAGTCTACGGCCTAATTAGCCGCGAAGGTCATTGACGCTACGCGAGCGGGTTGATTCAAAGCTGCCTTTTGGAGGCGGATTTGAGCCGGGGCGATTGCACCGAAGCGGAATGGCGGATTTTGAAGAGCTTGCTACCGATCGAGCCAGAAAACCGTGGTCGAGGCAGGCGTCCCGAACAGAACCGCTCGATCATGATGCGCTGATCGGCTTGCCCCGATACGATCAACTGGCCGACAGCTTCCTCGGGATGGTCCATCTCGCGACCGCCAGATACTGGCTCAAATTTGTCCACGCCGCCTAGGGTTCGGCGGCGATGCGCCGGGCGACCGCTTCCCATTGTTCGGCGACCTTTCCCCAGCCTTCATGGAAGCCCATCGCCGCGTGCTGCGCCTTTGCCTCCGCCGTCCAGTGACGGGCGCGCCCCTGGTAGCGTGTCCTGCCGTCGCTTTGCGGCTCGAACGCGAAGCTGCCGACCATGAACGGCGCGCCTGCCGGGTCCCAGCCCGGAGTGAAGGCGTCGGTGAAGACGATCAGCCGTTCCGGCACGACCTCCAGATAGACGCCGCGATTGGGCATCACTTCGCCATTCGGGCCGTACATGGTGATCGATGCGCTGCCGCCCGGGCGCAAATCCATCTCCTGCACCTCGGCGCGCCAGGGCGGGGGGCAGAACCACGCGTCGAGATGATCCGTATAGGCGCGCCACAACGCGCTCGCCGGCGCATCCATCAGCCGTTCGACGACCAGTTCATGTTCCGCCATCCTGTCTCTCCCTATCGCGGTGCAACGAGGCCGAATGTGGCGCCCTGTGGGTCGCTGGCGTGGAACACGCGCTCGCCGCCCGGCACCTCCATCGGGTCGCTATGCGGCGTTCCGCCCAGTTCCCTGACCTTCGCATGCGCCGCGTCGATGTCGGGAACGCGGAAATAGAAGGTCCAGCCGATCGCCCGTTCGCTATTTTCGCGCGGCATCATCGCGCCCCACACCGCGTCATCGCCCGACATGTGGAGAAAGCTGTATTCGCCCCACGGCATCGGCATCGCGCCATTCTTTTTCCACCCGAATGCCCGGCCGTAGAAATCGAGCGCGGCGGAGTCGTCGCCGGTTTGCAGTTCGTTCCAGCTGGCCTTGCCCATCTCGGTGCGGGAATAGGCGCGGCTGTCCTCCGGGCTGGCCCCGCGCATGACGTGGAATTTCGCGCCCTGCGGGTCCTGGACCAGCGCCATTCGCCCGACCCCCTCCATCGTCGTCGGCGGCATATGGACGGTGCCGCCCAGCGATTCGATCAGCGCGACGCTGGCATCGACATCATCGACGCCGATATAGCCCAGCCACACCGGCGCGGTGTCCATCGGATTGGGCATGATGCCGCCGACGCCATTTCCCTCGCTGCCGGCGTTGACGATCGTATAGTCGCCAGGGGCGCCGGGGAATTTCGTAGGCACCCAGCCGATCACCCGCCGGTAGAAATCGATTGCGGCGGGCGCGTCGCTGGTCAGCAGTTCGTACCAGATCCAGCTGCCATGGGGATTGGCCATTGCGTTTCTCCGTTCAGCGTGCGGCGGTGTCGAGAACCGGGGTGAATCCACCCCACATCATCCGTTTGCCATCGAATCCCATGTCGGCGGGCGGCTTCATCCGCTCATCCTCCATGATCTTTCCCCAGGCCGCATCGCGTGCGTCCTTTCCGGGCCATTCGATCCATGAAAAGACCACCCGCTCGCCGTCCTGGCGCAGCGTCGCGCGGTTGAAATCGGTCACCTGCCCGTCGGGAACCGGGTCGCCCCAGTTCTCGACGATGCGCAGCGCGCCATATTCGCGAAAGATCGCGGCGGTGTGTTCGTTGAACGCGCGATACGCCTCGCGGTTCGCTTCCGGCACCGCCAGCACGATGCCGTCGATATAGCCGGGCGCGTCGGCGGCGCCGGTATCGACGATCGTTTCGAATCCGGCGAACATCATGCGGCTGCCGTCAAAGGGCATGTCGCTGGCCATTTCCGCCATGGCCGGATCGCTCATCATCCGTTCGTTCGCCGCGTCGCGGGTCGCCTTGTCGGGATATTCGAGCCAGCTGAACAGGACGGTTTCGTCCTCCTTCAGCTTCACCGCCTGTTTGAGGTCGTTGATCTTGCCGTCCGGGACATCGTCGCCCCACGCCTCGACGAAGCGCGCCGCGCCCAGCCCGGTAAACAGGTCGATCGCCCGTTCGGCATGTGCCAGATACGCGTCCCGGTTTGCGGTGGGGACGGGGGTCAGGAATCCTTCGACATAGGTCATCGTTCTTCTCCTGCGATGCGCCGTTCAGGCGGCGACCGGATCGGGTTTGAAATCGGCAAGCTGCGCGGCCAGGGCGCGCCGGAATGCGGGGCGTTCGAGCGCGCGTTCAAGATAGGTGAGGAGGACGGGGCGCTCCTCGATCAGGCCGCTCCCTTCCGCCTGGCGCAGCACCGTCGCCATTGCGATGTCGGCGATTCCGAACCGGCCCGCCAGCCAGTCGCGCCCCTCCATCGCGTCCGCCAGCCGGTCCAGCCGCTGCCCGGCGAACGCCATCAGACCGGGGCGCCGCAACTGCGCCCATTCCTCATCCGCCGCGAAGATCCGGATATTGGCGAGTTCGAGCATCATCGGCTCGACGCTGTTGAGCGCCGCGAACACCCAGCTGATCGCCGTCGCCCGCGCCTGCGGATCGCGCGGCAGCAGCCGTTCGTCCTTTTCACCAAGGTGGAGCAGGATCGCGCCGCTTTCGAACATGCGGACATCGCCGTCGCGAAGCGCGGGAACCTGGCCCCAGGGTTGTTCCCGAAAATAATCGGCCGGCCGGGGCGCGGTGGCCTGGAGCAGTCGCATCGAATAGGGCAGGCCGATCTCCTCGCACGCCCAGCGCGGGCGCAGGTCGCGCACAAACCCCTTTGCAAAGTCGGGAACCCAGTCGAATCCGGTGATTTCGAGCGGCATGACGCGTCTCCTTTCGCGTGCGGTTCAGCCCTGCGCGGCGGCTTCGATCGCCGCGATGTCGATCTTTCGCATCGTCATCATCGCGGTCATCGCGCGCCGCGCCGCATCCTTGTCGGGATTGTCGTAGATCAGTTCGAGCAGCCGGTCGGGCGTCACCTGCCAGCTGACCCCCCATCTGTCCTTGCACCATCCGCACATGCTTTCCTCCCCGCCATCGGCGGTGATCGCCGCCCACAGCCGATCGGTTTCGGCCTGGTCGCGGGTGTGGATGACGAAGCTCACCGCCTCGGAATGCCGGAACATCGGTCCGCCATTGAGCAGCAGGTAGCGGTGGCCGGCCAGCTCGATCTCGGCGATGATCACCTCACCCGCCTTCTGCGAGGGCGTATCGACCGGTGTCTTCTCAACCCTGACGATCCGGGCGTCGGGGATGAGCGACGTGTAGAATTTCGCCTGTTCCTCAGCCGTGTAGTTGCTCCAGATACAGGTGGTCATCCGGGTCATGCCGTCTCTCCCGCGACTCGATCGCTTGAACGTGATGCGCCGATGAGTTATTAAAAGCAACTGTGAAGTTAGGAAAAATGACCAATCGTGATCAAGGCGCGGGTGCGGGCGCGGGTGCGGGTGCGGATGCGGGCGCCGGAACGACGCGGCGGCGCTGGTATGACGATGCCTGCGGCACCGCCATGGCGCTCGAACTGGTCGGCGAGCGATGGGCGCTGATGATCGTGCGCGAACTGATGTTCGGCCCGCGGCGGTTCGGCGAAATTCGCGCCGCATTGCCCGGATTGAGCGCGAACGTGCTGACCCAGCGGCTGGAGGGGCTGGAGGAATCGGGCATTCTGGTGAAGCGCAGGCTGCCGCCGCCCACCAGTGCGCAGGTCTATGAACTGACCCGCTGGGGCTATGAGGCGGAACGGCCGATCCAGCTGCTCGGCAAATGGGCGGTGCGCTCGCCCGCGCACGACCCGACGCTCCACATCTCGAACGCGTCGGCGATGATGTCGCTGAAGACGATGCACGATCCGGCACTGGCGGGCGATCTGGATTTCACGGTCGGCTTTTGCATGGACGGCGACGCGTTCGTCGGTCGCTACAATCGCGCCGGGATCGACCTGCATCGCGGGCCGGTCGATGCGGTGGACGTCGTGTTCGTCGGCCCGCCATCGTCGATCGTGGCGGCGGTCTATGGGGGCGCGATGGCCGATCTGGAAGCGGCCGGCGCGCTGAGGATCGACGGCGATCGCACCCTGGCAGAGGCATTCGTCACCCGCTTCCCGCTGCCGTGCAAATGGACGCGGGACGCATAACCGGCTCGACTTCGCATCTGCACAAGGTCTAGTGACGCGCTCGACTCTGCGAAGGCCGAATGCGAATGACCGACATCCCCAACACCCAGCCCGACAGCCGGGAAACCACGATCCTCGATGCCCCCGACCGGGCGGTGAAGGTCCGCGACCTGTTCGGGATCGACATCGATATGGAAGTGCCGGCGTTCAGCGAGGCGGATGAGCGGGTTCCCGATCTCGATCCCGCCTATGTGTTCGATCCGGACACCACGCTCGCGATCCTGGCCGGCTTCGCGCACAATCGCCGCGTGATGATCCAGGGGTATCACGGCACCGGCAAGTCGTCGCACATCGAACAGGTCGCCGCGCGCCTCAACTGGCCGTGCATCCGCATCAACCTCGACGCGCATATCAGCCGCATCGACCTGATCGGGCGCGACGCGATCGTGCTGAAGGACGGGGTGCAGATCACCGAATTCCGCGAGGGGCTGCTCCCCTGGGCGCTCCAGACGCCGACGGCGCTGGTGTTCGACGAATATGATGCCGGGCGGCCCGACGTGATGTTCGTGATTCAGCGCGTGCTCGAGACCGAGGGCAAGCTCACGCTGCTCGACCAGAACCGGGTGATCCGGCCGAATCCATGGTTCCGCCTGTTCGCGACCGCCAACACGGTGGGGCTGGGCGACACCAGCGGCCTGTATCATGGCACGCAGCAGATCAACCAGGGGCAGATGGACCGCTGGAACATCGTCGTCACGCTGAACTACCTGCCCGCCGCGACCGAGGCGCAGATCGTGCTCGCCAAGTCGGGCGAGTATGACAAGCCGGGCGGCAAGGAACTGGTCGAGAACATGGTCCGCGTCGCCGACCTGACCCGTCGGGGGTTCATCAACGGCGACATCTCGACGGTGATGAGCCCGCGCACGGTCATCACCTGGGCGCAGAACACGGAAATCTTCAAGGATCCCGGCTTCGCATTCCGCCTGTCGTTCCTGAACAAGTGCGACGAGGCGGAGCGGGCGCTGGTCGCCGAATATTATCAGCGCGTGTTCGGGAAGGACCTGCCCGAGAGCGTGGTGGGCAAGGCTTGAAGCATCGGGTGGACTTAGCTAAGTTAGCCTAGTCCACTTGAGGAGCCGCGCGATGGCCGAGGCCGACCCGCAAAAGACGTTTAACGTCCATGACGCCAAGACCCAGCTGTCCAAGCTGATCGACCGCGCGCATGCGGGCGAGGAGATCATCCTGTCCAAGGCGGGCAAGCCCTATGCGAAGCTGGTGGCGTTCGAGCCGACGCCCTTGCCGCGCCGCCAACCCGGGCGCTTCAAGCATCTGTTGAAGGATGTTCCGAGCGACATCTGGTTTGAGCCGACATTTACCGATGAAGAGCTGGACGCCTTCGAGAGCAGGGGATTCTGAGGCTTGCGCCTTCTGCTCGATACGCATGCGCTGGTGTGGTGGTGGCTACAAGACCCCCGCCTGTCGGCCCGTGCGCGGGAAGCGATTTCCGATCCCGCCGTTGAGACATTCGTGTCCGCCATTTCCTGTTACGAGATCGCGCTCAAGGTGGGCAGTGGCAGATTACCTTCGATGGTCGAACCGCTGTCGCAGTTCGCCGAGGCATGTGAGAAGGATGGACTGGTTCAGCTGGCGCTACATTATGATCATGCGCGCACCGCGGGATTATTGCCGTTGACGCATCGTGACCCGTTCGACCGCATGATCGCGGCGCAGGCGCTCACCGAAAGGTTGGCCGTTGTCACCTGCGATCGCGAGATCGCTGTGTTTGGCTGTGAGACGCTCTGGTAATGGCAACCGACTCCCCCCTCGACCGGTTTCGCGACGTCCTTGCCGGAACCGCGCGCGCGCTCTCGCGGGAGGCGGAGGTCGAACTTGCCTTCACCGCCGATGCGCCGGCCCAGTCCGGACGGCACATCAAGGTGCCGATGCCGGGGCGCAACCTGCCGCCCGAACAGGTGGCGGAGGCACGCGGCTTCGCGGACGGGTTCGCGCTGCGCATGCGGCTGCACGACAGCGCCATGCACCTGCGCGCCGCGCCGAAGGAGGCGGTGGCGCGCGCGGTGTTCGACGCGGTGGAAACCGCGCGGGTCGAAGCGCTGGGGTCGAAAGGCTATGCCGGCATCGCCGACAATCTGGACCATGCGTTGCAGATGCGGATGCGGTCCGATCCGATCAGCCGCGCCCGCACCCGCGACGAAGTGCCGCTGTCCACCGCGATCCAGCTGCTGGTGCGCGAACGCCTGACGGGACGCGAAGCGCCTGCCGAGGCGGCGCTCGGCCTGGCGCTGGTCCGCGACTGGATCGAGGACCGGGGGGCGAGCGAGCTGGACGCGCTGGCACTGGCGATGGACGACCAGGCGGCGTTCGCGAAGCTGGTCGGCAACCTGCTCGAGGATCTGGAACTGACCGAGGGCGACCTGATCCCCGACGAAGCCGATGAGGGCGGGGGCGAGGACGAAGGCACCGACGAACAGGAGCAGGACGAGAGCGAACAGGGCGAGCAGGACGGCGATACCGGCCAGGGCGAGACCGAGGCGCGCGGCGAACAGAGCGACGCGGAGACCGAGGACGGTTCCGAGTCCGAACAGGAACAGGGAGAGTTCGACGACGCCGATGGCGAGCCGGGGGACGAGGGGGAGGACGGGATGATGCCCGTCCGGCCCAACCGCCCCTGGTCCGATTTGCCGCCGCAGTTCGAATATGGTGCCTTTACCAATCAATATGACGAGGTGATCGCCGCCACCGACCTGTGCGATACCGAGGAACTGGATCGCCTCCGCGCCTATCTCGACCAGCAACTCGTCCATCTTCAGGGGGTGGTGACGAAGCTGGCCAACCGGCTCCAGCGACGCCTGATGGCGCAACAGTCGCGCTCATGGGATTTCGATCAGGAGGAAGGGCTGCTCGACGCGGCGCGGCTGGCCCGCGTGGTCGTCAACCCGATGCAGTCGCTGTCGTACAAGATCGAGAAGGAAGCGCAGTTTCGCGACACGGTCGTCACCCTGCTGATCGACAATTCGGGATCCATGCGCGGTCGTCCGATCAGCATCGCGGCGATCAGCGCGGATATCCTGGCCCGCACGCTGGAGCGGGTCGGGGTGAAGACCGAAATTCTGGGCTTTACGACGCGCGCGTGGAAGGGCGGGCAAAGCCGGGAGAAATGGCTGGCCGAGGGGCGCCCGGCACAGCCCGGCCGGCTCAATGATGTACGGCACATCGTCTATAAGCAGGCTGACGAGCCGTGGCGGCGGGCGAAAAAATCGCTCGGCCTGATGATGCGCGAAGGACTGCTGAAGGAGAATATCGACGGCGAGGCACTGCTCTGGGCGCATCAGCGCCTGATCGCGCGGCCAGAGGATCGCAAGATCCTGATGGTCATCAGTGACGGTGCTCCGGTCGATGATTCCACCCTGTCGGTGAACAGCGGATCGTATCTGGAGCGGCATCTGCGCCAGGTGATCGGGTGGATCGAACAACGCTCGCCGGTCGGGCTGGTCGCGATCGGCATCGGCCATGACGTGACGCGATATTATGGCCGGGCGGTGACGATCATGGACGTCGATCAGCTGGCCGGCACGATGATCGAGCAGCTCGCATCGCTGTTCGATATCGAGGCGTGAGCATCCAGGCGTCGGTCGAGGCCCCGCACGGGGGGGGTCGGGGGCCGGTCGAGGCCCCGCACGGGGGGTTTCGGGGGCCGGTCAAGCGATCGATCACCATCGCCGGCCACGCGACGTCGATCAGCCTGGAGCCGGTGTTCTGGGACGCGCTCGATACGGCGGCGCGGGCGCGGGGGCTGCCGCTCAACGCGCTGGTCGCGCAGATCGACTATCTGCGGATTTCCACCGACGATCCCCCCAATCTCGCGAGCGCGATCCGCAGCTGGCTATTTGCAGCTGCGGATGCGCCGGGAGAAACGGATTAGCTCTGGGGTTCGACCTCGCCTTCGGCGCGGACGTGTGAGGGCAGCCACTCGTGCGCGGGGCGGGCCTCGCTCTGCGCTACGGGCGCGGGCGCGGGATCTGACGCGCGCGGCGCAGCGTCACCCGTTCCGGCTTCAGTCGGGGCTTCGGCGGGCGCGGACGCATCCTGCGGAAACGGGCGGTCCCCGGACGCGTCGCTGACCTCCTCCTGCACGGGGGCAGGCGCGGGTGCGGAATCGGATGCTGCGGCCTCCGCCTCGCCGGCGATCGGCTGCGGCGTCGGCGAGGCGGGCGGCTCGGGTGCGCCCATCGCCAGGGGCGGGGGCGGCGGTCCTTCCGGAATCCAGTTCTTTTCGCTGGCGGCGGGGACTGGTTCGGCGTCACCCGCGTCCAGTTCGTCCTTGTCGCGGTGGAGCAGCGTGGCCGCGACCGCGCCGACCCCCGCCGCAGCGGCGAGCGAGCCGACCGCGCTTCCGCCCTCATCGGTGGACGCGGGTTTCGCCGGTGCGGTGGATTCAGCGCGGGCGAGCGCGGCGTCGCGCTCCCCCTCCAGCTGCTTGATGCGATCGTTGGCGTCGCGCAGCGCGGTTTCCCATTCATGTTGCAGGCCGGCGTTGGAGACTTCCTCCTCTTCCAGCGCCCGCTTCCATTTCTTGCCGCCAGAGCTGCTCGCCAGGCCGAATAACCAGCCGGCGATCAGGGTGATGCCTAGCGCCGCCCATTCGGTGGGGGTGGTGAACAGCATCGCAAAGACCTCCCGTTTCGGAACGGGAACGACGTTAACCAATGTGGCGCGCGGGCGCCAGCCATCGAATCGGGATGCGGAAACGCGCGATTCAGCCGCTCATCAGCGCGTCGTTGATCGAACATGCCGCCGGACCCAGGATGACGATGAACAGCACCGGCAGGATGAACAGGATCAGCGGGACGGTCATGATCGCGGGCAGGCGCGCGGCCTTTTCCTCCGCACGCATCATCCGCTCGTTGCGGAATTCCGCCGACAGGACGCGCAGCGCCGAGGCGAGGGGGGTGCCGTATTTTTCGGTCTGGATCATCGTCGTGACGACGCCACGGATCGAATCGAGATCGATGCGCTTCGCCAGATTTTCGAACGCCTGACGCCGGTCGGTCAGAAACCCCAGCTCGATCGCGGTCAGCGAGAATTCGTCGCCGAGTTCGGGATAGGCCTTGCCCAGCTCCTTCGCGACGCGGCCGAACGCCGCATCGACGGTGAGTCCCGCTTCGGCACAGATCACGAGCAGGTCGAGCGCGTCCGGCACCCCCTTGCGAATCGCATCGCTGCGCTTGGTGATCCGGTTTTTCAGATAGATGTCGGGCGCCTTGTAGGACAGGATGAAGCTGCCGGCGACGAGGCCATAGGCCTTGAGCGGGCTCCAGTCGGCGAACATCTCGGTGCCATAGACCAGGAACATCACCGTGCCGCCGATCACGATCGGCAGCACCAGCCGACCGAAGATGACCGCGACGGCATAGTCCTTTGAACGGATGCCCGCCTGCATCAGTTTGAGCTGTGCAGCCTTCACCTGTTCGTCCTGCAAGACTTTGAGCGAGGACAGGAAGTCGCGGATATTGTCGGTGGTCTGGTTCTTCTGGACCAGCTTGGCGCGACGCTTGCTCGTCGAGGCGGTGATGCCTGCCTTCAACTGCTCGCGGCGTTCGTTGAGCGCCTTGACGCGCTTCGCCATCGGGTCGCGCGTCGAGGTCGCGGTATAGATGGCGAGCAGCACGGCAAAGGTGGCGATGCCGGCGAGCACCGTCGCGACCGAGAGGACATCGACGCCGAGCAGCGTGGGGCCATGGGGAGAGGTCATCATCGCATCAGATCTCGAAGCTGATCATCTTTTTCATGATGAAGGCGCCCAGGCCCATCCAGATCAGTCCGCCGCCGCCCGCGATGATCAGCCGCTGGTCGATGAAGAAGGTCTGCATATAGCCGTCGTTGATGAACCAGATCATGCCGAAGACGATGAAGGGCAGGGCGCCGATGATATAGGCCGACGCCTTTGATTCCGACGACATGGCGCGGATCTTGAGCTTCATCTGTGCGCGCTTGCGCAGCACATCGGCCAGATTGGCGAGCGTTTCCGCCAGGTTGCCGCCCGTTTCGCGCTGGATCGCGATGGTGATGCAAAAGAACTGGAATTCGGGCGTACCCAGCCGGTCGGCGGTTTCCTGAAGCGCCTGGTCGAGCGTGCGGCCGATCTTCATCTTGTCGGAAATCGCGCGGAATTCCTCGCCGACCGGGCCTTCGACCTCCGATCCGACGACACCCATGGTTTCGGTGATCGGAAGGCCGGAGCGCAGACCGCGCACCAGCAGTTCGATCGCGTCGGGAAATTTGGCGGTGAACCGGGCGATGCGGCGATTGATGAAGAAGCCGACCGTCATGTGCGGCAGGCCGGCGCCGATGAACGCGCCGACCAGCAGCGCGAGCAGGAGGGGCAGCCCCTGAAGGGCGAGCAGCGCGGCGATCACCACCGCCAGCCCCAGTGACACCATGCCATATTGGCCGACCGTCCAGCTCTTCCCGGTCATCGCGAGCCGCTTGCCGAGCTGCGCGGGGTTGGGAAGGAACCGCGCGGCGGCGAGATCCATGTTGCTGGCGCGGGCGGTGGAGATGCGGCGCATCTGCGCTTCGACCGCTTTCGCGCCGCTGATGCCGGAATGCCGGTCGCGCAGCGAGGTGAGGCGGCGCGCGCCGGCGCTCCTTGCCGAAGGACCGGCAAAGGCGACGATCAGCAGCGCGAGCACCACGAAGGTGCCGCCCGCCAGCATCATCATCGGCAACAGGTCCATGCCGCGTTTCGACTCCGAACAATGCGGACCGGCGGGTGCCGGTCCCGGTTACGCCTTGGCCTTTGCCGGCTTCTTGATCGACAATTTGGTCAGCTTGCTGAGCAGTGATCCGCCCTTGTCGTCCTTGGCCTTCTTCGCCTCCGACGGATCCTCTCCGGCGTCGGTCAGGGCGAGCACGCGGGCGGAGATTTCCGCGAGCGCGTTCATGCCCTTCACATTCTTGCCGGCCTCCGCCAGCGGCTTGCCGAGCTTTGCGGCGGCCACGGCGGTCTTGGGATCATAGGGCAGCAGATAGTCGATCTTGCGCTCGATCGAGCCTTCGAAATCCTTCCGGCTGATCTCCAGCTGCCCGCCTGTCGGAACGCGGTTGGCGACGACGACCATCGTCGTATGCGGCGCGTTGGATTTGAACCACGACAGGATGCGGATCGCGTCGCGGGCCGCAGCCAGAGTGAGTTCGGTGACCAGCACCGCCACCTGAACGTCGGTGATGAGGTGCGGATAGTTGACCAGCATCGTGCGGGGCAGATCGATGACCGTGCATTCGAACGCGCCGCGAATCTCTTCCTGCAACTGGAAGAACGCCGCGCCGTCGGTCATCACCGGCGAATTGATCGGCGCCTCCGCCGACAGCACCGCCAGCTTGTCCGACGCCTTGACCATCGCGCGTTCGATGAACAGCCCGTCGATGCGGCTGGGATTTTCGATCGCGTCGGTCAGGCCGCGGCCGGGTTCGAGATCGAGCGCGAGCGCGCCGGTCCCGAAATGCACGTCGAGATCGAGAAGCGCGGTCGATCGCCCCCCCTTTTCGCTCATCAGCCACGCCAGCGAGGTAGAGATGGTGGAAGCGCCCACGCCGCCGCGCGTCCCGATCACCGCGACCGCGCAATGCGGGCGTTCGGAACCGGCCTCGGCATGTTTGGGCGCGTTCAATATGGTCTGCGCCTGAACGAACGCGTCGCGCAGCGTTTCGGGCTTCAGCGGCTTGAGCAGATAGTCCTGAATGCCCGAGGCGACGAGATCGCGGTACAGGCGGACGTCGTTGACCTGGCCGGCAGCGACCACGACCGTACCCGGCTCGCAGACCTCCGCCAGGGCGTTGATGTCGTTGAGCGGATCGCCGCTTTCGGACAGATCGACGAACAGCACATTCGGGCTGGCCGAAACCGACAGTTGCTGCACCGCATTGCGCAGGCCGCCGCGATGCACATTGTCCGGATTCCATCCCTGTTCGATCGCGATCGGGCGAAGCGCTTCGGCCGTCGCCTCGTCGCAGACGAACGCGACGAACGGTTCGCGATGCGACGTCCGGCCGGGGTTGAAAGGAGCGTTCACTTGCTGCCGCCTCCCGTGCTTTCGGCCTTCAGCGTGGTGCCGCCGCCGCCGCTGGGGGCGGCATCGCGCAGCGCCTTGATCGATTTTGCGATCTGGCCCGGATCGGCGGTTTCCGCGCCCGGCTGACCGCGCACCAGATCCTCCGGCCGGGCGATCATCGCGGCCAGGTTGCCGTTGACCGAACAGCCGTAATTGGGCGAGGTCGTCGATCCGTAATAGGATGTCGTCTCGCCCGCCCAGTTCGGGCAGCCCGGAACGCCCGCGCGCATCCGGCTGACGATGACGCGGACGGTGCCGGGCGCCATCTGGCCGGTGGTGACCGGCGCGGGACCGGAGAGCAGCAGGCCGTAGCGGCCGGCTTCCGCGGCGATCTGTTCACGCGCCCGCGATCCCGACGGATCATCGACGAACACGCGATCGCCATAAGCGAGTCGCAGCGACGCGAGCCAGCCGGCGACGCGCGCCTGTTCGCCGGGGGCGAGATAGGCGCCGTCGGTCGCGGCATCAAAGACATAGTCGGTACGCTGGACCACCGGCTGGTTGATCGATTCCAGGCCGCGATAGGCGGTGGTGCCGGAATCCATCCCGCAGGCGGACAGGGTGGCGCCGGCGGAGGCCAGCAGCAGGATCGTATGACGCTTCAACATGATGACGTTCCTCCTGCGATCACTTGAACCCGAAGCCGGGCGCGGGGGCCGCGGACTTCTTGCGCTTGTCGTCGCGGCCCTTCGCCACCGGCGGCTGGGCGGGGGTGGCGAGCGGCTGCGGCGCCGGTTGCGGTTGCGGTTCGAGCGGGACCTGCCCCATCGCGCCGACCGACGGCGCGGCACCGGCCGGTGGCGCCATTTGCGGCATCGGCCGCTGTTCGCCGCTCTTGCCGCCGCTCAGCTGGCCCAGGATGATCCGGCCCGCGTCGGTGGGCGCGCGATAGCCATCGGTGGGCAGCGCGATTTCGTTGCCGTTGACCGGCTTCACCAGATACGGGGTGATGACGATGACCAGCTCGGTTTCGTTGCGCTTGAACCCGTTCGAGCGGAACAGCGCGCCGAGGATCGGGATGTCGCCAAGCCCGGGCGCCTTGTCCACCGAATTGTCATGCGTATTCTGGAGCAGGCCGCCGATCATCAGGCTCTGGCCCGATCCCAGCTCCACGGTTGTTTCCGCGCGGCGGGTGGTGAGCGCGGGAACCTGGGTCCCCCCGATCGTCACCGCCCCTGCCGAGGAGAGCTGCGACACTTCCGGCCGGACACGCAGCGAGATGCGACCGTCCGACAGGACCGTGGGGGTATAGGCCAGGCTGACGCCATATTGCTTATATTCGACCGACACCGCGCCCAGCCCCTGGCTGACCGGGATCGGGATTTCGCCGCCGGCGAGGAACGACCCGGTCTCGCCCGACAGTGCGGTGAGATTGGGGTTCGCCAGTGTTGAGACCTGACCGATCTGCTCGCCCAGGTCGAGCGAGCCGAGCAGGTCGAGTCCGAGCAGTTTGCCCGCGCCGAACAGGCCGGTGCCGGTGGCCGGTTTGGTCAGGACGGTGGTCCCGGTCGCGCCGGTGGTGCCGACGCCCATCGCGCCGCCCGGCGTCCATTGCGAAAAGGGCGTGCGCCCCTGGCCGATCCCGAATTTGAACCCGCCGGTCAGATCCGCCGAGGCGAGGTTGACGCCGATATTCTTGACGAAGCTGCGGCTGACCTCGGCGATTCGGACTTGCAGGTTGACCTGGAGCGGGGTCGCCGTGCGCAGGCGCGAAAGCACCTTGATCTCGTCCCCGACAAATGCCTGGGCCAGGCGCTCCGCTTCGGCCGCATCGCTGGGTGCGGCGACGGTGCCGGTGAGCAGGACGAAGCCGTTCATCGTCGTCGCGGTGATGTCCGCCTCGGGCATCGCGACCGCTAGCATCGACTGGACGCTGTCGAAATTGTTGCCGATCCGGATCGTCGCCGAATAGACGACCTTGCCCCCCTTGGTGGTGGCATAGACGGTGGTTTCGCCCGATTTCTTGCCGAACACCCACAGCTGGGTCGGCGAGCGGACCTGAACGTCGGCGATACTCGAATCGGCGACGAAGATGTCGGACATCGGTGCGTTCAGCGTCACCATCCTGCCGCGTCCGGTCGCGATCTGGACCAGATCGCGCGGCGCCGCATGGACGGTCTGCGCAAGCGCCGGCAGCGGTGCCGCGATCGGCGTCACCACCATCGCGATCGCCGTCAGCGGGCTGACCAGCTTGTTCCCCCTCAACCGCATGTCAATTCTTCCCCCCAACCGGAACGACCGTAACGGCGGTCCCCCGGGCAACTTTCACGATCGGTCCTTCGGGCATGGCGCCCGCACCGGGATAGGCCGCCGCCGGCGCACCCGGCGCGACCGGGCCGCCCAACATCATCTGTTCCTTCGGCTTGCCGGGGACCGTGCTGCGCTGGAAGCGCGAGACGTCCGCCCCGGTCGATACCGTGGTGCCGCTTTCCACTGGCCGGCTGCCGGCGCGGGCCAGCATCGCCTTTTCGGATTTGGCGTCGCCGTCGCCGACGGTCACTTCGCCGGCCGCGATGGCCTCCTCCAGATCGCCCGCATTGTCGGCGATCGAACGCAGCGACAGCGATAGCGCGCCGATCGTCTGTGCCACTGCGATCTTCTCGGCGATCCGCGGGGTCGCCTCGACCGTGACGGTCGAATAGGTGGCGACGACGGTCTTGCCATTCTCGTCGGATTGTTTGTCGGTGCGCTGGTCGGTGGCGAGCACGCGCAGGTTGCGCAGCACGGTTTCCGACGCCTTCAGCGGCGGACCATCGCCGCCACCCGGCACCGCCTGGGTCAGGATCAGGTCGACGCGGTCGCCCGGAAAGACGAAGCCGGCAACCGCGGCCTGGGCCGATACCGGCACCGTGACCGCGCGCATGCCCGGCGCCAGCGCGGCGGCGAGGAAGCCCCGGTCGCCCGGCTTCACCAGCGCGCCCTGGGTGAGCGGCTGGCCGGCGGGAATGGCGTAGCGGACCACGGTCCCCTGAAGCGATTTGAGATCGGTGCCGTCGCGCTTGAAATAGGCGCCCTCGACCAGATCCTTGGGCCAGGCGACGAATTTCATCGATTCCGGACCGAGGATCGTGCCGATCGGCAATGCCTTTGTCGCAACCAGCACCTCGACGCCGTCGATCGGCGCCGGCTGACCGGCGATCGGCACCGCGCCCGCGACGGGAGCGGACGAACCGCTCATCAGGCTGCGGGCCATGAATGCAGTGATCGCCGCGACGATCAGCGCGCCCGCCAGCAAAATGATCTTCCGTCCATCCATGACGTCTCGGGCCTTTCAGTCTTCAGGGCCGGGTTGCACCGGCGTTAAGCATTCACGCAAAGTGGTTAAAAATCGGTTCGCGGATCGTCAGAAGCGTCGCGACGGCGATGGCGATGCCATAGGGAATTTCGGGTTGTGCGGTTTGCCGCCGCACGCGGGCGTCGATCATCATCAGCAGGGTGATCGCGCCGCCGACGAGCGACATGACGATCAGCATCGTCATCAGCGGCTGAAACGGCAGCCACAACGCCAGCGCGCCGATCATCTTCACATCGCCGCCGCCCATCATTCCGAAATGAAATGCTGCGGCGAAAATACCGAAGACCAGCATCGCGAGTCCGATCTGGCCGATGATGTCGGGCCAGAACGGCACGCCGATCGCCAGCCACCAGGGCAGGGCCAGCGCCGCGATCGCGCCGTTCTTCCAGTTGGAAATCTCGCGCTTGCGCGCGTCCTCGATCCCGGCGGACACCAGGATAACGCCCAGCAGGACGAGCAGGCAGGTGGCGATAAATTCCCCCATTGCACGCTACGCCTAGACGCGGGGGCTTTCCAAAACGTAACCAGCGCGCATGTCCGACATCGCTTTCGATCGCCGCGCCATCCCCCAGGGCGCTTCCGTCACCTCATGGACTGCCCGCGACGGCTATGCGCTGCGCAGTTTCGCCTGGCCGGTGTCCGGGGCGGCGCGCGGCTCGATCCTGTTCCAGGGCGGGCGCGGCGACGTGTTCGAAAAATATCTCGAGGCGTTCGATCACTGGCATGGCCAGGGGTGGACGATCACGTCGTTCGACTGGCGCGGGCAGGGCGGATCGGGCCGGCTGACCGAAGCGGCGAATTGCGGGCATATCGCGGATTTCGCCGACTATATCGCGGATTTCCGCGACTTTGCCCGGCAGTGGATGGCCGCCACCCCCGGCCCCCATGTCATCATGGGGCATTCGATGGGGGGGCATCTGGTGCTGCGCGGCCTGGTCGAGAAGGCGGCGCGTCCCGATGCGGCGGTACTGATCGCGCCGATGCTCGGCCTCAAATCGCCCCTCGGCCTGGGCGAGCGGATGGCGCGCATCCTGGGCGGCGTCGGTGATTCGACCCGCCCGGCATGGAAGAGCAACGAGCGACCCTATACCACCGACACCCGCGAATCGCTGCTGACCCACGATGCCGATCGCTATCAGGACGAATTGTGGTGGCAGCAACGCAATCCCGGCAACGTCACCGGCCCGCCAAGCTGGAAATGGGTGATCGAGGCATATCGATCGACGCGCGAATTGCGCGGCAACCCGGCGCTGCGCACGATGGACGTGCCGGTGCTGGCGCTGATCGCGGAGGCGGACGGTCTGGTCGATCCGAAGGCGGCGCTGGCGACGGTGGCGAAACTGCCTGATGCGCGCGTGGTCCGCTTCGGAAAGGAGAGTGCGCATGAGATCCTGCGCGAGATCGACAAGGTGCGAAACCGCGCGATCGGAGAGATCGACCTGTTCCTTCAGGCGCGGGCGCAGCGGCGATGAGCCGATATGACGTCGCGATCGTCGGGGCGGGAATTGCGGGCGCCGGCCTGGCCGCGCAGATCGCGCCGCATGCCCGGGTGCTCCTGATCGAGGCGGAGGCGCAGCCCGGATACCATTCGACCGGGCGATCCGCCGCCTTCTGGTCGGAAACCTATGGCGGCCCGGACATCCAGCCGCTTGCCAGCAAATCGGGGCCGTATCTGCGCGATCCCCCGGCGGAGCTGGGCGGGGAGAGCTTTCTGTCGCCGCGCGGCGAGCTGTTCATCGCGAGCCGGGCGGACCGCGCGGTGCTCGACGGTTTCGTCGCCCAGTTCGCGGCGGCGGGCGTGGTGCTGGACGAGGTCGATCCCGCCGCCTTCTGCCCCGGGCTGCGACCCGAATGGACCGAGGCGCTGTGGGACGAAAGCTGCGCCGATATCGATGTGGCACGGCTGCACGCCGCCTATCTTGCCGCCGCGCGCCGGGCGGGCGCCGAGCTGATCTGCGATGCGGCGGTGACCGCCGCCTCACGCGGCGCGGCGTGGCGGATCGAGACGCGCGCGGGCGGGTTTCAGGCGGATGTCCTGGTCAATGCCGCCGGCGCCTGGGCCGACACGCTGGCCGGTCTGGCGGGCGTCGCCCCGGCCGGGGTGCAACCGCTGCGGCGCACGATGGTGCAGTTGCGCGTCGATCCGCCGGCACAGCCGACCTTGCCGCTGGTCCGCGATGCGCGCGACCGCTTCTATTTCAAGCCGGAGGCGGGCGGGCGCATCTGGCTGTCTCCGCATGACGAGATTCCCACGCCGCCATGCGACGCCGCGCCCGAGGAGATCGACGTGGCGATCGCGATCGACAAGCTCGGCACGGCGGTCGACTGGTGCGTCGCGGCGGTGGAACGCAAATGGGCCGGGCTGCGCAGCTTCGCGCCCGATCGAAAACCCGTCTATGGCTTCGATCCGACCGCGCCCGGCTTCTTCTGGTGCGCGGGGCAGGGCGGATTCGGGATCCAGACATCCCCGGTCGCGTCCAAGCTGGCGGCGTCGATGCTGCTGGGGAAAGCGCCCGACCCGCTCGCCGCCGATATTGATCCCGCAAATTATTCGATCGATCGATTTCGCGGCTAGGCGAGCGACCGGCAGCGGCCTATCGTTGTGCCGCCGCAACGACGGAGAGTGAGATGGCGCACAAGTTCGTGATCGAGCAGAACAAGAAGGGCGAGTATGTCGCCAAGTTCAAGTACAACAGCGAAATCATCTTCTGGACCGAAGGCTATTCGAGCAAGGCGAACGCCCGGAACGCCATCGAATCGATCCTGAAGAACGGCCCGGGCGCGCCGGTCGAAGAGGGCTGACGGCCCCGCGCGGGCGCGCATGCGCTCACGCATCCGTGGCGTCGATGCGGTGCCTTGCCATGTGCGGGATGAAGTCCATCTTGCCGATCGCGAGGCCCGCGTGGCGCAACAGCGCGTATGCCATCGCCACGTGGAAATAGAAATTCGGCAGAATCCAGTCGCGGATGTCGGCCTCTGACGACATTACGAAGCGGACGTCGTTGGGAAGCGTCAGATCGACGATCGCGTCCGGCGCTGCCCAGGAAGACGGGGCGCTGCGCTCGACCAGCTCCGCGACTTCCGCGATTCGCGCGCGCACCTGCGCGAAGTCGTGATACGCGGTCGTCTCCAGTTCGACCTGCGCATTGCCGACCTGTCGTAGCGCGAGCAGCACCTGATTGAGCGCGACGCGAAACTGCAATTCCAGCGGGAACATGTCATCGACCAGGCGTGACTGAAGGACCTTGTCGTCGATGCCGCCATCCTGCGCCGCAGCCGCGAGCCGGTCGAGCGTTCCGAGCATGTTGAGGAAGGTCGATCTGGCGAAATCCGCGTAGCTCATGATGGGCCTTTCACATCCGGTCGATCTGCATGGCGTGCGCGGCATCGCTTGCCAGCTGGTCGGCCCGCTCATTGTCCGGGTGTCCGGCATGGCCCTTCACCCAGATCCATTCGATCCGGTGGGGAGCCGCGGCGGCGAGCAGCTCCTGCCACAGGTCGGCGTTCTTCACCGGCTTTCTGTCGGCGGTGCGCCAGCCATTCTTCTTCCAGCCGTGAATCCATTTGGTCAGGCCGTCCATGACGTAGCGGCTGTCGGTGGACAGCCTGACGCGGCATGGCCGCTTGAGCGCCCTCAGCCCCTCGATCGCGGCCATCAGTTCCATGCGGTTGTTGGTGGTGTGCGCCTCGCCGCCCGACAATTGCTTTTCGGTTGCGCCCATGCGGAGCAGCACGCCCCAGCCGCCGCGTCCCGGATTGCCCTTGCACGCGCCATCGGTGGCGATTTCGACCAGCGGCATCTCGCTCATGCGATGCCGGCCGCCAGCGTCGGGTCGTAATGCCGCAGCCGCCGCATATAGGCGAGCGGGTCCTTGCGGGTGACCAGCGCGTCGGCCGGCGTATTGAGCCAGTCCCAGGCGCGCGACAGTGCAAAGCGGACACAGGCGCCGCTCGCCAGGACCGGAAACTGGGCGAGCTCCGCCTCGCTGATCGGAAAAACGCCGGCATAGCCGCCGATCAGCGCGTCGCCGATGGCGGCGTCGTGGCGGGTGCCGCTCGCGTCGAACGACCAGGCACTGTGCATCACCGCCAGGTCGTAGATGCGGATATCGGTGCAGGCGAAATAGAAGTCGATCAGGCCGGAAACCGTGTCGCCGCGCATCAGGACGTTGTCGGGAAACAGATCGGCGTGGATCGCACAGCGATCGAAGGCGTCGGGCGTCCATGCGCGCGCGACCTTTTCGACCGCAGCGCCGAGCGCGTCATAGAGGCCGGGTGCGATCTCATCGAGGCTGCGGCCGCATCGCTCGAACAAGGGCGCCCAGCTGTCCACACCCATCGAGTTGGCGCGATCGGGCGCGAAGTCCGACACCGCCCGGTGCATGGCGGCCAGCGCGCGCGCCGCCGCTTCCGCCTGGGCTGGCGTGGGATGCGAGAGCGATACGCCCGGCAGGAACCGGATCAGGCAGGCGGGGCGCCCGCACAATTGCTGGATCTCGACGCCGTCACGATCCTTGATGGCCGGCGGCACGGGCAGGCCCTTGCCGGCGAGGTGATCGAGCAGCGCCATGAAATAGGGCAGGTCGTCGGCGGCGACGCGTTTTTCGTAGAGCGTCAGGATGAACCGGTCGCGCGTCGTTTCGACGAGGTAATTGGAATTCTCCACCCCCTCGGCGATGCCCTTGGCAGACACGAGTTCGCCGACATCGTACCGCGCCAGAAATTCGCCCAGCGCCTCGGCCGAAACCTGCGTGTAGACCGCCAAATCCGTCCCCCATTTGCATTCGATCAAGGTCGCAAGCCGGCGCGTGCAGTGTCGGTGCGCGGGTCCCGACCTCGATCGACCCGCGCTTCGTTCGGGTTTTCAGGCCGCTTCCAGCCCCCGGGGGAGTTTGAACGCGATGGTTTCCTGCGCCGTTTCGACCTGCCGCTCCGCGACGTCGAACCGCGTCGCGATGCGATCGATCACTTCGCGCACCAGTACCTCCGGGGCGGAGGCGCCCGCCGTGATGCCCAGCGTGCCGACTCCCCACAGCCAGTCGAAGTCGAGATCCTCGGCCCGCTGGATCAGCTTCGCGCCGGTCCCTTCGCGCTCGGCGACTTCCACCAGGCGCAGCGAGTTGGACGAGTTCGGCGCGCCGATCACCAGCACCAGATCACAGGATTCCGCGATCGCGCGCACCGCCGCCTGCCGGTTCGAGGTCGCATAGCAGATATCGTCCGCCTTGGGCGCGACGATATCCGGAAAGCGACGCTGCAACACCGAAAGGATCGCGGCGGTATCGTCCACCGACAGTGTCGTCTGCGTCAGGAATGCCAGATTGTCGGGGTCAGCCGGTGCCACGGCCTCGGCGTCCGCCTCGGTCTCGATCAGCGTCATGCATCCGTCCGGAACCTGACCAAAGGTGCCGATCACTTCCGGATGGCCGGCATGGCCGATGAACAGGATGTGCCGCCCCGCCGCGACCAGCCGTTCGGCCTGCCGATGCACCTTCGACACCAGCGGACAGGTCGCGTCGAGATAGGACAGGCCGCGATCCTGTGCCGCCGCCGGAACGGATTTCGGCACGCCGTGCGCGGAAAAGACCACCGGGACGCCGTCCGGCACCTGATCCAGTTCATCGACGAATACAGCGCCCTTCGCCTTCAGCGTATCCACGACATATTTGTTGTGGACGATTTCGTGCCGGACATAGACCGGCGCGCCATGCAGTTCGATCGCGCGCTCGACGATCTGGATCGCGCGATCGACCCCGGCACAAAAGCCGCGCGGCGCGGCGATCAGCAGTTCGAGGACGGGTTTCGGGGTTTCGGTCATCGTCGGCGGCCTTACGCGATTGCGCCGTCGCGCGAAAGTGCGGTGCGCGACCCCGTTGCGGGAAGTCGATGCCCTGCCTATGGTGCGCGCCGCCGGGATCGGCACCGCCCGCGGGCGGCGCGATCCTCAGTATATTTCGGGAAAGGTTGCCCTGTTGAAGATCGGCAAAATCGGTTTGGCCGCGATGGCGATGCTTGCGGTAACGGGATGCGCGCGCCGCGGCGACATTGACGAGGGCGGGATCACCCAGATCCGCTCCGCCTGTCCGCGCGTCGGCGTGCCGGCGGGAACGGGCGACGTGACGCTGTTCGATCCGCCCGCGAGTCGCGACGCGAGCGCGATCGACGTCACGGCGGTCATCACCAATGTCACCTCGACCTGTGAGGACAGCGGCGACATGATCCGCACCTCGATCTCGTTCGACGTGCTGGGCAGTCGGCGGTCGGGTGCGGGCGCCCGCGAGGTGACGCTGCCCTATTTCGTTACCGTGCTTCAGGGCGGATCGTCGGTGGTTTCCAAGCGTGTCGGACAGGCGACGCTCCGCTTCGCGCCGGGCGCATTGCGCGCCCAGGCCCAGGGCAGCGGAATGACCGAAATCTCGCGCGCCGCGGCGACGCTGCCGTCGGACATTCGCGACAAGATTACGGAAAAGCGCAAGGCGGGGGACCAGACCGCCGCGATGGACCCGCTTTCGCGACCGGAAATCCGGCAGGCCGTGCTGCGCGCGACGTTCGAGGCGCTGGTCGGCTTCCAACTCACCGACGATCAGCTGAAATACAACGCGACCCGCTGAATCGCGATTGACTCGTTCGCCGCCCCGCACCATTCCGGTGGGGTCGGCAGCGGGCAACCGCTGAAGGCACGCGCGGGAGAGTTTCCGGGCCGCAAGGTCCGGAACGCCGAAGGAGCAACCGCCCCGGAATCTCTCAGGCACCCAGGACCGCGCGGGGCCACGACACTCTGGAAAGCGTTCCGCCGCAAGGGGGAGCCACCGAAGGTGTAAGCCCGGTCCGCCGGGCGAAAGCTCTCAGGTTCCGTGACAGAGGGGGCGACGCGATGATGCTGCCACGCGCAGCCGTCCGTCGATTCTCTGTTGGAGTGCGGAAATTGAGCGACGTCACCGAAGCCGAAGCCCCCGAAACGCTCGACCTGTTGCCGCTCGATGCGTGGCACCGTGCGCGCGGGGGGCGGATGGTCCCCTTTGCCGGCTATGAGATGCCGGTCCAGTATGAAGGGATCATGGCCGAGCATCTGTGGGTGCGCGAATCGGCGGGTCTGTTCGATGTCAGCCACATGGGCCAGCTGTTCCTGTCCGGCGACAATCTCGACGTCGAGCTGGAGAAGCTGATCCCGGCCGATGTCGCGGGGGTAAAGGTCGATGGCCAGAAATATTCGCTATTGCTGGCGGAAAATGGCGGAATCCTGGACGATTTGATGTTCACGCGCTGGGCCGGCGGGGAGCAGGGCGGTCCCGGCACGGGCGGTATCTACATGGTCGTCAACGGCGCCTGCAAATGGGACGACATCGCGCATCTTCGCGAGCATCTGCCCGACGAAATCGACATCAATCACATGGATGAACATGCGCTGCTCGCCTTGCAGGGGCCGAAGGCGGTCGATGCGCTGAGCCGCATCGTCCCCGGCGTCGAGGCGCTGGTGTTCATGCGCGGCGGGCGGTTCGATTGGGGCGGCACGCGCCTGTGGATCAGCCGGTCGGGCTATACCGGCGAGGACGGGTTCGAGATTTCGGTGCCGGCGGAGCACGTCGCCGCGCTCGCCGATGCGCTGACCGCGCAGCCGGAGGTGAAGCCGATCGGCCTGGGCGCGCGCGATTCGCTGCGGCTTGAGGCCGATCTGCCGCTCTATGGCCACGACCTGGACCCGGAAACGACGCCGATCATGGCCGCGCTCAATTTCGCCGTCGCCAGCAAGCGGCGCCGAGAAGAGGCCAACTTCCCCGGTGCCGAGCGCATCCTGGTCGAGCGCGAGAACGGCCCGATCCAGCGCCGTGTCGGCCTGATCGTCGAGGGGCGCCAGCCGGTGCGCGAAGGCGCGATGGTGCTGGACGACGAAGGTAACGAGGTCGGGCGCGTCACCAGCGGCGGCTTCGCCCCGACCGTGCAGAAGCCGATCGCGATGGCCTATGTCCCGACAGGGCAAGCAGAAATCGGCACGCGCGTGACGCTGAGCCAGCGCGGCAAGATCCATCATGGCGAAATCGTCGCCATGCCCTTCGTCCCCCACCGCTATGTGCGCCAGAGCAAGATTTAGGCAGGAGCAGCGAAATGAGCCGTTATTTCACTGAAGATCATGAGTGGATCGATGTCGACGGCGATACCGCCACGGTCGGCATCACCGACTATGCGCAGAGCCAGCTGGGCGACATCGTGTTCGTCGAGACGCCCGACGAGGGCAAGCAGGTGAGCAAGGGCGACGACGCCGCCGTGGTCGAGAGCGTGAAGGCGGCGAGCGACGTCTATGCCCCGGTCAGCGGCACGGTGATCGAGGGCAATGCCGATCTCGACGACAATCCCGCGCTGGTGAACGAGGACCCGGAGGGCGAGGGCTGGTTCTTCAAGATGACGCTGAGCGACGCCAGCGAGCTGGACGGCCTGATGGACGAGGCGAAATACGCGGATTTCGTCAGCAAGCTGTGATTTCGTGCCGTCATCCCCGGCGCGACGCCGGGGTGACGGGTCTGGTTTTTGGCCAGTGGCCGGAGAATTGATTTGCGCTACCTTCCCCTGACGCCCTCCGACCGGCAGGCGATGCTCGCCGCGGTCGGCGCCGCCGCGATCGACGACCTGTTCGCGGACGTCCCCGAAAGCGCCCGCCTGTCCGGCCCGATCGACGGGCTGCCGATGCATGCCAGCGAACTGGCGGTTGAACGGCATATGTCGAAGCTGGCGGGCAAGAATCTGTCGGCGGGGGAGGCGCCCTTCTTCATCGGCTGCGGCGCGTACCGGCACCATGTCCCCGCGAGCGTCGATCACCTGATCCAGCGCGGCGAGTTCCTGACCGCCTATACGCCGTATCAGCCGGAAATCGCGCAGGGTACGCTTCAGGTGATGTTCGAATTCCAGACGCAGGTCGCGCGCCTGCTGGGGACCGATGTCGCCAACGCGTCGATGTACGACGGATCGACCGCCTGCTGGGAGGCGATCGGGATGGCGCGCCGGATCACCAAGCGGGCCAAGGCGATCCTGTCGGGCGGGCTTCACCCGCATTATGTGTCGGTCGCGAACACGATGGCGAAATATACCGGCGACACGCTGGTCACCGCGACGCCGGCGCTGATCGCCGAACCCGATATAGACGACCTGATCGGCATGATCGACGACGAAACCTCATGTGTCGTCGTGCAGTATCCCGACATTCTCGGTCGCATCGCCGACCTTTCCGGCCTCGCCGCCGCGTGTCAGGCGAAGAAGGCGCTGCTGGTGGCGGTGGTGACGGAGCCGGTGGCGCTGGGGGCGATCAAGTCGCCGGGCGAGATGGGCGCGGACATCGTGGTGGGCGAGGGGCAATCGATCGGCGTTGGCCTTCAGTTCGGCGGACCCTATGTCGGCCTGTTCGGATGCAAGGACAAATATGTCCGCCAGATGCCGGGCCGCCTCACCGGCGAGACGGTGGACGCGGAGGGCAAGCGTGGCTTCGTGCTGACGCTCTCGACGCGCGAGCAGCATATCCGGCGCGAGAAGGCGACATCGAACATCTGTACCAGTTCGGTGCTGTGCGCGCTGGCGTGGTCGATCCATATGACGTTGTTGGGCGAGAAGGGGCTGCGGCAGCTCGCCGCGCTCAACCATGCCGGCGCGTGCGCCGCCGCCGACCGGCTGGCCAGCGTGCCGGGGGTCGAGCTGGTGACCCCGACCTTCTTCAACGAATTCACGCTCAAGCTGTCGAGGGAGGCGCGACCGGTGGTGCGCGAACTGGCGGACCGGGGTATCCTGGCCGGCGTATCGCTCGGACGGCTCTATCCGGGGGAGGACGTGCTCGCCAACGGCCTTGTCGTCGCGGTCACCGAAACCACCACTGCGGAGGACGTCGAAACCCTTGCCGCCGCGCTTGAGGAGGTGCTGGCATGAGCACGATCAACCAGTCCGGCTGGCGCCCCGAAATGAGCCCCGAACGCCGCAGCGACAATGCGACCTTTACCGGCAACCGCGCGCTGATGCTTGAGGAGCCGCTGATCTTTGAGATCGGTTCGCTTGACACCACCGGCGTCGATTTCGCCGACGCGCCGAAGACCGCGTCGCGCCTCGGCGGCCTCGACCGCAATCGCGACATCGGCCTGCCGGGCCTGAGCGAGCCGGAGGCGGTGCGCCACTACACGCGCCTCAGCCGTCAGAACTACGCCATCGACCTTGGCCTGTTCCCGCTCGGCAGCTGCACGATGAAGCACAATCCGCGCCTCAACGAGCGGATGGCGCGGCTGCCCGGCTTTGCCGACATCCATCCGTTGCAGCCGGTCGATACGGTGCAGGGCGCGTTCGAGGTGATCCATCAGCTCGCGCACTGGCTGGTCACGCTGACCGGCATGCATTCGGTCGCGATGTCGCCCAAGGCGGGTGCGCATGGCGAGCTGTGCGGAATCCTGTGCATCAAGGCGGCACTCGAAGCACGCGGCGAGGATCGGCGGGTCATTCTGGTGCCGGAAAGCGCGCACGGCACCAACCCGGCGACCGCCGCGTTCGCGGGCTTCGCGGTCGAGGATATTCCGGCAACGCCCGATGGCCGCGTCGATGTCGATGCGCTCAAGGCACGGCTGGGGCCGGATGTCGCGGGGGTGATGATCACCAATCCGAACACCTGTGGCCTGTTCGAGCGCGAACTGAAGACCATTTCCGACGCGGTCCACGCCGCCGGCGGCTATGTCTATTGCGACGGCGCGAATTTCAACGCGATCGTCGGCAGGGTGCGTCCGGGCGACCTGGGTGTCGATGCGATGCACATCAATCTGCACAAGACCTTTTCCACCCCGCATGGCGGTGGCGGGCCGGGATCGGGGCCGGTCGTGCTGTCGCAGGCGCTGGCCCCCTATGCCCCGCTGCCCTTTGTCGAAAAGCGCGGCGACGGGTTCGCGCTGGTCGAGGAGGAAACCGCCGAGGAACATCACGCCGCCACCTTTGGCCGCATGGTGTCGTTCCACGGTCAGATGGGCATGTTCACGCGTGCGCTGACCTATATCCTGAGCCATGGCGCCGACGGGCTGAAGCAGGTTGCCGAGGATTCGGTGCTCAACGCCAATTACGTGCTGCGCGCGCTGGAGGATGTGCTCGACGCGCCGTTCGCGAAGAGCGGGCCGTGCATGCATGAGGCGATTTTCAGCGACAAGGGCCTGCCGGAGGGCTTTTCGACGCTCGACATCGCCAAGGGGCTGATCGACGAGGGCTATCACCCGATGACGGTCTACTTCCCACTGGTCGTGCATGGCGCGATGCTGGTCGAGCCGACCGAGACCGAGAGCAAGGCGGCGCTGGACCAGTTCATCGGTGCGTTCCGTTCGGTCGCCGAGCGGGCGAAGGCGGGGGATCAGGCGCTCAAGTCCGCACCGCATTTCGCGCCGCGCCGCCGGCTCGACGAGACCCAGGCCGCGCGCAAGCCGGTGCTGGTGTGGAAGGAGCCGGCACAGGCCGAGGCGGCGGAATAAGTCAGTTTTCGCGGGGATCGTTTCGGGTTAGATTTTTCGCGCCGGCAGGGTGCCGGTCTGTGGAGACGCTCATGATCCGGACGACCCTGACCGCCGCGCTGATCGCGTTGATCGCCACGCCGGCGCTCGCGCAAAGCTACGACCCGCGCATTCCCAAGGCGGAGGCGGATGCCGACCGGATGGAGGCGCAGGCGCTGTACGACCGACAGAAACAGCGCGACCGCGAGGAAGCCGATCGGGTGGCCAAGACCAATCTCGACCGGCAATCCGACTATGACATGTATGTTGCCCGGCAAAAGGCGGATTACGAGGCGAAAATGGCGAAGTGGCGCGCCGATGTCGCCCGGCAACAGGCCGAATATGAAGCGCTGGTGGCACGGTGCAAGGCGGGCGACCGCACGGCCTGCGCCCCGCGTTAGGCGATCGCAGTGGACGGCCGCCGAAAAACCGGCTTGAAGCGGTAGCGAGGGCGCGCGATCGATCTGGGTCCGTCGCCCGCAATCGCATGGGGATCGGGATCGGGTCATGACACAGCCGCCGCCACAGGCCGGATGGATGGGATATGCGATCAGCGCCGGGGTGGTGTTGATCGTCTTTGCGCTTCGCTGGCGACGGATGCGTCGCGAGCGGCGACTCAATATCAACCTGCTCTGGATCGTCCCGGCGCTTTTGCTGGTGATGGCCGGCGCGCTGTTCTGGAGTGCGCCGCCCTCGCCGATGGTCTGGGCGGTCTGCGCGGTCGCGCTCGCCATCGGCGCGGGGCTGGGGTGGCAGCGCGGCAAGTTCATGGACATCAACGTCGATCCCGAAACCCATGGCGTCAGCCAGCGCGGCTCACCGGCTGCCCTGCTGTTCCTCCTCGCGCTGATCGTGATCCGCACGACCGCACGAGAGGTCGCGGCCTATAGCGAAAGCTGGCTGCATCTTGGCGCGACGACAATCAGCGACGTGCTGATCGCTTTCGCACTGGGGCTGGTCGTCGCGACGCGGGTCGAGATGTATCTGCGCGCACGCCGGCTGATCGATCTGGCGCGGCGGGGGTGAGCGATACGCCCTGGATCGTCGCGGAAGAGGGGAGCGCAGTGCGCAAACACGCCCCCGCGACGCTGCGCAACCGGGATGCCATCGCCGACGAACTGGCCACGCTGCTGCCCCGGCACGGCACGGTGCTGGAGATCGCGAGCGGGAGCGGCGAGCATTGCGCCTTTCTGGCGCAGCGCTTTGCGCAGCTGCACTGGCAGCCGAGCGATCCCGATCCCGGTGCGCGCGCCTCGATCGCGTCGTGGTGCGCGGGGCTGGACAATGTCGCGCCGCCGCTCGCCATCGATGCCGGGGCGTGCGGCTGGCCGGTCGGTGCGGCCGATGCGATCCTGTGCGTCAACATGGTGCATATCAGCCCGTGGGCGGCGACGCTGGGACTGCTGGCCGGGTCGGCGCGGTTGCTGCCCGCCGGGGCGCCGCTGATCCTTTATGGTCCCTATCGTCGCGCGGACGTGCCGACCGCCGCGTCGAACCTGGCGTTCGACCAGTCGTTGCGCGCGCGTGATCCACGCTGGGGGCTGCGCGAGGTGGCCGATGTGACCGAAGCCGCGAGGGATAGCGGGCTGACATTCGACCGGCTGATCGAGATGCCGGCAAACAATCTCATCCTCGTCTATCGGCGATGACGGGGTCCTGGGGGTCCTCCCCGGGGGCGATGATCGGGCCGGTCCGCGCAAGACCCAGCCGCCGTTCGCGCCAGGCGATGTAGAGCGCGCTGGCGATGATGACCGGCGCGCCGACCCAGGTCCATATGCCCGGCAGAACGCCGAAGATCAGCCAGCCATACATCGTCGCCCAGATCAGGCTGGAATAATCCATCGGCACCACGGTCGATACCGGCGCAAAGCGCAGCGCCGCGGTGAGCGCGAGCTGCCCCGCGCCGCCGATCACCCCGATCAGGATCAACAGGCCGAACGTCTGCCAATCGTGCATCTGGGCGAAGAACGGATAGGCGATCGCCAGTGGCGGCACCGACAGCAGCGAGAACCAGAAGACCGTCGTGGTCGGCAGTTCGGTCTTGCTCATGTGCCGCAGCTGGATCGCGACGATGGCGACGAACAGCGCGGCGATCAGGCCGATCGCGGCACCGAACAGCGGGATGTGCGTGCCGCCCGGCTGGGTCACGATCAACACGCCGGCAAATCCCACCAGCACCGCCGCCCAGCGGTGCCAGCCGGTGGGTTCGCGCAAGACCAGCGCGCCCAGGATCGTCGCGAAGATCGGCACCGTATAGCCAAAGGTCGTCGCTTCGGCGAGCGGCAGCACCATGACGGTGCCAAGGTTGAACACCATGCCGGTCAGACCGACCGCGGTCCGCGACAGGTGCAGGCCGAACCGCCGCGTGCGAATCGTTCCCAGCCCCGGGCCGATCGCGATCCACGCGACCAGCAGGGGAAGCGCGAACAATTGCCGGAACAGAAGGATTTCGGCGAGGTTCGCGCCATGCGCGGCGGCCAGTTTCAGCACCGCGCTCATCGTCGATAGCGTCAGCACCGCGAGCAGGCGCAGGCCAAGGCCCAGCATGATGCGGTCGGACGTCATCGCAACCGCCTAGGCGCAGCCGCAATGCGCCGCAAGCGGCGAAGCGGGGTGACGGCGCGCGCGCGACGCGCTATCGGCCCGCGCCATGATCAAGCATGCGCTCAACGTCACCCGCGAAGGCGACTTCGCCCAATGGTATCAGACCGTCATCACCGAGGCCGACATGGCCGAGGAGAGCGGCGTGCGCGGGTGCATGGTCATCCGGCCATGGGGCTATGGCATCTGGGAACGGATTCAGCGGTTGCTCGACGACCGGATCAAGGCGACGGGGCATGAAAACTGCTATTTTCCGTTGTTCATCCCGCTTTCCTACTTCGAGAAGGAGGCCGAGCATGTCGATGGCTTCGCCAAGGAAATGGCGGTCGTCACGCATCACCGGCTGATCCAGAAGGACGGGAAGATGATCCCCGATCCCGAGGCGAAGCTGGAGGAGCCGCTGGTCGTGCGGCCCACGTCGGAAACGGTGATCGGCGCCGCGTTCAGCCGCTGGGTCCAGTCGTGGCGCGACCTGCCGGTGCTCATCAATCAATGGGCGAACGTGGTCCGCTGGGAAATGCGGACGCGCATGTTCCTGCGCACCGCCGAATTCCTGTGGCAGGAGGGGCATACCGCCCATTCGAGCGTCGAGGAGGCGCGCGAAGAGACGCTCAAGATGCTGGAAGTCTATCGCAGCTTTGCCGAGGAATGCGTGGCGATGCCGGTGGTCGCCGGCGAAAAGCCGGAGAATGAACGGTTTCCCGGCGCCGTATCGACCTACAGCATCGAGGCGATGATGCAGGACGGCAAGGCGCTTCAGGCCGGCACCTCGCACTTCCTGGGCACCACCTTCAGCCAGGCGCAGGACATCAAGTTCCAGAATTCGGAGGGGCAGCAGGAACTGGCCCAGACCACCAGCTGGGGCATGTCGACGCGGATGATCGGCGGCCTGATCATGACGCATGGCGACGATGACGGCCTGCGCGTGCCGCCGCGTATCGCGCCGTGGCAGATCGTCATCGTGCCGATGCTGCGCGACACTGACGAGGACGCCGCGCTGATCGACTATTGCAAGGCGATCCAGCGCGAACTGGCGAGCCAGTCGGCATTTGGCGAGCCGGTGCGCGCGCTGCTCGATCTCAAGCCGGTCAAGGCGGTTACCAAGCGCTGGGGCTGGATCAAGAAGGGCGCGCCGATCGTGGTCGAGGTCGGCGGACGCGACATGGCGGGCGGCAATGTCTCGGTGACGATCCGTACCGACCTTTACCGCGAGGATGGCAAGCTCAACTCGGCGATCGTCGCACGCGATGCGTTTCTGGGTGACGCGGTGGGGCGGCTCGAAGCGGTCCAGGCCGCGTTGTTCGATCAGGCCCGCACGCGCATGCAGGACAATATCGTGCGGGACGTCACCGACTTTGCCGGGCTGGAAGCCTATTTCGAGAGCGCCGGAAAATCTCCCGGCTGGGTCGAGGTGGAATGGGCGCGCCCCGGCGGCGCCGATCTGGACAAGGTGGTCGAGCGTCTGAAAGCGCTGAAACTCACCTTCCGCAACGTTCCGGCCGATGCGGCCCCGGCCACCGGATCCTGCATCTTCACCGGCGCGCCGGCGGTCGAGCGTATCCTGGTCGCGCGCGCCTATTAGGGGCGCGGGGAACCCAGGCTGCGCTGCCCGGTTCTTTGTCCGTGACAAGGAACGGGAGTGACCTCGTGAAACTGATGATTTTCGCTGCGGCCGCCGCCGCCCTCGCCGCCACGCCCGCACTGGCCGATCCCGGCAAGCGCGGGGGGCCGGGCAAGCATCATGCGATGAAGGCGGAGCGCGGCTGTCCCCCGGGGCTGGCGAAGAAGCACAATGGCTGCATGCCCCCCGGCCAGGCAAAGAAATATGGATGGTCGCGCGGCTATTACGTGCCGTCCGGCTATTCGGGCTGGACCCGCTATCAGTCGCTGCCGCGCTATTACCGCCAGCGCCATGCCTATGATCCGGGCAATTACTATGTCTATCGCGACGGCAGCGTCTATGCGGTCGATCGCACGACGCGCCTGATCGAATCGATTATCCGCATCCTGCGCTGATCGCATAGTATCGCGCCGATTGACCCGCCCGCAATGCCGCGCCACGATCGCGGCATGGGGCGGGTTTTTCTGATGCTGGCGCTGCTGGTCGGCGCGACGTCCGTGCAGGCGGCCCAGACGCCGCTGCGTGCGCAGGAGCAGGCGCTCCGCAAGCAGATCGCCGCGATTTCGCCGGAGGATGTCGAGATGGACCTCGACGCCACCCGGTTCGAACGCTGGATGGAACTCGCCGAAAATCTGGCGCGGCAGCGTCGCGTCGATGAAGCGGTCGCCGCGGCCTATGAGGGCGCCGGCGAAATTCCGACCCGAAGCGCCGATTTCCGGTCCGTTTCCCGCGACGCCTTCGCGCGCGCGGCCGCGTTTGAGGAGCGGGTGCGCGGCCCGTCCGAGCAGAGCACGCGCGCCTATTGGTCCGCCGCGATCAGCGTGCAACGCGGGCGAAGTCCCGTGGATCTCCTGGCAGAGGACGAGGAACCGTTTTTCGGTGGATATCTGGACGGAACGATCACCAGGCTCCGGCGGATCGGACGCGCGGACGAGGCATATGCGCTGGCCGCGGGTGCGCTCGGCATCGCCACCTCGTTCCGCAATCGACACCCGCAGGGCAGTCGGGACGAGGCCTATGAACGCGACCGGCGGATGTTCGCGGAGCGCCGGGGGCAGTTGCTCGCCCTGATCCGCACCGCATATGAATATGGCCGCAATTCCGATGCGGACTGGCAAAGGCAGCTTCAGGCGGCCGAGGCATTGCTGGCCGCCGGTGACGCGGCGGCCGCCCGGCGGGGGTTCGAGGCGCTGTTGTCGGCGATGCCGCGGCCGATCGTCATCAGCGTGGTGCGCGCGCGGGCGACGCACGGGCTGGCGCGCGCGCTCGCGGCGCAGGGCGGCGATCGCCTCTCCGACGCGATCCGCACCGATCGTGCGCTGTTGCGCCAGCTGATGTTCCAGTCCTGGCGGGAGGACGATCGCGTTGCGGCGGTCGGCGCGGATCTGGTGGCGATGCTCGACGCATCGGGACAGGCCGATCGGGCAAGGCAGCTTCGCGCGGACCTGACCGCCTATCGGGCGAGCGGCGCGATGCCGGTTTTTCTGCGCTGACCCGTGGCGGCTGGCGGGAAGCGGCGCCGATCCCTATATCCGGGTCCAATGACAAAACAGAACAAAGCGAAAAAGTCCGCGCCCGGCATGCCGACGCGGCAACAGATTCTCGATTTCATCACCCATTCCGACCAGCCCGCCGGCAAGCGCGAGATCGCGCGCGCCTTTGCGCTGTCGGGCCAGGAAAAGATCGCGCTCAAGGCGCTGCTCAAGGACATGGCCGATGAAGGGCTGATCGACAGCGCGCCCGGTCGCGCCTTTCACAAGATGGGGGGGGTCCCCAAGGTGACGGTGCTGCGGATCGTCGATGCCGATGGCGATACCGTCTGGGCGGTCCCCGAACGCTGGGAGGCGGAGCATATTCCGGCCCCGCGGCTGCGCGTCCGCGAAAAACGCGGCAAGGGCGCGGCGCTGGGGGTCGGCGACCGGATTCTCGCCCGCACCGAAGAGGCGGGCAAGGGGTGGATCGCCCATCCGATGAAGAAGCTCGCCAAGGGCGAGGAGACGATGCTCGGCGTGCTGCGCGAAGAGGGCGGCAAATTCTGGTTGCAGGGCGTCGAGAAGAAGGAGCGGCGCGACTTCCCCGTCTCTGACCGGGGTGAGGGGCAGGCGGGCGATCTGGTGCTGGCGGAGAAGACGGGGCGCCCCCCGCGATTGACCGCGCGGGTGATCGAGGTGCTGGGCGATCCCTTCGCCCCACGCAGCTTCTCGATGATCGCGATCCACCGCCACGGCATTCCCAACGCCTTTTCCGAAGACCTGCTGGCCGAGGCCGAGCGGGTCGCGAAGCTGGATCTGGGCAAGGGACGGGAGGATCTGCGCGACGTGCCGATCGTGGCGATCGACCCTGCCGATGCGCGCGACCATGACGATGCGGTATGGGCCGCGCCCGACGACGATCCGAAAAATGCGGGCGGGTGGAAGGCGATCGTGGCGATCGCCGATGTCAGCTTCTACGTCCGCCCCGGATCGCTGCTCGACCGGGAGGCGCGCAAGCGCGGCAACAGCGTCTATTTCCCCGATCGCGTCGTGCCGATGCTTCCGGAGGTGCTGTCGGCGGATATCTGTTCGCTCAAGCAGGATGTCGATCGCGCCGCGCTCGTCTGTCACCTTCGGGTGTCGGCGAAGGGCGAGTTGCGAAGCTGGCGGTTCAGCCGCGCGGTCGTGCGGCTCGCCGCCAATATCGCCTATGAGGATGCGCAGGCGGCGATCGACGGCGGGCTCGACCATCCGCTGACACAGACGGTGCTGAGGCCGCTCTGGGACTGCTGGGATGCGCTGTACAAGGCGCGCGGGAAGCGTGAGCCGCTGGATCTCGACCTGCCCGAGCGGCGGATCGTGCTCGACGAGAAGGGACGCATCCTCTCGGTCGCGCCGCGCGAACGGCTCGACGCGCACAAGCTGATCGAGGATTATATGATCGCCGCGAACGTCGCGGCGGCAAAGGCATTGGAGGCGAAGAAGGCGCCGGTCATGTATCGCGTCCACGAGCCGCCGAGCCGCGAGAAGCTGGTCGCGCTCAAGGATTATCTCAAGACGCTCGACGTCGAATTCGCGCTGGGGCAGGTGATCCGGCCCGCCACGTTCAACCATGTGATCGCGCGGGTGGGGGACGCCGATTTCCGCGAAGAGGTGATGACCCAGGTGCTGCGGACGCAGACCCAGGCCTATTACGGTCCCGCCAATCACGGCCATTTCGGCCTGGCGCTGGGCAGCTACGCCCATTTTACCTCACCGATCCGCCGCTATGCCGATCTGGTGGTCCATCGCGCGCTGGTCGGTGCCTATGATCTGGGTCCCGGCGGCGAACTGCCCGCCGATGCGGACATGGAAAAGACCGGCGAGGTGATCAGTCAGCTGGAGCGCCGGGCGATGGAGGCGGAGCGGGAAACCGTCGATCGCTATGTCGCCGCCTATCTGTCCGCCCATGTCGGTGAGGTGATGGAGGCGCGGATCACCGGGGTTCAGAATTTCGGTTTCTTCGCGACGGTGGACGGTGTCGGCGGCGACGGGCTGGTGCCGGCCCGCGACCTGGGCCGCGAATATTTCCGCTATGACGAGGCGGCGCAGAAGCTGGTCGGCGAGGAAACGGGCGAGGAATTCGCGCTGGGTCAGAAGCTGAAGCTGCGGCTGGCCGAGGCGAACCCGGTTTCCGGCGCGCTGCGGTTCGAGTTGCCCGACGGCAAGGGCAGCGGATCGGGGACCGACCGTCGGCGGGGCGGGCCACCGAAACGGGCGATCAAGCGGCGCGGCCGTCCGGCAAACATCCGGCACCAGGGGAAGAAACGGTAACGCGGTTCCCGCCGCCCCGGTCTTGTGCCGGGGGTCACGGCGCGGCAAGCCTTCGGCCGGAGCCGGCGCCGCATCCTGCGCGGCGGTGCGAACTGCGGCGCGCGGCGGTGGCGAAGGAAGAAGGTGGGCGATGGCAGTCGTTGAGGCAACACCGATCACACGAAGGGCAAGGATGCGTCGCCACGTGGTCGATCATTTCTGCGCCAGCCACGCGATCACGCCCTATGACACGATCATCTACGCCCCGCCGCCCGCATTGAAGGACGCGTTCGACACGCTGCTGGCCGAACGGCTGATCCGGCAGGAAGGCACCGGCTATTTCTGGCTCGACCTGCGTGCCTATGACGCGGCGGTGCTCCGGCGGCGGCGCGCGATGGTGCCGGTCGCGATCGGCGTTTCGCTTGCGCTCGCGCTCGCGGTCCTGCTGCTCTATCGGGGTTAGCGGACCGCGAAGGTGAGGCCCGCTTTCGCTTCGAGCCGTGCGCGCAGCGGATCGGCCATCAGCGCGCCGGGGGTCCACACCCCGCCGCTGCCCGCGACATCGCGCAACAGGCACAGCGCGCTTTCCGCGATCATCCGGCTGGTCGAGCCATAGCCGGGATCGCGGTCGCCGGTGACGGTGCAGGTGAGCGTCTCTCCCGACGGCATTTCGGCGATGAAATCGATCTCGTAAAATCCGTTCTCACGCTCTTCCTTCGACGGCCCTTCGCCCGGCGCCGGTCCCTTGTCGGCGTTCATCGGGTTCATCTTCGCGATCGCCTCGGCCGCAGCCTTGCCCATCTCCCCCAGGCCCGGCGCGACCATCATCTCGTCATAGCGGAAGTCGGCGCCATAGGGGTGGCCGGCGAGGAAGTTGGTACGGTGGACATTCTTGGTATTGATCGTCGCCATCACGAATGGCGCGACCCATCCGCCGACCGCCGCATCATATTCGGGTACGATGCCCAGCGGCTGGCCCGGCCCTTCGAACCCGGGGGTCAGCGCAAAGGGGTCGAGCAGCAGTTTGAGGACCGCCGGATTTTTCGCCGCCGCCGCTGCCGTCGCCTTGCCGCTGGCAAAGGTGCCGCCGGAGAACGTTCCCTGCATCTTGCGCACGCGCCCCTTTACGCGCGGGGCGGGCTTGCCGAACTTCGCGCGTGCCGCCTGTTCGACCGTCCATACGCCCAGGTCGAACGGGATCGAATCGAACCCGCATGACAGCACGATCCGCGCCCCGCTCGCCTGTGCGGCGGCGTGATGGGCGGCGATGACGTCGTGCATCCAGTTGGGCTCGCCGCACAGATCGACATAGGCGGTTCCGGTTTCGACGCAGGCGGCGACAAGGTCGTTGCCGTACAGCTGATAGGGGCCGACCGTCGAGATGACGACCCGCGCCCGGGCGGTCATCGCGCGCAGCGCGGCGGGGTCGTCGGCATTGGCGGTGATCAGCGGCGTGTCGCCGGGCGCGCCAATCGCGTCGCGCACCTGTTCCAGCTTGGCGAGCGAACGTCCGGCCATCGCCCATTTGAGGGCGTCGCCGGCATATGCCTGCGCCAGATATTCGGCGACCAGCCGGCCGGTGAAGCCCGTAGCGCCATATACGATCAGGTCCAGTTCGCGCGCCATGTCATCCTCTCCCTTGTTCGGTCCTCCGTACCGCAACTTCAAAAGCGGGCCAACCTGGCCATGTCGGCGGTTCGGGATCGGGCCGCGTTCGCCCTCCCATTCCGGAGTTCCGGGTCTGCCATCGCTTGAAACCTGTCCGGGCGGCGCGCGCGAACAGGCGGTCCATTGCCGGTGGGGGAGCGATCGGTGGTTGAACCGGGATCGCCGCGACCCGATTATGTCGGGATGAGCCGCCGATGCTGAGTCCGACCGTCCCACGCGACCTGGATGCCTATCGTGTCCAGCGCCATTTCGCCGACCATCGCGCGATGACCGCCGGCACCGCGATCGAATATGTGCCGGCCGGCCCGCGCGAGCGTGCCGCGTTCGACCGGTTGCTGGCGACGGGGGTCATCCGCCAGACATCGCCGGCGCATTACTGGTTCGATCTCGACCGGATGGGTAGCGCCCGGCGCCGCCGGCTGCGCAATCCCAAACTGCCGGTCGCGGTCGCGCTTGGCGTGATCCTCGCCATACTCGCCATCTGGGTGCTGCGCAGCTAGGCGCGCAACGCCATCGGTGCGGCCGGCGGTACGCCGCAGCCTTGCGCGCACACATGCCGTTCGGCGCGCGCCATCAGCGTGGCGGTGCGGCTGGCGATGAGGTCCATCGAGTGGGCATAGGCGTCGCTCGCGAGGAAGATGGCGGTGGGGCGGATCGCGTTGCCGTCGCGCTCGATCGCGCCGCCGTCCAAACACTCGCGCACAAGCCGATAGATGGTCGAGCGTGCCATGTGCAGGTCGTTCGCGATCCGGGGTATCGGGATGAAATCGCGATATTCGTCCGGGAGCATGTTTTCCCGGAACGAAAGCCGGGCGGCAAGGCCGGGATCGGTGGCCAGCCGCCGGACGCTGAGCGCGCAGACATATTGAAGAAAGAAGATTTCAGCGTAGCCGTACCCGAAGTTGCGGACCAGACCCGCGATCAGGTGCAGCAGGTCGAGCATCACCATCTGCGCCGCCAGGTCGCAGGCGATCTGCCCGATCGGGTGATCCGGCGCGATTTTCGTCCGGTCGATGTCGCCGCCCGCGCTTCGCACGCGATCGGCAAGGGTTGCGCGCCAGGCCAGGGCCGCGGGGCATTCCCCGACCATGACGGCATTGGTCGGCGAGAAGACGAGCCAGCCGGCAGCGATCAGCCGCCGCACCACCCGGCGCGCCGTTTCGAACGGGATGTCCAGCGATCCGGCGATGCCGTTGATGGAGCTGCCCCGTGACGGCGCCGCCTCACGAAGGCGCATGTCGAGATCGTCGTGCATCAGGCTGACGATGATCGGGATCGACACCATGCGCATGCGGGACGTCTGGCGCGGAAGATGGCCGGACAGATCGGCGAGTGAGGACAGCATTTCGCGCGCGACAATGCGTGATACCAGGCGACTGTGACGGCGGTAACTGGCTGTCGGTGCGGGCATTGCGGTAAAGCGCCCCTTTCACCCGCGACTGTAGACCGCCCGGTTGCCGGCACAATGCGGCTTCGGCCATTTTGAGTAACTCTACGTCCCGAATCGGGTAATTCCCTGATTGTCCGGCGCTGATCGGCCTCGCTAATCGCGAACGACCGGAGGAATCGATGGACGCAGTCACGGAAATGTCGTTGCCATATGAAGAGGCGGAAATGCCGATCTCGCCGCGCGGTTCGGTTTCCCGCCTGTTGAGGGACGCGCGGGACGTGGTGCGACGATCGATCGAAGATGTCGCCGGCGAAATCCGCTTTCCGGCGTCGTTCCTGACCGCGATCGAAGAGGGCGCGTTCGAGGAATTCGCGGCGCCGATCTACCTGTTCGGCGCGGTGCGCGCCTATGCCCGCGCGGTGGGCGTGGACGAGGCCGCCGCGATCGCAGCCGTGCGGGCGGCACTCGCGGACCGCGGGGCGGTCGCATGGCGTCGACAGGGCTGGATCAGCTAGGGCCGGCCGCGCCCGGCGGCAGCGGTCCGTGTGCGATTTCAGCCCGCCGCCTTCGCCAGACCCCTTGAGATTTGCAGCGCGGCGTTGAGCCGTGCGCGCGGGTTGGCAAAGGCGCGCGCCACCACCAGTTTCATGTCCGGGCGCAGCTTCGCGGTGCCGTCCAGTCGCTCGACATAGGCCAGCAGGCCGTCGATGCTGGGGAACTTGTCTTCGTGAAAGCTGACCAGCGCGCCCTTCGGCCCGACGTCGATCTTGGCGATGCAGGCCTTTTTCGCGTTCAGCTTCGCCTCGATCAGGGTGAGCAGATTCTCGGTCTCTTCGGGCAGCTTGCCGAACCTGTCGATCATCTCGGCCGCGAATTCGTCGATGCCGCGCTTGTCCTCCACCTCGTTCAGGCGGCGATAGAGGCCCATGCGCAGGTCGAGGTCGGGGACGAAGGTTTCGGGGATCAGGATCGGCGCATCGACGGTGATCTGGGGCGAAAGGTCGCGGGGCCGATCATCGGCCAGCCCGCCCGCCTTGGCGTCCATGATCGCCTCTTCCAGCATCGACTGGTAGAGTTCGTAGCCGACTTCCTTGATATGCCCCGATTGTTCGTCGCCCAGAAGGTTGCCGGCGCCGCGAATGTCGAGATCGTGGCTCGCCAGCTGAAACCCCGCGCCCAGGGATTCGAGATCGGACAGGACCTTCAGGCGCTTTTCGGCGGTTTCGGTCATCATCCGCTGGGGCGGGGTGGTCATATAGGCATAGGCGCGCGTCTTTGCGCGCCCGACGCGGCCGCGCAGCTGATAGAGCTGGGCGAGGCCGAACCGGTCGGCGCGGTTGACGATCATCGTGTTGGCGCTGGGGATGTCGAGGCCGCTTTCGATGATGGTGGTGGAGACCAGCACCTCATATTTCTTGTCGTAGAAGGCGGACATCCGCTCTTCCACCTCGCCCGCCGCCATCTGGCCATGGGCGACGACATAGCGGACCTCCGGCACTTCTTCGCGCAGGAACTGTTCGATGTCCGGCAGATCGGCGATGCGCGGGGTGACGATGAACGACTGGCCACCGCGATAATGTTCGCGCAGCAGCGCCTCGCGCAGCACGACCGGGTCCCAGGGCATGACATAGGTGCGCACGGCGAGGCGATCGACGGGTGGGGTCTGAATGACCGACAGCTCGCGCAGGCCGCTCATCGCCATCTGTAGCGTGCGCGGGATCGGCGTGGCGGTGAGGGTGAGGACGTGGACATCGGCCTTCAGCGACTTCAGTCGCTCCTTGTGGGTGACGCCGAACCGCTGTTCCTCATCGACGATGACCAGGCCCAGGCGCTTGAACTCGATACCTTTGGCGAGGACGGCATGGGTGCCGATCACGATATCGATCCGGCCCGTCTCCAGGCCTTCCCTGGTCGCCTTGGCCTCGGCGGCGGGGACGAGGCGGGAGAGGCGGCCGATGTTGATCGGGAACCCTTCGAACCGCTGGACGAAATTGGTGTAGTGCTGGCGCGCGAGAAGGGTGGTGGGGCAGACGAGCGCGACCTGCATCCCGGCCATCGCCGCGACGAAGGCAGCGCGCAGCGCGACCTCGGTCTTGCCGAAGCCGACATCGCCGACGACCAGCCGGTCCATCGGCCTGCCGGCGGACAGATCCTCGAGCACATCGCCGATCGCGCGATCCTGATCGTCGGTTTCGGTGAAAGGGAAGCGATCGACAAAGACCGGGTAGCTGCCGGGATCGGTTTCGGCCACGTCGGCGGGGCGCAGCGCGCGTTTGGCGGCGATGGCGATAAGCTCGCCCGCGATCTCGCGGATGCGTTCCTTCATCCGCGACTTGCGCCGCTGCCACGCTTCGCCCCCCAGCCGGTCCAGGCTCGCGCCTTCCTCCGACGATCCGTAGCGGGAGAGGACTTCGAGATTTTCGACCGGGACGTAGAGCTTGTCGCCGCCGGCATAGGTAAGTGCGACGCAGTCGTGCGGTGCCTTCTGCACCGGAATCTGGGTCAGCCCTTCGTAGCGGCCGATGCCATGCTCGATATGCACGACGAGGTCGCCGGGGGAGAGGGTGGCGAGTTCGGCGAGGAAGGCGTCGGTCGACTTCTTGCGCCTGTTGCGGCGGACGAGGCGGTCGCCCAGCATGTCCTGTTCGGTCAGCAGCGCAACGTCGGGGGCGGTGAAGCCGTGATCGAGCGGCAGAACGATCAGCGCGACATTGCCCGAATCGCGGCCGCCCGCCGATGCGCCCAGCGCCTCCTGCCAGCTGTCGGCGAAGACGCCGTTGGCAAGGCCGTGATCGGCGAGCAGGCCCTTCAGCCGCTCGCGCGAACCGGTGGAGTAGCTGGCAAGGACAGGCTTGCGCCCCTCCTTGCGCAACCGGGCGACATGCGCGGTCACGGCGTCGTAGATATTGCTCTGTGCCGCGCGTTCGGGGGCGAAGTCGCGCGGGCCGTCGATATGGAAATCGAGGACCGTCGCGCTTTCGGGTTCGTGGAACGGGGTGGCGACATGCGCCGTTGCCGCCTTCAGCCGGTCCACCCATTCGTCGGGGAGGAGGTAGAGCTGGTCTGTCCCGAGTGGGCGATAGCTGCCCGCGTCGGTCGATTGGGCGCGGACGCGGTTCGCCTGATAGTCGGCGATCGCCTCGAACCGCGCTTCGGCGGCACCTGCCTCGCCCGCGTCGCGGACGATGACCGCCCGGTCGGGCAGGTGGTCGAACAGCGTTTCCATCCGCTCCTCGAACAGCGGCAGCCAATGCTCCATGCCGGCGAGGCGGCGGCCCTCGCTGATCGCCTGATAGAGCGGGTCGCCGGTGGCGGTGGCGCCGAACTTCTCGCGATAGCGGGTGCGGAAGCGCCGAACCGTATCCTCGTCGAGCAACGCTTCGCTGGCGGGAAGCAGTGTGAAGCCGTCGATGCGGCCGGTGGTGCGCTGATCGGCCGGGTCGAAGGTGCGGACGCTCTCGATCTCGTCGCCGAAAAAGTCGAGGCGCAGCGCCTGTTCCGCGCCCGAGGGGAAAAGATCGACCAGGCCGCCGCGCACCGCGAACTCGCCGCTGTCGTGAACGGTGTCGGTGCGGACATAGCCGTTGGAGGAGAGCAGCGTGGCGAGGCGGTCGAGCGAGATCCGCTCCCCCGGGGCGAGGCGCGCGGTCATCGCACGGATGCGGAAGGGGGTGAGCGTGCGCTGTGTCGCGGCGTTGACGGTCGTGAGCAGCAGGCGCGGCCCCTTCGCCGGTGTCTGGAGCGCGGCGAGCGCGGCCATGCGTTCGGCCATGACGCGCAGCGTGGGGCTGGCGCGGTCATAGGGCAGGCAGTCCCAGGCGGGAAACTGGATGATCTCAAGCTCGGGCGCGAAGAACGGTGCGGTCGCGGCGATGGCGCGCATCGCGGAATCGTCGGGCGCGATGTGGACCGCGCCTGCCGCACTGGCGCGGGCAAGGTCGGCGAGCAGCCAGGGCAGAAATCCCGTCGGCACGCCGGCGAGGGTGAGGGGGGATCGCGCGGCGAGGATGCGGTTGAGGTCGGGCATTTTCTCTTTCGTCACCCCGGCCATATGTCGGGGTTCACTAGGCCGCCCGATCTGGGGCGAGGGATTGGTCGATCGGCCTGCCGCGCGGCGGACCCCGGAACAGGCCCCGGCGACGGCCCGGCGTCATCGCGAGACCGGTACGAAATCGAGTGTCTTGAGGTCGTCCATCATCGGCCCTTCCCAGCGCGCGGGAACCGGTTGGGTTCCCATCGCCCATGCCATGATATCGACGTCCTGTTCCTCCAGCAGCGCTTCGAACCAGTCGATCTGATCCTCGCCCCATGTCGCCGCGCGGGCGTCGAAAAAACCGCCGATCATCAGGTCGGCTTCCTTGACGCCGCGGTGCCAGGCGCGGAAACGGAGACGTTTGAGGCGGATTTCGGTGTCCATGGTTCTCAACGCAAATTGGCCGACAGCGCTTTTTCGCGCAGTCGGCTGGGTGTAGGCACGGCAGATAGCCATGCGTCCCGATATCCTCAACCCGCTGTTCGCCGAAGTCACCGCGCTCAAGGGCGTCGGGCCGCAACTGGCCAGGCCGCTGGAGCGGCTGGACCTCACGCGGGTGATCGACGTCGCCTTTCATCTTCCGAGCGGCTTCATCGACCGGTTGCCACGCGAGAAGCTGGACGTTGCCGATGTCGGGCGGGTGATCGCGATCACGGTAACGCCGCGCGAATATCGTTTCGGCGGAAGCGCGCGGGCGCCCAATCGCGTCAACGCCTATGACGCGGCGGGCAACCCCGTCGGGCTGGTCTTTTTCGGCGGCAATTCCGGCTGGGTGAAGAAGCTGTTGCCACTGGACGAGCCTAAGCGGATTTCGGGGAAGCTGGAACGCTATGGCGATATGCTTCAGATCGTCCATCCCGACTATGTCGTGGCGCCGGGCGAGGCGGAGGGACCCGCGCGTGAGGCGGTGTATCCGCTGTCGGAGGGGATGACGTCGAAGCGGCTGGCGGATTTCGCCGCGCAGGCGGTGGCGCGGGCGCCGGACCTGCCCGAATGGATCGAGCCGAGCCTGAAGGCGCGCAGGGGCTGGCCCGACTGGCGCGATGCGCTTGACCGCATCCACGCCGACCCGGCGGATGAACGGGCGCGCGATCGGCTGGCCTATGACGAGGTGTTCGCCAATCAACTGGCGCTGATGCTGGTGCGCGGGGCGGCGCGGGCGCGCAAGGGGCGGGCGTTGCAGGGCGACGGCCGGCTGCGCGATGCACTGGCGCTGCCCTATGCGCCGACCGGGGCGCAGGCACGGACGATTCGCGAGATCGAGGGCGACATGGCGCAGAGCCGGCCGATGCTGCGGCTGTTGCAGGGCGATGTCGGCGCCGGCAAGACGCTGGTCGCCGCGATGGCGCTGCTGATCGCCGTCGAGGCGGGGGCGCAGGGCGCGATGCTGGCGCCGACGGAGATTCTGGCGCGACAGCATCATGAAACGCTTCGCAAGCTGTTTGCGGGGCTGGACGTCGAGGTCGCGATCCTCACCGGGCGCGACAAGGGACGGGCGCGTGAGGCGACCCTGATGGGCCTGGCCGATGGGTCGATCGATCTGCTGATCGGCACCCACGCGATTTTCCAGCAGGGGGTGGACTATCGCGACCTCGCGCTGGTGGTAGTGGACGAGCAGCACCGGTTCGGTGTCGCGGAGCGGATGATGTTGCAGGCCAAGGCAAAGACCGCGCCGCACCTGCTGGTGATGACCGCAACGCCGATTCCCCGCACGCTCCAGCTGGCGACGCATGGCGAGATGGATGTGAGCCGGCTGGACGAGATGCCGCCCGGGCGCCAGCCGATCGAGACCAGCGTGATCAGCGAGGAGCGGATCGAGGAGGTCGTCAACGGCCTTGCCCGGCACCTGTCGGGCGGGGGGCAGGCTTATTGGGTGTGTCCGCTGGTCGAGGAGAGCGAGAAAACCGACCTGGCCGCCGCCGAGGCGCGGGCAGAGGCTTTGCGGCAACGGTTCGGCGATCGCGTGGGGCTGGTTCATGGCCGGATGAAAGGGCCGGAGAAGGACGCGGTGATGGCGCGCTTCTCCGCGGGTGAGATCGGCGTGCTCGTCGCGACCACGGTGATCGAGGTGGGGGTGGACGTCCCCAACGCGACGCTGATCGTGATCGAGGCGGCGGACCGGTTCGGCCTTGCCCAGTTGCATCAGCTGCGCGGCCGCGTCGGGCGCGGCGGCGGGCGATCGGTGTGCGTGCTGCTGCGTGGGGGAACGCTGAGCGAGACGGCGCGGGCGCGGCTTGCGCTGATGCGTGAGACCAATGACGGGTTCCGCATCGCCGAAGAGGATCTGCGGCTGCGCGGCGCGGGGGAGATGCTGGGAACGCGTCAATCGGGCGAGCAGACGTTCCGACTGGCCCCCCCGGAGAAGTTCGCCGAACTGATCGCGGCGGCGACCGACGACGCGCGATTGCTGGTCGATCGGGACGGCGGGTTGCAGGGCGAGCGCGGGCAGGCGGCGCGGGTGGCGCTGTACCTGTTCGAACGCGACGCGGCGGTGGGGTTGCTCCGGGCGGGGTGAGGTCGGCGTCGGGGGAACTCGACCGGCAGGGGGCGGCGGTCGGCGGTCAGCCCTGTTTCATCATCGTGGCGAGCAGTTCGTAATAGCTGGCGAGATCGACAGCGGTGTCGAAATGCACGCCGATGCGGCCGCCCAGCGACCAGCGGATGGTGGCGGGCGCGACGCCGACGACCGGCAGCATGATGCGGACGCGATCGCCCTGCGCGAAATCCTGTTCGCATCGTGCCATCATGCCGTGGGGCGAGGCGTTGACGATCAGGATTGCGTGGCGCCGCGCGTCGGGACCGAACAGCTTCGCGCGGTAATGCACCTCGTCGCGATCGGCATTGCGCCGGTCGGCAGCACTGCCCGTGCTCAGCGATGCGAATTGATAGGTCACGCGCCCCGGCCTTGCCCTGCTTCCAAGTCCCTGAAAGGAGGGAGTAACCGGTTACCCGTAAACGTCCCGGCAACCGGCGTGGTTAGCGAAATCTATCCGCCGGGCCTATCCGCCCGGGTTCAGCATCCCATGATGCTTCTTGCCCGCTGACACGCGTACCGGATCGGCGCCGATGGTGATCGACGCCCCCTCGTCGCTGACCTTTTCGCCGTCGATCCGCGCGCCGCCACCCTTGATCAGGCGTCGCGCCTCGCCCTTCGATGCGGCAAAGCCGAGGCCGATCAGCGCATCGACCACGGTGATCGCGCCCGATACGGCGAGCGTCGGAAGCGCGTCGCCCGACGCGCCTTCCTCGAACGTCCGGCGCGCCGTTTCGGCGGCCGTTTCGGCCGCCTCCCGTCCGCGGCACATCGCGGTCGCCTCGGTCGCCAGGACCTTCTTCGCCTCATTGATTTCGGCGCCTTCGAGCGCTTCCAACCGGGCAATTTCGTCCAGCGGCAGATCGGTGAACAGACGCAGGAAGCGGCCGACGTCGCGGTCGTCGGTGTTGCGCCAGAACTGCCAATACTCAAAGGCCGGCAACGCGTCCTCGTTCAGCCACACCGCCCCCGACATCGTTTTGCCCATCTTCCCGCCATCGGCGGTAGTGATCAGCGGAGTGGTGACGCCATAGACCTCGGCGCCATCGACTCGGCGAGCGAGTTCGATGCCGTTGACGATATTGCCCCACTGGTCCGACCCGCCCATTTGCAGGCGGCACCCGGCGCGGCGCGACAGTTCCAGGAAATCATAGCCCTGTAGGATCATGTAGTTGAATTCGAGGAAGCTGAGCGACTGTTCGCGGTCGAGCCGCAGCTTGACCGAATCAAAGCTGAGCATCCGGTTGACTGAGAAGTGGCGCCCGATGTCGCGCAGAAAGGGGATATATTCGAGCTTGTCGAGCCAGTCGGCATTATCGACCATCACCGCGTCGGTGGGGCCGTCGCCAAAGGTCAGGAACTTCGCGAACACGGTCTTGATCGAGGCGATGTTCGACTGGATGACCGCATCGGTCATCAGCTGGCGCGCCTCGTCCTTGAAGCTGGGGTCGCCGATCTTGCCGGTGCCGCCGCCCATCAGCACGATCGGCTTGTGCCCCGCCTGTTGCAGGCGGCGGAGCAGCATGATCTGGACCAGGCTGCCGACATGCAGCGAGGGTGCGGTCGGATCGAAGCCGATATAGCCCGGCACGATCGCCTTGCTGGCCAGCGCGTCGAGCGCGGCGGCATCGGTGACCTGGTGGATATACCCACGCTGGTCGAGCAGGCGAAGCAGATCGGATGCATATTCGGTCATGATGCGCGGGCGCATAGCGCCTCCTGAAGCGTGCGTCATCCCCGCACTGTGACGGGCGTTTTCGCGCGAGATGCATAACCCGCCTCGACACCATTTGGTTCATCATATAACAATATTGACGCGCGCCCCGGAGTTTGTAAGTATCGCTTACGTTAGCGCCATCGGCGCGATCGCTCAGCCGCACAAGATGGCTGGCATGATGGGGAGAGAGAGATGTCTGATTTCCAGAAGCGGCTGACCCCGCTTGTCAGCGCACTTGCGCTCGCGAGCGGCCTGTTCGTCCTGCCCGCCGCAGCGCAGGAGACCGCGCCCGAGGCGAAGGACGCCACCGACACCGGCGAAATCCTGGTCACCGCGCGCCGGCGTGAGGAAAGCCTTCAGGATACGCCGGTCGCGATTTCCGCGTTCAGCGCCGACATGCTGGAAGAGCGCCAGATCGTGCAAACCCAGGATCTGGAGCGGATCACGCCCAGCCTTCAGTTCAAACCGGCAGGGCAGTTGTCGGGTAACAGCGCGTCGGCGGTCGTCTTCATCCGTGGCGTCGGGCAGGTCGATCCGACGGCGGCGGTCGATCCGGGCGTCGGCGTCTATCTCGACGAAGTGTATCTGGGCCGCGCGGTCGGCGGAGCGATCGATTTCGGCGACATCGCGGGGGTCGAGGTGCTGCGCGGGCCACAGGGAACGCTGTTCGGTCGCAACACCATCGGCGGCGCGATCCTGGTCCGCACGAAGCAGCCGGTGCTGGGCGAATTCAGCGGTCGCCTGCGCGTCCGTGCCGGCCAGGACAATTGGTATGAGGGCTTTGCCGCGCTCAACGTGCCGCTGGGCGAAACGCTTGCGGCGCGCGTATCTGCGGGGTTCCGCAAGCGCGACGGCTATGTGATCCGCGCCTTTGACGGGCTGGACCTGGGCAATGAAAATCGCTGGTCGGCGGCCGGATCGATCAAATGGGAGCCGTCGAGCGATTTCAACCTGTTCCTGCGCGCCGACTACAGCAAGCAGGACGAGCATGGCGCGCCGTTCACCTTTGCCGGGATCAATGAGCAGGCGCCGGTCGCGGCCATTGCCAGCGTCGCGGCCGGATGCCCCGGCGCAACCATTCCGTTCGCACCGCTGACGCCTGGCGATCCGCGCTTCGGCGCGCCCAATGTGCCGATGATCAACGACGTGCGCTGCGCGAACGATTTCCAGAATCGCGGGCCGTTCGTCAACGGCGGCACCGCGCCGGTGCAGAGCAATTCGGAGGTGTGGGGTACGGCCGGTACCGCCAATATCCGCCTGACCGATCAGGCGTCGGTGAAGCTTGTCACCGCCTATCGCGAGACCAAATCGCGCGGCGTGCGTGACGGCGACAATACGCCGCTGCTGCTCATCACGACCGACGTCGCGGCCAAGTCGGCGCAGTTCAGCCAGGAGGTGCAGCTTCAACTCGACTTCGGCTCGGTCAGCGCGATCCTTGGCGGCTATTATTTCAACGAGGTGACCGACGAGCGGGCGACGGTGCCGCTGGCATTCCCGCCCTCGCCGCCGGTGATCGGATCGCTGCTTGCCGGCGGTCCGGGGTCGCGCGACCTTCAGGTTTCGCGCCTCAAGACCAATTCGGTGGCGGGCTTTGGCGAAGTGACCTGGAAGCCGATGGACCGGCTCGAGTTGAGCGGCGGGCTGCGATACACCAGCGACCGCAAATATTATCAGGGTACGGTGCTCAACCTGTTCCCATCGACGCAGCCCGACCCCAATCCGCTGCCGACGCTGGCGACCAGCCAGGGTGGCCCGCTGTTCATCTTCAGCAGCCCGTTCCAGAAGGATTTCGCCGCGCTGACCGGATCGGCGAGCGTCCAGTATCGCTGGAGCAGCGCGATCAGCACCTATGCCTCCTATGCGAAGAGCTTCAAGTCGGGCGGATACAATACGCGCTACAACGCGCCGCCGGCCGGCAACCTTCCGGTGCCGTTCGGCGAGGAGAAGGTGACCAGCTACGAGATCGGCGCAAAGACCAATATCGGTCGCCTGCGCCTCAATCTCGCGGCGTTCCAGGCCGAGTATCAGGATATCCAGCTGATCTTCCGCCAGGGCGTGGTGCCGCTGTTGTTCAATGCGGGCGAGGCGCGGATCCGCGGTCTTGAACTGGAGGCCAGCTATCGCTCGTCATGGGGCCTGGTCTTTGACGGCGGCCTGAGCGTGCTCGACGACAAGATCAAGAGCGTGACGCCGGTGCCGGGCGCGACGGCGACGGTCACGCCGGCCGACGACCTGCCCTTCACGCCCAATTTGCAGGCGAATTTCGGGATCAGCTACGCGATCCCGCTGGGCGGTGACGCCACGCTGACGCCGCGCGTCGATGGCAGCTACCAGTCCAAGATCACCTTCATCACCGGCAGCATCCCGCTGATCGAGGAGGACGGCTATTTCGTCGGCAATGCGTCGCTGACGCTGAAACTGGGTAACGGGATCGAGCTGACCGGCGGCGTCAACAACGTGCTGGATGCGCGCTATCTGATCCAGGGTAACGCATCGCTGGCGACGCTGGGCTATGCCGAGCGCATCTACGCCCGTCCGCGCAGCTGGTACGTCCAGATGAGCGCGTCGTTCTGACGCCGCACGGATCGTGATATCGAAGGGGGCGGGCAGGCGACTGGTCCGCCCCCTTTTCATTGCCACCCGACTGCGCATAGTCGCGGCATGATCGCATCGCTCGTCCGCCACGCCGACACGCCCGCACGCCGCATCGAAACGGTTGAAGTCGCCATCGACCGGCCGGATCCGGACACGCTCGCGCTCACCTTCCTGGTCGCGCCGGCCGCGCACCTGAATCTTCCCGAACCGGCGTCGCCGTCGCGGACCGACGGATTGTGGAAGCGGACCTGTTTCGAACTGTTCGTCGCGGGCGCGGGCGAGCGCTATCTGGAGTTCAACCTGTCGCCCTCGTCGCGATGGGCGGCCTATGCGTTCGACCGCTATCGCACCGGGATGCGAGACCTTCCGATGGCGACGGACCCGCAGGTGGAGGTGACCACCAGGGCCGGCGCCATCGCGGTGCGTGCCGCGATCGACCTGACCGGCGCCGGTGCCGGCCCGTTGACCATCGGGCTGTCCGCGGTGATCGAGGAAGATGACGGCACCAGATCCTATTGGGCGTTGCGCCACCCGCCGGGGGCGCCCGATTTTCATCATCGCGATTGCTTTGCGCTCGAACTCCCGGCACCTGAAGCGCCATGAATTTCGGTATCGACCGGCTGCTTGCCGACCCCGCGCTCCTTGGACAATTGAACGGCCGCCGGGTCGCGCTGCTCGCGCATCCGGCATCGGTGACGGCGGACCTGACCCACAGCCTCGACGCGCTCGTCGCGGCGGGACTGAACGTGTCGGCGGTGTTCGGGCCACAGCATGGCGTGCGCGGCGACTTGCAGGACAATATGATGGAGTCGCCGGATTATACCGATCCGACCTATGGGATGCCGGTGTTCAGCCTGTATGGCGAGGTGCGGCGACCGACCGGCCAGTCGATGCACACGTTCGACGTGATCCTGATCGATCTTCAGGATCTGGGTTGCCGCATCTATACCTATGTGACGACCCTGCTCTACATGATCGAGGCGGCGGCCGCGCACGGCAAGGAAGTGTGGGTGCTCGACCGGCCCAACCCGGCGGGGCGACCGGTCGAGGGGCTGACGCTGCTCCCCGGCTGGGAGAGCTTTGTCGGCGCCGGACCGATGCCGATGCGCCACGGCATGACGCTGGGCGAAATGGGCGCATGGTTCATCGATCATTTCGGGCTGGATGTCGCCTATCGGGTGATCGAGATGGACGGGTGGGCGCCGGACGCCGCGCCCGGCTTTGGCTGGCCCGCCGACCGGGTGTGGATCAACCCCAGCCCCAACGCCGCCAACGTCAACATGGCGCGCGCCTATGCGGGGACGGTGATGCTGGAGGGGGCTACGCTGTCGGAGGGGCGGGGGACGACGCGCCCGCTCGAACTGTTCGGCGCGCCCGATATCGACGCAAAGGCGGTGATCGCGCAGATGCGACGCATCGCGCCCGACTGGACCGCAGGCTGCACGCTCCGCGATGTCTGGTTTCAGCCGACATTCCACAAACATGTCGGGCAGTTGTGCAGCGGCGTGTTCATTCATGCCGAGGGCGCGGCGTATGACCATGCGACGTTCCGGCCATGGCGGTTGCAGGCACTGGCGTTCAAGGCGATCCGCGCGCTGTATCCCGACTATGCGCTGTGGCGCGACTTTCCCTATGAATATGAATTCGAGAAGCTGGCGATCGACGTGATCAACGGCGGGCCGGGGCTGCGGCGATGGGTCGATGACGGCGATGCGGCGCCCGGCGATCTCGACGGCGCGGCGGGTGCGGACGAAAAGGCGTGGGAAGAGGTGCGCAGGCCCTTCCTTCGCTATTGAGATTGGCCTAACCCGCTGGCGATGCTGGCGGGCCTTATTTTTGCGACGGAGGATGCGGGCGACCGGCCCGGAACGCTGGCGGCGACGCTGCCGTTCGGGGGGATGACCCTGCTCGAATATCAGGCACGGCTTCTGGTCGGCGCCGGGGTGGGGCATATTCTGGTCGCGGTGACGCGGGTGACGCCGGCGCTGCTGGGCGCGGTGAGCCGTGCGGCAAAGCGCGGCGTGCCGATCGATGTCGTGCGCTCCGCCGAGGAAGCGGCGGCGAAGGCGCACCCGCTGGCGAGCTTCGTGGTGATCGCCGACGGGCTGGTGACGACCGACGACGTGGTCGATCGCATGGCGGGCGAAGGCAAGGACGCGATCCTGATCACGCAGGAGCCGTCGGCGTCGCTCGAGCGGGTCGATGCGCGCAGTTGCTGGGCCGGAATCGCGCGGGCGCCGGCACAGCGGATCGTCGATATCGCCGCCTTTCCCGCCGATTATGATTTTCAGTCGACCTTGTTGCGCGCGATCGTTCAGGCGGGGGCAGAGCAGGTGCAATTGCCGGTGAGCGCAGTGCGTGCGGGCCATGGCGTCGAGCGTGACGGTGCCGCGCTCGCCTCGCGCAGCAACGCGGTGCTGGCGGCGCTGACCGAACGGCGCACGAGCTGGGCCGATCGCTGGGTGTTCACGCGGATCGCGCGACTGGCGCTGCCCAAGGTGATCGAAAAGGCGATTCCGGCCTGGCTGCTGATGGCGGGCGGGATCGTGACCGGCGCCGGCGCGGTGGCGGTGGTCGCGGCGGGCTGGCCCTGGGGCGCGGGAGTCGCGCTGCCGGGCGTGGCCGCGCTGGCAACCGGGGCGGCGCTGTCGGCGTTGCGTGGCGAGGAAAAGCGCGCGGCTGCGCAGGAAGTGCTGATCGCGGCGGTGGCGGCGGCGGTGATCCTGACGCTGGGCATCGCCGAATCGCGCGTCGATGGCACGCTGGACGGCCTTATCCTGGCGCTGGGCGCGGTTGCGGCGACCGCGATCGGCGAACGGACCCAGGCGCGGGTGCGACGCTGGTGGGGCAGCCCGGCGGGCTATCTGCTGGTCGTCACCCCCTTTGCGATCGCGGGTCGCGTAAGCTGGGGCCTGGCGGCGATTGCGGTTTACGCATGCGTCACGCTCGCGCTCGCGGTTGAGAGTCGGCGTGAGAAACCTTAGTCTCGTTTTAACCGCACTTCCTTAGTCCGGAGATCATGTCCGACCCGAATGTCGACATGTGCGAAGGCGCCCGGACCGGCGCCCTGTCGCTGCTTGCGCGCGCCGCGGCTGCCGACCTGTCCGCGCGCCATGCGACGATCGGGGCGATCGACGATTTCTTCATGGACGATTCGGCGCGGCTGGACGAGCGGACGCGGGTGGCGCTGGGCCAGCTGTTGCGGGCGCTCGTCGAGACGGTCGAGGGTGAAATCCGCGGCCATGGCGTGCGCCTGCTGCGCGCACGGGGCGAGGGCGCGGCGGCCGACGCGCTGGCGGAGGGACAGCCGGTATTGCCGCGACTGATGCGGCGCGGGGTATTGCGCGATCCGGAGCTGATGGCCGAACTGATCGGGCGGACGCGCCAGGAATTGCTGGCAAGCGCGCTCCAGCCGCGCGCGCAGGACGATCCCGATCGACCCAGCCTGATCAACCGCTTCGTCGAGCATCCGGACCGGGTGCTGGCGCAGGGAGCGATGGCGCTGCTGATCGCCGAAAGTCGCCGGCGCGGCCCGCTGGAGCCGGGGCGGCTGGCGCAGACCGACCTGCCTGCCGAACTGCACCACCGCCTGGCATGGCTGGTGGCGGCGGCGCTGCGTGACGAGGGACTGGCCGAGGCGGAGGCGCTGACCGCGCTGGACGCGACGCTGGCCGAAGCGGCGCAGCGCAGCCTGATGGCGCATGACGAGGGCAGCCGGCTGGAAGCGGCGGCGATGCGGCTGGCGGCGGCGATCGATGCCGGCCCTGACGACCTTGCCGACCTGATGGCCGAAGCGCTTGGGGATCGGCGGGTGACGTTGTTCGCGGCGCTGCTCGGCCATGCACTGGGGATCGACTATGCCGCCGCGCGCGATCTGACGCTGGATGCGGTGGATGGCCGGCTGTGGCTTGCGCTGCGGGCGCTGGGCTTTGGTCGTGAGGCGATCGCGCGGATCGGCGTCGCGCTGACCGAAGCCGATCCGCGCAGCGACCTGGAGCGATTTGCCGATACGCTCGACATGGCGATGGCGGTAACCCCGGATGAGGGACGCGGGGCGATCGCGTCGCTGCGCCTGCCGGGCGATTATCGTGCGGCGGTACTCCGGCTTGGGGAGCGGCGGCGATGAACGCGGTCGAACCCGGCGCACCGGTGGCGATCGGACGGATCGGCCGCGACGGGCGACTGGTCGATGCCGAGCCGCGTCTGGCGGACCTGAATTCGCGTGCCGGTGGCAAGGCGGGGGAGCCGCTGGCGGTGCCGCAGATCGCGTCGCTCGCCCGGTTGGCGGCGCGGCTGGGCATTGCGATCTCGCGCGCGATCGTCGCCGCGGATGGCGAGGACGATATCGACCTGTGGGTCCGCGCCGAGCCGGATGCCGACGGCGTGCGGCTGGAGGTAAGTGGGTGGCGGCTGCGCGCGGCGTGGCGCGCGGGTGGCAGCGATGCCGTGCGGGAAAGCGACTTTCTGCGCGCCGACGCCGACTGGATCTGGGAAACCGACGCGGCGATGCGAATCACCCATTTGTCGATCGAGGCGGGCGCGCGACACGGGTTCGACGCCGGCGCGATGCTGGGCAAGCCGCTGACGCTGTTGTTCGCGCTGGAGGCCGATGACGAGGGCGCGCTGCCGATCCTTTCGGCGGCGGCGGAGCAATCGCGGTTCGAGGGGCAGGTGGCCGAGCTGCGCGGCACCGGCAAACGGGTGCGCCTGTCGGCAAGCCCGCGCATCGATGCCGAAGGGCGCTTTGCCGGCTTTTCCGGCGCCGCGACGATGGTTGCGCACGAGGAGCCGGCGCTGCCGCCCCCGCCGGCGCCCGAAGCGGTGTTCACGAGCGAGTTCGGCCGCCGGCTGGATCGCGCGTTGCGCTCGCCGCTCAACCGGATCATCGCCAATGCGGACAGCATCAGCGCGCGCGTCGATGGTCCGTTGCGTGAGGATTATGCCGAATATGCCGGCGATATCGCCAGCGCGGGACGGCACCTGCTGTCGCTGGTCGATGACCTGGCCGATCTGAGCGCGATCGAGCGAGAGGATTTCACGGTCGAGCGCGAGCCGCTGGACCTGGCCGATGTGGCGCGGCGCGCGGCGGGGCTGCTGTCGGTCCGCGCGGCCGAGGGCGAGGTGACGATCGACAAGCCGAAGGCGGACGAGACCCTCCCCGTGAATGGCGAGTTTCGACGGGTTCTTCAGATCCTGGTCAATCTGATCGGCAATGCGGTGCGCTATTCCCCGGCGGGGGGATCGGTGTGGATCCGACTGGAACGGGACGGGGCGAAGGGCTGCGTCATCGTCGCGGATCAGGGCAAGGGGATCGCACAGGCCGACCAGGCAAGGATTTTCGAGAAGTTCGGGCGCGTCGATCCGACCGAGCCAGGCGGCAGCGGCCTTGGCCTCTATATCGCGCGGCGCCTGGCGCGGGCGATGGACGGCGACATCACGGTCGATAGCGCGCCGGGCCAGGGTGCGCGGTTCGTGCTGACGCTGCCGGTGCGCGACTGATGGGGATGGTGCTGACGCGCCGGGCGTTCGTCGGCGGTGCGATCGCCATGGGGTCCGCGCCCGCCTGGTCGCGCGAACCCGATCGCGACATCAGTTTTGCCCAGGACTTTGACGAGATGTGGGGGACGCTCGCATCGCGCTACTGCTTCTTTGGGGAAAAGCGGACCGACTGGCGCAAGGTGCGGCAGATCTATCGGCCCCGCGCGATCGCGGCGCCATCGGTCGATGACTTCGCCACGGTTCTCAACGCGGCGCTCGCCGAACTCTATGATGCGCATACCAGCCTTCGCAACGGCCCCAATGGCATTCCGCGTGTTCCGCCGTTCGACCTGATCGTGGCGCGCGATCCGGACGGGCTGCGCGTTACCGCCGTACAGCCGGACTCAGCCGCAACGGCGGCGGGCATCGCGATCGGCGATGTCGTGACCGGGATCGAGGGGCGGGCGGTGGCCGATGCGGTTCGCGATGCCGCGCTGCTATGCCTGGCCGGGTCCGATCCGGAGGCGGACCGGTTCGTCATCAACCGGGTGATCGCCGGGCGCCGCGCGACGCCGCGACGGCTGACGACGCGGCGGCTTGGCACGGTGGATCTGCCGCTCAGGATGCGCGATCCGCTCCCCGACATCAGCCACCGGCGGCTGCCTGACGGCGTCGGCTATGTCGCGATCCGCAGCTTTGGCGAGGAGGCGACGATTGTCGCCTTCGACGCGGCGCTGGACGACCTGCGCGATGCCCCCGCGCTGATCATCGACGTGCGGGGAAATGGCGGGGGCGACACCGCCGTCGCACGGCCGATCATGGGACGCTTCATCACGGCGGAGAAGCCCTATGCCTTTATGCGGCGTCGAAGCGGTGCGGGGCTGGGTCCGCGATGGACCGAAAGCGTCGAACCGCGCGGGCCGTTCACCTATGCCGCGCCGGTGGTCGTGCTGTGCGATCGGTGGAGCGCCAGCATGGCGGAGGGGTTTCCGATGGGCATGCGGGGGCTGGGCCGGGCGCGGATCGTCGGCACGCCGATGATGGGGCTGGGCGCGGCGGTGTTTCCGTTGCGGCTCGACCGGACCGGGCTCGACCTGCAATATTCCGCCGAACCGGTCTATGACGTGCGCGACCAGCCGCGCTGGCATCTGCGGCCCGATGTTGAACTGGCCGATGGCGCCGACATCCTGGCCGCCGGAATCGCGGAGGCGCGGCGGCTGATCGCGGGCTGATCAGCGCAGCAGCATCCACAGCGCCATCGCGACCATCATCACGTTTTCGGTGAGCGACACGAAGCCGAGCGGGACGTTGCTGTCGCCGCCCATGCACGCGCATTTGAGTTCGCGCCGGTCGAGATAGACCGCCTTGAGCACCGAAACCGCGCCGACGCTGCCGATAAAGGCCGCGACCGGGATCGACAGCCAGGGCAGCGCGTGCGCGGTCATCAGCACGCCGGCCAGCGCCTCCCCGAACGGATAGACATAGCCATAGGGGACCCAGCGCCGCGCCAGCAGGTCGTAATTGAGGAACATGGTCGAGAAGCTCTCGACATCGCGCAGCTTCTGGATCGCGAGCGCACACATGCTGAAGCTGATGAACCATTCCGCCGCCGTCACGGTAAAGGGGGAGCCGAGGGCGAAATGGCTGGCCGCCATCGCCAGCGCCGCCATCATCCCGAACAGCGCGATGACCGGGGCGTAGCTCGTCTCGCCCTTTTTCGCGACATGCAGCCCGAAATGGCGGCGCAGATCGTCGTAACCGCCGATCCGGGTGCCGTCGATGAAGGACTGGGGCGTGGTCTGGACGCCCTGCTGTTCCTTATAGGCGTCGGTCTCGGCACGGGTGCGCAGCCAATGGTCATCGACCCGATAGCCCCTTCGCTCAAGCAGCCATTTGGACTTCAACCCATAGGGACAGACATGGTCGGGCATGACCATCCGATAGAGCGTGGCGATCGGGCGTTCGGACATGGCGTGGTTCCTTGGACGGACGACGTGTCCACCCCAGATAGGTTCCGTACCATGGTACGGAGTCAAGATGTGGCGACGATGATGATCGGTGCGCTGGCCAGGGCCGGCGGGGTGGGCGTGGAAACGGTGCGCTATTACCAGCGGCGCGGGCTGATCGGTGAGCCGGAAAAATCCGGGGGCGTGCGACGCTATGACGCGGAGGCGGTACGCCGGCTGCGGTTCATCCGCGCGGCGCAGACGGCGGGCTTCACGCTGGCACAGATCGCCGAACTGATCGAACTGGATGCCGGTCAGGATCGGGAGCGCGCGCGGGCGCTGGCGGTGGCGCGGATCGCGGCGATCGACGAGGAGATTGCGCGCTTGACCGGCGCGCGCGATGCGCTGGCCCGGCTGGCATCGACCTGTGCGGCCGGAACCGGCGCGGGATGCCCGATCCTGGAGGCGTTCGAACCCTGAACGGTTCAGCTGCGCCGCATCGCCAGCAGCAGAACGACGCCGATCGCCGCCACGACACCGCCCCGGATCGCCCATTGCCGGTCCTCCAGCATGAAGCTCTGCGGCGGCCAGTGGACGAGGCCAAGGCCCTGGGCGACCCACAGCAGTCCGATCAGGACGCCGAGGATGCCGGCAAAGGCGAGGATGTTTCGGCGCATGACTCTAGGCCTTTCGAACGGCAGGGGGCAGGGTGCGGTGGGCGGCTAGCAGGGCGGCGCTGACGCTGGTGACGAACAGCCCTGCCTCCAGCGCGGCGGTGGCGAGTCCGGCGAGCGGACCGATCCCCCGTTCGCCGAACATCGCGCCGATCGCGTCGAGGCGGATATGCGATTCGGGCAGGCCGCGCGCGAGCAGGTCGATGCTGCCCGCCATCAAATGGCCGCCGGCCGCGATGACGAGCGCGCTGGCGACCAGGCCGATCAGCGCCGCGCCCGCCATCGCGCGCCGCAACGACCAGCCACGCACCTGCGCCAGCCAGAAGGCGAGGCCGGTCGCCGCGCCCAGGATCAGCCCTTCGCCCGCGCCGGTCATGTCGGCGGGGGCGCGGCCGAGCAACAGGTTGAACGTGTCCATCCCCAGCAGCTTCACCACCGCACCGATCCACAGCCCGCCCAGCGCGCCGCCGAGTACCGCCCAGCGCGGCAGGCCGTCGCGTGCGATCCCGCCCGCCGCGATCCCGAACGCCACGCCTGCGCCGCCGATGAGCGCGACCATGATCGTGGCGATCAGGATGACGAGCAGCAGCGACAGCCCGCCCGCGCCGCCATCGAGCCGCGACGCGGCGGCAAAGCCGTACAGGATGCCGCCAATGGCACCGGCGAGTGCGCCGCCCAGCATTCCCGCGCCGCCGAGCAGAAGGAAGCGACGCGCCGGCGCGGTCAGCCACGGCGATTCGGCCGGGGCGGGAGGCTCCGGGGAACGGGGCGCGGGCGCGGCGACCATGCCGGCGTCGGCCGCGACATCGGCGATGAAGCGATAGCCGTGTTTCGGTACGGTCTCGATGAAGCGCGGTCGGGCCGCATCGTCGCCGAGCTGACGGCGCAGGGTGCGGATGCACTGCGTCAACGCCTCGTCCGTGACGGGAATGCCCCGCCAGATCTCGGCATGAAAGCGATCCTTCGTCACCAGCCGGCCGCGCTCGCGAACCAGCAACAGCAGCGCGTCGAAATAGCGCGCGTTCAGATCGACCGGGCGATCGTCGCGCAGCAGCTGTCGGTCGCCGGAATCGAGCGTGAAGGCGTCAAAGGTGAAATACCCGGAAGCCATCGGTCAGTTCGCCAGAAGCCTGAAAAGAGACAGGATTCGCTCTCCGCCCGTCCGATCGTGTCGCCTCTCTTGTATCGCGGCGTCGGACGCAAGCAAAGCGGCATCCGCCGGCATACTGGCGCACGACGCGCGTCGAATGTCCGGCGCGAAGCGTTTCGCGCGCGGTGCCGCGCGGTGCGTCATGCGCACGCGATCCGGCCGGTCACCTTCCCCGAAGGGAAGGTGCGCCCGGATCAACGCTTCGCGACGGGGATGTAATCGCGCTGCGTCGGGCCGGTGTAGAGCTGACGCGGGCGGCCGATTTTCTGATCGGGATCGCTGATCATCTCGTTCCACTGCGCGACCCAGCCGACGGTGCGGGCAAGCGCGAAGAGGACGGTGAACATCGTGGTCGGGAAGCCGATCGCCGACAGGATGACGCCCGAATAGAAATCGACGTTCGGATACAGCTTCTTCTCGATGAAATAATCGTCCTTGAGCGCCAGCTGTTCGAGTTCGCGCGCGGTGTCGAGCACCGGATCGCTGATCCCCAGCTTGTCGAGAACGTCGGTCGCCGCCTTCGACAGCACCTTCGCGCGCGGGTCGAAATTCTTGTACACGCGATGGCCAAAGCCCATCAGGCGGAACGGGTCGTCCTTGTTCTTTGCGCGGGCGATATATTCCGGGATCCGCTCAGGCCGGCCGATCTCACGCAGCATGTTGAGCGCGGCCTCGTTCGCGCCGCCATGCGCGGGACCCCACAGGCACGCGATGCCCGCGGCGATGCACGCGAACGGGTTGGCGCCCGACGACCCGGCGAGACGCACGGTCGATGTCGATGCATTCTGTTCGTGATCGGCGTGGAGGATGAAGATCTTGTCCATCGCATCGACCACGACCGGATCGATCTCATATTCCTCGGCCGGAACGCCGAAGGTCATCCGCATGAAATTCGCGGTGTAGCTCAGCTTGTTGTCCGGGTAGAGGAAGGGCTGGCCGACGCTGTACTTATACGCCATCGCGGCGATCGTCGGCATCTTCGCGATCAGGCGGTGCGACGCGATCTTGCGCTGCTCCGGATCGGCGATGTCGGTCGAATCGTGATAGAAGGCGGACAGCGCGCCGACGACGCCGCACATGATCGCCATCGGATGCGCGTCGCGGCGGAACCCGCGATAGAAAGTCGCGAGCTGTTCATGCACCATGGTGTGACGGCTGATCGTCCAGATGAACTTGTCCAGCTCATCCTTGCTCGGCAGTTCGTGGTTCAGCAGGAGGTAGGCGACCTCCATGAAGCTGGACTGTTCGGCAAGCTGGTCGATCGGATAGCCGCGGTGGAGCAGGATGCCCTGATCGCCGTCGATATAGGTCAGGCCGCTCTCGCACGAGGCGGTGGAGGTGAAGCCGGGATCGTAGGTGAACATCCCCGACTGGCCATAGAATTTGCGGATATCAACGACCTCGGGTCCCACGCTCCCCTGTCTGACCGGGTAATCCTTGTCGCCCAGTTTGAGAGTGCCGTCGGTCATCGTCAGTTCCTTTCCTTCAGCCGTCCGTGTCATCGCCCGGGGAGGCCGTCATCCGATCCGCGATCCGCCCGAGGCTTTCCTCCCGGCCCAACAGGGCGAGGACGTCGAAGATGCCGGGGGAGGTCCGTCGCCCGGTCAGCGCCGCACGAAGCGGCTGCGCGACCGCACCCAGTTTCACTCCCGCAGCCTCCGCCACCTGGCGTACCGCATGTTCGAGTGCTTCCGTATTCCAGTCCGCGACCGCGTCAAGCGCGGTGTGCAACTGGGCCAGAAGCCCGCGTGCCGGACCCTCTAGCAGAGCTTGTGCATCCGCGTCCATTTCGAGCGGGCGGGTGCGAAACAGAAAGCCCGCCCCATCCGCGATCTCAAGGAGATTCGCCGCGCGCGGCTTGAGCGCGGGCATGCTGCGTTGCAAAAGATCGACCTGATCCGCGCGCGCCTCGAACGGCAGGAACCCAGCCGCGAGCCGTGCGAGTCGGGCATCGTCGGCGGCGCGGATATAATGGCCGTTCAGGCTGTCGAGCTTCTTGAGATCGAACCGCGAGGGCGACTTGCCGACCCCCTCGAGCGTGAACCATTCGATCGCCTGTTCGCGGTCGATGATCTCGGCATCGCCATGGCCCCAGCCCAGCCGCAGCAGGTGGTTGAACAGCGCTTCGGGCAGCACGCCCAGCTCGTCGCGATAGGAATCGACGCCAAGCGCGCCGTGCCGCTTCGACAGTTTCGCCCCGTCGGCGCCATGGATCAGCGGAATATGCGCGTAGACCGGCTCGGGCCAGCCCCCCTCGATCGCGGCCATTGCGCGGATAATCGTCAGCTGGCGGAAGGCGTTGTTGAGGTGATCGTCGCCGCGGATGACGTGGGTTACGCCCATGTCGCGATCATCGACGACCACCGCGAGCATATAGGTCGGGGTGCCGTCCGACCGCAGCAGGACCATGTCGTCCAGCTCGGCATTCTGCACCGTCACTTCGCCCTGGACCAGGTCGTGGATCGTCGTCGCGCCTTCACGTTCGGCGCGGATGCGCACGACATGGGGTTGATCGAGCGGGCCATCGGTGCGGTCGCGCCAGGGGCTGCGGATGCGATAGGGCTGCTTCGCCGCCTGCGCCACCTCGCGCTGCGCCGCGATCTCGTCCTGGGTCATCCAGCAGCGATAGGCGTGGCCGCTGGCCAGCATCGCGTGCGCGACTTCTGCATGGCGATCGGCGCGGGCGAACTGATAGACGGCGTCGCCGTCCCAATCGAGGCCGAGCCACCGCATGCCGTCAAGGATCGCCGCGATCGCCGGCTCGGTCGAGCGGACGCGATCGGTATCCTCGATCCGCAGCAGGAACGTGCCGCCATGATGGCGCGCGAACAGCCAGTTGAACAGCGCCGTGCGCGCGCCGCCGATGTGCAGGAAACCGGTCGGCGAGGGCGCAAAGCGCGTGACGATGGCGGCGCCCGAAGGGGCTTCAGATGTTGCGCTCAACCGCGCATGCTCCCAAGAGATGTGATCGATGGCCAGTACAGCCGCGAGCGCCCGTAGCACGGGGTTTCGTCCGCTTCAAATCGCGGGCGAATGGCGTGTCGCCGCGCGGCTGGAGCGATGGCTGGAGATCGAGCGCGGCCAGTTGTTCCTGTGGGCGCCGGTGCTGTTGGGAACCGGCGTCGCGCTGTGGTTCGCGTTGCCTGATGCCCGGCGGTGGAGCGCGGCCATTCTGGCGGCGCTGGCGCTCGCGATTGTGGCGATCGCGATGGGACGGGGCGGACGCGCGGGGCGCTGCGTGACGATCGGCGCGACGCTGCTCGCGCTGGGGTGCGGCCTGGCATGGGTGCGTGCGGAGCGGATGGAGGCGCCGGTGCTCGCCCGGGCGGTGGTGACGCGGATCGTCGGCCGGGTCGAACGGGTCGAACCGCTGCCTGCGCGCGATCTGGTGCGGGTGCGGATCGCGACCGATCCGGACGTGAAGCTGCCTTCGCATGTGCGCGTCAATCTGGCGATAAAGGACGTCCCGGCGGGGCTGACCCGTGGCGCGCGCATCGCGGTGCGCGCGCGGCTGATGCCGCCGGCGCCCCCGGCGATTCCCGGCGCCTATGATTTCGAACGGGCGGCGTGGTTCGACCGGCTGGGCGCGACCGGGCGTGGGTTTGCGCCGGTCGAAATCCTGGCGGCGGGCGCGCCGCGCAGCGGCGTGCGTGAGCGGCTGACCGCCCATGTCCAGTCGCGCATCGCGGGAAGCGCGGGCGGCATCGCGGCGGCGCTGGCGACCGGCGATCGCGGCGCGATCGGTGAGGCGGATGCCGAGGCGCTGCGCCGGTCGGGCCTGGCGCACCTGCTGTCGGTCAGCGGGTTGCATGTGACGGCGGTGGTCGGCGCGACGATGCTGATCGTGCTGCGCCTGCTGGCGCTCAGCCCGACACTCGCGCTGCGCTGGCCGCTGCCGGTGATCGCGGCGGGGGCGGCGGGCGCGGCGGCGGTCGGTTACACGTTGTTGACCGGCGCGGAGGTGCCGACCGTCCGGTCGTGCATCGCCGCGATGATGGTGCTCGCCGCGATGATGCTGGGGCGGGAGGCGATCACGCTGCGGCTGATCGCATTCGGCGCGCTCGTCGTGCTGCTGCTATGGCCCGAGTCGCTGATGGGGCCGAGTTTCCAGATGAGCTTCGCCGCCGTCACCGCGATCGTCGCGCTGCATGAGAGCCGCAGCGTGCGCGGATGGTTTGAGCGGCGCGATGAGGGATGGGGATGGCGGGTGGCGCGGGGCGGCGCATCGCTGTTGCTGACAGGGCTTGTGGTCGAGATCGCACTTACCCCGATCGCGCTGTATCATTTCCACAAATCGGGCCTGTATGGCGCGCTCGCCAATATCGTCGCGATTCCGCTGACCACGTTCGTGGTGATGCCGTTCGAGGCGGCGGGGCTGGCGTTCGACGCGCTTGGCATCGGGGCGCCATTCTGGTGGATCGCGGGGCAGGGGCTGCACCTGCTGCTATGGGTCGCGCATCGCGCGGCGGAGGCGCCCGGCGCGCTGGCGATGTTGCCGGCGATGCCGGGCGGGGCCTATGCGACGATGGTGGCGGGGGGATTGTGGATCGCCTTGTGGCGGACGCGCGTGCGCTGGGCCGGCGCGGTGCCGATCCTGATCGGCGCGGCCTGGGCGCTGGCGACCCCGGCGCCGGACCTGATGGTGACCGGTGACGGACGGCATCTGGCGCTGCGTATGCCCGGCGGCGAGATGGCGCTGCTGCGCGACCGGGCGGGCGATTATGTACGCGACATGATGGCGGAAAATGGCGGGATCGACGCCGAACTGCCGGCGCTTTCGGCGCAGCGTGGCGTGTCGTGCAGCGCGGACATGTGCCTGATCGAAACCGGGCGTGGGGGGCGTCGCTGGCGGATCGCGGCGACGCGCAGTTCCTATCTGGTGCCGTGGGCGCAGATGATGGCGCTGTGCCGCTCGGTCGATATCGTCGTCGCGGACCGGCGGTTGCCGCCCGGATGCGCGCCGCGCTGGCTGAAACTTGACCGGGCGACGCTCGCACGGACGGGCGGCGTGGCGATCTCGCTGGAGCGCGGCACGGTGCGGGCGGTGCGGCGTCCGGGTGCCGATCACCCCTGGTTGCACCCCGAAACCGTCGTGCCACCGCGCCCCGCCCGGCATTAGCGCACCGGGCGCTTCTCCAGCTTTCGGGCAAGGGTGCGGCGGTGCATGCCCAGCCGGCGGGCGGCTTCCGAAATGTTGAAATCGGTCTCCACCAGCGTCTGGTGAATATGCTCCCACTCCACCGTCTTGATGGACGAGGTTCGGCCATCCACCGGCGCGTCGATATCGCCGCTCGCACGCGCGAACGCAGCCTCGATATCGTCGGTGTTCGAAGGCTTGGCGAGATAGTGCGAGGCGCCCAGCTTGATCGCCTCGACTGCGGTGGCGATGCTGGCGAAACCGGTCAGGACGACGATCTTCATCGCCGGATCGCTGGCGCGCAGCGTCTGGACGCAGGCGAGACCCGACGCGCCGTGCAGCTTCAGATCGACCACGGCGAAGCCCGGTCGATGCCCCGCGAGCAGCGCGACGAGGCCGTCATGGCTGTCGGTCCCGATCACGGCATAGCCCCGCCGTTCGAACGAGCGACGCAGCGTGCGGGCGAAATCGGGATCGTCCTCGACGATGACGAGCAGCCGATCGCTCATGCCGCCTCTCCGCGCCATGCCAGCGCGTCGAGCGGCAGGTCGATCCGCACCAGTGCGCCGCCGCCGGCGCGGTTTGCGGCGCTGGCGGTGCCACCCAGCTTGCGCAGGACGTTGACGAGGAGAAACAGGCCCAGGCCGCCGCCGGCCCGCCCCTTCGTGCTGCGATAGGGGCGCCCGAAATCGTCGAGCATGCCGGGGTCGAAGCCCGGGCCGTCGTCCGCGATTTCCAGGACCAGCCGGTCGCCTTCCCGCGCGGCGGTCACCGCGACCCATTCGGGCGATACCTCGACCGCATTGTCGATGACGTTCGCGATCACCTGACGCAGCGCGGGATCGGCGACGATCGCGACGTCGTCGCCGAACCGGTCGTCGAAATAGAGCGCGTCGGGCGGCCCGCCCTGGCGCCATGCCGAGAGGATGTCGGTGAGGAAGGCGCGCATGCTGGTCACTTCGGGGGCGACGCCGCGTGCTTCGCCGGCGGACATCAGGATACCGCTCACGATCGCCTTGCACCGGCGCACCGCCGCGTCCATGTCCGCCAGGTCGTCCTGCAACTCGGCAATTTTCGCGAGCGTGGCGTCGCCGCGCCAATCACCGATCAGCACCGCGAGCGAGGCGAGCGGCGTGCCGAGTTCATGCGCCGCGCCGGAGGCGAGCAGACCCATGCGGACGATATGATCCTCCTCCGCCGCGCGCTGGCGGATCGCGGCGAGCGCGGCGTCGCGCTGGCTGAGATTGCCGGCGATGCGGGTGATGAACACCACCAGCAGCACCGCCACCAGTACGAAGCAGATCAGCCCGCCGACCAGGTCGAGTGTCGCCGGATCCATGCCGGGCGGCAGCGCGAGCGGCCGCGGCGCGATCGTCAGCAGCGCGAGTGCGACCAGCGTCGCCGCGACGATCCCCCATGCCGATGACGCGCGCAACAGCACCGCACCCAGCACGACGTGAAGCAGGAACAAGGCCGCGAACGGATTGGTGATGCCGCCCGACAGGTGCAGCTGAACGGTCAGCGCCACCACGTCGAACAACAACGCGGCGGTCAGCGCGCCGTTGGTGAAATGCATGCCGCTGGCAATCAGCATGTGGCTGGCGATGTTGAGCGCGGCGAGGGTCGCGATCGACATCAGCAGCTGGAGCAGCGGAAGGTCGATCCCCAGCCCGAAATGGACGACACCGACGGTTACCAGCTGGCCGCCGACCGCGAGCCAGCGCAACTGCGTCAACAGGGCCATGTTGCGGCGGCCGGCATCGGCCTCGGGCGGGGCGGGGGGCGCCAGGATCGTCGTCACGCCCCCTTTTGGGCCGGGAGCGGGCGCGTGCGCAACACCTGCCACGCCGCCCAGAGCGACAGCAGGGCAAGCGCGAACCAGGTCAGCGCGTAGCCGAGATGATTGTCACTGAAGCGGACCACGGTGAGGCCGCCGACCGGGTAGCCACCGGGGTTGGGCGTGGCATCGGCGTCGATGAAATAGGGGGCGATGTTGCCCAGGCCGCGCGCGGCGGTGATGGCGGCGACGTCCCTTGAATACCAGCGGGCGGCGGCGGGATCGTTGCTGCGCAGAAATCCGCCGCCCGGTTCGCTGGGGCGGATCAGGCCGGTGACGGTGACCGGACCGCGGGGGGGCGGGCGGGTCGCCGGGTCGCGGCGTTCGGCCGGGACAAAGCCACGATTGACGAGGACGGTGAAGCGCGACGTCCGGAGCGGGGTCAGCACCCAATAGCCGCCGCCGCGCGCGGTCACCGCCTGGACCAGCGTCTCCCGGTCGTGGCGAAAGATGCCGGTGACGGTGACGCGGCGATAGGCATCGTCGGCACCGGCCCGGCGGGGAGCGGGAACCGCCGCGGCATGGACCCGGGCATCCACCGTCGCGATCAGCGCATGCTTCCACGCCCGCCGCTCGACCTGCCATATGCCCAGCGCGACGAACGCGCCCGCCAGCAGCAGCGCCGCGCCGGCGAGAAGGGCGCGCTTCACGGCAGCTGGCCGACCTCTTCCATCGTCGGCATCATATTGGTGTTGAGGTGATGCATCACCCACAGCGAGCCCGCGAGCATGATGACCACCACGATCACCGTGAACACCAGCGAGGTGAGCGACCAGCCATCCTCGGCCTTTGGCGTCATGTGCAGGAAGAAGATCATGTGGACGATGATCTGGACGATCGCCAACCCCATGATGATCGCGGCGGTCGCCCCGGCGCTCAGCGGCATCGTCATCACCAGCCAGAACGGGATGGCGGTGAGGATCACCGAAAGTGCAAACCCGATCGCGTAATCGCGCAGCGTCGCGTGCGGGAGTTCGGCGGCGGCGTGGTCGCCATGGCCGCCCTGATGCGGGTCGTGGCTCATCGCAGCATTCCCATCAGATAGACGAAGGTGAAGACGCCGATCCAGATGACGTCGAGAAAGTGCCAGAACATGCCCAGGCACGCGACGCGACGCCGATTGGCGGCGATCAGCCCGCGGCGGCCCAGCTGAACGATCAGCGTCACCAGCCAGATGATGCCGAAGGTGACGTGGAGACCGTGCGTGCCGACCAGGGTGAAAAAGGCGGACAGGAACGCGCTGCGCTGCGGCCCCGCGCCCTCGTGGATCAGATGCGCGAATTCGTAGAGTTCGATCGCCAGGAACGCCGCGCCGAACAGGCCGGTGACCGCGAGCCAGAACTGGGTCGCGCGCACCTTGCCCAACTGCATCGACAGCATCGCGAAGCCATAGGTGATCGACGAGAAGAGCAGCATCGCGGTGTTCACGGCGATCAGTTTCAGGTCGAACAGATCCTTTGGCCCCGGTCCGGCGGCATAGTTGCCGCCCAGCACCGCATAGGCCGCGAACAGGATCGCGAAGATGAGGCAGTCGCTCATCAGATAGATCCAGAAGCCCAGCATGGTGCTGTGGCCTTCCGGGTGCGGATGCTCGTTCAGGTCGTAGAAGCGGACCGGTTCGTCCGGATGGGCGGTGGCGACAGTCATCGGGTCAGGCTCCGGCGGCCAGCTGGCGGGTGCGCGCGTCCTCGACCTGCGTCACGCGCGCGGCGGGAATGTGGAAATCGCGCTTGTAGTTGAAGGTGTGGAGAATCGCCGTCGCGACCAGCGCGACGAAGCCCAGCGCGGCGAGCCACCAGATGTGCCAGACGAGCGCGAAGCCGACCACCAGGCTGATTCCCGCCAGGATGACGCCGGCGCCGGTATTCGACGGCATGTGGATGTCGCGATAGCCGCTGGTCGGGCGACCGGCATTGCGATCCTTCATGTCATACCAGGCGTCGAGACCGTGGATGATCGGGGTAAAGGCGAAATTATAGTCCGGCGGGGGCGAACTGGTCGCCCATTCCAGCGTGCGCCCGTTCCACGGATCGCCAGTGGTGTCGCGCAGTTCCTCCCGCTTCCAGATGCTGACCGCGAACTGGACCAGCATCGCGGCGATGCCGATCGCGATCACCCCGGCGCCGATCGCGGCGATGACGAAGAACGGCTGGAGCGAGGGATCGTCGAACACGCGCATCCGCCGCGTCACACCCATCAGCCCCAGGATGTAGAGCGGCATGAACGCCATCCAGAATCCGACCACCCAGCACCAGAAGGACACCAGCCCCCATTTCTTTTCGAGTTTGAACCCGAACGCCTTGGGCCACCAATAGTTGATCGCCGCGAACAGGCCGAACAGCACGCCGCCGATGATGACGTTGTGAAAGTGCGCGATCAGGAACAGCGAGTTGTGCAGCACGAAGTCGGCGGGCGGCACCGCGAGCAGCACCCCGGTCATGCCGCCGACCACGAAGGTCAGCATGAAGGCGACGGTCCACATCATCGGCAGTTCGAACCGGATGCGGCCGCGATACATGGTGAAGAGCCAGTTGAAGAGCTTTGCCCCGGTAGGAATCGAGATCACCATCGTGGTGATTCCGAAAAAGCTGTTGACGCTGGCCCCCGATCCCATGGTGAAGAAATGGTGCAGCCACACGATGTAGCTGAGGATCGTGATGACGACCGTGGCGTAGACCATCGAGGTGTAGCCGAACAGCTTCTTGCCCGAGAAGGTCGAGGTGACTTCGCTGAACACGCCGAACAGCGGCAGGATCAGGATGTACACCTCTGGATGGCCCCAGATCCAGATGAGGTTCACGTACATCATCGCGCTGCCGCCGAAGTCGTTCGTGAAGAAATTGGTGCCGACATAGCGGTCGAGGCCGAGCAGCGCGAGCGCGGCGGTGAGCACCGGGAAGCTCGCGACGATCAGGATATTCGCGCAAAGCGAGGTCCAGGTGAAGACCGGCATCTTCATGAGACCCATGCCCGGCGCGCGCAGCTTCAGGATGGTGACGATCAGGTTGATGCCCGACAGCGTGGTGCCGACGCCCGCGATCTGGAGCGACCAGATATAGTAATCGACCCCGACATTGGGGCTGTAGGCAAGGCCCGAGAGCGGCGGATAGGCGAGCCAGCCGGTCTGGGCGAATTCGCCGACGAACAGCGAAATCATGCACAGCACCGCACCCGCAGTCGTCATCCAGAAGCTGAAATTGTTGAGGAAGGGGAAGCTGACGTCCCGCGCGCCGATCTGGAGCGGGACGACATAGTTCATCAGGCCGGTGATGAACGGCATCGCCACGAAGAAGATCATGATGACGCCGTGGGCGGTGAACACCTGATCGTAATGATGGGCGTTGAGATACCCCTCCGACCCGCCGAACGCCATCGCCTGTTGCAGGCGCATCATGATCGCGTCGGCAAAGCCGCGCAGGAACATGACGAGGCCCAGGATCATGTACATGATCCCGATCCGCTTGTGATCGACGGTGGTGAACCACTCGTTCCACAGATAGCCCCAGAGGCGATATCGCGTCAGCAGCCCGAGCACGGCCAGCCCGCCCAGCGCGACCACCGCAAAGGTGGCGACCAGGATCGGCTCGTGGATCGGAAAGGCTTCGAGCGAGAGGCGGCCGAGGATCGGGCCGGCGGGCGGGGCAGGGTTCGGGGCCATGGCGAAACTCAGGAGAGGGGGCGGGCGGCGGCGGCGGGTGTGTCCGCACGGGCGGTGCGTCCGGCAACGGGCGCGTCCGGGCGCGACAGCCCGACCCCGCGCAGCGGCGCGGGATCGACCGGCGCCGGGCTTTGCCGGTCGGCGGACACCATCGGCGTGGTGCAGATCGCCGCGACATAGCGGGTCGGGCGAAGCGTGAGCGGCGCCGTGCCGCGCGCGGCGAACTTGTCATAGGCGAGCGCGCGGACATTATAGGCGCCCTCACGGCCCATGCCGCCGCGCGCGTCGATCGCCATCATGTCGTGCATGCACATCTTGCCGGGATCGACGCACAGGTTGACGACGCGATCGAACAGGCGCGGCTCGACGGCGGCATAGCGGCGGACCGGCTCCTTCTCGCTGGGACGTTCGAGCTTGAGATAGGCGGCCGTGTCGAGCGTGCCGCCCGCAGCCCTGGCCTGCGCCACCCAGGCGGTGAACCCGGCGTCCGACAGGCTTTTCGCGGCGAAGCGCATGTTCGAGAAGCCCGCGCCCGAATAATTGGCGGAGAAGCCCGTGAAGCTGCCGGGCCGGTCGAACACGCCGTGCAGCTTCGTCTCCATGCCCGGCATCGCGTAAATCTGGCCGGCGAGCGCGGGGATGTAGAAGCTGTTCATCACCGAGGAGGACGAGATGCGAAACCGCACCGGACGCCCCACCGGCAGGGCGAGTTCGTTGACCGTCGCGATCCCCTGTTCCGGATAGATGAACAGCCATTTCCAGTCGAGCGCGACGACCTGTACGTCGATCGGCCGCTCGCGGTCGGCGTCCGGGGCGCCGGGCGCACGCGCCTTCGCCGCGGCGAGGGGGCGGTAGGGGTCGAGCAGGTGCGTCCCCACCCAGGTGAGCGCGCCAAGGCAGATGATGATGAGCAGCGGCGCGGCCCAGATCACCAGCTCGAGCTGGGTCGAATGGTCCCAGTCGGGCCGGTAGGTCGCGTCCCGGTTCGACGCGCGATAGCGCCACGCGAACAGCGCGGTGAGGACCATCACCGGGACGATGATGAGCAGCATCAGCGCGGTCGAGATCATCACCAGATTGCCCTGCTGGCGCGCGACGTCGCCGGCCGGGTCCAGAACGACCATGCCGCAACCGGCCAGCGCCGGCAGCAGCGCGACCGGCAGCAGCGCGCGCAGGCGCCCGGGGAATCGAATGGAATTTCGGACCATGACCGCCGCCTAGGCCGGGCGGGCAGGCGCGGACATAGGACATTTTGTCCACTCCCTTGACGGCGATCAATGCCGCAGGGCGTGTATCGTTGCGGGCGCCGTGTGGCCCCGCCCGACGATTCGCGCCGTCCGTGCGGCGTTCACCCCGCGGGAATATCCGATGACTGCCAATGCCGTGCCGACCACCGACGCCGAACGCGATGCCCGCGCGATCAACGCCGCCGGCGATGGCGACGGCACGCGCGCGGACGGGCATGGCATCTCGCCCGGAGAGATCGCAATCGGCGTGGTGATCGGCCGGACCTCGGAATTCTTCGACTTCTTCGTCTATGCGATCGCGTCGGTGATCGTTTTTCCGAAACTGATGTTCCCGTTTCTCGATCCCCTGACCGGCACCTTGTGGTCGTTTGCGATCTTTGCGCTGGCGTTTCTTGCCCGACCGGTTGGCACGTTGATCTTTTCGCAGATCGACCGGGCCTATGGGCGCGGTGCGAAGCTGACCATCGCGCTGTTCCTGCTCGGCGGCTCGACGGCGGCGATCGCGTTCCTGCCGGGATATGAGACGATCGGGATCGCCGCCGCTATGCTGCTCGCCCTGTTTCGCATGGGGCAGGGCGTGGCGCTGGGCGGATCTTGGGACGGGCTTGCCTCGCTGCTCGCGATGAATGCGCCGGCGGGGCGGCGCGGGTGGTATGCGATGGTGCCGCAGCTGGGAGCGCCGCTGGGCCTGATCGTCGCCAGCCTGTTGTTCATGTTCCTGATCTCCGCGCTGCCGGCGGCGGACTTCCTCGACTGGGGGTGGCGCTATCCCTTTTTCGTGGCGTTCGCGATCAACGTCGTCGCGCTGTTCGCGCGGCTGCGCATCGTGGTGACCCCGGACTATGCGCGTTCGTTCGAAAATCGCGAATTGCAGCCCGCGCCGCTGCTGGAGACGCTGCGTTCGGAGTGGCGGGTGATCGCGATGGGGGCGTTCGCGCCGCTCGCGAGCTTTGCGATGTTCCACATGGTCACGGTGTTTCCGCTGTCCTGGGTATTTCTCTTCACAAAGGAAACACCGGTCCGGTTCCTGATGATCGAGGCGATCGCCGCAGCCGTCGGCGTGGGCGCGATCATCCTGTCGGGCTATCTGGCCGATCGGTTCGGGCGGCGCACGATGCTGGGCGCGACGGCGGCCGCGATCGCGGCGTTCAGCGGCTTTGCGCCCCAGTTGCTCGATGCGGGTGAGGCGGGCGAGACGGCGTTCATGCTGCTGGGCTTCGTCCTGCTGGGCCTGTCGTTCGGCCAGTCATCGGGTGCGCTGTCGTCGCGCTTCGCCCAGCGGCACCGTTATACCGGATCGGCGATGACGTCGGACCTGGCATGGCTGTTCGGCGCCGGTTTTGCGCCGCTTGCCGCGCTGCTGCTGTCGAGCAGTTTCGGACTGGTGGCGGCCGGGGCCTATCTGCTTTCGGGTGCGGTCGGGACGCTGGTGGCGCTATGGCTGAACAGCGAACTGGGTCGTTCGATCGAGTGACGATATCGGTGTACGCGGCGGATGCGGCGGTTCACGCCGCGCCCCGCCTACGGCGTTTGACGCCGGCGCCACCTCGACATCGATCAAGGTGACGTCGATCGCGGCGACAAGATCGTCCCGCGCTTCCCCTGTCCCGCGCTTCCCAGAAAGTCCCTCAGGTCATGCCGGGAAAGCGTTCGAACTCGGGAAGTTCGTGTGCGGTCCGCATCCATGCCACCCGTTCGGCGACCTGGATGTGCGCGGCGGCGGGAATCGAGGCGGGATCGTCGAGCGTCGCCGCCTGGATATCCACCAGCCCCGGCAGATTGACGGGATTGCGATAGAACAGACCGGTGCCACAAATGCCGCAGAACCAGCGCCGGCCATGTTCGGATGAGGCATATTCCACCGCCTCTCCCCGCGTGACGGTCAGCGCCGCTTCAGGGAACATCGCCCAGCCGACCATCGGCGCGCCGGCCGACCGGCGGCAATCGGCGCAATGGCAGAGTGCCTGACCGCCATGCATTGGCTCGCCGACCAGCCGATAGCCGATCGCGCCGCAATGACAGCCTCCGCTACGCTCCATGTCATCGTCTCCCGAACGGCCAAGGGTGGTTCATGAGGATCGCCGGGCGATCGCGCACCGGCGCCAGACGAACCCTAAAAAAGGGGCGGTGATCGCCGCCCCTTTTCGATCCGGATCAGTAGCGGCGCAACAGGCCCGCGAGCCGGCCCTGCACCCGCACCTGATCGGGGCGGTAACGCTGCGGATCATAGGCGCGGTTGGCGGGATCGAGGCGGACCATCGATCCTTCGCTGCGGAAATATTTGAGCGTCGCCTCCGCCTCGTCGATCAGGGCGACGACAATCTCGCCGTCGCGCGCGGTGTCCTGCCGGCGGATCAGCGCGTAATCGCCATCGAAAATCCCGGCCTCGACCATCGAATCCCCGGCGACCTCCAGTGCATAGTGATCGCCCGACCCCAGCAGCGCGGCTGGAACGGGGAGCATGGTCGATCCCTCCAGCGCCTCGATCGGGACGCCGGCGGCGATACGACCGTGAAGCGGAATTTCGATGACGTCGTTGGCCGGCTCCGGCCGGGACCGGGCTAGCGACACGACGTTCGATTTGGCCGGGGCCTTCTTCGTCTCGCCGCGTTCGGGCATCTTCACCACTTCGAGCGCGCGGGCGCGGTTGGGCAGACGGCGCAGAAAGCCGCGTTCCTCCAGCGCGGAGATCAGACGGTGGACCCCGGATTTCGATTTGAGGTCGAGCGCGTCCTTCATCTCCTCGAACGACGGGGAAACCCCGGTTTCATTCAATCGATCGGCGATGAAGCAGATCAGCTCATGCTGCTTCTTCGTAAGCATCGGGACGCCCTCCATCCAGAACAGACGCGGAACGTATATGCTTTGTTCACGAACTGTGTCAAGCGAGGGGAAGAATGTCCACCATCTCTCCCGCCGCAGCCGCGGGGGCGTGCGGGGGGCGGACGATCAGGCAGTCGGCGGCCGCGAGGGTGCGCAGCATCGAACTGTCCTGAAGCGCGGCCGGGCCAACGCCGCCCGGTCCATGCACGGCGCGCATATAGTCTGCGCGCGGACCGTTCGCGGCGAGCGCGTCGGCAAGCGGCGCGCGGGCAAGGCGCGGCAGCGGATCGGCGGCGCCGCACAGGTGCGCGACCAGGGGCCGGGCGAAGACATGCGCGGTGACGAATGCCGATACCGGATTGCCGGGCAGGCCGACGACGATCACGTCCCGCATGCGCCCCGCCATCATCGGTTTGCCCGGGCGGATCGCGACACGCCAGAAATCGATATCGGCGCCGGCCGCCTTCAGCGCTGGGCGGACGAGATCATGATCGCCGACCGACGCGCCGCCGGTGGTGATAAGGAGATCGGCATCGACGGCGCGAAACGCGGATGTCAGTGCGTCGAGCCGGTCGGGAAGAATGCCCAGATCGATCGTATCAACCGGGAGGTCGGCGAGCAGCGCGGCAAGCATCGTGCCGTTGCTTTCGGGCAGCTGGCCGGGGGCGAGCGGCGATCCGGCGGGGCGCAGCTCGTCCCCGGTCGCGACGATCGCGACGCGCAGGCGGCGGCGCACCGGCAGGCGCGCATGACCGGCGGCAGCGGCCAGCGCGACACGCGCGGGGGTGAGACGCATGCCGGCGTCGATCAGTGGGTCCCCGGTCCGAAAGTCGAGACCGGCCATGCGGACATGGGCGCCGACGCGGCCCGGACCGTCGCCGGACAGCCGCAGTTGCGCGCCGTCGCGTACGCCATCCTCCTGTACCAGGATGGTGTCCGCGCCGTCGGGCAGCGCGGCGCCGGTAAAGATACGCGCCGCCTCACGGTCGCCGATCACCTGCGATAGCGGACGACCGGCGGCGCTTTCGCCGACCACGGTCCAGGGGCCGGGCAGATCGGCGAACCGGATCGCATAGCCATCCATCGCCGACAGCGCACGATCGGGCTGGGTGCGCATCGCGGCGAGCGGGGTTGCGGTCCAGCGCCCGGCCGCGTCGTGAAGCGCCGCCTGTTCCCGCGCAACCGGCGGCATCAGCCCGAACAGGCGGCGTTGGGCATCGTCAACGGAAAGGAGCGCGGCCATGACCGCCCACCTAGCGCGGCCGCGTCCGTCGCGCGAGCGGCGGCGTGGGATCGGCGGGCGAGAACGACCATTTCCCCGCATCGGCGCCATAGCAGAAGGGGAGGCCGCGCTCGCGGATTCCGGGCTGCTCCGGTCGCTCGCCCCGGCCGGTCAACGGAACGAACATCGCGTTTCCGACGACGCAACGCTCGATCCCGCCATCGGCGCGCTTGTGAAAGACGATCAGCTGCTCCTGCGCCGTCGATGGGCCGATCGGCATCACCATCCGCCCGCCCGGCGCGAGTTGATCGAGCAGCGGAGCGGGTGGGCTGGCGGCGCCGGCGGTCACCAGGATCGCGTCGAACGGTGCGGCGTCCGGCCAGCCCGCAAAACCGTCGCCGGCGCGCACCTGGACATTGGAATAATGGTGTGCGGCGAGCGTGCGGGCGGCCCGACGGGCAAGCGGGCGAACGATCTCGATCGTGTACACCCGGCTGGCGATGCGTGAGAGCACCGCCGCCTGATATCCCGAGCCCGTCCCGATTTCGAGCGCGCGCATGTCCGGCGCGACCTGCGCCGACGCCGTCATGATTGCCACGATATAGGGATCGGAAATCGTCTGGTCGTACCCGATCGGCAACGAACGTTCGGCATAGGCCCGCGCGCGGAGGCGATGCGGCACGAACTGTTCGCGCGGGACCGATCCGATCGCCGCCATCGCCCGCGCGAATTCGGGACTGTTCGCCAGCGCCGGCACATCGGCGGCATAATCGACGATCCGTGTGGCGAGCGCGGCGCGCGAGTCGGCCATGCGGGGCGCGGTGCTCGCGCAACCCGCCAGCACGATCGGCGCGATGATCGCAGCGGTCAGGCGCGTGAAGGCAGGAGCGAGATGGCGGCGGCGCCGGGGAACGCGAGACATGGATCCGAATTAGCGCAGATCCCGCGCCGCCGCGAGCGATTGCTATCCCAGCAGCCAGCTGCCCATCAGCCGCCCGGGGAGGAAGGCGAAGACCCCCGGGATCATCAACGCCCCCAGGTACATACCGACCAGATTGGCGCGGTGTTTCGCGATATTCCCGGCGCGCGCGGTGGCGATCGTCTTCCACGCGCCGTGCAGCGTCAGCGGGACGAACAGGTGGATCCAGCTGAGGCTGCCGCCATTGACGTGACGGATGAACAGCGTCGAGAGCGCGGTCACCACCATCAGCACCAGCCACAGCTTGCCCAGCGTGCGGTGGCGCGGCGTCCCCTTGCGCGCGAGCATCACCCACGCGCCGAGCGGCACGGCGGGAAGGACGGTGGCGAGGTGGAGGCGGATCGCCCATTCGCGCGCGGCACCATGGCTGGGCGCGAGGCCGAGCAGGCCACGGATCAGCGCATAGGCGCACAGGATGCTCATCGCGATGCCGGCCGCACCGATCAGCGCCCGGGTGACCGGCGCCAGGTCGAAACGGGGCCGGGTGCGGCCGGGGATGTGGCGGTTCGTGCGGGGGAGTGAAAGGCTGGTCATCGGTAATATCCCTGTTGGCGTGACCACCGGATGCCGTGTCGCCATTCGCGGGCAAGCGCGGTTGCGCCAAACGCGCTCGCGCTTCGCGGCGCGTGCATTTCCGTCGCGCTTTGCCACTTCACGAAGCGCGAACGGGCGGTAAGCTGCAATGGCGATGACCATGCCGACCGCGCCCGACCCGATCGACCACGGCACGCCGGCCGCACCGGCCGCGCGCCAGCTGCTGATCGACCTTGCCGTGATGATCGTGATCGGGCTGGTGCTCGCGCTGATCGGCCCGTTCGGCACCTTTGCCGCGCCGTTCGCGGTGCGGCTGGTCTATTGGCTGGGCCTCTCGCTGGGCGGCTATCTCTGTTACCGGCCGATCGCCGGCTTCGTCGCGCGGCTGGGGCCGCGACTGGATCTGCCCGATCCGCCGCTATGGATCGCCGGATGCCTGATCGGCACCGTGCCGATGACCGCGATCGTGTGGATCGTCAGCCAGTATCCCGGGCCATGGCGCGCACCGACGCTGAACGGAGCGCTGGTCACCTATGGATCGGTGCTGGTGATCGGCGCGGCGGTGATGGCGCTGTTCTATTTCATCAATCGCGGACGGATGGAGCGCGCGACGCAAGGCGCGGGCGCGCCGATCGCTCCGGCGGACGCACCTGAAATGACGGTGCCGGAGGCCGCGCCCGCCCGTCCGCGCTTCCTCGATCGATTGCCGCCGCGGCTGGGCGCGGATCTGGTCGCGCTGGAGATGGAGGATCATTATGTCCGCGCGCATACCCGCATGGGTTCCGACCTGATCCTGATGCGAATGCGCGATGCGGTTGCCGAACTGGACGGCGTCGCCGGCGCGCAGGTGCATCGCAGTTGGTGGGTTGCGCGCGACGCGATCGAGCGGGTGACGCGCGAGGGACGCGCGGTGCGCCTGCATCTGGCCGGCGGGATCGAGGCGCCGGTTTCGCGTGCGCAGGCGCCGGTGCTGGAGGCGGCGGGATGGTGGTGAAGGAGATCGGTCAGATCGGCCACCAGCCCTGATCGCGCAGCCGTTCGAGCACGTCCCGATCGCGAATCCGGCGATCGCGCGCCATCACCAGACCGAACGCGCCGAACGCGACCAGCCAGTCGGCGACGGTGACATAGAGCGGCTCGATCGCCCGAAGCGCATCGAGCGCCAAACCCAGGGTCAGCGCCTCTCCCCGGCTCGCCCAGCCCGTCCGGACCAGAATGGCGGCAACGATCAGGACGATCCACCCGCCCGGAATGCTGAGCACCATGTCGGCGCGCTCGCGCTTGTCCGCGCCACCGGTGGTAAAGCCGGCGGCGAAACCGATCGCGACGGCGATCAGCGGCGCGATGCCTGCGGGAAGCGCGGCACGGCGATGTCGTCGAACACGCTCGACGTCCCCTCGCTGTGGCGGGTGTGGAGGGTCATGTAACCGGCCAGTCCATAGACGACGGATCGGGCCAGATGCCCTGCCCGGGCGACATGTTCGATGCTGGCGACGCCGCGCATGCCGCCCCCCTTTCGCGCGGGTCGGCGCGTGAACGGGCCAGGGCTTCCCGGCGGCGAAACGGTCCCCATATCGGCGGGATGAAGGCGCTGTTGCTCACCCGTTATGGCGGCCCGGAAACGGCCCGTATTTCCGAAATTCCTGCCCCCATGCCCGGGGCGGGCGACCTGCTGATTCGCGTGCAGGCGGCGGGGCTGAACCCCGTCGATTTCAAGACGCGCGCGGGGATGTTGAGGCCGGTGCTCCGTTTCGACCTTCCCGTCGTGATGGGAAACGAACTGGCCGGTATCGTCGAGGCGGTCGGAGCGGAGGTGCGCGATTTCGCCCCCGGCGACCGCGTGTTCGCGCGCGTGCCAAAGGGGACGATGGGCGCCTTTGCCGAATTGGCGGCGGTGCCGGCGCAGGTCGCGGCGAAACTTCCCGACTCGATCGATTTCGAAGCCGCGGCGGGCATTCCCCTCGCCGGGCTGACCGCGCTACAGGCGCTGCGCGACGAACTCGCGCTTCAACCGGGAAACCGGGTATTCATTCCCGGTGGAGCCGGCGGCGTTGGCACCTTTGCGATCCAGATCGCCAAATGGCTGGGCGCACAGGTGACCACCACCGCCTCGCCACGCGGGCGCGAACTGGTCGAGCGGCTGGGCGCCGATCATGTGATCGACTATACCAGCCAACGGTTCGAGGATCATGTCCGCGACATGGACGGCGCGTTCGATCTGATCGGCGGCGACACGCTGAGCCGGACGTTCGGCGTGGTGAAACCTGGCGGGACGGTGGTTTCCATCGCCGGAATGCCCGAACCGGTGACCGCGCGAAAGGACCTGGATCGCGGCGGCATGCTGGCGGCGCTCTTCTGGCTGGCGAGTTTCCGCCTGCGCGCTCAGGCCCGGCGGCATGGGGTGCGCTACCGCTATCTGTTCATGCACGCGAGCGGACGCGAACTGGCCGAACTGGGCGCATTGGCGGCGGCCGGAACGCTCAAGCCGGTGATCGACCGGGTGTTTCCCTTCGCGCAGGTCGGGGACGCGTTCGCCTATCTCGAACGCGGCCATGCCAAGGGCAAGGTGGTGGTACGCATGGGCGCGCCGGCCTAGCGCCGCGCCAGCGCTTCGGTCAGCCGCGCCATTTCATGCGGGCGGAGCGGCAGGCGGAATTCGGCGACATGCCGTTCGCCATGGCATTCGATCACGCGGATCGGCCAGCCGCCGATTTCGGGCAGCGAAAGCCAGAGCGAGGAGAGCGGGGTGAATTCGGTCGCGCTTTCAAACTCGACCAGGGCGTTGCTGAGCACATGAATTCGCGCGTTCCACCACTTCGCGCCGGCGCGCACATGGGTCGCGATGTCGAGCCGAAGCGCGTCCTTCACCGCACCCAGCGCGCTGGGCGGGGGAAAGGGATCGGCGGCGCGGTGTTTCGCGGGCGGTGCGCTCTTGATCTTGCGCAGCCAGGGCATCAGCATCTGCCAGCCAAGCTCCTCATCAAAGGCGATGCCGGCATGGCCATGTTCGGCCCAGCGCACTTCCCCCGTGAGCGGACGCAGGCCATCGAGCGTCAGTTCGACGCGTTCCCCGACGTCGAGGGTGGTCCGCGTCTCAAGGCCGACCCCGGTCGGCGACAGGTTGCGCGTCCAGGCGAAATCGACCTGCCCCGAATGGCGCAGACAGACCCGCTGGCGCAATTCGATGCGCGGCATTTGCCGGCGTTCGGCCGTCTGTGCGGCGAGGCAGCGGGCAAGCGCGCCGACGATGTCGATCGGTTGATCGAAGCGAAAGGTGAGAACCTCCTGTTCCACTGCGGCAAAGGCGCCCTCCGCCGAAAGGCCGCAGGGCAGGTCGATCGTCGCGCGTTCGTTCGCGCCGACCGGGCCGCTGACGGTGAGGGTCGCGCCGCCGGCGGCGATCCGATGCACGAAACAGTCGCGGGCGCCGCCGTCGCCGCCCGTGAACCGGGCCGGCGCGGCATGCGCATGTCCGCCGGTCGCAGCCAGGTCGAGATCGTCGGACAGCGAAAAGATGGCGGAACGCGCGGCTACGGTCATGATGCCCCCGAAAAAGGATTTGGGCATCGTGGGTTAGCCGGCGTCAACAAGTGCTGAGCGGACGCGGTGGAGCGCGTGTTAACGCTGTTTCGAACGCCAGTCGCCAGACTTGCCGCCGCGCTTTTCGGTCAGGCGGATCGCGCCGATCTCCATGCCCCGGTCGATCGATTTGGCCATGTCGTAAATGGTGAGCAGCGCGACCGACACCGCCGTGAGCGCCTCCATCTCCACCCCCGTGCGACCGGTCAGGCCGATCGTCGCGATCGCGGTGACGCCGGTTTCGTCGGGCGTCAGTTCCAGCGAGATTTTGCTGAGCGCCAGCGGGTGACAGAGCGGGATCAGATCGCTGGTACGCTTGGCCGCCATGATTCCGGCGACGCGTGCGACGGCGAGGACATCGCCCTTCTTCACCAGCCCGTCGCGGATCGCGGTCGCGGCATCGCGCGACATGGCGATGCGGCCGGTGGCGGTCGCCACCCGCTGCGTTTCGGCCTTGTCCCCGACATCGACCATGCGCGCCGCGCCCGCCGCGTCGAGATGGGTGAGGTCGCTCATCCGACCATCGCCCGCGTCGCGGCTTCGAGATCGGCCTGCCGCATCAGGCTTTCGCCGATCAGGAAGTTGCGGACGCCGTGCGCGGCCATCGCGTCGAGGTCGGCACGGCTGCCCAGCCCGCTTTCGGCGACGAAGGTGCAGCCCGCCGGCGCGCGACCGACCAGTTCGTAGCTACGCTCAAAGGAGACCGAGAAGTCCTTGAGATTGCGGTTGTTCACCCCGATAAGGCGCGATTTGAGCGCGAGCGCGCGTTCGAGTTCGATTTCGTCATGCACCTCGGCCAGCACATCCATGCCAAGGCCGAGGGCCGCGTCCTCGATCTCCGCCATCTGCGCGTCCTCGAGCGCGGCGACGATGATCAGGATCGCGTCGGCGCCGATCGCGCGCGCCTCCAGCGCCTGCCACGGATCGATCATGAAATCCTTGCGGATGACCGGCAGGGAACAGGCCGCGCGCGCCGCGACCAGATAGTCCTCATGCCCCTGAAAATAGGGCGCGTCGGTGAGCACCGACAGGCAGGCGGCGCCCCCGGCGGCATAAGCGCGGGCATGGGCGGGCGGATCGAAATCGGGCCTGATCAAGCCTTTGGAGGGTGATGCTTTCTTGATTTCGGCGATCAGCCCGTACCCGCTGGCGGATTTGGCGTCGAGCGCGGCGCGAAAGCCGCGCGGCGGGGTCTGGGTCAGCGCGCGCGCCTGAAGATCGGCCAGGCTGGTTGCCGCCCTGCGCGCGGCGACCTCTTCACGCTTGGTCGCGAGGATCGTGTCCAGCATCGTGCTCATGCGGCCGCGATCCAGCAGTCGAGCAGCGCGTTGGCAAGCCCCTTGTCGATGACCTCGGCGGCTTCCTCCGCGCCCGTGCGCAGATCGGCGGCCTCGCCCGCAACCACCAGCGCGGCGGCGGCGTTGAGCAGTACCGCGTCGCGATACCCCCCCCGCTCGCCGCGCAACAGCGCGCGCAGCGCGGCGGCGTTATATGCCGCGTCGCCGCCACGCAGCGCGGAGAGGGGATGGCGTTGCAGCCCGGCGTCTTCGGGAACGATATGGGAGGGCAGGGTGACATCGCCGACGCTGACGGCGATGCTCGCGCCCTCTGGAGACAGTTCGTCCAGCCCCTCTTCGCCGGCGACGACCGCGGCCCCGGCCGCGCCGAGCTGCACCAGCGCTTCGGCATAGATCGGCGCATAGTCGGGGCGGGCGATGCCGATCATCTGACGTGAGACGCCCGCCGGGTTGGCGAGCGGCCCCATCAGGTTGAAGATGGTCCGCCGTCCGATCCGTCGGCGGATCGGCGCGATGCGGGCGAGCGCCGGGTGATGGCGCGCCGCGAACAGAAAGGCGATGCCAAGATCGCGCAGATGCGCCTCGGCATTCAGCGCGGCGCGATCGAGGTCGAGGCCCAGCGCTTCGAGCGTGTCGGCGGCCCCGGCCTTCGAACTGGCGGCGCGGTTTCCATGCTTGGCGACCGGGACGCCCGCCGCGGCGACGACGATCGCGACCGCGGTGGACACGTTGAGCGTGTGCTGGCCGTCGCCGCCGGTGCCGCATACGTCAATGGCATTGGCGGGCGCGGCGACGGGGATCACGCGCTGGCGCAGGGCGCGCGCGGCCTCGGCGATTTCGATGCTGGTTTCACCGCGCTCGGTGAGCGCGACCAGGAAATGCTCGATCTCCGCGTCCGGTGCCGTGCCGTCGAGAATGTCGGCGAACGCCTGTGCCGCGCTTTCGCGTGCAAGCGGGGTCGCGGGGTCGGGAAGGAGGGAAAAAATCGTCACGCCGCCTCTATCCCGGTCGAGCGATGGCGAGTCGAGCAAATCCTGCTGGCGGTGCGGATAGCGGCGCTGTCGTCACGTCGCCGCCGGCGCCGGGACGAAACGCTGCGACAGGCCATGATAGAGGCGTTCCTTGCACACCAGCTGCGCGGCGAAATCGGCGACCAGCGCGCTGGCGAGCAGCGGCATCATCAGCCCGCGGCTGGCAGTGGTCTCGGAAATGATGATGACGGCGGTCAGCGGTGCGCGCACGACCCCGGTGAAATAGGCGACCATGCCCAGCAGGACGATCGCGCCCGACGGATAGGTGGGAAACACGCTGCGCAACAGCTCGCCGATCCCGGCGCCGACCGACAGGGAGGGGGCGAAGATGCCGCCGGGCAGGCCCGAAACGGCGGTGGCGAGCGTCGCGACGAACTTGGCGGGGCCGAACCACAACGGCACGTCGCTGCCCGCGATCACGGCATTGGCGGTGCCATAGCCGGTCCCCCAGGTCAGCCCCGTGGAAACGCCGATCACCGCGACCACCGCGCCACACAGCGTGGCGAGCAGGATCGGCCGCGCGCGCAGCCGGGCGAAGGGGCGCCAGCCGGTCTTGCCCGCATCCAGCATCAGCCGTGAGAAGAGGCCCCCGGTCAGGCCGCCGAACAGCCCGGCGACCGGCGCCGCGATCAGCGCCTGCTGCACCTGAAGCGTCTGCCGCATGAAGCCGAAATAGATATAGTCGCCGGCCAGGCCCAGGCTGACCATGCCGGCGATCAGCACCGCCGCCATCACCAGCAGCGTCATCCGTTGTTCATAGGCGGCGGCCAGTTCCTCGATCGCGAACGCGACGCCGGCGAGCGGAGTATTGAACGCCGCCGCCACACCCGCCGCGCCGCCGGCGATGAACACCGACGCGCGGAGCGGGATGCCCATCAGCCGATGCGCATAGCCCATGATGCTGGCAGAGATCTGGACCGTCGGCCCCTCGCGCCCGACCGACGCGCCGAAACAGAGCGTACCCACGGTCAGCACGAATTTGACAAAGGCGGTGCGCGCCGAAACCAGCCCGCGCATCCCGGCCTCCGGCGCGCGGGCCGCGGCGATCACCTGGGGAATGCCGGACCCGCTGGCGAGCGGGGCGTAACGCCGGGTCGCCCAGGCAAAGCCCGCGAACCCGGCGGGCGTGAGGATCAGCGGCGCCCACCACGCCGCCGCGACGATCGCGAGGAACAGGTTGGCCGCGCTGTCGGCGAGATTGGCGAAGACCAGCGCGACCAGGCCGATCAGGATCGCGCCGCCCAGGATCGCGATGCGCCGCCGCCACACCTGGTCCCGGTCGCCATAGCGGCGCGCGAGGACGTTGATCAGGCGTAGCGGGCGGGGCAGGCGGGACACGCGGCCTCTATTCCGGGATGCGTGCGCGGAGTCGAGCGTTTAGTGGCGACACCCGGGGGTTTCGGCGATCCGGAGGGTGAAAGGCCGGCAGTTAGGCGAGCGCCGTCGCGTCGATCCCGGCAATCCGCATGAAATTCGCCAGCATCGCATGGCCATGCTGGGTCGCGATGCTTTCGGGATGAAACTGGACCGAATGGATCGGCAGTTCGCGGTGGCGAAATGCCATCACGCTGCCGTCCTGCGCGGTCGCGTTGACGATCAGCGTGTCGGGAATGTCGGTGACGATCAGCGAATGATAGCGGGTCGCGGTGAACGGGCTGGGCAATCCTTCGAACAGGCCGGTGCCGTCATGTTCGATCGCGCTCGTCTTGCCGTGCATCAGCCCGCCGCGCACCACCTTGCCGCCGAAATGCTGGCCGATCGACTGGTGGCCGAGGCACACGCCCAGCAGCGGCTTGCCCGCGTCGGCACAGGCGGCGACGAGGTCGAGGCTGATCCCCGCCTCGTTCGGGGTGCAGGGGCCGGGGGAGATCAGGAACGCCTGCGCATCGCTCGCGATCGCCTCTGCCGCGGTCAGCGCGTCGTTGCGCACGACCCGGACCTCCGCGCCCAGCTCCATGAGGTAATGGACCAGGTTCCACGTAAAGCTGTCGTAATTGTCGAGGACGAGGATCATGACGGCCGCTTAGCGCGAAGCGCCGGTCATGAAAACGGGCAAGAAAAGCCCGCCCGCTTGAGCGCGATCGGCATCCAGCGCAGGCTGGAGACGTTCCGGGTCGCGCTGGCGACCTGTTTCCCGCGCGCGTCGCGCACGCGCCGAAGCCGGTCAGTAACCCGCGTCGAGATCGACGACGTTGCGCATCGGCCGGCCCGCCACGAACGCGCGGGCGTTTTCGAGGAACAGCGCGGCGGCGCGCATGAACATCTTCGTCTGCGAACGGCCCGACAGGTGCATCGAATGGAGGATGTTGGGCGCGGTCCATAGCGGGTGATCGGCGGGCAGCGGTTCGGGATCGACCACGTCGAGAACGGCGCCGGCGATGCGGCGCTTTTCCAGCGCGGCGATCAGCGCCGCCTGATCGACCATGTCGCCGCGGGCAATGTTGATCAGCCACGCGCCGGGCTTCATCGCCGCCAGTTCGCCCGCGCCGATCATCGCGTGCGTCGCCGCGGTCGATGGGGCGGCGAGGATCACCCAGTCGAATTCGCCGAGCCGCGCTGCCCATGCGCCGGGCGTCAGCGTGCCGTCGCGGCCCGATCGGGTGACGCCGGTCACATCGACTCCAAAGGCGGTCAGGCGGTCGCCGATCATCCGGCCGATCGTGCCATAGCCGATGACGAGCGCCCGCGTGTCCGCCAGTTCGACCTTGCCGGGCGCGTCGGCCGGCCATTCGTGGCGGTCGGCAATGCGGACAACCTCGTCATAGCGTTTCGCGGCGGCGAGGATGCCGAGCAGGGCATATTCGGCGACGGCAACGGCGTTGATTCCGACCCCGTTGGTCAGGATCGTCCCGCGTTCGCGCAACAGGGCGATGTCGAACGCGTCGATTCCCGCATAGATGGTCGACAGCCATTTCAGCCGTTCGCCCGCCGCCGCGGCTTCGCCGGTCCATTGCGGGCGGTTCATATCGACCCAGGCGATGTCGGCGTCGGCGACCATCGCCATCGCCTCGTCGCGGCTGGTGAACCAGTGCGCGTCGATGCCGGCGGGCAATCCGGGTTCGACGAGCGGGCGGGCGAGGGCGGGGAGGACGGCTTTCATCGCGCGATTGATTACGGCGGCGTCCAGCGGTGTGCAATTCGCGCCAGTTGGATTGGTGAGCGGTCCGTTCAGATCGATTACCTCTGGATCGGATAAGAAAATTTGCGAAAGTCAGGCGGTTCGCGCGGCGTGGGGCCGCCGATCCGGGGGCGAACGACATGGAATTGGGTCAGGCGCCTCGCGTCGAGGCGGAGAGGGCGGAGCACGCCGAAGACGCTCCGGTCCCGGCGTCGGGCGCGCCCGCAGCGCGTGCGGCAAAGGGCGGGGCGGGCGCGCTCGCGCTGGCGGTTTCGGCATGTAGTTCGGGCGGTGGCGGAAGCGGGAGCGGCGGCGTCGTCGCAGTGACGCCGACCCCCACGCCCACCGCCGCATCGATCACGACGGCGCAGGCGAGCCGGTTCCTGGCGCAGGCGACGATGGGCGCGACCAGCGCGGATATCGCCGATGTTCAGGCGCGGGGCTATGCGGCATGGATCGATGCCGAATTTGCCAAGACGCGATCGACCAGCCTGTGGGACTGGCTGGTGTCCAAGGGCTATAGCGACAGCGGCTTCATCAACGGCACCGCCGGCTTCGACAATGCGATGTGGAGCCAACTGATCGGCGCGGGGGACCAGTTGCGCCAGCGCGTCGGCATGGCGCTGCTCGAACTGATGGTGGTCGGGATCGACGGGGTCAATCTGAACTGGCGACAGTTCGCGATGGCCGCCTATGTCGATGTGCTGATGGACAACGCGTTCGGCAATTTCCGCACGCTGATGGACCGGGTCACCACCAATGCCGCCATGGCGTCGTTCCTGACCTTTCTGGGCAATCGCAAGGCGAATGCCAGCACCGGATCGGTTCCCGACGAGAATTACGCGCGTGAGCTGATGCAGCTGTTCACGATCGGCCTGTATCAACTGAACATGGACGGATCACAGGCGCTGTCAGGCGGGAAACCCGTCGAAACCTATGCGCCCGCCGACGTATCGGGTCTGGCGCGGATCTTCACCGGCCTGTCGCTCGATTCGACCGATGGCACGACCCCCGATCGTTATCGCCGGCCGCTGGCGATGAACGCCAATCTGCACGAAACCGGCGCCTCGACCTTTCTGGGGACGACGGTGGCGGCCGGGACGGCGGGCATGGACGCGATCAAGGCCGCGCTCGACACCATCTTTGCGCACCGGAACGTCGCGCCCTTCGTCTCGAAGCAGTTGATCCAGCGGCTGGTGACCAGCAATCCCAGCGCCGCCTATGTCGGCCGGGTTGCGGCGGCGTTCGCCAATAACGGATCGGGCGTGCGCGGCGACATGCAGGCGGTGATCCGTGCGATCCTGCTGGACAGTGAGGCGCGGGCCGAGCCTGCCGGGACCAGCGGGGGCAAGCTGCGCGAGCCGGTGATGCGCCTGACCGGATGGGCGCGCGGGGTGGGGGCGCTATCGACCTCCGGCAACTGGACGACGGGCGACACCAGCAGTGCGACGAACCGGCTGGCCCAATCGATGGGGCGCAGCGGGTCGGTCTTCAACTTCTTTCGCCCGGGCTACACCCCGCCCAACACGCCGATCGCGAACGCGGGGCTGGTCGCTCCCGAACTTCAGATCACGAACGAGATCAGCACCGTCGGCTATGTGAACTACATGCAGTCGGTGGTCGGCAATGCGACCGACCTGCGCACCGATTATGCCGAACTGGTCGCGCTGGCGGGGGACAGCCAGGCGCTGATCGACCGCGTCAATCTGGTGATCGCGGCAAATCAGGTGAGCGCGGCGACGATCGCGAGCATCAAGGCTGCGGTGGACAGCTCGACCGTCACCGGCAACCGGATCGCGATCGCGATCCTGCTGGTGATGGCTTCGCCTGAATATCTCACGCTTAAATGAGGGGCGGGAGCATGCACGACAATCAATCGCGCCGCGCATTTCTGAAGCGGTCCGCCGCGCTCGGCATCGCCGGGGGCGCCGCGCCCTTCGTCACCCAGCTGGCGGCGATCGGTGAGGCGTCGGCGGCGGTGGCGAGCGACTATAAGGCGCTGGTCTGCGTCTTTCTCTATGGTGGGAACGACTACGCCAACACGCTGCCGCCCTATGATCAGGCCAGCTGGGATCTATACAACGCCCAGCGATCGACGCTGGCGCACAGCCGCGCCTCGCTCGCCGCGACGCTGCTCAATCCGGCGGCGGCGTTGCCTGGCGGACGCCAATATGCGCTCGCGCCGACGATGTCGGGCCTGATCCCGCTGTTCGATGCGGGAAAGCTGGCCGTGGTGCTCAACGTCGGCACGCTGGTGCGCCCGACGACGAAGGCCGAATATACCGCCAAGTCGGTGGCGCTGCCGCCCAAGCTGTTCAGCCACAATGACCAGCAGAGTTACTGGCAGGCGTCGAGCGCGGAGGGCGCGTCGTCCGGCTGGGGCGGGCGGATCGGCGATCTGTTGCAGAGCGGCAACGGGACGAGCGCGCTCACCTGCATCAGCGCGTCGGGCAATGCGGTCTATCTCTCCGGCCGCAGCTCGATCCAATATGTCACCGGCACCAGCGGCCCCACCGCGCTCATCAACGGTGCGTCCAGCCTGTTCGGATCGGCCACCGCCGCAAGCGCGTTGCGGTCGATCATGGGCGGCGCGCGTACCCATCTGATCGAAAACGAACATGCCACGATCAGCAAGCGCGCGCTGGACCTGTACGCCCAGGTGAACGGCGCGCTGGGCGGCGCGCCGGCGGCGAATTTCACGCTGTTCCCGACCGGCAACAGCCTTGCCGACCAGCTGAAGATCGTCGCGCGGCTGATTTCGGTGTCGCAGGAACTGGGGGCGAAGCGCCAGGTGTTCTTCGTCTCGCTCGGCGGGTTCGACATGCACGATTTCCTGCTGCGCGACCATCCGGGCAAGGTGGGGCAGGTGGCGGACGCGATGCGCGCCTTTTACGACACCACCGCCGCGCTGGGCGTGGCGGACAAGGTGACGACGTTCACGGCGTCGGATTTCGGGCGGACGCTGACCCAGAATGACGACGGATCGGACCATGGCTGGGGGTCGATGCACCTGGTGATGGGCGGTGCGGTCAACGGGCGGCGCTTCTATGGCACCGCGCCCGCGATCGGCACCAACACCGCCGACGATGTCGGCCAGGGGCGGCTGCTGCCGTCGACGTCGGTCGATCAGTATGCGGCGACGCTGGCGAGCTGGTTCGGCGTGTCGAGCGGGAACATGGCGACGGTGTTGCCGAATATCGGGAATTACTCGACGACGACTCTGGGGTTTGTTTGAGGGAACGGGGTGGGGAACCTGCCTGACGGCAACCGACCCCATTGCGGACATCTGGCACCGTCCTCGCCGATGCCAATTGCGGTCGTTCGATGTAGGTGCGACACCATATCAATGTCAGATCACGATAACCCATCAGCCGGGAAGCCGCGCTTCAGTGCGCAAGAGCGCTTAAGGAGTTTTGTCTACGCAGGCCGTGGTCTGCGTTGGCTTGCGCAGGATGAGCACAACGCGTGGCTGCATTTAGCAGCGCCGGCTGCCGTCATCGTCGCCGGGATCACGCTTAAGGTTTCGCTGGAGGACTGGCGCTGGATCGTGATCGCTGTTGCCCTTGTCTGGGTAGCCGAAGCTATTAACACCGCCATCGAGGAGCTTTGCGACCGCATCAGCCCTGAGTTCGATCCGTCCATTGGGCGTGTGAAAGACATAGCCGCAGGTGGGGTGCTCGCTGCATCAATAGCCTCCGCTGTCATCGGCCTGCTAACGCTTGGTCCGCCATTCTTGAAATGGATCGAGTAGACTGGTCAAAACTGATGCACGCGGGTTAATAGCGGACGGGCAGCTTCCCACCCCATTCAGCTGTCCGCCCTTACAATTCCACCCGCCAGTCCCACCCGAGCGGGTCGCCGTCCATCACCTCGACCCCGGCGCCGAGCAGTTCGTCGCGGATCGCGTCGGAGCGGGCGAAGTCCTTTTCCGCGCGGGCTTGCTTGCGCTGCGCCAGCCGTGCTTCGATCTCGGCTTCGGTGACGCGGGCGTCGGCGGGGCGGACGCGCAGGTCCGCGCGCTCCAGGCTGAGCAGGTCCAGGCCGAGCACTTCATCGAATTGCGCCAGCGTCATCAGCCGCGCGCCCTGATCGAGCCGCTTGTCGGCGAGCAGCTCCTCCAGTACCGGTAGCGCCCGGGGGGTATTGAGATCGTCCGACACGGCGGCGTCCAGCCGGTCGAGATAGGAACCCGCATCGCCGCCGCCCTTGCCCTCGGCGGCGCGGAACCTTTCGGCGGAAAGGACGAGGCGGCGTAGCCGGACGAGCGCGGCAAGCAGGTTCTCGCCGCTGAACTCCAGCTCGCTCCGGTAATGCGCGCTGAGGCACATCAGGCGATAGGCGAGGGGGTGGACGCCCTTTGCCACCAGCGCGTCGAGCGTGGCGATCCCGCCCTTCGACTTCGACATCTTGCCGCCGCGATCAACCAGGAAGTTGTTGTGCATCCACACCTTTGCGCCTGAATCGCCGCAGCGGCAATGCGCCTGGTTCTGCGCGATTTCGTTGACGTGGTGGATCTCGCGATGGTCGATCCCGCCGGTGTGGATGTCGAACGGCAGGCCGAGCAGCTCCGCGCTCATCACCGAACATTCGAGGTGCCAGCCGGGTGCGCCGCGCCCCCAGGGCGAGTCCCACTCCATCTGCCGCGTCTCGCCCGGCGGGGTGGCGCGCCAGATCGCGAAATCCTGCGGATGGCGCTTGCCCGCCACGCTCTCGATCCGGCCTTCGCCGGCGTCGTCCTGGCCGCCGGACAGCTTGCCATAGTCCGGGACGGTGGTGCTGTCGAAATAGAGGCCGCTGTCGAGCCGGTAGCAATTCGTGTCCGCGAACCCCTTCGCGAACTCGATCATCTTGCCGACATAATCGGTCGCCAGCGGCATGTGATCGGGGGTGCGGATATTGAGATCGCGCAGGTTGCGGCGGAAGACGTCGGCATAATGACGCGAGATGTCCCACGCGCTCATGCCGCGCCGCTTCGCCGCCGCCTCCATCTTGTCCTCGCCGGCATCGGCGTCGGAGGTCAGGTGGCCGACATCGGTGATGTTGAGGACATGGGTGAGGGAAAAGCCCTTCCACCGCAGCACGCGGCTCAGCGTGTCGGTGAAGACATAGGCGCGCAGATTGCCGAGATGCGGGTCGCTGTAGACGGTCGGTCCGCACGAATAGACGCGCACGCCCCTGGCCGGGTCGATCGGGGCGAATGGTTCGAGCGCGCGGGTGAGCGAATTGTAGAGCGTGAGGGGAGCTGCGGTCATGCCGCGCGCCATAGCGTGGCGGCGGCGGTCGTCAAACCGCCGCCGCCTCCCCGCGTCAGGCCGCGAGCGGTCGCGGAGGGGCGCTGCGGTGGAAAAGCCCCGCGCCGAACGTGCCGCCATTGTTGATCGGCAGCGCGGTGGCGCAAAAGGCGCATTCGGCGGTCATCCGCCCGATCGTCCAGTGGGATTGGCCGCATCCGGGGCAGATATTCTGCTCACCCGGACGAAAAGCGATGCGATATCCGCTGCTTGCGGCGGTGAAGGGGGTCGTGTCATAGAACATCGGCTCGTCTCCAGACTTGCCCATTTCGACGCACGGACTCAGCTTTTGTTCCGAGGTTGTATCGAATGGAACCTGAACCTGTCGCGTTCCTGCAACAGGACGGGCGTCAGTTCGACGGACGAATTCGGTCGAGGACGGTATAGGCCATGACCGCCGTGGCGACGGCGGCGTTCAGGCTGTCGGCCTTGCCCAGCATCGGGATCCTGACCCGCAGATCGCAGGCCTGCGCATAGGCAGCGGGCAGGCCCTGGGCCTCGTTCCCGGTCAGCAGAAAGACGGGCGGCGCGAAATCGGGCGCGCGATAATCGACCGCGCCGTCGAGCGCGAGGCCGACCAATTGCCCCGGTCCGGCGCGCAGCCAGTCGTGGAACGCGTCCCACGGTGCGCGGGCGATGGGAATGGTGAACAGCGCGCCCATGCTCGCGCGAACCGCCTCGACGCTGAACGGATCGACGCAATCGTCGATCAGGATCAGGCCGCCGGCGCCCACCGCATCGGCGGTGCGCAGGATCGTGCCGAGATTGCCGGGATCGCGCAGCCGCTCTGCGACCAGCCAGATTGGCGCGCGGGTCCGGTCGATCCGGTCGAGATCGGTGGGCAGTTCGCGATAGACGCCGACCACCGCGCCCGGATTATCCTTGCCCGACAATTTGGAGAGGATGTCGCTGTCGGTGGCGATCGCCTCGCCGCCGCGCGCCTCGGTCTGCTCGATCAGCGCCGCGGCGAGGTTATGGGTTTCATGCCCCTTTGCGAAGAACAGATAGTCGGGCAGGATTCCCGCCTCGCGCGCTTCGGTCAGGATGCGCAGCCCCTCGGCCAGGAACAGCCCTTCGTCGCGGCGATGCTTCTTGTCGCGGAGCGACCGGACCCGCTTGACCAGCGGATTGGAAAAGGCGGTGATTTCGCGCGGCATGCCGGCTCCTTGCGCAAGCGGCGGACGAACGCAAGCCGCCGGACGGGGGTGTGTTATTCGCACTAGACACCTTCGCGCGGTGGTGTAGGCTGACCGGGCAACAGGCGCCGGGGGCGCGACTCTTCGGGGATGGGGGCGATCGATGGACATGCCGATACCGCTGCGTGTGCGCCTCGCCGCGCTTTGGGCGACGTTGATGTCGCTCTACATCTACAATGACTATTTCATGCTCTATCGGCCCGGGGTGCTGGGGGCGATGGCGCAGGGGAAGATGGGGCCATTGGGGCCGGCCACGCCGACTGTCCTGATTGCGGTTTCGGCGATGCTGGCGATACCGGCGCTGATGATCGCGCTGTCGGTGCTGCTGCCATCGGTCGCGAGCCGCTGGCTGAGCGCGGCGATCGCAATTTTCTATACGGGGATCGAGGGGCTGACCCTGGTCGGCGCGGACCCCGCCTATCAAATCGTCGTCGCGCTTGAGATCGTCACGACGCTTGCCATCCTCGCGATCGCGGTGCGCTGGCCGGTTCCCCGATTCCCGGGCGGGTCCGAACCCTAATCCTCGCCGAACCGATCCTCGACCAGCGATGCGAGGGTCGCCACCGCCACCTCGGCCCCGTCGCCTTGGGCGCTGATCGTGATGCGGTCGCCCATCGCCGCGCCAAGCATCATCAGCCCCATGATCGAGGTTCCGGTGACCGAATTGCCGTCCTTCTCGACCAGCAGCTCACAGGGCTGGGTAGAGGCGAGGGTGACGAACTTCGCACTCGCGCGTGCGTGCAGCCCGCGGCGGTTGCCGATCAGGACGGTCCGGGTCACGCGGCTCAAGCGGCGGCCTCCCCAAGCACTTCGGACGCGACGGTGATATATTTGCGGCCGGCCTCGCGCGCGGCGGCCACCGCCTCGGTCACCTTCATCGTCTTGCGCGCGCCGCCCAGGCGGATCAGCATCGGCAGGTTGATGCCGGCGATCACCTCGACCCGGCCCGCCTCCATCAACGAAATGGCAAGATTAGACGGGGTGCCGCCGAACAGATCGGTCAGCACGATGACCCCGCGACCCGCATCGACCGCGGCGATGGCCGTCGCGATATCGGCGCGGCGCCCCTCCATATCGTCGTCGGGGCCGATCGAGATGGTGGCGATCCGCTCCTGCGCGCCGACCACATGCTCCATCGCGACGACGAACTCCTCGGCGAGCCGCCCGTGCGTCACGAGTACCAGACCGATCATTACAAAACTTGTCCCATGCGGTTCATCTTGCAGCCGGTGTGCCTTCTAGCGAGTCCTGCGGGGCGGTCTGCAAATCACGATGCGTCACCGTGGGCGAAAATCCCCCGTCACGCAACCGTGCCGCGACCCGTTCGGCGCAATGGACCGACCGGTGTCTCCCGCCGGTACAGCCGAACGCGATGGTTACATAGGCCTTTCCCTCCGCGCGATAGCGGGGAAGGAGGGTGAGCAGCAGATCCTCGATCCGGGTCAATGCCTCCGCATAGGCGACGTCGCCGGCGATATAGGCGGACACGTCGGCGTCCTGGCCGGTGCCGGGGCGCAGCGATTCGACCCAGTGCGGATTGCGCAGGAACCGCATGTCGAACATCAGGTCCGCGCCGGGCGGCACGCCGCGCGCGAACCCGAACGACATCACCGACAGCACCGGCTCGCCCTCCCGCTCCCCGCCAAAGGTCTCGCGTACCTTCTGGGCGAGTTCGTTGGCGCTCAGCCGGGTGGTGTCGATCAGGCGGTTCGACCATCGGCGCAGCGGCGCCAGCAGTTCGCGTTCGCGGATGATGCCTTCGCCCGCCGGTCGGTCCTGGGCCAGGGGATGGCGCCGCCGGGTTTCCGAATAGCGGCGCTCCAGCTCGACGCCGGCGCAATCGAGGAACAGCGTGCCGATATCATGCCCCTGCTTGTCCGCCATCTTGCGGATTCGCTGGACGATACGTTCGGCGTCGAACCCCCGCGTCCGCGCGCCAAAGCCCAGCGCGAGCGGGCGGTCATCGACCGAATCGCCCTCCGCCGGCGCGGTATCGAGCAACCGGTCGAGCAGGCGCAGCGGCAGATTGTCCGCCGTCTCCCAGCCCAGATCCTCCAGCGTGCGCAGAACCGTGGATTTGCCGGCCCCCGACATACCGGTGACCAGCAGGATCTGTTTTGCCGCGCCGCTCATGCCGGGACCCGGCCAAGATGACGAAGCGCCAGTTCGACCTTCACCGGGGCGGAGGGTTCGAGCGCGGCGAGCGCGACTTCGGGAATATCGATCCCGGCGATGCGGCGCGTTTGCGGCCCCTCCGGCATGCGCGGGGGCGCGTCGAGGATGGTGACCAGCAAGGCGATCGGCGCACGCGCCTCGTGCGGCATCTCGATCAGGCCGATGCCGCGCACTTCGATCTTGCCCGCGATCGTGGCGGGCGGCGCGCCGAACAGCGCGCCGTCGGTCCGCGTGCAGATGGTATAGTCGTCCGAGACGAGCCGCGCCCCGCGATCGATCAGGCGGAGCGACAGGTCCGACTTGCCCTCGCCCGATCGCCCCTCGATCAGCACGGCGCGGCCGTCGATCGCGACGCAGGAGGCGTGGAGCGTTTCGGAAGAGATGATCGCCATATGGCTCCCGCGCTTCAATTCGGCTGAACCAGCGGCAGGCGGACCACGAAGCGCGCGCCGCGCATCCGATCCTCCCGCGATTCGACGCCGATCCGTCCCTGATGGCCTTCGATGATGGTGCGCGCGATGGCAAGGCCCAGTCCCGAATGCCGGCCGAACTGTTCGGTGTCCGGACGCACCGAATGGAACCGGCGGAACACCGCCTCGCGCGCTTCCTCCGGCACGCCGGGGCCTTCGTCCTCGACCCGCGCCTCGATCATCGCGCCGTCGGTGATGAGCGAGAGAGCGACCACGCCCCCATCGGGCGAGAAAGAAATCGCATTGTCGAGCAGATTCTCGAACACCCGTTCCAATCGCGCGCCCTCGCCCATGACCATCGGCACCGGCCCCATCGGCCGGTCGAACCGCAGCACCACGCCGCGCTCCACCCCGCGATGCGAGCGTTGCGCGATCAGCCCGTCGAGCATCGCGGCGAGATCCACCGGCTCGAATTTCGCGCGTGAGAGCTGGGCGTCGAGTCGCGAGGCTTCCGAAATGTCGCTGATGAGCCGGTCGAGCCGGTGGACATCGTCCTGCACGATCGCCAGCAGCCGCTTTTGCAGTTCCGGATCGCGGACACTGCCCAGGCCATCCACAGCGGACCGCAGCGAGGCGAGCGGGTTCTTGAGCTCGTGCGCCAGATCGGCGGCAAATGCCTCCGTCGCATCGATTCGCGCGCGCAGGGCCTGGCTCATGTCCGACAGCGAACGGGCGAGGTGGCCGATCTCGTCCCGGCGTTCGGGCAGGCGCGGCACCACCACCTCGCGCGCACGGCCCAGCCGGACGCGCACCGCCGCGCGCGCGAGCCGGCGCAGCGGGCGGACGATGGTGCGCGCCAGAAACAGGGACAGCAGCACCGACAGGATGACGGCGACCGCCAGCACGATGCCAAAGCGCAGCCGCTCCACCCGCACCGTCTGGGTGATGTCGCGGGCGTTGATCGCGGTGAAGACGGCGCGATCGGGGCCGAACGGGGCGGCGGCGGTGATCACCGGGGTGCGATCGGGCGCGCGCCATACGCTCGCCGCCGCCGCACCGGTCTCGAACGCCGTGCGCAGGTCGGGCCATTCCAGCCCCCGGTCCGCCGCGCGCTCGCGAAACTGCTGGACCCGGTCCGCACCCGCGACGGTATCGATCACCGCGTCGAGGAAACGGGCCGCGGCCTGGCCCCACGGATCCTTGTCCGGATCGCGCAGCACCATGTTGCGCAGCCCCATCGCGCGGGTGTCCAGCACCGCCTTGCCGCCCCGGTCGTAGATGCGGATGCGGGTGCCGCTGGTTCGGGCGAGCCGCAGGATCAGGGCGTCGCGGTCCGCCGGCGGGGTGCTCGCGGTCGCCTGTGCGATCAGCACCGCCTCGCGACTCGCCTGTGCGATGCGCCCATCGACGATCCGCGAGCGATAGCTGTCGAGGTAGAAGAACCCGCCGGCGAGCATCGCCAGCGCGAAGATGTTCACCGCCAGAATGCGGGGCGTCAGGCTGACGCGCGCCGACCAGCGCAGCGCCAGGTCCCGCGCCTCGCCGCCTGCGGCGAAGCTATTCGTCGGAGAATCGGTATCCCGCGCCATAGAGTGTCTCGATGGCGTCGAAATCGGGATCGACATGCCGGAACTTGCGGCGGACGCGCTTGATGTGGCTGTCGATCGTGCGATCATCGACATAGATGTCGTCCTGATACGCCGCGTCCATCAGCTGGTTGCGCGTCTTGACGATGCCGGGACGCTGCGCGAGCGTTTCGAGGATCAGGAATTCGGTGACGGTAAGCGTGACGTTGTCGCCGTTCCATGTCACCTTGTGGCGTGCCGGGTCCATCACCAGCCGGCCGCGTTCCAGCACCGGCTGCGCTTCCTGTCCCGCCTCCGCCTCCGGGCTGGCCGAGGCAACTTCGGCCCGGCGCAGGATGGCGCGGATGCGCGCGATCAGCAGCCGCTGGCTGAACGGCTTCGCGATATAATCGTCGGCGCCCATCGCCAGGCCCAGCGCCTCGTCCAGCTCGTCGTCCTTGCTGGTCAGAAAGATCACCGGGGTCGTCAGCTTTTCGCGCAGCCGGCGCAGCAGCTCGAGCCCGTCGAGCTTCGGCATCTTGATGTCCAGCACCGCCAGGTCGGGCGGATTTTCGGTCAGCGCCTTCAGCGCCGCCTCGCCGTCGGAATAGACGCGGGTCACGAAGCCCTCCGCCTGGAGCGCGATCGAGACCGAGGTCAGGATGTTGCGATCGTCATCGACGAGCGCGATCGTCGCGCTCATGCGAATCCTGTCACGGTTCGGGACATCATCCAGGCGGTCTATCCGATCGAATCGCTCGGCTCAATCGCCTGACACCGGTTTCTGCCATTGACCGCGATCCGGGCGACTGCCTATGCGCACGGGAGTGCATACGTATGTCGCGCGCCCGTCGCGCGGGATGAGGAGAGACAAGTTGACCGAGCGCACGCCGAACATCGGCCTGGATGCCCTGGGTGTCGGGCCTGAAACCACGGTCCACTGGAACGAGCTGACCGCGCAGCTGGTCGAGCAGGCGATCCGGCGGGGTGAGGGGCGGCTGGCCAAGGACGGGCCGCTGGTGGTCGAGACCGGCAAGCACACCGGGCGCAGCGCGAAGGACAAGTTCATCGTCCGTGATGCGGAGACCGAGAACAGCGTGTGGTGGGGCGACACCAATCGCGGCATGACGCCCGATCATTTCGCCGCGCTGAAGGCCGATTTCCTGTCGGCGCTGGCGGCCAGGGACACGCTGTTCGTCGCCGATCTCTATGGCGGCTCGCAGCCCGAACATCGGGTACGGGTGCGGGTGGTCAACGAATATGCCTGGCACAATCTGTTCATCCGCACGCTGCTGTGCCGGCCCGATGGCGACGAACTGGCGGGATTCGATCCCGAATATACGATCATCGACCTGCCCAGCTTTCGCGCCGATCCCGCGCGCCATGGCTGTCGCAGCGAGACGGTGATCGCGGTCAATCTGACCGAGAAGCTGATCCTGATCGGCGGCACCGCCTATGCCGGCGAGATGAAGAAGAGCGTCTTCGGCCTGCTCAACTATCTGCTGCCGGTGAAGGGCATCATGCCGATGCACTGTTCGGCGAACATCGGTCCGGAGGGCGACACGGCGGTGTTCTTTGGCCTGAGCGGCACCGGCAAGACGACGCTGAGCGCGGACGCCAGCCGCACGCTGATCGGCGATGACGAACATGGTTGGTCGGACACGGCGGTCTTCAATTTCGAGGGCGGCTGCTATGCCAAGATGATCAATCTGTCGGCCGAGGCGGAACCCGAAATCTATGCGACGACGAAGCGGTTCGGCACGGTGCTCGAAAATGTCGTGATGGACCCGGAAACGCGTGAACTCGATCTCGACGACAATTCGCTCGCCGAGAACAGCCGCGGGTCCTACCCGCTCGATTTCATCCCGAATGCCAGCGCGGACAATCTGGGGCCGGTGCCGCGGAACATCATCTTCCTCACCGCCGACGCCTATGGCGTGCTGCCCCCGATCGCGAAGCTGACGCCGGAACAGGCGATGTACCACTTCCTGTCGGGCTACACCGCACGGGTCGCCGGGACCGAGATCGGCGTGACCGAGCCGACCGCGACCTTCTCCACCTGTTTCGGTGCGCCGTTCATGCCGCGCCATCCGTCGGTCTATGGCAATCTGCTGAAGGAGCGGATCGCGAAGGGCGGGGTGGATTGCTGGCTGGTCAACACCGGCTGGAGTGGCGGCAAGGCGACGATGCCGGGGATCAAGCGGATGCCGATCAAGGTTACCCGTGCGCTGCTCAACGCCGCGCTGGACGGCAGCCTGAAAGGGGCGCAGTTCCGCAAGGATCCGAACTTCGGATTCATGGTGCCGGTCGCGGTGGGCGATATCGATCCCAACATGCTCGATCCGCGCGCCGCCTGGGCGGACAAGGACGCGTATGACGTGACGGCGGCGCGACTGGTCGATGAATTCGTCGCCAATTTCGCGCAGTTCGAGAGCGAGGTGGATGAGGGCGTGCGCCAGGCCGCGCCCAAAGTCGCCATGCCCGCCTGACCCGCCCGGCCATCGCACCGGGCCAACCGTAAGGACGCCCGATCGATGACCGATTATCCGGTTCGCCTGTTTGCCGAGGCTGCCACGATCGTCCATCTGGGCGAGGGGCTGCTCAGCTGTTCGCTCGATCGTGCCGAATGGACGCACGAGGCGCATCTGGCCGCCTGCTTCTACCTGGTCACGCGCCGGCCCGACATCGATCTTGATGCGCGGATCGCCGGACTCATCGCGCGGTTCAACGAAAGCGTCGGCGGGGTGAATGACGATCGCGGCGGCTATCATGACACGATCACCCGCGCCTGGCTTGCCGGCGTGCGGGCATTCGCCGCGCGGCACGCGACCGGCGATCTGCTGACCGACGTCAACGCGTTGTTGACGGGAGAGATTGGCGACCGGGCGTGGCCGCTGCGATTCTACAGCCGCGACCGGCTGTTTTCGGTGGCCGCGCGCCGCAGTTTCGCCGCGCCGGACCTCGCTCCGCTTCCCGTGACGTGATAGGAAGCGAGGTCAGTTTTCTCGTGCGGGAGTGCAAGGCAATGAGCATGTTCGACGACCTTTTGGGCCAGGTGTCTGGCAATGCGACGATTTCCAACCTCGCGGCAAAGGTCGGTCTGTCGCCCGAGCATGTCGAATCGGCGGTCCAGGCGCTTGCCCAGCACCATCCGATGCAGGGGGACACGGCCGAGGGCGCGGCCGCCGCCACCGGCCTGCCGATCGACAAGCTGCAAGAGATTATCGGCCATATCGGGGGTGAAGGGTCGCTTGGCCGCTTCGCCGCGATGATGCAGGATCAGGGCGGCTTGATGGGCCAGGTGTCGGGCATGCTCGATCGCGACGGCGACGGCAATCCGCTCAACGATCTGGCCGGCATGGCGGGGAACCTGTTCGGCAAGAAATAGGGATGGGGTCTCGCGCCCGCGTCGTTCGTCCCCGATACCGGGGCGGATGCGGCCATGTCGGGCGACGTCCGCGCCGCCCCGGCTTTGCATCGCGCGGGTGCTGCCCCTAAATCCGGCCCATGCCCGATATCGCCGCCGTTCCGATTCCCGCCGCCACCTTGGTGGTGATGCGCGAACGCGTCGGCGCGGCGCCCGATCTGCTGATGGTCGAACGGTCGGCGGCGATGCGCTTTGCCGGGGGGGCGATGGTGTTTCCCGGCGGCCGGATCGATCCGGGCGACCATGCGCTGGCGGCGATGCTGGACGGCCCGCGCGACGAGGCGGCGGCACGGATCGCGGCGATCCGCGAGACGATCGAGGAGGCGGGGCTGGCGATCGGCCTGCGCGAGCCGATCGATATCGCCGCCGCCCGGCGCGCGCTCTATGCCGGCACCCCGCCCGGCGACGTGCTGACGCCCGACATGCTCGACCTGGATGCGCTGGTGTCGTTCGCGCGATGGCTGCCGCCGCTTGATGCGCGCCACCGCGTGTTCGACACCCGTTTTTACCTGGCGCGATGCCCCGCCGATGCGCCGCCGCCCACGGTCGATGGGAATGAGAACAGCCGGCTGATCTGGACCAGCGCGGCCCGGGCGCTTGCCGACGCGGATGCCGGACGAACGCGGATCATCTTTCCCACTCGCCGCAATCTTGAGCGCCTGGCGCAATTCGGCAGTTTCGCCGACGCGGCGGCGGACGCGCGGGCGCATCCGGTCGAAACGATCACGCCACGCCAGGAACTGCGCGACGGTGAGCCGCATCTGTGCATTCCGCAGGGGCGCGGATATCCGGTGACGTCCGAGCCGATCGGATCGGCAGAGCGCGCGTGAAGGCGGTTCGAAACGGCGTCGGCGCGGTGATCGTCGCTGCGCTGCTGCTGACGCTCGCGCTACTGGCCTATGCGGCGCTTCGCGACCGGCCCCAGGACCTGCCCTGGACGAAACTCGACCTGTCGCAGCCGGTCGGGCTGTTTACCGGTCGCAAGCTGGCGGGACTGACCGGCGATTTCCCGCAATGCCGAGCGCTGCTCGACCGGGCGGGGGTGCATTATACGGTGCTGCCATCGCGCGATGACGGACCGGATTGCGGCTATGCCGATGCGGTGCGCTTCACGGCGGGTGGATCGCGGCGCATTCGCTACGCGCCCGGCGATCTGGGCGTCGCCTGTCCGGTCGCGGCGGCGCTGACCATGTGGGAATGGGATGTCGTCCAGCCGGCGGCGCAGCGCATCTTTGGACAGGATGTGGCCGAAATCGAACAGTTCGGCAGCTACAATTGCCGGCGCATGTACAATCGCGAGGGCGGCGACTGGAGCGCGCATGCCACCGCCGACGCGGTCGATATCGCCGCGTTCCGCCTGCGCGACGGGACGCGGATCACTCTGGTCGGCGACTGGAAGGGAGAGGGGGCAAAGGCGCGCTTCCTGCGGGAGGTGCGCGATGGCGCATGCGGTGTCTTCGCAACCGTCCTGTCACCCGATTACAACGCGGCGCACCGCGATCATCTGCATCTTGACCAGGCCGAGCGCGGCGCGATGGGGTGGCGGGCCTGCCGCTAGCGACAGGCCCGACGGAAAGGTTCAGTTGGGAAGCGCGTTCGCATCCACCTTTTCCACCCATTGCGGGTAAAAGGCGGGCTGACGGTTCGACCAGCCCGACGCGGTCGCCGCAGCTTCGCTGATCGACTGGAGCAGCTTGCGCCGCAAATCGGGATGCAGATGCGGCAGTGCCGCCGCCGAACAAAATGCGGCCGGCAGCCAGGGCCGCACTTCCGCACCGATCAGGCGTTCATAGAGGAAGCGATAGGCGGAAAAGCTCGTCAGGCGGCCCTGGCCCAGATCAAAGGCAGAGACGGTCACGAGCGGCGCCATGAACGGCTCCATCGCGTCGAGGCCACTGTCGTCGGGAACGAGCGCGCGGATTTCGGGCAGCCGGTCGTACATATGCGCCTGGGCGCGAATGCTCGCCGCCTCGACCACATCGCGCGACCATAATTCCATCGCGTCGCGACGGTCGAGGCCGACGTCCAGCGCGCGGCGGATATAACGCTGCGTCGCTGCGGCAAATCCCGCGAATTCCTTCATCTCAGCGAGGGTCATCGCGCCCTCGGCCGGCTTACTCCTTGCGCTCATTCTCCTGCACTCCCCACCCCGGTAAATGCGTTACTCGACATGGCGGATCATGCCGCAAGATGGTTAACAGCTTGCTTAACCCCGCGTCGTCCGCCGTTCAGCATCCGATCATAGAAGCTGCTGCGTTGCAACAAAGGTTGCGGTGAACCGAAATGTTGCATTTGAAACGAGTTGCCGGCGCGGCTTTTGCGCAACAAATGGAAACGGAGGGGTAACGACCCCCGGCGCGTCGGGGGCGCTCGGTTGACCGGCATGATCGAACGCTTCGCCGCACCGCAGAAAATGGTTTCGCCGGTCGTCGTCGCGGTGAAACGCTTCGTCGGATTACGTCCGTTGCAGGGGTAGGAGCGCGGAAACCTTTCTGCCAATCCCCCTGCAACGAGATTCGGGGTCAGGGGACCACATGAAAATTCAGACGCTCGGAGCGCGATTCGCGCTGATGGCCGCGCTTTGCCTGGCGACGATCGCTCCCGCACAGGCGCAGTTCTGGCAGTGCGTTCCCTATGCCCGGATGGTGTCCGGCATCGAAATCTATGGCAATGCGCTGACCTGGTGGTCGCAGGCCGAGGGCAAGTATGAGCGGGGCCGCGAGCCGGTCGCCGGTTCGGTGATGTCCTTTGCCCCGACCGCGCGCATGAAGCTCGGCCATGTCGCGATGGTGTCAAAGGTAATCAGCGACCGCGAGGTATTGTTGACCCACGCCAACTGGTCGCGCCGGGGCGGCGTCGAAAAGAATGTGATCGCGATCGACGTGTCGGACAAGGGCGACTGGAGCCGCGTGAAAGTTTGGTTCGCCGGGAATAACGGCCTTGGCAGTTCGGTCTATCCGGTGAACGGCTTCATCTATGCCGACGGCGCGCCGGAACCGGGCGTGCAGGGCGATGGCCCGCTCGCCCCGCTGACCATCGCGCAGGTCGATCTGTCGAAATTCGGGGTCGAGGTTTCGCTTCAGAAATAACCCGGCGCCTCCTGCGCCTCATGCAGGGCGGAACGTCATCGCCACGCCGTTCATGCAATAGCGTTTGCCGGTCGGCGGCGGACCGTCGTTGAACACATGGCCAAGATGGCCGCCGCAGCGGCGACAGAGCACCTCGGTGCGCGTCATCCCCAGTGACCGGTCGGTCCGCGTCAGCACCGCGTTTCTGAGCGGCGCGTAGAAGCTGGGCCAACCGGTGCCGCTGTCAAACTTCGTCTTCGAACTGTAGAGCGGCAGCTGACATCCCGCGCACGCAAAAGTGCCGGCACGGTGTTCCTTGTTCAGCGGGCTGGTGAACGGGCGCTCGGTCGCCTCGTCGCGCAGCACGCGATATTGGGCGGGGGTCAGCAGCTTGCGCCATTCGGCATCGCTGTGCGTCACTTCGAATCGCTGTGCGGCCTCGCTCTGCTGCGAGGAGCAGCCAAAGGTCACCGCGATCGCACCGGTGCCGGCGAGCGCGAACAGATGGCGGCGGGTCAGACGGGTCATCACATCCTCCAGTTTCGCCGAAGATACGTGCGAAGGCGCCATTTGGATGCAGCCGATCGCCACGTCGGGAACATTTGCGCCTCCGCAGCGCTTTCAACCCGACTCAGCCCGGAATGAAACCATGGCTTTTCAGCAGCTTGATCCTCCACTTCCTGTCCACGTCCTCGACAAGGGACCGGGCTACGCCTTTGCCGTCATCGATTACGGACAGGAGCATAACCTGATCTGGGTGACCGCGCTCGACGACAGCGGCGAGATCTGGTGCGCGCCCAATCCCGTGGTCCGGGTTCAGGCGAACTGGACAATGGGCCGCAAACGCCCGCCGGCGGTGGAGGCGGCGCGCGCCAAATCGTGCGGGACGATGCCTGCCGATGCCACACAATGAGGGGGCGATGGGCAGGGGCGATGACCCGGGATCGGTCGTTCCCGCGCGAACGCGCAGGCGCCTTTAGTAGCGGCTGAGCTCCACCGGCATCTGCTTATACCCATGGACGAAACAGGCGGCGACGCGTTCGGGTTCGGCGACGACATTGGGGCGCAGCCGACGCTTGGCCATTTCCTCCATCAGCACGCCGATCTGCAACTCGGCCAGGCGCGCGCCGACACAGCGATGGATGCCATGGCCGAACGCCAGGTGGCGGCGCGCATTGGCGCGATCGACGATGATGTCGTCGGGCCGCTCGAACACGCTTTCGTCGCGATTGGCGGACAGATACCACAGGACCAGCTTGTCGCCCTCGCTGATCCGCTGGCCCATCAATTCGGTGTCCTGCGTCGCGGTCCGCCGCATATGCGCGAGCGGGGTCTGCCAGCGGATAATTTCCTGTGTCGCATTGGCGATCAGTGACGGGTCCGCCTCCAGCTTCGCGCGCTCGTCGGGAAACTGTTCGAGCGCCCAGGCATAGGCGGACATCGAATTGCGCGTCGTATCGTTGCCGCCGACGATCAGCAGGATCAAATTCCCCAGGAACTCCATCTGGTCCATTTCCGCCATCGCATCGGAATGGATCATCATCGAAATCAGATCGGGCGTAGGGTCCTTGCCCAGCTTGCTCTGCCACAGCGCGCCGAATTCGCTCGCGCACTGGAACAGGATCTCGCGGCGCTGTTCCTTCCTCACCGGATCCTTCGCGATCTCGATATCGCCGGCCCAGTCCGACCAATAGGTCAGCTTGCGCCGCTCCTCCCACGGAAAATCGAACAGGATCGCCAGCATCTGGGTGGTCAGCTCGATCGATACCGTATCGACCCAATCGAACGTCTCTCCGACCGGCAGCGAATCGAGCAACTCGCTGGTGCGCCGCTGGATATCGGTGCGCATGCGCTGCATTTCGCTGGGGGTGAAGGCGGGCGCGACGGTGCGCCGCTGGCCGGTATGTTTGGGCCGGTCCATCGCGATGAACATCGGCATCTTGATGTCGCCCTCCATCAGGTCGGCGACGGTGATTCCCCCGGCCTGGCTGGAATAGAGATCGGGCAGCGATTCCACCTCGACGATCGGCTTGTAGGTCGAAATCGACCAATAGGGGCCGAACTCGGACTGTTCGCAATGATAGACCGGAGCCTCGGCGCGCAGCCGGCGGAACGGCGCGTGCCAGGTGTCGTCGCGATAGAGTTCGGGCTGGGTCACGTCGAGCGGATCGACACCGGTCGCGGTATCGGGGGCGAGGGTGGCCATGACGAAACTCTCCTGAATAGTTACCGTCCAGCGTGCCTTAACTTACAGGAATGTCAATAGTCGGCGGGTCCGATCCCGACGACCTGCGAGCGTGCGGGCGATCAGCTGGTCGCCGCCGCCTTTTTTCGCCGCACCTTCGGACTTCCCGATTGGAGGACGCCGCGGCGGAACAGCCGGGCGGCGATGGTCACGGTGATCACCACCCACAAAGCCTGCCAGGCAAGCGCCAGCGCGTGACGCCACAGCTCCGCCGAATTGGCGGCACGCGCCGCCATGGCGAAGGGCGAGCTGAACGGAAACAGTTCCGCCGCAGTGGCGACCCAGCTGTCGGGGTTCGCCGCGGCCGCTGCGGCAAAGCCGAACATCGCCACCTGAAAGATCGTGATCGGTAGCGACATCATCTGGAGCTCGCGTTGCGTCGATGCCTGGGCGCCGACGCCCAGGAACACCGCACCCAGCAGCATATAGGCCATCACGAAATAGGCGAAGAACAGCGTCGCGAACATCGGCAGCCCCACGGCCGGACCGATATCGGCCAGGTTCGCGGCGATCTTCGTCGGCAGGAACGCGCCGGCGTTGATCACCACCGTTCCCCAGAACAGCAGGAACAGCATGGCGACGCCGAACATTCCGATCAGCTTGCCGAAGAACACGCTTTCCAGCGGCACCGCGGCGGCCAGGATCTCGATCACCTTGTTCGACCGCTCTTCCGCCATCGTGCCGACCACCTGTCCGGCGAGCATCAGCGAAACCATGAACAGCGCGAAGACGGTGAAGAATCCGGCCTGCCCCTGGCCGCTGGCGGTGGTGCCGGTGCGCGCCATGCGGATCTTGGTCGGTTCGCTCAGCGACGTCGCGCCCCCGGCCTTTTCCACGCGCAGCGTCTGCTGCGCCAGTTCGGCCATATAGTCGGCGGTACGCGATCCCTGCGCGCCATAGAGGATCTGTGGCTTTTCGAGCGGGCCGTACAGCACCGCCGACGCTTCGATGTCCTTGCGGTCGAAAATCATGCGCGCCTGTGCCGCCGCGTCCGCGCCCGGCGTCTCGACGATCAGACGGGGCGGCCGTTCGCGATCGCGATAGATGCGGCGCAGCTGTGCATCGATCGCCTGCATCTCGTCCGCGCGCGCGCCGCCGCCGATCAGCACGATCCGTGCCTTGTCGTCGCCGCTCTTCGCCATCGATGCTGCGCCCAGCCCGCCAACGGTGCCAAAGGTGAGCATCATCAGCGGCGCGAGCAGGAACAGGAGAAAGGTGGGGGTGAACACCGTCGCCACGAAATCGCGGCGGGCGATGGTGAAGGTCTGGCGTGCGAGCCGGGCCAGGTTGCTCATGCCGCGATCTCCCCGCCGGCCGCCGCTTCCAGCGCCTTGCGCCCGACGATGTTGACGAACACGTCGTGCAGGCTCGGCCGCTCGATCGAAAGGCCCGAAATTCCGTATCCCGCGTCGATCAGCTTCACCAGCAACGCTTCGATCCCCTCGTCCGGCAGAGTGAACCGCCATCCCCCATCCTGCTCCACCGCATCGGCGGGAAGCAGTGCGCGCAGCCCCGCATTGGGGTGATGCGGTACGTAATGCGCGGTGTAGGGCAGCGTGGCGCGCGCGTCGCCCACCGTCCCCTCGAACCGCACCTTGCCGCCGGCGATGATCGCCAGCCGGTCGCACAACCGCTCCGCATGCGCCATGACATGGGTCGAAAACAGGATCGTGGCGCCGCGATCACGCTCTGCCACGATCAGCGATTCGAGCCGTTCCTGATTGACCGGATCGAGGCCGGAAAAGGGCTCGTCCAGCACCAGCAGGTCGGGCCGGTGAACCACCGATCCCAATAGCTGGACGAGCTGAGCCATGCCCTTGGAGAGCTGGCGGATCTTCTGGTCGGTCGCGTGGCCAAGGCCCGTCGCCTCCATCAGTTCGACCGCGCGCTTGCGCCCGGTCTTCCAGTCCAGGCCGCGCAGCGCGCCCATGAACGCGATCGCCTGGGTCGCCTTCATGCCGGGGTAGAGGCCGCGTTCCTCGGGAAGGTAGCCGACCCGGTCGCTCACGTCGCGCGGGCGGTCGTCGCCCAGCAGCGTGCGCTCGCCATCATCGGGTTCGATGATCCCGAGCAGCATGCGCAGCGTCGTCGTCTTGCCGGCGCCGTTGGGTCCAAGCACGCCATAGATCATCCCGCTCGGCACCGCGATGTCGATGCCATCGACGACGCGCCGGTCGCCGAACCGCTTGACCAGGCCGGAGGCGGTAACCGCCAGTTCAGTACGCAACAGCTATCCCCTCGCTTGCCGGACCGTGGTAGCGGGCGGTGATGCAGCAGCGCAAGTCACTGGAAGCTGAAATCGCGCAAAAGGCGGCGGAGCTTGGCTTTGCCGCCTGCGGCTTCGCGCGCGCCGATTCCGCGCCGCTGGCCGGACAACGGCTGCGCGAGTGGCTGGAACAGGGACGGCACGGCGACATGATCTGGATGGCGGACCGCGTGCATCATCGCGAGAGTCCGGCCGGACTATGGCCCCAGGTGCGCAGCGTGATCGCGCTCGGCATGAGCTATGCTCCCGCCGGCGACCCGCTCGCCCTGGCCCGGGACGGCACGCGCGGGCGGATATCGGTCTATGCCCAGGGCGGCGACTATCACGATGTCATGAAAAAGGCGCTGAAGGCGCTGGGTCGCTGGCTGGCGGACGCGGCCGGATGCGACCTCAAGGTTTTTGTCGATACCGCCCCGGTGATGGAAAAGCCGCTGGCCGAGGCGGCGGGGCTGGGGTGGCAGGGAAAACACACCAATCTGGTCAGCCGCGATCATGGCAGCTGGCTGTTCCTCGGCGCGATCTACACGACGCTCGACCTGGTGCCGGACCGGGCGGGGGCCGACCGCTGCGGGTCGTGCGACGCGTGTCAGCGGGCCTGCCCCACCGACGCCTTTCCCTCGCCCTACACGCTCGATGCGCGGCGATGCATCTCGTACCTGACGATCGAGCATCGCGGGCCGATCCCGGATGAATTTCGCGCGGCGATCGGCAACCGCATCTATGGCTGCGACGATTGTCTGGCAGTGTGTCCGTGGAACAAGTTCGCGCAGGCGGCGGCGGCCAATCGTGCCTTTGCGCCGCGTGCCGAGCTGGCCGCACCGACGCTCGCCGATTTGCTGGCGCTGGACGATCCTGGCTTTCGAGAGGTGTTTTCAGGCTCGCCGATCAAGCGCATCGGGCGCGACCGGATGGTGCGAAATTGCCTGATCGCGGCGGGGAACAGCGGGGATGCGGCGCTGCTGCCGGCGGTCGTGGCGCTGCTGCACGATCCGGATGAGGTGGTGCGGGACGCGGCGCGATGGGCGCGCGATCGGCTCGACGCGGTGGGTTAGCTCCGCGCTCAGCGCCCGGACCGCGCGGCGCGGATCGCCGCGGCACAGCTTGCCTGGTCGATCGGTGCGCCGTTGCGCTGGCGGGTTTCGGCAAAGGTGACGACCGGATCGCCCCGACCGGATTTGGGCGGGTAGAGATAGGCGTCCAGCACGCAGATCGCGCTGCCGAACTGTAGCTTGCGTGCGCTCCCCTCGCTCACGTCCAGGATCGGCTTGCCGAATTGCGCCATCAGGCTGGCCGCGCTCGCACCGATCACGGTGGTCAGCGCGCTCATGCCCTGTGGCACCGGAATCGGCGCCGCGCGCGCCGGCGGCGGCGTATTGCCCGTGGTACAGCCCGCCAGCAGGATCAGCGCCGCCGCGCCCGCGAAACCCTTCATGTCCGGCCCCTCCGGTGAAACAGATGCGTCGCCATCGCCGCGCCGACGACCGGCGCGATCAGGTTGGCGATCGGTACAAAGAAAAACGCCGTCCCCGCCGCCCCGGTTGCGAACCGCGTGATCCGCGTGGTGTTGCGCCACTGGCGCAGGTCGCGCGCCGGCATGTGGCGCGCGGCGACCATGTCGCCCAGATCGCGGCCCAGCAGCCAGGCATTGACTGCGAAGAAGGCGGCGGCGGTGCCGATTCCGGTCACCAGCAGCAGCAGATAGACCGGCGCGAAGACGATATTGGCCAGGATCGCCCGGCCGGCGGATTTGACGCCCATCGCCGCCGATCGCGCAAAGGACAGGTTGCGCGCGGTGGCGTAGCGCTCGGGATAATGTTTCGCCTCGACCGCGTGAACGACCTCGTCCGCGAACACGCCGATCACCGCGATGGCGACGACGCGGAACAGCAACCACGCACCCAGTGCGAGCAGCAGGATCGCGGTGGCGGCGGCCAGGCTGGCCATGCTCTCGCTCGCGGCGAACCAGCGCGCGACCAGCGCATGGGTGCCGAACCACAGCGCGGCGCCCAGCGCGGCGAAGATCGCCAGCGTCACCAGCATCGATTTCAGGAACACCGCCACGATCCGGCGGTCGCCGAGCTGGCCGATCGAAAGGAACAGCGCCTGAAGCATCGCGGCACGGGATGCGGGCGGCAGGCGCGCAAGTCAACGCCGGGCCAAGCCGGTTGCGCGCCGTCGCCCGCTCCATTAGGCGCGCGTGACAGCTATTTCCGGAGATATTCGTGACCGCACCCACCCATGACGTCGTCGCCATCGGCAACGCCATCGTCGATATTCTGGCCCAGGCCGAAGACAGTTTCATCGAAGAGATCGGCGTCGCCAAGGGGTCGATGCAGCTGATCTTTTCGCCCGAAGATGCTGATGCGCTCTATGCCAAAATGGGGCCGGGCCGCGAGGTTTCGGGCGGATCGGCCGCCAATACCGTCGCCGGCATGGCCGCGCTGGGCAGCCGCACCGCCTTTATCGGCCAGGTCGCCGACGACCAGCTGGGTCAGGTGTTCGGCCACGACCTGCGCGCCGCGGGCGTCGATTTCGGGACGCAGGTGCGGGAAGGCCAGCCGACCACCGCGCGCTGCCTGATCTTCGTCACCCCCGATGGCCAGCGGACGATGAACACCTTTCTGGGCGCGTCGCAGTTCCTGCCGGAGGCGGCGCTGGACCGCGATCTGATCGCCGGCGGCGCGATCCTCTATCTCGAAGGCTATCTGTGGGATCCGGAGGAACCGCGTCAGGCGATGCGCGCCGCGATCGACATCGCCCGCGCCGCCGGGCGCAAGGTCGCCTTCACCCTGTCCGACGTGTTTTGCATCAGCCGCCATGGCGACGATTTCCGCGCACTGATCGCCGAGGGGCTGATCGACATCCTGTTCGCGAACGAGAACGAACTGCTCGCGCTCGCCCAGACCGAGGATTTCGAGGATGCGGTGGCGAAGATCGACCCGCAGGTGCCGGTGCTGGTCGTCACGCGCAGTGAAAAGGGCGCGATCGCGCTGGCGCATGGCGCGCGCGTCGCGGTCGCTGCCGAGCCGATCGACAAGGTGGTGGATACTACCGGTGCGGGCGACCTGTTCGCGGCCGGCTTCCTGCACGGCCAGGCGCAGGGGTGGAGCGTCGAACGCTCGCTGAAGCTGGGCGCGGTGTGCGCGGCGGAAATCATTTCGCACTATGGCGCGCGCCCGGTCGCCGACCTGAAGGCGCTGGCGGCGGAAAAGGCGGGCTGAACGCGGCGTTCCCGGTCGCCAACTCCACGGGAGCGTCAACAAAAAAGGCCGGGGTCGCCCCCGGCCTTTTTCATGCGTGGGTAGTGAGGATCATTTGGGTTCGATCGGAATCATCGTCTCGTCGCCCTCGACATCATCGACGACGGTGACGATTCCGCGGCCCAGATGGCTGCGGCCCCGGCTGTAGCCGAAATAGATCACCAGTCCGATCGCGCCCCAGATCGGCAGCACCAGCATCGCGTCCATCGGCAGGTTGAGGAACAGGAAGATGGTTCCCGCGATCGTCAGCGGACCGATCAGCCACAGCGCCGGCGTCTTGAAGCTGCGCGGCTGGTCGGCGGCGGTGCGGCGCAGGATCATGACCGCGATCGCCACCATCATGAACGCATAGAGCGTGCCGGCATTGGCGATGTCGGCGAGCTTGCCGACCGGCAGGAACGCCGCGGCAAAGGCGACGACGACACCGGTGATCAGCGTGATGACGTGCGGCGTCTTCCACTTGGGATGCACCTTGCTCCACGATTCGGGGAGCAGGCCGTCACGGCTCATCACGAAGGCGACGCGGGTCTGGCCGAACAGCAGGATGAGGATGACCGACGGCAGCGCGACGAACGCGGCGATGCCGAGCATGTTGCCGACGCCCGACCAGCCGATCTGGCGCAGCACATGGGCCAGCGCCTCGTTGGAGCAGACCAGCGGCAGCTGATCGGCCGCATAGGTCGCGCACTGGCGCGCCAGTTCTTCCGAGCCGGCGGGGAAGGGGACGCCGTTCGGCCCCATGATCGGCTGACCCCCAACGGTGCCGATCGCGCCGGCGGCGACGAGGATGTAGAAGACGGTGCAGAACAGCAGCGACCCGATCAGGCCGATCGGCACGTTGCGTTGCGGGTTCTTCGTCTCCTCCGCCGCCGTCGAAACCGCGTCGAAGCCGACATAGGCGAAGAAGATCGTCGCCGCGGCGCCGACCGCGCCCAGGCCCGATCCGAATCCGCCGAACACGCCGGCCGGCAGGAACGGATTGAACTTGTCGGTGGTGAAATATTCGCTGGGAAGCGTCAGTACGATGAACGCCGTCAGCGCCGTCACCTTGATCGCGACCAGCACCGCGTTGACGCGGGCGCTTTCGGTCGTGCCGATCATCAGTAGCCAGGTGATGACCAGCGCGATCACGACGGCGGGCAGGTTGATGAAACCGCCCTCGATCCCGCCGAGCGCCAGCGGCGCGCCGGCGAGCCAATTGGGCAAATGTATCCCGAGGAACTGGTTGAGCACCGTCCCCGAGAAATAGCCGGACCACCCGACCGACACTGCGCTTGCCGCCACCGCATATTCGAGGACGAGCGCCCAGCCCACGGTCCAGGCGAGCAATTCGCCCATCGTCGCATAAGTATAGGTGTAGGCGGACCCCGCGACCGGGACCATCGCCGCGATCTCCGCATAGCAGAGCGCCGCGACGATACAGATGACGCCGGCAATGGCGAAGGCCAGCATCAGGCCGGGACCGGCCTTTTGCGCGCCGGCGGCGGTGAGAACGAAAATACCGGTGCCGATCACGCAGCCGATGCCGAACAGGGTGAGCTGGAACCAGCCCAGTGTCCGATGCAGCGATTTCTTTTCGGCTGTGGCCAGAATGGCGTCGAGTGGCTTTACGCGCCCGAATATCATGTGGCGGGTCCCCCTTGGCGGCGTCCCGGTTGCCGGGATCGCCGCGGATGCGAAAGGGCGGAGCCTAGTGGCAAATCGAAGCGGCGCAATCCCAAACCGTTGCCGTCCGCCATCGCACGACGATCAGCCGATCGAATCGCCGCGCGCGATCATGGCCGCGACGGTCGCCGGATCGACCAGCAACGGCCCCAGCTTGCGCCCCGCGAAGATGTGGACGTGCAGATGGCCGATCGTCTGGTGCGAATCCGGCCCGGCATTGGCGAGCAGGCGGTATCCCGGCTCGACCAGCCCCGCCGCGCGCGCCACCTTGCCCACCGCGCGAACGAATCCGGCGATCTCCGCCTCGCTCGCCCGGGCGGAAAAATCGTCCCACGATACATAGCGTCCCTTGGGAATCACCAGAATATGGGTCGGCGCGGCCGGCGCGATGTCGGGGAAGGCGAGGGCGAACGCATCTTCATAGACCGGCTTTGCGGGAATTTCGCCGCGCAGGACCTTTGCGAAGATGTTCTGATCGTCATAGGGCTGGGTGGCATCGACCGCCATCGGCTCGTCTCCTCGTCCCCGGCCCGGTGCCGGGGTGCCGCTTTGCAGCGCGATACCGGCCGGAACAAGACCGGCATGTCGATTTCAGGCGGGCCGGGCCGCCTTTTCCGCGATCCCCGACACCCCTTCGCGCCGCGCGAGCTCGGCGCGCACGTCATCCAGCGTCAGACCCATGTCGGCGAGCAGGACGAGCAGGTGAAAGATCAGGTCGGCGGCCTCGCCGGTCACTTCCCGGGGATCGTCCCGGACCGCCGCGATCGCCGTTTCCACGGCTTCCTCGCCCAGCTTCTGGGCGATTTTCGCGCGCCCTCTGGCGGTCAGCTTCGCGACATAGGAGGTTTCGGGATCGCCGCCCCGGCGCTCCCGGATCACCCGTTCCAGCGTGTCGAGAATGTCGGCGGCCATGCCTTTCCCCTCGGGCAGGCGATTGCCGCTGTCAATCCTGCGGCTGGCAATCCTTCCGGCCGGCACGCGCGCGCCGGCGCATCGCGCGCTGGGCAAGCCAGATGCCACCGGCCGCCATCACGGCGAGTGCCAGGTCGGACAGTTCGGGCATCGATCGCCGCGACACGTCGCCCGAATGCGCGGCGATCGCGGGCGCGGCGGTCAGCAGCAACAGGGGCAGGGCGCGAAACATGCGCCCCACCCTATGACCGACCCCCTGCCAAAAGGTGAAGGCGATCAATCCGGCTTGCGGCGACGGCGGCGACGCGCGACGGCGGCTCCGGCAACGCCCAGCGCGAACAGGCCGATCGCGGCCGGCTCGGGAATCGCGGTCGGGCTGCTGGTCGATCCGGACGATCCGCTGCTGCCGCTCGCGGTGCCGGACGGCGTCGATGAGCTGGGCGGTGCGGTATAGGCGAACGCTGCCCCGGCGGGCAGGGCGATCGCGGCGGCGGCGAGCGCAAGGCGAAGCGCGTGCTTGGTCATGGCTGTCTCCTGTTTCGTGACATCCATTCCAAAGCAACATCGCGGCCAGTTCCGCCGAACGCGCGGGTTTCGGGCGCCCGACTGGTTAACGTCCCGCGCGCCGATGCGGTAACTGTCAAATTAACCGACGGTGCGCACCGGAATGCCGGCGGCGGCGAGCGCGGCATGCGCGTCGCCGATGCTCGCTTCGCCGAAATGAAAGATCGATGCGGCAAGAACCGCGCTCGCATGGCCGTCGCGGATGCCGGCGACCAGATGGTCCAGATGACCCACCCCGCCCGATGCGATGACCGGCACATCGACCTGATCGGCGATCGTGCGGACCAGGTCGAGGTCGTACCCGTCCCGCGTGCCGTCGCGGTCCATCGATGTGAGCAACAGTTCGCCCGCGCCCAGCCGGGCGAGGTTCAGCGCATGGCTGACGGCGTCGATGCCGGTCGGCCTGCGTCCGCCATGGGTGAACACTTCCCACCGCCCGGCCGCGACCCGCCGCGCGTCCACCGATGCGACGACGCACTGGCGGCCCATCCGCTCGGCAATTTCGGCGACGATCTCCGGTCGGGTGACGGCGGCGGAATTGACCGCAACCTTGTCCGCTCCGGCAAGCAGCAGCGCGCGCGCGTCGTCCACGCCCCGTACGCCGCCGCCGACGGTGAGCGGCATGAAGCACACCTCTGCGGTCCGGCGCACCACGTCCAGCATCGTCCCGCGCGCCTCATGGCTGGCGGTGATGTCCAGAAAGCAAAGCTCGTCCGCGCCCGCCGCATCATAGGCGCGCGCCTGTTCGACCGGATCGCCCGCGTCCTTGAGATCGACGAAGTTCACGCCCTTCACGACGCGGCCATTCGCCACGTCGAGACAGGGGATGACGCGCGCGCGGACGGTCATGCGGCGGCCTTCAGCGCCTCGGCCAGGTCGAGCCGTCCGTCATACAGCGCGCGGCCGGTGATGACGCCTTCGATCCCCGGTTGGCCGACCAGCGCCCGGATATCCTCAAGCCCCGCCACGCCACCGCTCGCGATCACCGGGATCGAGACTTCGGCGGCGAGCGCGACCGTGGCCTCGACATTGCACCCCTTCAGCAGGCCGTCGCGCCCGACATCGGTGAACAGAAGCGCGGCGACCCCGGCATCCTCGAACCGCTTGCCCAGCTCCGCGACCGCCACGGTCGAGACATCGGCCCATCCCTTGGTCGCGACGAAACCATCGCGGGCATCGACCGCGACGACGATCCGGCCCGGATGCGCCGCCGCCGCCGCGCGCACGAAATCGGGATCCTCCAGCGCGGCCGTGCCGATCACCACGCGATCCACCCCGATGTCGAGCCATGCCTCCACCGCCGCGCGGTTGCGGATGCCGCCGCCCAGCTGAACCTTGCCCGGAAAGCGCGCGACGATCGCCGCCACCGCGCCGCCATTGATCGATTCGCCCGCAAACGCGCCGTCCAGATCGACGACGTGCAGGTGCCGCGCACCGGCGCTGGCGAACGCCGCCGCCTGTGCCGCCGGATTCTCGCCGTAAACGGTGGCGCGGGCCATGTCTCCTTCGGCCAGCCGCACCACCTGTCCGGCTTTCAGGTCGATGGCGGGAAAGACGATCAGGGACGCCACGCAAGAAACCTTTCGAGCAACGCCAGCCCGTAACGCTGGCTCTTTTCGGGGTGGAACTGCACCCCGACGATATTGTCGCGTCCGATCGCGGCGGCGACCGGCCCGCCATGGTCGGTGGTGGCCAGCACCCCGGCGCCGGAATAGGCGAAACTGTGCAGGAAATAGGCTTCGCCCGGTGCGATCAGCGGGTGGGGAACACGGGGGACGACATCGTTCCACCCCATATGCGGCACATGCACGTCGTGCGCGGAAAGCTGGGCGACGGTGCCGTCGAGCCAGCCAAGCCCGGCATGGACGCCATGTTCCTCGCCGGTTGTCGCCAGCAGCTGCATGCCGACGCACACGCCCAGAAACGGTGCGCCGCGCCGCACGACCCGCTCTTCCATCGCCTCGACCATGCCGGGAATCGCGCGTAACCCCGCCGCGCACGCGCCGAATGCGCCGACGCCGGGCAGGACCACCCGTTCGGCGCGGGCCAGGACGTCGGGATCGGCGGTGACCGCGATCGAGGTCGCGCCCGCCGCCTTCAGCGCATTGTGGACCGAATGAAGGTTGCCCGCCCCGTAATCGATCAGCGCGACCGTCATGAAAGAAGCGGCGCGAGCGCGTCGGCGGCGAAGCTGGCGGCGATCTCCACCACCGCGAATTCGGCGACCCCGCTGGTCACGAAGGGGTCGGTCGTCGCCAGCGCCTCGACCTCGGCGCGGGTGCCGCGACATACGATCATGCCGCCGGTTCGTGGCACCTGGCGCCCGGCGAGCAGGAACAGGCCCTGTGCGAACCCCTGTTCCAGCCAGGCGACATGTGCCGCCATCTGCGCGTCCACCGCCCCGATTTCCGCGACATAGGTGAGCGTGATGACGCAGACCGGTGCGCCGCCAACCCGCGCCATGGCTACAGCGACCCCTTGGTGGAGGGGATCGCATCGGCCTTGCGCGGATCGATCTCCACCGCCTGACGCAGCGCGCGGGCCAGCCCCTTGAACGCGGCCTCGGCGATATGGTGGTTGTTGGTGCCGTACAGCGTCTCGACATGCAGGGTGACGCCGGCGGTCTGCGTAAAGCTGTGGAACCAGTGCTCGAACATCTCGGTGTCCATCTCGCCCAGCCGCTTCTGGCTGAACTGCGTCTTCCAGACGAGGAACGGGCGGCCGGAAATGTCGATCGCGACGCGGGTCAGCGTCTCGTCCATCGGGCTGAGCGCATCGGCATAGCGGCGGATGCCGCGCTTGTCGCCCAGCGCCCGGGCCACCGCCTCCCCGATCGCCAGGCCGGTATCCTCGACCGTGTGGTGCTGGTCGATATGCAGGTCGCCGACCGTCTTCACGTCCAGATCGATCAGCGAATGTCGCGACAGCTGCTCCAGCATATGGTCGAAAAAGCCGATCCCGGTGGAGATCGCATAGCTGCCGCTGCCATCCAGGTTCACGGTCACATCGACCGAGGTCTCGCTGGTCTTGCGGCTGATCGTGGCGGTGCGCATGGCCGCTCCATAGCGTCCCGTCACGCCCATGCAATGATGCGCGAACTTGGCCGCGCCCGTAACTAATCTTGACCGGCGCGAGCGGACCGTTAGGCAAGGGAGCCATGACCGGTACCGTACCTGACAGCCTGATTCCCTATGACGAGATCGTGCAGGAGGCGCTGCGCGCGGTCGTCGGTCGCGTGCTGGGGCAGGTCGCAGCCACTGGCGCGCTGCCCGGCGTGCATCATTTCTACATCACGTTTAAGACGCAGGCGGCGGGGGTAAGCATCCCCGACCGGCTCATCGAGCGTTTCCCCGACGAGATGACGATCGTCCTCCAACACCGATTCTGGGATCTGAAGGTCGATGACGAACGCTTCTCCGTGGGCCTGAGCTTCAACCAGATTCCGGCACAGCTCGACATTCCCTTTTCCGCGGTGACCGGCTTCCACGATCCGGCGGTGAATTTCGAACTGCGGTTCCAGGCCGCCGAGGATCCGGACGGTCCCGAACCCCATGACGAGGCGGAGAATGACGGTCCCCCGGTCGCCGAACCGGTCGAGGACGGATCGAATGTCGTCGCGGTGGATTTCAAGCGCAAGAAGTAGGGCGCGACCCCCCTTGCGGCCCGTCGCGCCGCTGTCCTAGAGACGCGCATCCTTTTTCAAGCTTCGGCGCCGGCCCGCTCTCCCACCGGCCACCCACAGGATACTGGCGCTGGGTAGCCGGGTGGGGAGCGGGCCGGAACCGCCCAGAACCAGAGACCAAGATGGCAGGCCATTCCAAATTCAAGAACATCATGCACCGCAAGGGCGCGCAGGATAAGAAGCGCTCCAGCATGTTCTCAAAGCTGAGCCGCGAAATCACCGTCGCGGCCAAGATGGGAACCCCCGATCCGGACATGAACCCGCGCCTGCGCGCCGCGGTGAATGCCGCCAAGGCGCAGTCGATGCCCAAGGACAATATCGCCCGCGCGATCGACAAGGCGAGCAAGGGGGATACCGAGAATTACGAGGAAATCCGCTATGAGGGCTTTGGCCCCGGCGGCGTCGCGCTCATCATCGAGGCGCTGACCGACAATCGCAACCGCACGGCCACCAATGTCCGCACCGCGGTGAGCAAGAATGGCGGCAACCTCGGCACCGCCGGTTCGGTCAGCCACGGCTTCGACCGGGTGGGGCTGATCAATTATCCGGCCGGCGCGGGCGACGCCGAAAAGGTGTTCGAGGCGGCGCTCGAAGCCGGCGCGGAAGATGTGACGTCGAGTGAGGACGGACACGAAATCTGGACCGCCGCCGATTCGCTGCACGAAGTCGCCGGCGCGCTCGAGCAGGCGCTGGGCGAGGCGGAGGGCGCGAAACTCGCCTGGCGTCCGCAGGTGATGGTCGAGGTCGATGAAAACGACGCCGCGACGCTGTTCAAGCTGATCGACACGCTCGACGACGATGACGACGTCCAGACCGTGTGGGGCAATTACGAGGTTTCGGACGAGGTGATGGAAAAGCTGGGCTGAGCTTTTCCGCCGGCGCGATCGGGGACTGCGGGTTACGCCGCTTCGGCGCCGCCCTTGTCGATCCCCAGCAATTCGCGCACCCGCCAGCCATCCGCCGCCCAGTTGATATCGGTCAGGTTGCGGCCCGCATCGACTTCCGGCGCGTCGGCGAGGAGCGGGAAGAGTTCGGTTTCCTCGCGCGTCATCCGCTCGTCCATCTCGGCGGTGCGCATGCGCACGGCGGCGGCGTAGCTGCGCCAGTCGGTCGATGCCATTTCCGGCGGAAACCTGCGCGTATGGTTCGCAAAGCGTTCGTAATCGGCCACGGTCGATGTGGCGAAGCGGTCGGCGGTTTCGCGCGCCGTCGGATCGGGATGCAGCCGCAGCCGGGGAAAGACCAGGCGATCCTTCATCGTCAACGTTCGCAGCAAGGTGCGGGTGAAGCGCCAGCGCGCGTCGTTGAGAATCTCCGTCGCCGGGCCGGCAAGTTGTCGCGCGAACGCGGCCATTTCCGCGTTGCAGGCGCGCAACCGCCGGTGTTCGGCGAAAAACACTTCCAGATTGGACACGTCGCTCCCCTTATTTCGATGTCCGTCATAATGGGTATGGGGTTAAGAGAAGCTTCCCGCGCCCGCTGGTCTTGGCCGCGCCAACCGATTAGGAACCCGCGCCATGATCCTGCTCGGCCTCGACCCCGGACTTGGCACGACCGGCTGGGGCCTGATCCACGCCGAGGGCAACCGCCTGTCGCACCTCGCCAACGGGCGGCTGCGAACCGACAGCGCGGCGCCGCTGCCGCGCCGGCTCGCGCACCTGGACATGCAGCTTGTCGCGCTGATCGCCGACCGCGCGCCCGATGCGGCGGCGGTGGAGGAGGTGTTCGTCAACGCCAACCCGCAATCGACGCTGAAGCTGGGGCAGGCGCGGGGCGTCGTCATCTGCGCCGCCGCGCGCGCCGGCCTTGAGGTCGGCGAATATGCCGCGCGGCTGGTCAAAAAGGCGGTGGTCGGCACCGGCAATGCCGAAAAGGCGCAGGTGCATGCCATGGTCGCGCGCCTGCTGCCCGGCGTGAAGATCGACGGACCCGACGCCGCCGATGCGCTGGCGGTCGCGATCTGCCACGCGCATCATCTCGCCAGCGCGCGCGGGCTGCAACGCTGACCCGTTATCCAGGGCCGCAACGGGATCATGATCCCGGCGGCGCATCGGTGCCGGGTCGGCTTTGACCGGCCACAGCGGCCCGGCGGCGCCGATGGTCAGGCGGCGCGCGCCGTCACCGCTCGGTCGTCGTCATTCGCTGGGGGTGGAACCCGGCGCGTTCGCCGCCCCCGTCGCGCCGTCCGCACGCGTGGCCGTGACAGGCGCGCGCCGATCCATCCCCCGATGCCGCGCAGCCGCAGCGATCCGGCGGTGAGGATCGCGACCATGATCGCGTCGATCGCCGTGGTGAACTCGGCACTTGCCGCCAATGCCATCAGGTCGGGCGCGTACATGCTCGCGAGCCGCAACCCCTCTTCCTCCATGATCCAGAACAGCAGCGCGCCGAACAGGACCGCACCGCCCAGCACGATCACCTGCCCGCGCGTGAACCGACCGAGCCAGCGCGCGGGCCGCTCGACCAGAATCGCGCGCATCACCGATCCGGTCCGCGTCGGGCCGGCAATCACCAGCGCCGCCCAGACCAGCACCATCGTCATCGCCAGCATCGCATTTCCCCTTCGCCCGAACAGATGGGGCGGCCCCGCGCCTGGCCAAGGGGACGCGCGCGCCTTTTCGCTTCCCTAGCCGGCGACGTTCTGCTTATGTACCGTCGATGCCGACCGACCGACCGAGTTCACCCGCGATGCGCGCGCGTCCCCCGGCTTCCACACGCCCGGGCAGGGGGTATCGACGCGATGGGATCGTCCCGTTCGGCCAGCGGAATGCCGCGCCATGATCGCGCATCTCAGCGGAAATCTGGCTTCGACCGGGATCGACCATGCGGTGATCGACGTGAACGGGGTCGGCTATCTGGTCGGCGCTTCGGCGAAGACGCTGGCCGCGCTCGGCGAGCTCGGCGCGTTTGTCACCGTTCACACCGAAATGCTGGTGGCTGAGGATTCGATCCGCCTGATGGGCTTTGCCAGCGCAGGGGAGCGTGACTGGTTCCGCCTGCTCACCGGTGTGCAGGGGGTGGGGGCAAAGGTCGCGCTGGCGATTCTCTCGATCCTGTCGCCGGACGAGGTGCAGACGGCGATCGCGCGCGCCGACGCGGCGATGATCGCGCGCGCCAACGGCGTCGGGCCGAAACTGGCCCAGCGCATCGTCAACGAACTGAAGGACAAGGCCGGCGGGATCGCGCTTGGCGGCGGGGCGGGCGCGATGGCACCGGCCAGCGGCGCGGCGAACGATGCGGTGTCCGCACTGCTCAATCTGGGCTTCAAACCTGCCGAGGCGAGCGCGGCGGTGAACGCCGCAAATGACGAATTGGGCGCCGGCGCCACCCTTGACGCGCTGGTGCGACTGGCACTGCGAAAGGCAGCGAAATGAAGGGTGCGCGATGAACAGTTCAGAGCAACAGATCCTGACCTTGCTGGGGGATGCCGTTCAAAACATGTCTAGCCTTATCGAGAATCTCGGCGATCGAGTTGAGATGCTGGAGGGGGTCATGCAGACGTTGCAGGAACCCCTCGTTGGCACCATCGCGAGTGCGGGCGTGTCGAATATCTTTTCCGGCATGCTTCTGGCGGAGCTGGCTGATGGGGATCATCGTCGGTTCGACGAATTGATGGCACGAACTGCGACATTCGCAGAGGCGACCGCCGGTGGTCTGGATGAGCCGACCAAGACGGTGCTGCTCGAAAGCCTCGATACGATCGTGGGTATCGCGGACGACCATTTCGCGCGGGGGCAGCGGTGACTCGGCGCCTTACGCTGCTCGCCGCGCTGCTCGCCACGCCCGTGGCTGCGCAGACCGATGGGTTCCGCACCGGTCCGGTGTTCGCCGATTTCGGCAAGACCGCGCCCGTCCAGTCGGACCTGCCGATCCCGCCCGGAACCGTGTTCAAGGTCGCGTTCGACCTGTCCGATGCCGCCGCCCCGGGGGAGGTGAATCGCGGGCTGGACAGCGTCGCGCGCTTCATCAACATGCATGCCGCCGCCGGCGTGCCGCTCAAGGACATTCATGTCGCGGTCGTCGTCCATGGCAAGGCGGGGTTCGATCTCGCCAATGCGGCCGCCTATGCCCGGAAATATGGCGGCGCGACCAATGCCAGCGCGAAACTGGTCGCGCAGCTGATCGACAAGGGCGCCGACATCTATCTGTGCGGCCAGAGCGCCGCCGCGCTCGGCATCGGCAAGGATCAGGTGCTGCCGGGCGTCAAGCTCTCCCTCTCCGCAATGACTGCACACGCGCTGCTCCAGCAACGCGGCTACACACTGAACCCGTTTTGAGGATGATCCACGCGCCTCATTGGTCCACCCTGCTGGCGCGCAGGAAGGCAATGAAGTGAGGATTGGGCTGTGCTGAGGCTTTATAACTTACCCGGACGAATCCTAGCTAAGCTAAACTACCTTTTTCCAGACAAGGGAAAGGTAGTGTCGAGCGAACGACAGCGCGACAGCACCTTTGCGCACTTTGTCTTCAGCACGGTGATCTACGGTGCAATTGTACTGATCGTTATGTCGAAAATGTAAGCTGGATCGAAAAGCGAAATGTGGCAACCGTGGATTGGTTCATCATACGCGAGCCGACGACTGCTGATCCTTGGTGAGAGTTGTTACCTCCTCGAAGGCGCGGACGGTTTGCTTAGCGAACCGGCGAATGATCATCCACACCGCTATGTAGGGTTTGCCATCGAAAGCGAAGATTATCGCTATCGTTTTTACCGAACTATCGCGCGAGCGTTAATAGGCAAAGAGGATTTGAGCGAAGGCGATTGGGCGACAGCGTGGAAAAGTGTAGCTCACACAAACTATGTGCCCACAGCTGTTGCAGGGCGCAGTCGCGCCCGACCCTCGCCTGAGCAATGGAACGACGCCAGCGCAGCATGGCCTGCTTTGATGGAAATGCTGCGCCCATCGAATGTCATAGTGCTGGGGCTGACGATGTGGGAAAGGATGCCGCCTACAGTCCGGCGGTTCGACCGATTCAATCACGACTATAAGCTACTCGATGGCTCTCTGGTCAAATGTCGAGCGGTGCGACATCCCTCCGCCGGATTGTCGTGGAATGATTTGAGGCAAGCCGTGCACGAGTTGGAAACTAGATGACCGACGACGACCGTATCCTCTCCGCCGTCCGCCGACCCGAGGACGTGGACGCGGCGCTGCGTCCGAAATCGCTCGACGAATTCGTCGGCCAGCGCGCGGCGCGCGACAATCTGCGCGTGTTCATCGACGCGGCGAAGGGGCGGGGCGATGCGCTCGACCATGTCCTGTTCTTTGGCCCGCCCGGCCTTGGCAAGACGACGCTGGCGCAGATCATCGCGCGCGAGATGGGCGTGGGGTTCCGCGCCACGTCCGGCCCGGTCATCGCCAAGTCCGGGGACCTTGCCGCGCTGCTCACCAATCTTGAGGATGGCGACGTCCTGTTCATCGACGAGATTCACCGCCTCAATCCCGCAGTCGAGGAGGTCTTGTATCCGGCGATGGAGGACCGCGCGCTCGATCTGATGATCGGCGAAGGCCCGTCAGCGCGCAGCGTCCGGATCGATCTGCCGCGCTTCACCCTGGTCGGGGCGACCACGCGCCAGGGGTTGCTCACCACCCCGCTGCGCGACCGGTTCGGTATTCCCGTGCGCCTGCAATTCTACACGGTGGACGAGTTGCAGCGCGTGGTCACCCGCGCCGCCGGACTGCTCGACCTGGCCATTGCCGATGACGGCGCTGCGGAGATCGCCCGCCGCTCGCGGGGGACCCCGCGCATCGCCGGCCGCCTGCTCCGCCGGGTCCGCGATTTCGCCAATGTGCTGGGCGAACCGGTGGTGCATGCCCGTGCCGCCGACGCCGCGCTCAACCGGCTGGAGGTCGATGCGCTTGGGCTCGACGCGATGGATCGCCGCTACCTCATGATGATCGCCGACGTCTATCGCGGCGGCCCGGTCGGCGTCGAAACGCTCGCCGCCGGCCTGTCCGAACCGCGCGACACGATCGAGGAGGTGATCGAACCCTATCTGATCCAGATCGGTATGATCGCCCGTACCGCGCGCGGCCGGTGCCTGAATGCGGCGGGGTGGAAGCATCTGGGCCTCAACCCGCCGGCTGGATCGCAGGACGGGCTGTTCGACGGCTGATCTGCGCGCCTGAGGGGCAGGCGACGCGCCGTGAAGGGTCGGTCTCGGGTGGGGCCTCGGCGATGTGCTGCGGCGAACGCGGTCGCGCCCCGCCGGTCCGGCATCGCCGCAGTCCGCCCTTGCCGTACCGGGCGGGGTGGCGGGTGCGGCGCGGATCGACTAGGTTCGCGCCGGGCATCATGTCCCGGGTTTCGATGCAGGCAGGCGATGGCATTGGAAAGCAGGCCGGAGGTGCAGGCGGGGTTCCCCGGCGGGGCGGACACGCTGGTATCCACCCTCTATGCCGAATTGCGCGCGATCGCCCGGCGGGAGCATTTCCGTGCCGGGGGTGGGCAGACGCTCCAGACCACGGCGCTGATTTCCGAAGCCTATGTGAAGCTGAAGCGGCGTGACGCCTGGGAGAGCGAGTCGCATTTTCTGGGCTGTGCGGCGACCGCGATCCGGCACATCCTGATCGACGCGGCGCGTGCGCGGATCGCGGCGAAGCGGGGCGGCGGTGAGCTTCCGCTTTCCGAACAGGCCGTCTCGATCCCCGGCACGCCGCCTCCGGACCGCGATATCGTCCGGCTGGGAGAGGCGCTGAAGGACCTGGCGGAGATCGACCCCAACCTCGCCCGGCTGATCGATTGCCGTTTCTTTGCGGGGCTGACCGAAGAGGAAACCGCCGCCGTCCTTGGCGTGAGCGCGCGCACGGTTCGCCGCTGGTGGATGCAGGCGCGCGCCTGGGTACATCGCGAGATGGAAGCGGATCGCGCCTAACGGATCGCCGCGATCCGCGCGCGCAGCGCGGGCAGGGATTTGAGGTAGGAATCGCCCGGCGCCCCCAGCGCCCGGAACATCGCCTCCGCACGGTCCGCCTCGCGCGCGGCATCGGCCGCCCGCCCCTGCTTGAGGCGTAGCACGGCGCGGGTGCGGGCGAGGATCGCGGGCGGAAGGGCGCTCGCCGGCATCGCACCGACGATCGGCGTGAGCTGGGTGAGCAGCGCCTCCGCCGCCGCGGTGTCGCCCAGTTCGGCCGACGCCTCGGCCAGGCCGATCCCGATGATGACCGATGGCACCGCCGCCGGCCCCAGCTTGTCGATCGCGATCGGCCGCGCTTCGGCCAGCGCCGTCCGCGCCGCCGCATGATCGCCCAGCGCCAGCTGCGCCCGGCCGAATTGCAGCAGATCGACGGCAAGCCCGGCGGATTTGCCGAAGACCGCGCGACGCTGGTCGGCGACGCGCCGAAAGATCGCGGCGGCGCGCCGGTTCTCCCCCAGCTTCATCAGGCGCACGCCCTTCAGCTGTTCGATGCCCAGACCCTGCACGCTCGCGCGCTGCCCGGTGCGGGCCATGATCGCATCGGCCTCGGCAAAGACCGGCGGCATTTCGTCCAGCCGGTTGGCCTCGACCATATAGACCAGCAGGTTGTTGTATCGGGTCAGCAGTTCGCGATGATCCTCGGCATAGACCATGCCGGCTTCGGGAAGGCTCGATCGCAGCAGGGCGATCGCCTTGTCATACTCCCCCTCGCGCCGGGCCAGCTGCGCGCGTGCGCTGACGCTTTCCAGCCGCTGCTTGCGGAACCGGGCGGGATCGGTCGCGAACACCGCGTCGGCGGCATCGAGCAGCGGCGCCATGTCGGCGATGCGGCCCAGCGCGGCGGCGGTGGAGGCGAGCCGCAGCTTCAGCTCGGCGGTCGAGACGGGATCGTCGCGTCCGATCCCCTTTGCCAGCGCCTGGGCCAACAGCCCGTCGGCGCCGGTGACATCCTCCAGATTGACGTACAGATCCGACAGGGTGGTGATGAGCGTCGCCGATCGCGCGCTGTGATCGACCGAGGCGACAAGCTGGGCCGCGGTCTGGTCCAGCATCTGCTTGACGGTCGCATTGTCGCCGGCGTCGCTGCTCGCGGTATCGCGGAACATCACGGTCAGCATGCGCACGATCGCTTCGGAGCGGCGCGCTTCGGCCCGGGCCACGTCGCGCTCGATCGCGGTCTGACGCGCCTGCCACAGCACCCCGCCGGTGCCGATGAACATTGCCAACAGCGCGGCGACGGCGGCGGTGACGGCGCCGCGATGCCGGCGCACGAAGCGGCCGAGCAGATAGCCGGTCGATCCGGCGCGCGCCGACACCGTTTGCAGGGCCAGGTGCCGGCGGACATCCTCTGCCAGGGCGGACGCGCTGGGGTAACGATCCTGTGGCGATCGCCGCATCGCCTTCAGCACGATCGCATCGATGTCGCCGGCCACGGCCCGGGCGGCGAAGGGCTGGTCCGCACCGACCACGCTGCTGGGCAGCGGCGGATCGTCATTCAGGATGCGGCGGATCACGCTTGGCAGCGTCGCTTGATCGCCGCGCCATGGCCCGCGCCCCGTCACCAGTTCGAACAGCACCGCGCCCAGCGCGTAGATGTCGGTCGCGACGGTCGCCGGCTCGTTGCCCAACTGCTCCGGCGCGGCATAGTCGGGGGTCATCAGCGCCGCGGTCATCCGCGCCACCCCCTGATCGTCGAGCAGATGCGCGATTCCGAAATCGAGCAGGCGCACGCGGCCATCGGCATCGACCAGCATGTTGGACGGTTTCAGGTCGCGATGGACGATCAGCTTGCCATGCGCATAGCCGACCGCCTCACAGATATCGCAGAAGAAACGCAGCCGCGTCGCCAGATCGGCGCGATGGGCGTTGCACCAGATGTCGATCGGCTGGCCGACGACATATTCCATTGCCATATAGGGTCGCCCGTCCGGGGCGATGCCGCCATCGATCAGCCGCGCGATACCGGGATGTTCCAGCCCGGCGAGCAAGCGGCGCTCGCGGTCGAACAGGTCGGCGCGCCCGACCGCTTCCGGGCGGAGCAGCTTGATCGCCACCTGTTGCTCGAACCCCGCTTCGCGGCGGTGTGCGACATAGACCTCGCCCATGCCGCCGCGTCCGATCAGCCGGTCGATCGCAAAGATCCCGACCTGATCGCCCGGCTGGAGTGAACTGTAGCCGGGCGCTTCCGCCGGCCGTTCGAGCGTCGGCGGGGTGCCGTCCAGGATGCCGTCTTCACGCACGGCGGTGAGCAGCGAGCGCACCTGTTCAGCGACCGCTTCGTCCGCGATCGCCGCCAGCCGTCGCGTCTGTTCGGCGGGGGGGCGATCGACCAGATCGCCGAACAGGGCCTGGATGCGCGACCATTGATCGCGGGTAACGCGGTTCGTCATCATCCCCCCGGTGCCGCGCGGCGCGGTGTGGTGAAGCTAGCGCGGGGCGGCTGGCGACGCCATCCCGGTCATGCGCCCAGCCGCTTGGCGACCGCGATGCCGTGATCCTTTGCGGCCGGACCGCGCGGCATGTTGATAATCGCGAACTTGTCCTCGCCGATGAACACGTTCAGCGATTTCGTCGCATCGACCCAGAACGCAGCCTTGCCCAGTCCGTTCAGCGTCTCGACCGATCCGCCAAATGCCTTCAGTGTCTGTTGCAGCCCGTTGCGGGTGAGATTGATCGCGCCTTCATTATTGTCGGCGATCGGGGACCAGCGCAGCATCACCGTGGCCTGTTCGCCGCCGTCCAGCGTATAGGTGCATTCCGATGTGGCGGCGGTGGTGCCGTCGCTTTCGCTGACCATGCCGAGCGCGGTTTCGCTGACGCTCTTTCCGACGATCGCCGCCATCGCCGCCTTGTCGATCACCGCGCAGGCGTCGAGCGCGTTCCAGCCGGCGGGGGGCGTCGCGCCGCCACCGCCGGCCACGGCGGCGGGTGCCGCGCCATTGTCCGCCGTCGCGGGTGTGGAGCCGCTGCCACCGCCGCCGCATCCGGCGAGGAGGATCGAACCGGTCGCGAGCGCAGTCAGGATCGTTGCCGTCTTCATGTCATTCTTCCTGTGATGGGAAAGGGGGGGGAGGGCGATCAGCCGCACGAACCGGCGCGGCTGCCGGTCTTGTCGGCGCTCATATAGGTCGCATAGCCCAGCTGGTCGGAGCTGGAGGTGCCGCGCGCGATACCGATCAGCTGGCGCCCGTCGGGTGAAACGCCGAAATAGCCGCGCATCCGCCGCACCGGCCCGCCGGGCGGGGTCTGGAGCATGTCGAGCTTCAGCACGCGGCCCACGACCACGCCGCTCACCCGGCCATTTTCATGCGCATAGCACCCGGTCACCTGATCGCCCTGCTGGACCAGGTTCAGCCGCCCCCATCCGCTCCAGCCCTCATAGCTTCCGGTGACGTCGGGCATCGACGCCTGCTGCGTCAGCTGGCGGCCGAAGCCGTGAAAGCCGGTGAAGCCGGTATAGTCGTCGCCATAATTGCTCTGGACGGTCAGGCGCACCCATCGGCCCACCGGGCGCTTGTCCGGCGCGAAGGCGAAGCTCTGGCCATTCGCCTTCATCCGCAGCGTCGCCGACAGAACCGGCTCGAACCCGCTGCGCGACGAGGTGTCGGACACCTCGACCCGCACCGCGCGGGGCGATTTGGTATCGCGGTTGAGGCCGGCGGTGTCGAACGACACGCGGCTGAGTTCGGTGCGTTCCGCCAGTTCGAAGACGAATATCGCCGGCTGTGCGGCCTCGCCCGTCCAATCGGTCGTCGCCGAGCCGTCGATCAGGTTGAGCGGGCTGGCATCCATATAGTGAAGCGGCGCATCGGGCGGATATTGCACGATCCGCGTTCCTTCAGAATAGGCGAACAGATCGGTTTGCGGCCCCGCCTGGGCGATGGCGCCTCCACCCGCGATCAGGGCGAGTACCGGCGCGATAGCGTGCGTGATCTTCATTTGCGCTGTTTCCTCTTCTTCGCGATCTCGACTTCCTGGCGCAGCGCCGGAGCGACCCCGCCGCTTGGTGGCGTGCGTACCGTCGCCTGCCCGGTCAGCGGATTGGTCGCGGCGCCGATCGCGCGCACGCCGGGCGCGGTGTCCACCTTTTCCTCATCGCGCTTGGTGCCGCGCGGATCGCTCGGCGCGCGCCCGCCAAAGCGTTCGCGGAACCGTTGCCCCGCCGCGGCGCGACCTACCGGATCGGTGCGCGCGCCCCAGCCTTCGTCCTCGGGACGGTCGGGCGCGCCACCGGCGGCCTGCTTGCCTTCCTTGCCGTCCTTGCCGCCCCGGCCGTTTTCGTTTGAATTCTGCGACTGGCCGCCCGGGTCGCGATTCCCGTCCTTGCCGCCATTGTCGGCGCGGTCGCGATCGGTATTCGACCGCGCCTTGCCCGAATTGCCGGGCTTTTCGGCCGGTCCGCCGGGCGTGGAGTCGGAGCCGCTGCCGGTTCCGCCGGAATTGCCGCTGGGGCCGGCATAGGCCGGGCCGCCCGCGCCGCCTGATTTGCCGCCTCCCTGGTTGCCATTGTCAGAGGCGCTGGTGGCGCGTCCGCCATTGCCGTTGCCTCTGCCGTTCGTGTTTCGCGTATCGACCCAGCCGTCCGAATTGCTGGCGCCTTCCATGCCCTTCGCGCCGGAATTCGTGCTGCGCTGGCCGGAGTTTCGTGCGCCCGGGGTGTTGCCGTTGCCGTTGGGCGTGCGGACTGAATTCAGGAACCCGCCGTCGCTCGCGAACAGGCCGCTGTCGTCCTGGCTGCCCGCGCCGTTCGACCTGGCGCGCGGCTTGGCCGAGTTGCGGACGCCCCCTTCATTGCCGTTGGCATCGACGCCGAAGCCGGAGTTGTAGACGCCGGGCGTTCCCGCGCCGCCCGAATTGAGCTTGCCGATTTCCGGCGCGGACGTGCGATCCTGCATCGCGCCGCCGCCGCGATCGAATGTCTCGCGCCCCACGCCCGCCGCGCCGGGGCCGTCGCGACCCATGGCCGCGCCGCTGCGCCCGCCACCGGCGGTGCCGGGAGACCCCCGCCCGGCCCAGCCGCTGCGCCCGCCGCCGCTGAATCCGCCGCCAACCCCGGGCGTTTCACCGCGATCATAGGCGGACGGGTTGGCGCCGCCGCCAAGCCCGGTCGCGACGCCGGGTCCTGCCGCCGCCCCGATCCGCGAGCGTGCCGAGGTTTGCGGGCCGGCCGGAAGGCTGGTCGAGGGGGCAGCGGGGGCGGGGCGGGTGAACGGGCCGCGCGCGGGCGCACGGGCCTGCCCGGCCTCGGGGGCGGCGACCTGTGCAGTTGGCGCTTCGGCGCGGCGGAGGCGGGGCGCGGTCTCTTCCTGCCCCTCCGACGCGGCGAACTGCGCCTGTGCGGGGGTCGCGATGCCGAACAGCGCCGTCATCGCGCCGCCAACCACCCAAGTCCTGATCTGCATCGTCTGCACTCCTGCACCCGCCGCGCGCCGGTCCTGAGGGACCAAAGCCGGCCTGTAGGAAGTGAGACGGAGGCCGAGTGCGAAAGCGGACATCGCGGCGCGAAATTTTTTGCGCGGCCGCCGATCGCCGGGCTATGTTCGCGCGGGGCGCCGCCGAAATCGCAATGCTCGGATCGTCGCGCAGCCTCAGGTCGGGATACGGAACCATGGGTGTGAAGAGCGGGCGGTGGACGTTGCACATCCTGTTGCAAGGCGCGACGGCGCTCGCGCTGGCGGGCTGTTCGTCGAACGCACCCACGGAAAATGCGGCGGGCGGCGCCGATGGCCCGGCCGGGCGGACGAGTGAGGCGCCCGTCGGCAATCGCACGGCTGCGGCGCCTGCGCCATCCGGACCGCTGGCCGTCTATGTCGGCAAATACCCGTTCGACAAGGTCGCGGGGACCAGCTTTCTGGACGACCCGCTGGTCCGCAAATCGGTGCGCGCGGCGGTCGGCGACCCGACGATCCTCGCCTGGATATTCGACAAGGCGGGGCCGCAGACGCCGATCGCGATGATCGACGGGCGTCTCGCCGCCTGGGGGTGCGAGGCGCATAATTGCGGGCCGCACCAATGGACCGTGCTGATCGCCCCGGACGGCAGTGATGCCGAACTATGCTACCTGCCCGACGATGCCGTCCGACCGGTCTGGTACGCCGATGGCGGCGCGACGAAGCGCGACGCCTCCTGCCCGCCGCTCAAGGGCTAATGGCTACCCGCCTGGCCGGACTCCGTGTAGGCGCCTAGCCGGCGAGTTGCTGTGGGGTGAGGGCGTAGAGGATGTCGGCCGTGGCGGTGGCGGCCGATTTGAGGCCGGTGGCTTCGGGAACGATCTGTTCGACGTAGAAGCGGGCGGCGCTGGCCTTGAGGGCGCGGAAATCGGGGTCGTCCTGGCCCTGGGCGGCGATGCGACCCTGTTTCTCCATCAGCCAGCCACAGGTCGCAACCGAGAGCATGGTGAGGAACGGATAGGATCCGGCCAGCCGGTCGTCGATGCCGGCGTCCAGCAGGTGCCGGGCGACATCCTCGCACGCGTCGATCAGAGCGATCAACCCGGCGTCGCGGGCCTCCTCGCGCATGTCCGCGAACAGCGCGAACAGTGCCGCCCCGCCGTCGCCGGTCAGCTTGCGCCCGACCAGGTCCGCCGCCTGGATGCCGTTGGTTCCTTCATAGATCGGGGTGATCCGCGCATCGCGGAAATGCTGTGCCGCGCCGGTTTCCTCGATATAGCCCATGCCGCCATGGACCTGCACGCCCAGGCTCGCCACCTCATTGCCCAGGTCGGTGCCATGGGCCTTGGCGAGCGGGGTCAGCAGATCGACCCGCGCGCGCGCCGCCATGTCGCCCGTATTGGCGCGATCGAGCTGGCCGAACGCGTAATAGACCAGCGCGCGCGCCGCCATGGTCTGCGCCCGCATCCGCAGCAGCATGCGCCGCACATCGGGATGTTCGATGATCGCCACGCTTTCCCGGCTTGCCGATCCGGCGCGCGCGCCCTGCACTCGCTCGCGCGCATAGGCGATCGCCCGCTGGGTCGCGCGCTCGGCCACCTGCACCCCCTGTAGCCCGACATTGAGCCGGGCGTTGTTCATCATCGTGAACATCGCCCGCATGCCGCCCAGTTCCGGGCCGATCAGCTCGCCGACGCATGCGCCTTCGTCCCCGAACGAAAGCACGCAGGTGGGGGAGGCGTGCAACCCCATCTTGTGCTCGATCGACACCACCCGCACATCGTTGAACGCGCCGGGATTGCCGTCCGCGTCGAGCCGGTATTTGGGGACCAGGAACAGCGAAATGCCCTTTGTCCCCGCCGGCGCGCCGGGCGTTCGGGCGAGCACCAGATGGACGATATTGTCGGCCATGTCGTGATCGCCGAAGCTGATGAAGATCTTTGTCCCGGTAATGCTGAACGTGCCGTCCCCGCGCGGCTCGGCCCGTGCCTTCAGCGCGCCGACGTCGCTGCCCGCCTGCGGCTCGGTCAGGTTCATCGTGCCGGTCCATGTGCCGGTCGATAGCTGCGGCAGATACGCTGCCTGCTGTGCCGGCGTGCCGTGATGCATCAGCGCTTCGATCGCGCCGACCGTCAGCGTCGGTGCCAGCGCCAGCCCCATATTGGCGCTGCCCAGCGTCTCCAGCACCGCCGTCGCCAGGCTCAGCGGCAGACCCTGGCCGCCAAATGCATCGGGCGCGCCGATCGTCCCCCAGCCACCCTCGACATAGGATCGGTACGCGTCGCCGAACCCCGCCGGCATCCGCACGCCCCGGTCGGTCCATTTCGGCCCGTCAGTGTCGCCAACGCGGTCCAGCGGCGCCCACGACCCGGCCGCAAACGCGCCGGCGCCCTCCAGCACCGCATCGACCAGATCGCCCTCGACGCCCAGTTCTGACAGGCCGGACACATGCTCGAGCACGAAACGTTGCTCACTTGTCGCTGGGGTAAAGGTCATCGGTCCTCTCTTGCCGCCGTTTCGCAGGCGCTATAGCCAGCAGACATGCAGCTTCCAAATCCGCGCTTCGACACCCGAACCTTACCCTACGGCGAGGCCGCGATCGCAGAAGCCGCCGCGTTGATCGCGACGGGCGGATGCGTCGCCGTGCCGACCGAGACGGTGTATGGGCTCGCCGCCGACGCGACCAGCAGCGACGCCGTCGCCGGCATCTATACGGCCAAGGGTCGGCCGGCGTTCAACCCGCTGATCGTGCATGTCCCGGACCGGCACGCGGCGGAGCGGATCGCGATGTTCGACCGGGATGCGCGCGCGTTGGCCGACGCGTTCTGGCCGGGACCGTTGACGCTGGTGCTGCCGTTGCGCCCCGACGCGCCGATCGCGGCGGCGGCCACCGCCGGCCTGAAGACGGTCGCGATCCGGGTGCCGCAGCATCGCGCGATGCAGGCGTTGCTGGCCGCCACCGATCGGCCGCTGGCCGCGCCGTCGGCGAACGCCAGCGGATCGATCAGCCCGACCCGCGCCAGCCATGTCGCGACCAGCCTGGGCGGGCGGATCGCGCTGATCGTCGATGACGGTCCGACCAGCGGCGGGATCGAATCGACGATCGTCGCGCTGGGCGGGGCGCCCCGGCTGTTGCGTCCCGGGCCGATCCCGGCCGAACGGATCGAGCGCGAAATCGGCCGCTGGCTGGGCGGGGCGGGCGAAACGGTGGAGTCGCCGGGTCAGATCGCCAGCCATTACGCGCCGGCCAAGCCGGTTCGGCTGGACGCGGACGCGCGTCAGGACGGGGAATGGCTGATCGGCTTTGGCGCGATCGCCGGCGACGATACGCTGTCCGCTGCCGGCGATCTGGACGAGGCGGCGGCGCGGCTGTTCGACGCGCTGCACCGCGCCGACATGTCCGATGCCGCGCGAATCGCGGTCGCGCCGATTCCGCAAGACGGCATCGGCGCGGCGATCAACGACCGCCTGCGCCGCGCCGCCAATCGCTGACGGCTCGCCGCCGCGCGCGGATCAGCCGCGCCCGCTGCGCTGCCCCGCGGGCCTGGCCGCCCACTTCTTCTTGCGCGGGCCATAGAAACGCGGCTTGTCACCGGCCGGCTGGCCCTCGCGGCGCGGGCCGCCCTCGCTGCGTTGCGCACCGTCGCCGCGCATCTCGTCGGGGCGCCGGTTACCCAGCGGATTGCCGCGCGGTCCGCGATCGCCCTGCTGGCCCTGGCCCTGGCCGTGACGGCCACCCGGACCCGGGCGGCGTCCGTCGCGCTGCATCTCGCGGCCACGACGCCCGTTTTCCTGATCGCGGGTCATCGGCACGGCGACGCGCGCCGCCTTCAGCGCATTGGCCTCCGCCACGAAATTCTCCGGCAGCGGGACGATATTGAGCTTCTGGCGCGTCACCTTCTCGATGTCGCGAAGATAGGGCCGCTCGTCATCGGCGCAAAAGCTGATCGCGATCCCGTCATTGCCGGCGCGCGCGGTCCGGCCGATGCGGTGGACATATTGTTCGGGAACATTGGGCAGTTCGAAATTGAACACATGGCTGACGCCCGAGACGTCGATGCCGCGCGCGGCGATATCGGTCGCCACCAGCAGCTTGACCTTGCCCGAGCGGAATTCGCCCAGCGCGCGTTCGCGCTGCGGCTGGCTCTTGTTGCCGTGGATCGCGTTGGCGGCGACCCCATTGGCGGCGAGCAGGCGGACGACGCGATCGGCGCCATGCTTGGTCCGGGTGAAGATCAGCGCGCGATCGATGTCGAGCGTGCGCAGCTTCATGGTCAGCAGCGCCTGTTTCTCGGTCTGGTTGACGAAGGTCACATGCTGTTCGACGCGTTCGGCCGTCGTCGCCTGCGGCGTCACCTTTACCTCGACCGGATCGGTGCGCAGGAACTGGCCGGCCAGTTCGCGGATCGATTTGGGCATGGTCGCGGAAAAGAACAGCGACTGGCGCTTCGCCGGCAGCTCCTTCACGATCCGGCGCAGCGCGTGGATGAAGCCGAGGTCCATCATCTGATCGGCCTCGTCGAGCACGAAGATCTCGATCCCGAACAGGATCGCCCAGCACTGGTCGATCAAATCGACCAGACGCCCCGGCGTGGCGACCAGAATATCGACGCCGCGCGTCAGATCGACCTTGTTCTTGTGAACCGAAGTGCCGCCAAAGACGGTCGCGACGGAAAGGCCGGTGCCTTTCGAATATTGGCGCGCGCTCTCGGCGATCTGGCTCGCCAGCTCGCGGGTCGGGGCCAGCACCAGCATGCGACAGCCGCGCGGCTGCGGCCGCTGCTTCGACGCGACCAGCCGGTCGATCGAGGGCGCCATGAAAGCCGCCGTCTTGCCGGTGCCGGTCTGGGCGATGCCGAGCAGGTCGCGCCCTTCGAGCAGCGCGGGGATCGATTTCGCCTGAATGGGAGTCGCCTCGACATACCCCTTGGCGGCGAGCGCGGCGAGAACGGTCTGGCTGAGACCGAGTTGATTGAATTCCATGGAATACCTTAGTGTGAATCGGCTTGCGCGCACGCCGGGCCGGCACGCGCGAAAGCGGGGTCAAAAGTTGACGACCCGCGTGATTTGGGAAGCCTGTACATCAACCGAGGCGGAGCCAGGGGCCGGATGTGTCCCGGAACCCGATCACGCTGCATGACGCCTCGCTGCGGCGCGATATGGCAACATTGCTGCCGGAAGTCAATGAATGCGGTCAGCCGGCCCGCAGGATCGGTGGCGCGTCGGGGTCGAAAATCTGTTTCGCCGCCTCTGCCAGCTCAGCCATCAACTCCACCGCCTCCGGATCGATCGGCCCGGCGTCCTTCCAATAGGCGCCCACCGCCGCCGTGCGACCGATCGGGAACATCGCGACGCTCAGGACAAAAGTGGAGAGATAGGCGTTGAGCGGAACCCGCGGGTCATTGCGGATGTCGCCGATCAGGATCGGCTCACCGGCCAGCAGCGCCAGTCCGGAAACGCATTTGGTGAGCGGGAAACGCTGTCCGGTCCAGAGCGGGGTCATCGCGTCCTCGGCGACATAGGAGACCTCGTCGCCTTCGCGCCGGACGATGGTGATCCCATCGGCCGCCGCGATCACCCGCGCATGGTCGCGCAGGATCGCCACCGCGTCCGCCACATCGGCGGCGGCGCTCAGCAGTCCGGCGGCGTGGGTGAGCCGCACCCGCCTGTTGAGAAACCCGCGACGCGGCATGGCCGCCCCCCTTTCGCCAATCTGGGTAACACGCTAAAGGGGAGATGTAAAAAATAGCTGAAATCAGGGGGTTATTTGCGAACAGCTGTGGTTCGCGGAACCGTTCGAGTCGCATCCGAAACGGGACATTGGCGGCTCACGCAAAGCGGCAGCGGGAGCGTGCCGGCCCCGCCGCCTCAGCCCGCGTCGGATTCGAATTGCAGCGCGGCAAGGCGCGCGTACAGGCCGCCCTTCGCGACCAGATCGGCATGCGTCCCGGTCTCGACGATCCGGCCCTCCTCCATCACCACGATCCGCTGCGCCGCGCGCACGGTCGCGAGCCGGTGCGCGATGACCAACGTCGTGCGACCGGCCATCAGCCGGTCCAGCGCATCCTGCACCAGCCGCTCGCTCTCCGCGTCGAGCGCGCTGGTCGCCTCGTCAAGCAGCAGGATCGGCGCATCGCGCAGCAGCGCCCGGGCGATGGCGATCCGCTGCCGCTGCCCGCCGGACAGGCGCGCGCCATCCTCGCCCAGAAACGTGTCGAGGCCCTGGGGAAGCTCGCGCAGGAATTCGGCGGCGTTGGCGGCCTCCGCCGCCTGCCAGATCGCCTCGTCGCCCGCGTCCCAGCGGCCATAGCGCAGATTGTCGCGCGCGGAGGCGGCAAAGATGACCGTCTCCTGCGGCACGATCGCCATCCGCGCGCGCACCGCGCCCGGATCGGCGGCACGGACCGGCACCCCATCGACGCGCACTTCGCCCGCTTCCGGGTCGTAGAAACGCTGGACGAGCTGAAACAGCGTCGATTTGCCCGCGCCGGATGGGCCGACCACCGCGACCGTCTCACCCGGCGCGATCGACAGGGTGAAGTCCGACAGCGCCGATACCTCCGGCCGCGTCGGGTAGCGGAAGCTGACATGATCGAAGTCGATCCGCCCCTCGGCCGGGATCGGCAGCGGGACGGGGTTTGCCGGGGGCGCGATGTCCGGTTCCTGCGCGAGCAGTTCCGCGAGCCGCCCCGCCGCCCCCGACGCGCGCAGCAGATCGCCATAGACTTCGGTCAGCGCGCCGAACGCGCCGGTAACCAGGCCCGCGGTGATGACGAAGGCGGTGATCGACCCGCCCGAGATCCGCCCCTCCGCAACGCCATGGACCGCGTCCCACATGATGAGGGTGATCGCGGTGAACAGCGCGAAGATCACCAGCGCGGTCATCACGGCGCGCGTTGCGAACCGCTTGCGCGCGGTGGCGAAACCGCGATCGACGGCGGCCTGGAACCGCTCGCCCTCGCGACGCTCCTGGCCGAATGCCTGGACGATGCGCATCGCCCCCAACGTTTCGGACGCGATTGCGCCGATATCCGCGACGCGATCCTGGCTGGTGCGCGAAAAGCGGCGGACGCGCCCGCCCAGCCACATGATCGGCAGCACGATCACCGGAATGCCGATCAACAGATAGGCGGCGATCTTCGGCGCCAGCACGAACAGGTAGAGCGTCCCGCCGATTGCGACGAGCAGGTTGCGCAGCGCGACCGATACGGTCGTCCCGACGATCTGTTCGACCACGGCGGTGTCGGCGGTCAGCCGGCTGGCGATTTCCGATGGCCGGTTTTCCTCGAACCATTTGGGTGGCAGGCGCAGCAGGTTGCGATGCACCGCGGCGCGCATGTCTGCCACGGTCCGCTCGCCCAGCCACGACACGAAGAAGAAGCGCGCCGCCGTGGCAAGCGCGAGCACGACGACGACCAGCAACAGGCCCTGGAAATAGCCGCCGATCCGCGACGGATCCGCGCCGGGGCCAAAGCCCTTGTCCACCACCTCCTTGAAGGTGCGCGGGATCCACAGCGTCGCGCCGGCGGCGAACAGCAGCGCGACGATCGCGAACGCCAGTTGAACCGGGTAGCGGCGGGTGAAGCCCCACACCACCATCAGGTTCGACATCTTTCGCGGTGGCGCGGCGGGGGGCGTCGGTTTCGGGTCGGCCATGCCCGCCGCCTAGCGCGTCATGCGGGCGATGGGAACCGATCACTGTCATCGAAAGTTCGGTATGGATGAACGTTGCACTGCAACACCGCCCCGCTATAACCGATCGCCTCCGCCGTCACGGGTGGAAAGCCGGTGGGGGCAGTGACTTTTGATGTTGTACAACGCTTATGAAATGCAGCGCTCGATGCTGGCGAGCGCCAGCGCATTCGCCAATTTCAGTGCGGGACTTCTGAACAATCCGGCCAATCCCTTCGCCTATTTCGGCGGCGGCCCGATCCTCGCTTCCGCGCTTGAGGTCTTCGCACATGCGGCGGCGCCGCGCGGCAAGCCGGAATTCGGGCTGAACGAGACGGTAATCGACGGCAAACGGGTCGCGGTGCATGAAGAGGTCGCGCTGCGCAAGCCGTTCGGCCAGCTCAAGCACTTCGTGCGCGACGGCGTGGCGGGCGGGCCGAAACTGCTGATCGTCGCGCCGATGAGCGGTCACTATGCGACGCTGCTGCGCGGCACGGTGGAGCGGATGCTGCCCTTTGCGGATGTGTACATCACCGACTGGCGCGACGCGAAGCTGGTGCCGATGGCCGATGGCGCCTTCGATCTGGACGATTATGTCGATTATCTGATCGAATTCCTGAGCGTGATGGGCGGGGAGGGCGATGCGCGGTCGCATGTCCTCGCGGTATGCCAGCCCTCGGTCCCGGCCTATGCCGCGGTCGCGCTGATGAATGCGGACAAGCATCCCAATACGCCGCGTACGCTGACGATGATGGGTGGCCCGATCGACACGCGCGAGGCGCCGACGGCGGTCAACACGCTCGCGACCGAACGGCCCCATGCCTGGTTCCAGCAGAATGTGATCGCGACCGTTCCCGGCACCTATCCCGGCGCCGGGCGGCAGGTCTATCCCGGGTTTTTGCAGCTTGCCGGCTTCATGACCATGAACCTGGGCAACCACATGATCTCGCACTGGGAAATGTTCAAGCATCTGGTGAAGGGCGATGGCGAGAGCGCCGAGGCCACGATGTCCTTCTACGACGAATATCGCGCGGTGTGCGACATGACCGCCGAATTCTATCTCCAGACGATCGATGTGGTGTTCCAGGCGCACGCCCTGCCGCGCGGTGTGATGATGCACCGCGGGCGCCGTGTCGATCCTGGGGCGATCACCGACACCGCGCTGCTGGCGGTGGAGGGTGAACGCGACGATATTTCGGGGCTGGGACAGACCAAGGCGGCGCTGACCATCGCCGACAATCTGCCCGCGCGGATGAAGAAATATCACATGGCGCCCGATGTCGGCCATTACGGGATCTTCAACGGCAGCAAGTGGCGCACCCGGATCGCGCCGGTGCTCGAAAGCTGGATCACGCAGTTCGGTTGAACCGCGCGGCTCAGTCGTAACCGAGCGTCAGGAATTCGTAGGCGAGCAGGGCGATCAGCGCCCAGAGCGCGATGACGATCGCCACCCCCCATTTGCTCACCGGGCGCGACGCGGCGGCCTCCGCCGTCGCGCGGTGCTCGGCCAGCAATTCGCGCGGGACCAGCCGTTCGAACAGCCACACCCCGGCCGGAATCAGGATCGCATCGTCCACCAGGCCCAGTACCGGAATGAAATCGGGAATGAGGTCGATCGGCGAGAGCGCATAGGCGGCGACGAGCAGGCCGACCAGTTTCGCCGGCAAGGGCGTGCGGGGATCGCGCGCTGCGAGCCAGATGGCGTGCGCCTCGACGCGGATGCGGTGGGTGAAACTCTTGCCCATGGCGGCGGCTTCGCGTGGCGGCGGGGCGACGTCAAGCGCGATGCGCACGCAAGGGTTGCGTGGACCGCACAAACCGGCATGAAGCGACGATGGCTGAACAGGATCCCGTGCGCACGCTGATCGATGCGGGGCAGGTCGATGACGCGATCGCGATGGTCGAACGTGGCGCCCGCGCCGACGATCCCGCGATGCTCTATCGCCTTGCCGACTGGCGCCTGTTCGGCCTTTATGGCCCACAGGATTTCGCCGCCGCGCACGGCGCGCTGGCACGGGCGGCCGCGACGGGATCGGCCCGGGCCGCGCACGCCCGCGCCTATCTGGTCGCGGCGGGACTCGGCTGCGCGGCCGATTTCGATGCGGCAAGGGCGATGCTGGCAAAGGTCGGCGACGAGGCGGCGGCGCGGCAGCTCGCGCTGCTGGACACGGCGCCGACGCTCGACCAGGCGACGCGCGCGCCGCGCGAAATCCTGTCGGAAGCGCCCCTGATCGTGCGGATCGAGGGGTTTGCGAGCGCCGCGGAATGCGACTGGCTGGTCGCGTGCGGCGAACCCGCGCTGCAACCTGCGCTGGTGGTCGATCCACGGACGCGGGAGGGGGTGCCGGACCCAGTCCGCACCTCGCATGCCATGTCGATCCTCGCGATGGACGAGGATCTGGTGGTTCACAATATCAATCGCCGGATCGCGGCGGCGACCGGCACCTCGCCACGCCAGGGCGAGCCGCTCAACGTGCTGCGCTACATGCCGGGCCAGCAATTCCGCCGCCATCACGATGCCTATGCCGGCGCGCCGGGGGCGAACCAGCGCATCCTGACGGCGCTGATCTGGCTGAACGACGGCTATATCGGCGGGGAGACGGTGTTTCCCGATATCGGCGTGTCGGTGACGGGACGACGCGGCGACGCGCTGGTGTTCCGCAACACGCTGAACGACGGCCGGCGCGACGAGCGCGGGTGGCATGCCGGCGCGCCGGTGGAACGGGGCGTCAAATGGCTGGCCAGCCGGTGGATCCGCGCGGGCCTCTACACTCCGGAATAGCCGGTTGCCGCGCGCCTGCCCTTGACCGGGGGGGGTAAGCAGGCCCGGCGGCGCGCCGCAGCGCCGACCGGCCCGCCGTCCGCCCCCTCCACCGTCCCGATCGGAAGGTCGAAGGGGGCAGGGGTATATTGGAGGGTCAGAGGACTTCGAACAGTCCCGCCGCGCCCTGGCCGCCGCCGATGCACATCGTCACGACGACATATTTGACGCCGCGCCGCTTCCCCTCGATCAGCGCGTGGCCGGTGCAACGCGCGCCGGTCATGCCGAACGGGTGGCCGATCGAGATCGAGCCGCCATTGACGTTGAGCCGGTCATTGGGGATGCCCAGCTTGTCGCGGCAATACAGGACCTGGACGGCGAACGCCTCGTTCAGTTCCCACAGGCCGATATCGTCCATCTTCAGGTCGAACCGCTCAAGCAGCTTGGGGATCGCGAAGACCGGGCCGATGCCCATCTCGTCCGGTTCGGTGCCGGCGACGGCCATGCCGACATAGCGGCCGAGCGGGGTCAGGCCGCGCTTCGCCGCGACGCTTTCCTCCATCACGACACAGGCCGACGAGCCGTCCGACAGCTGGCTGGCATTGCCGGCGGTGATCGTGTGACCCTCGCCCATGACCGGCTTCAGGCTGGCAAGACCCTCCAGCGTGGTGTCGGGGCGGTTGCAATCGTCGCGATCGGCGGTCACCTCCTTGTAGCTGACCTCCTTCGTCTCCTTGTTCACCACCGCCATCGTCGCGGTGCAGGCGACGATCTCGTCGTCATATTTGCCGGCGGCCTGGGCGGCGGCGGTGCGCTGCTGCGACTGGAGCGAATATTCGTCCTGCGCCTCGCGGCTGATGCCATAGCGCTTGGCCACCACCTCGGCGGTGCCGATCATCGGCAGATAGGTGTCCTTGTGCATCTTGAGCAGTTCGGGATCGGGTTCGATGAACAGCTTGCCGCTGCCCGACACCTTCGAAATGCTCTCGACGCCGCCGGCAACGCAGATGTCCATGCGATCGACGATGATCTGCTTGGCGGCGGTCGCGATGGTCATCAGGCCCGACGAGCACTGGCGGTCGATCGACATGCCGGGGACGGTGACGGGCAGGCCGGCGCGCAGCGCGACCAGCCGGGCGATGTTGGGGGATTGAGACCCCTGCTGCACCGCGGCGCCGAACAGCACGTCGTCAATCTCACCGCCGTCGATGCCGGCGCGCTCGACCGCCGCCTTGACCGAATAGGATCCCAGCGTCGCCGACGGCGTGTTGTTGAACGCGCCGCGTCCCGCCTTGGTCAGCGGGGTGCGGGCAGTGGAGACGATGACGGCAGAGCGCATGCGAAACTTCCTTCTCTATATTGTCTAGACAAAAATCTGGGCGATCCATTCGGCGATCAGGGCGGGCTTGTCCTGCCCCTCGATCTCGACGGTGAACTCGTCGGTGCGTTGCCACTGGCCGGGGCGTTTCTCGACCAGTTCGAGCGTCCTGAACCGGCCGCGCACCCGGCTGCCCGAGCGGACGGGGGTGAGGAAGCGGACTTTGTTGCCGCCATAGTTGACCCCCATCTTTACGCCGGCGATTTGCGGCTGGGGCGTCTTCTGGCCAAGCAACGGCATCAGAGACAAGGTGAGGAACCCATGGGCGATCGTGCCGCCGAATGGCGTGCGTGCCGCGCGTTCGGGATCGACATGGATGAACTGGTGGTCGCCGGTCGCATCCGCGAACTTGTCGATCATCTCCTGCGTCACCTCGACCCAGTCGGAAACGCGCTCGCTTCCCACCTGTTCGGCGAGTTGCTCGATCGTGATCGTTTCTTCCGTCGCGGCGTCGGCCATTGCGGGCTCCTCTCGCATGTTCTCGCGCGCTTCTGGCCCAAGCGGCGGCCATCGGCAAGAGGGAGCCTACTGCAATCCGGAAAAGCAGCGCTTCCGTAGGGTTCCGGCATGCAAAAACGCCAAACCCGATCTTCGAAAACTCATGGAGTGTCCGCGAATCGCGGTCGTCAGCCCGTTTGATCCACCGCCATCACCGGCTGCACCTCGGCATAGGGGAGGATGAGCTTGCCGGAGGGATCGGCCGTATAGGTGGTCTGGGTCGGGAACGGGATCGAGATGCCTTCCGCCGCGAACCGGCGAAGCACGCCGATGATGACCTTGTCGCGAACCTTGTGCGCGGTCGGCCAGTCGTCGCCGGCAATGTCGAACCACAGGTTGAAGTTCACCGAGCTGTCGCCGAAATCCTCGAAGCTGGCGCGCGCCACCGTTCCACCGGCGTCCTGCGCGATCGCGGTCAGCATCTCCGGCATCGCCTCCAGCTGCTCGGGCGGGGTTTCATAGGCGACCCCGATCGGCAGCTTGATGCGGATATGATCGCGGTTCGAGATGTTCTGGATTTCCTTGTCGAGCAGGTTCTTGTTCGAAATCACCCGGATTTCGCCGTTGAACGATCGTACCCGCGTCGATTTGAGGCCGATTTCCTCGACCAGGCCGACCGTGTTGTCATACTGGATCTTGTCGCCGCGCCGGAACGGCTTGTCGAAGATGATCGCCAGCGCCGCGAACAGATCGGCGAAGATCCCCTGTGCCGCCAGGCCGATCGCGATGCCGCCGACGCCCAGACCCGCGACCAGGCCGGTGACGTTGACGCCCAGATTGTCCAGCACCACCACCAGTGCGACCGCGAACAGCGCGACCGTCACCAGCAGCCGGATCAGGCCGAGCGCGGAGAGCAGCGCCTCGCCATGGTAGTTTTCCGCCTCGGTCTTTTTCTCGATCGCGCCGAGGATGAGTTCGCGCGCCCAGATCGCCGCCTGGAATACGGCGGCGACGGTGAACAGGAAATCGATCGTCTTGTTGATCATTTCCGGGGGGTCGGCATAGCCGGCGACCAGCCGCGCCGCGACCATGATGATGAAGAAATTTCCGGTTCGCGCGACCGCCCGGCCGATGATCGTTCCCCATCCCGCCGGCCCTTCGGCGCGATCGCACAATTTCATGCCCCAGCGGCGCAGCAGGTGGAGCGCCAGCACGATGGCGATCGCGATGCCGGTCGCGATCAGGATTTGCAGCCAGTGCGACTGGAACCAGGCGGTCGCGTCGCCGACGAAGTTGCGCGCATGCACCTGCATCGCGTCGGAGGTTTCGGATGCGGCGGCGGCGCCGGCGGCGGCGGTATTGTTGACGGTCATGAAATTCCTTTTCAGGCGGCCCGGGCGGTCATCCCGCCGCGTTCCAGGAACGCGATCAGGCCGCGTTCGGTGCGGGTCAGATGGCGCGTCGTGCGCGGCAGAACCAGCGAATCGCGGAACGCCGCCTGGGCGTCGCGATCCTTGGCCAGGTCGATCAGATCGGGGTGGACATAGGATTTGCGGGCGATCGCGGGGGTGTTTCCCAGCGCCTGGGTCACCGGTTCAAGCAATGTTTTCAGGCCGATATGGGATTTCGCCCGCGCCAGCGTCTCGAACGCGATGACGCTCGCCCCCCAGGTGCGGAAATGCTTTGCGGTGAAGTCGTCGCCCATCGCTTCGCGGATATAGTCGTTGACGTCGGTGGATGTCACGGGGTGCGCCTCGCCCGCGTCGTCGAGCCAGCAGAACAGATGCTGCCCGGGCAGGTCCTGACACTTCTTCACGAACGACGACAGGCTGCCGTCGCTGATGCGCAATTCGCGCATCTTGCCCGACTTCGCGCGATATTGGAGCTTGAGCGTGCGACCGTTCAGCGTCGCGTGCCGCTTGCGCAGCGTCGTCGCGCCGAAACTGCGATTGGCCTTCGCATAGCTTTCGTTGCCGATGCGGACATGGCCCAGGTCGAGCAGCCGCACCACCGCCGCCACCGCACGCGCCTTCGTCAGCGATCGTTTGCGCAGGTCGGCGGCGATCCGCGCGCGCAGCCGGGGCAGCAGATGGCCGAATGGCACGCAGCGATCATATTTGGCGGCGTCCCGCGCGGCGCGAAAATCGGGGTGATAGCGATATTGCTTGCGGCCGCGATCGTCGATTCCGGTCGCCTGAAGATGGCCGTTCGCGTGCGGGCAATACCAGGCGTCGGTATAGGCCGGGGGCAGGCCGACCGCATTCAGCCTGTCGATCTCGTCGCGGTCTGTGATCCGCCTCCCGTCGCTGCCCCAATAACCCCACCCGCCACGCACCTTGCGCCGGGTGATCCCGGGGTGGCTGTCGTCGCAGAATCGCAAGCGCTTACTCATCCCGGCCTCGTCATGGCGTGATGAATGCGCATCCCGCCGCATCGTTCCGGAACCGCGCCCGGCGGCACCGGTTGTCTGCGGGAATCCAGTCATTGCAGGAGAAACGAGATGGCCGATCTGTCCCAGGCGCGCGTGCTGATGATCGCGACCGACGGGTTCGAGGAATCGGAATTGATGAAGCCGCGTCAGGCGCTGCTCGATGGCGGGGTGAAAGTGACGCTGGCATCGCTCAAGACCGATCCGATCCAGGGGGAAAGCGGGGGTGAAAAGGGTCGGACCATCACCCCCGATGCCACGGTCGACGATGTGGACAGTGCGGATTTCGACGCGCTCGTGCTGCCCGGCGGGGTCGGCAATCCCGACAGGCTGCGCATGAACGAGCGGACGGTGGCGCTGGTCCAGGAGTTTTTCGACGACGGCAAGACGGTGGCGGCGATCTGTCACGCGCCGTGGCTGCTGGTCGAGGCGGATGTCGTCGATGGCAGACGCGCGACGAGCTGGCCGTCGGTGCGCACCGATCTGGAGAATGCCGGCGCAAAGGTGGTCGATCAGGAGGTCGTGGTCGATGGCAACCTCATCACCAGCCGCAACCCCGACGATATCCCCGCCTTTATCGACGCGATCGAGGCCGCGCTGGCGCGCGAACTGGAACCGGCGGGATCGTGACGCGCCATTTCGTAACCCGCCATTTCGTAACCCGCCATTTCGTAACCCGATAGTGACACCTGCGGGCGCATGATCGCCGCGACTGTTTCGCGGAGTCCGACATGCGCCTGCCGATCCTGCTGACCGCCCTGTTGCTGACCACCGCGCCGGCATTGCCCCAGGTGCAGGGACCGTTCACGATCCAGGAAACGGGCCAGCGGTTCGCCAGCCTTCAGGATGCGGTGTCGGCGATCGGCGATCGGCGCGCCACCATCCGCATCGCACCCGGCCGCTATGGCGAATGCGCGGTGCAGGAGGCGGGCGAAATCGCCTTCGTTTCCGAAGTGCCGGGCAAGGCGGTGTTCGACCAGGCGATCTGTGAGGGCAAGGCGACACTGGTGTTGCGCGGCCGCGGCGCCAGCGTCGATGGCATCGTGTTCATGCGCACCTTCGTCCAGGACGGCAACGGGGCGGGCATCCGGCTCGAAACCGGCAATCTGACCGTTTCCAATGCGATGTTCATCGACGGCCAGTGCGGCATCCTGACCGCGAGCGACCCGCGCGGCACGCTTACCGTCGAGCGTTCGACCTTTGCCGGGCTGGGCAAGGATCCGACCGGCAACGGCGCGCATTCGATCTATGTCGGCGCCTATGGACGGCTGCGCGTGTTCCAGTCGCGTTTCGAACGGGGAACGGGCGGCCATTACGTCAAGACGCGCGCGCCGCAGGTCGAGATCATCGACAACAGCTTCGACGACAGCCAGGGCATGCACACCAACTATTCGATCGACCTGTCCAACGGTGCGAGCGGCCGGATCGCCGGAAACTCGTTCGAGCAGGGGCCGAACAAGGACAATTATTCGACGATGATCTCGGTCGCGCCGGAAGGACCGAAAAACAGTTCGGCGGGGCTGGTGATCGAGGGGAACAAGGCGTGGCTGCACCCCCGGTTCGATCACAGGACGACCTTTGTCGGCAACTGGTCGCGCGATTCCGTCACCGTGCGCGGCAATGACCTGGCCGAGGGGATCGCGCCGATCGCGCGGCGCTGAACGTCGGTCGTCGTCCTTTCGCAGGCGGATCAGTCGGCGATCCGCGAACCCAGCCGTTGCGCCAGATATTCGACATTGGCGATGCGCCGCCACAAGCCGCTGTCGGCAATCCGATCGACGTGAAAGAAGCGCCGCATCGCGGGAAATTCGGGATCGATCACCCGGTTCATATAGTCGGGTGAGAGCAGCCCGCCATGTTCGTCGCCCATCGGCCGCAAGCGCCGCTGGATCGCATAGCTATATTGCCGCAACCAGGCGGGGCGCACGCGGGTCGACCATTCGCTGAAGCGGTGCCGGCGATCGGGCGGGCCGGTGAAATCATGGCCATAAGCGGAGGGTTGCGCGGCAAGCTCGGGATCGATCGCGTTCAACAATGCCGCTTCGAAACGGCCGGCATGTTTGAGCGACAGCGGCAGGGTCATCGCCTCGGCAACGACCTGATGGTCGAGGAACGGCATCAGATAGGGGCTGAGCCGCCCCTCCAGGCTGATTTCCCGTCCGAACAGCGCGCGGCAGCGCACGCGGGGATAGAGTTGCTCGATCGCGGTGCGTGACAACCGGCCGCGCGCGGATGGCGGGTCGAGCGCGTCGCGCACCTTTGCGGTCATCGTCGCGATGAAGTCACGCGGATCGAACACGGTGGTCGCGTCGCCCGGCACGAACCGTGCGAAGAAGGTCCGCACGACCGCGTCCGCGGTGAAGCGACGGTTCGGCAGGTAAAAGAAATTGCGGTAGATTTCGCCGCACCCGCCCGACACGGCGAGCGTGCCGCCGGCATGGCGCGCCAGCTGCGCATCGGCATGGCCGCCATTGTCAAAGATGTTGCCGAAGGTGGGCAGGCCGTCGAACTGGCGGAAATTGCGCGCGACGATGTCGGGGAACGCCTCGGGCGGGACGGGCGCCGCCGCCTTGTTGATCCATTCGACCGGAAAGCCGCATCGTTCGCCGATCGCGCGGGCGATCCGCACATCGGTGTCGCCGGGCGGACCATAGACATAGATGTGCGGCGCGGCGCCCTGTTCGCGCAGCGCGGCGAGGATCAGGCGCGAATCGAGTCCGCCGGACAAGGGACAGCGGATGTTCGTGCGATCGGCGCGGACCCATGGCGCCACCGCGTTCGAAAGCCGTGTGCGCGCGCGTGCGATCCGCTCCGACGGCGAAAGATCGAGCGGCGCATCGGGCAGCGGCTTTGCCACCGCATGGCGGACGATGCCCGCCGCGCCCAGTTCCAGCACGACGAAGGGCGAGAGCGTCTTGAGCTCGCGAAAGAGCGTATCCTCGCCGAGCGGCATCACGTTGAAGGCGAGTTCGTACAGCCCCTGCGGATCGAACCGCAGGCGGGGCAGGGCGTGCGCCGCCGCGAGCAGCGAGGTCGAAAGGATGCGATCCGCGCTGTCGTGAAACAGCTGAAAGGCAGAGAAATAATCACCCATCACGAAACTGCGTCCGCCGTGGCGGATCACGGCGACGAACTGGCCGGCGATCCGGGTCCAGTCCGGCGCGCGCGGATCGATCGTCAGCAGCCGTCGAAGCGCCTCGCCACCGAATGTGCCGTCGATCGAGACCGTTCCGGCAACCGCCGCCAGATCGTCCCCGCTGCGCAGTAGCCCGTCCGGGCCGCCCAGCGCGTGGGGGCTGTGCAACAGGTGCCAGCCGGGAAGGTCATGCTCGCTCGGGGCGGGAAATCCCTGATCGGCGAGCGACGCGCGCGCCGCCGCCCGCGCCGTTTCGGCGAAGCGCGGATCGTCGTCACGGACCAGGAACAGCGCCCCCATGTCCGCGCTACACCGCGACCGCCGGTGCGGTGCGCTTTTTCTGCATCGGCTTCAGGCCCTCTTCGGCCCGCTTGCGCCCGACATAGGTGTCGAGGCCGATCTGGGCGCCGACCAGCATGTAGACGAAGGGATTCAGTGCGATGCCGACAAAGGTCGCGCCCAGCAGATAGATCATGTGCGCATGCTGAAGCGCGGTGGCGAGCGGCGCGATCCACGCCTTGTCCGGCGGCGCCTTCATGTAGCGGCGGCGCAGCACCTCCATCCGGACGATGCCGCTCAGATGGATCATCAGCCACAGCGCGAAGCCGGGCCATCCCTGCTCGCCCAGCATCTCGAAATAGGCGGAGTGATAGGCGCGCGCCTTGTCGATTTCGGGGGTGCGGACGATGGTCAGGTTATTGCTGTCGCCGACAGTATCGACGGTGTCATATTTGATGCGGTTCTGTCGATACGCCTCGAACCCGCCGCCCATCGGATTGTCCTTCACGTAATTCCACGTCCATTTCCACACCTCGATCCGGGTCGATGCGGACGCGTCGGACTTGTAGGTGCGGATCGTTCCCATGCGTTCGGTGAAGGACGATGGCAGGAACGGGATCGCGACCAGTGCAAGCAGGCTGGCGGTCGCGATATAGGCCATCCGCCGCTTGACGTCGCGCAGCATCAGCACCGCGAGCAGGCCGACGCACAACAGGCCGGTCCGCGCCTGCGTCCCCACCGGCATCAACAGGCAGGCAAAGATCAGCGCGTAGCAGAACAGCTTCACCCGCCAGTCGGGCGGGAAGATGGTGCCATGGCGGGTGAACCACAGGATCAGGGGAATGATGCAGATCGACACGGCCGAGATGATCGACCCTTCGAACAGGCCCGAATTGTTGGAGACGAGCAGATTGAGCTCGCCATAGCCACCGCCCGACAGCACCGTTTTCACCCCGCCGACGATGATGATCGTCGCAACGGACAACAGCATGAACAGCAACAGCCCCTCGATCCGCAGCTTCGTGCGCAGGGTGAGCGGCAGGAAGATCGCAAAGGCCAGCGCCTTCCACACCCAGTCCCATTTATCGAGCGCCTCCAGCGGGAAATCGGCATTGCGCGTGGTCCACCAGCACCAGGCGAGCAGCGCCAGCATCAGCCCCTGGCGCGGTGCGACGCGCATGTCCTTCTTGTCGTCGAAGGCGAGCCAGGTGAGTACCGCAAAGCCCACCGCCATCGCCGAGATCGGAAAGGCGTTGAGCAGGAAATAGCTCATCCGCTGGGGCGAAACGACGTCGATATAGACATAGACCAGGACGAACAGGAACGGCCGGCGAAAGCCGAGCAGGAAGATCGTCGCCAGAAATGCGATGAAGCCGATATCACGCACGCGGACGGCCCCATCGGCGCCGGGGCGTGTCCGCATCATCGACCGGCGCGCTTTCATCGTCCAGCCTGGGGCTGTTCACCAGCCGCAACGCGGTCACCACCAGCAGCCCATGGGTCAGGCCGAGAATCAGATTGTCGATCATCGTCGCCGCCTTCCCACGCATCCGCGTGCGACCGGTTTAGCGACAGGGGGTTGATGCGGCGTAAACCGCGCGGTCGGTCAGGATATTGGGGCGGCACCGTCGGGCGGGTGGCTGCCGGGCGACCCCTTGCGTCGCCGCCGGGAACGACAGCGGGAGCAGGTTTCGAAGCCGCTGCGGCTGCGACTTGGCACGAAATGATGCCCGCGGGACAGGCAGCGGATAAATGCGATCAACCGCACGGTCGGCTCCATGACGAATGCGGCCATTATGCCACTCCATAATGGATCTATCAAAATGATTCGTCTGCGAAACGGTGTGATCTGGCTGAAATCCGGAGCGGTTGACGCGGTGTTAAGCGCTCCCGTGCCAGGCATGCCGCCATGCGCATCCTGCACATCCTCGATCATTCGCTGCCGCTGCACAGCGGCTACACCTTTCGCACCCGCGCGATCCTGAAGGCGCAGATGGCGCGCGGCTGGCGCGTGGCGGGGGTGACGGGGCCGCGCTACCACACCGGCGACGCCCCGTTCGAAACGATGGACGGGATCGATTTCCATCGCACGAAACAGATGCGCCGCCTGCCGCCCGTGATCGGCGAGATGGCGGAGATCGCCGCCTTTGCCCGGCGGATCGACCATGTCGTCGAACGGTTCCGGCCCGACATCCTTCATGCCCATTCGCCGGTCATCGATCCGCTTGCGGCGATGCGCGCTTCGCGCCGGCACGGCATTCCGCTGCTCTACGAAATCCGTGCCTTCTGGGAGGATGCGGCGGTCGGCAACGGCACCGGACGTGCCGGATCGCTCAAATATCGGCTCACCCGCGCGCTCGAAACCTTTGCCGCGCGCCGGGCAGACGGGGTCGCGGTGATCTGCGAAGGGCTGCGGCGTGACCTTATCGCGCGCGGCATCGATCCGGAAAAGATCATGGTTTCGCCCAATGGCGTCGATCTGCATCTGTTCGGTGAGCCGGCGCCGCGCGACGCCGATCTGTCCGCCCGGCTGGACCTTGCCGGCGCGGATACGATCGGTTTCATCGGCAGCTTCTATGATTATGAGGGGCTGGACGACCTGATCGCCGCGATGCCGCAATTGCTGGCGCAGCGTCCGATGGCGCGTCTGGTGATGGTCGGCGGCGGCCCGATGGAAGAGGCGCTGCGCGCCCAGGCCGCGGCCTCCAGCGCCGCGCGCGCGATCCATTTCGTCGGTCGCGTGCCGCACGAGCAGGTGGAGCGCTATTATTCGCTGATCGATCTGCTGGTCTATCCGCGCAAACGGATGCGACTGACCGACCTGGTGACCCCGCTCAAGCCGCTGGAGGCGATGGCACAGCGCCGCCTGGTCGCGGCATCGGATGTGGGCGGGCATCGGGAGCTGATTCGCGACGGGGATACCGGAACGCTGTTCGCTCCGGACGATCCCGCCGCGCTGGCCGATGCGGTGGCGCGCGTCTTCGCGGATCGCGCCGGCTGGGCCGCACAGCGCGAACGCGCGCGCGCATTTGTCGAGACCGAGCGCAACTGGGCGACCAATGTCGCGCGATACGAACCCGTTTACCAAAAACTCATCGCCGCGCGATTAGGGTCGCGACCATGGTTGCGTTCGCCGTCCTTCAACGTCTGACCCCCAATCGGGCGCTTGCCCTGGCTGGTGCCGGGGGCGCGCTGATCGCGCTCGCGACGCTGGCGGTGCCGGGCGCGATGCTGGAGGATCTGACCGTTTCGAGCGGGATCGCGGCGATCATCCCCGCTGCGGAGCCGCCGCTCGGCACGACTGCGCGGATCATCGTGGGTGTGTTCGCCGGCGGCATCGCGGCGATGGCGGTGTGGCTGACGCTTTCCGGGCTGATCGCCTGGCGCGATTCGCGCGCGCTGCCCGCGGGAACCCGGCGTCCGACGATCCGACGCGCCGACGCGCATCCCGATGCGCCCCCGCGTGAGCCGCTGCGCGCCAATCGCGACATCATCATGCCCGGGGCGCCCGTTCCCGAACATGCCGGGGACGCGCTCGATCTGGCCTTGCCCGAACCGGCGCCCGATCCGGTGCTGGCGATGGGACCGGCCGAGCCGGCACAGATTGTCGTGCCGATGCCATCCCCTCGGCCACAGCCGGCTCCGCGTCCGACGGGGCCGCCTCCGGTCCAACCGCTTCCCGCCAATCTTGACCAGCCCCTGTCGGCGTTCGATCCCGGCGCGCTGCTTGAGGAGCCGCTGACGCCGCCGCCGCCGGTCGTGTCGCTGCGCCGAAAGCCGGTCGAACCGCCGCTCTATGCCGACACGGAGCGGTTCGAGACGTTCGAACTGACGCCGCCCGTCCGGCCGCAATCGGTTCCCGACATCGGCGCCGGTCCGGCACCGATCGCGACGCCGCAGACCGATGCGAGCGTGCATGCCCTGCTCGACCGGCTGGAGCGGGGGATCGCGCGACGCGGCGATTCGGCCGAAGCGACTCCCGACCCCGGTTCGCCCGACCACCGGCTGGAGGATACGCTCGAAAGCCTGCGCCGCCTGGCGATGCGCGCCTGATCCGACGGGCGCTCAGGCGTCCTCGATCGTCAGAATCTCGATTTCGGACCGCACCACATCTTCCGCCATGCGGCGCGTCGCGACGAGCGCGTCCGCGACCAGATGGCCGCGCAGCCTGAACTCCGCCTCGGGCAGCGCGGCGAGCCAGCAATCGAGGGCCGAGGAAGCGGCCGCTTCAACGGTCAGCCGGTGACGCGCGCCGATAAAGGTCGCGCTCGCCCAGGGTGTCGTCTCGACCGCGTGGACGCGCAGCGCAATCCCGGCGGCTGCGGCCATCGCCATGAGGGCGCGCTCGACCAGCGTCGCAGCATCTGGTCCCCGGCTCACCGCGCCGCCCCCGTACCGGCAGATGGGGGCGGCGCGGCCAGGAACGCCTTCACCCGCGCATGGGTTTCCGGGCGCAGTTCGCGACCGTTGCGCATGTCCCCGACCAAGCGCGGGTCGCCGACCGCCAGGCGCCCGAATTTGGTGCGCGGCATGTCGTGCGCCCGCATGTAACGTTCCACCTCGCTCAAGATCGTCATCGCATCCTCCGACTCATATGTTCGTTAAATGTTCTCATTTCCAACTTGTCTAGGAAAAATCCTGCGACTATGGATCTGGGATGGATGCAATCGATCAGCGGCGGGCATTGGCGGCGGCGGCGGAGCGGCGCGGTGAATCGCTGGCGTCGCTCTCGCGGTTGATCGGGCGGAACGCGGCCTATCTTCAGCAATATGTCGCGCGGGGCAGTCCGCATCTGCTGGCGGAGGGCGATCGTCGCCGGCTCGCACGCTATCTGGGTATTCCCGATGCGGCGCTGGGCGGCCCGGCGGTGGAGGGGCTGGTCGCGGTCGCGCGCGTCGATGCCGGCGCGGCGGCGGGGCGGGGACGGCTGGTCGAAAATGAGCGGCGCGGCGCGCTGCTGCTCGACCCGGCACTGCTGCGCCGGCTCGGCGTGCGGCCGGATATGGCCTCGACGATCCGGGTGGAGGGCGCGTCGATGGAACCCACCCTATGCGATGGCGACGAGATCCTGGTCGATGGCGCGCGGCGCACGATCGGCGTCCGCGCCGCCATCCATGTCTTCCGGCGCGACGGGCTGGTCGCGGTCAAGCGTCTGCGGGCGATCGGCGGGCAGGTGGAGGTTGCCAGCGACAACCCCGATTTCGCGACCGAGATTGTGGCGGGGTCGGGGATCGACGTGGTGGGCCGGGTCGTCTGGCTCCACCGCGCGCTGGTCTGATCCTAGCGCCGCGCGCGCAGGCGATCGATCAGCGCGACCAGCAGCAACAGCACCAGCCCGACGGCAAGGCCGCCGACGAACCCGAGCGAGGGCTGGCCGCGCGAGACGCCGATCACGGTTCCGGCAAGGAGCGCGAGCGCGAGCAGGGCGCCGCCGGCGATCGGCGCGGGCTTGGGGGCTTGGGTCATGCCGCTCCCTTGCCACGCCGCGCGACGCGGCGCCACTCCCGCCTGCGCCGCCGTTGCCGGACACGGGGCGGGGTGGGGCTTTCAGTCATGGTTTCCGGCGATTTACCTTCGTTCGGCACCGAATCTTGCCGATTGGCGTGGCAAGGGAGGGTCGTGCCTGTTTCCGCCCCCGCTGGAGCATCCATGTCCCCCATTCCCTATCTTGCCGATCGCACCCATGTCACCGACGCCGCCGACCTTATCCGCGCGTTCGGCGACGATGCCGGGTTCGAAGCGGCGGCGCGCGCCGACCGCAGCCGCGACGTCGGCAACCACATCAACTTCTGCCGCTGGCGACAGATCGAACGCCTGATCGTGCTGATGAGCGTCAACCGCGCGGTGGGTACGGTCCACTGAAACGCCGCGCCTGACGGAAACCTGTCGCCTCTGCCGCGTTTGCACGGCATGGGGCGCTCATGACATTGCCACAGATCCTGTCCGTCGCCGTTCTTGTCGGGATGATGGCGCTGTTTCTGTGGGGACGGTTCCGATACGATCTGGTCGCGGTCATGGCGCTGCTCGCCGCGCTGGCGGTCGGCGTCGTGAAGCCGGCGGACGCGTTCAAGGGCTTTTCCGACGATATCGTCATCATCGTCGGCTCCGCACTCGTCCTGTCCGGCGCGGTACAGCGATCGGGCGTGATCGAGCGGCTGATGCGCGCGCTTCAGAAGCGGGTGAAGCGACAACGATCGCAACTGCTGCTGCTCACCGCCTCGGTCGGCTTCGGCTCCGCGCTGGTCAAGAATATCGGCGCGCTCGCGATGATGATGCCGGCGGCGTTCCAGATGGCGAAGAAATCGAACAGTTCGCCCTCGGTCTTCCTCATGCCGATGTCGTTCGCGTCGCTGCTCGGCGGGCTGATTACGCTGATCGGGACCTCGCCCAACATCATCGTGAGCAAGGTGCGCGAGGAGATGACCGGCGAGCGGTTCCACATGTTCGACTATGCCCCGGTCGGCATCGGGCTGACGGTGATCGGCCTTCTTTTCCTGCGCTTCGGCTATCGCCTCCTCCCGCTCGACCGCCGCGCCGCGCCGACCATGGGAGAGGCGCTCGACGTCCACGAATATTCGACCGAGGCAAAGGTCGTCGCCCAGTCGACGCCCAATGGCGAACGGATCATGGATTTTCTCGAGCGCCACGATCACGAAGTCGCGATCAGCATGTTCCTGCGCGACGGCGTGCGTGCGACGCCGCTGCCCGATACGCCGCTGCACGAAGGCGACATCCTGATCCTGGGCGGAACGCCGGACAGCCTTGAACGGGTGATCGCCCGCGACAAGCTCGATTTCGTCGGCACCAGCGAAGCGCCTGACCTGCCCGAAGGCGAAGAGATCGGGGTGATCGAGGCGGTGGTATCGACCGGCTCGCCGCTCGTCGGCGGCACCGCCGGCTCGCTGCTGCTGCGCCAGCGGTACGGCGTCAATCTGATCGCGGTGTCGCGGCAGGGCGAACGGATCGTCCGGCGCATGCCCAATGTGGTGTTTCGCGCCGGCGATGTCGTGGTGCTTCAGGGGCCGCTTGGCGTGCTGCCCCAGACGCTGACCGAATTGGGGGCATTGCCGCTGGCCGAGCGCGAATTGCGTCTGGGTAGCGTGCGCAAGGGCCTGTTGCCGCTGCTCATCCTGGCTGCGGCGATGATTGCGACGGCGACCGGGCTGCTGCCGGTGACCGTCGCTTTCTTCGCCGCTGCTGCCGGCGTGGTGCTGACCGGCGCGCTGCCGGTGCGCGACGCCTATGACCATGTCGAATGGCCGATCCTCATCATGCTCGGCGCGCTGATCCCGGTCAGCGATTCGCTGCGCGCGACCGGGGTGACCGAACTGATCGGCCAGTGGCTCTCGGTCACCGCCGCCGCGCTGCCGGCCTGGGGCGCGGTCGCGCTCATCATGGCGGCGGCGATGGCGGTGACGCCGTTCCTCAACAATGCCGCGACAGTGCTGGTCATGGCGCCGATCGCCGCGACGTTCGCCCATGATCTGGGGCTGCGTCCGGAGGCGTTTCTGATGGCGACCGCGGTGGGGGCAGGGTGCGATTTCCTGACCCCGATCGGGCATCAGTGCAACACGCTCGTGATGGGGCCGGGGGGCTATCGCTTCGGCGACTATGCCCGGCTGGGCGCACCGCTTTCAATGATCGTGCTGGTCTTCGGAACCCCGTTGATCCTCTGGTTCTGGCCGGTCTGATCGCCCCCTTCGGCCGAAGGGGGCGGACCGTTCGATCAGGCAAGCGCCCCCACCATCGCCTTCACTTCCATGAACTCGGCCAGTCCGAACTTGCCGTGCTCGCGGCCATTGCCCGACTGTTTGTAGCCGCCGAACGGCAGGTCGGGGTTGGGCTGGCCGCCATTGATATAGACCATGCCGGCGCGCAGCCGCGGGGCGACGCGCCGCACCGCATCCTTGTTCCCGAACACCACCGCCGACAGGCCGTAATCGGTGTCGTTGGCGATGCGGATCGCGTCTTCCTCATCCTCATAGGGGATGATCGTGACGACCGGTCCGAAAATCTCCTCGCGTGCGATCGTCATGTCGTTGCGCACGCCGGAAAACAGCGTCGGTTTGACATAATAGCCGCTGTCCACCCCGTCGGGGCGGCCCGGGCCGCCGGTGACCAGGGTCGCGCCTTCCTCCATCCCCTTGCGGATCAGGCCCTGGATCTTGTCCCACTGCGTCTTGTTGACCACCGGGCCGATATGCCGACCTTCCTCCGCCGGGTTGCCACAGGGCGTCGCCTTCATCATCGCGGCGGCGGCGCTTGCGGCTTCCTGCTCCAGCGATTTGGGGACGAGCAGGCGCGCGGGCGCGATGCAGCTCTGCCCCGAATTCATCAGCACGCTGAACAGCGTCCCCTTCACCGCCGTCTCGACGTCCGCGCCCTCCAGCATCAGTGACGGGGATTTCCCGCCCAGCTCCTGATGCACGCGCTTCACCGTGTCGGCGGCGTTCTTTGCCACCAGGATGCCGGCGCGGGTCGATCCGGTGAAGCTCACCATATCGACGCCCTTGTGCTGCGACAGCGCGGTGCCGACCCCCGGCCCATCGCCGTTGACCAGGTTGAACACGCCCGCCGGTACGCCCGCCGCATCCATCACCTCGGCAAAGATCATCGCACAGCCGGGCGCTTCCTCGCTGGGCTTCAGGATCATCGTGCATCCGGCGGCCAGCGCCGGCGCGACTTTCGACACGATCTGGTTGAGCGGCCAGTTCCACGGGGTGATCATCGCCACCACGCCGATCGGTTCGTGGACGACCAGGCTGTTGCCGATCTCTTCCTCGAACTCAAAATCCTTCAGTGCCTTGGCCGCCGCCATCAAATGGCCCATGCCCGATCCGACCTGCGCCGTCTTCGCCAGGCTCAGCGGCGCGCCCATCTCGGCGCTGATCGCTTCCGCCATATCGTCGGCGCGGTTCTTATATGCCTCCAGCACGCGCTCGATCAGCGCGACCCGCTCCTCGCGGCTGGTGCGCGAAAAGCTCTCGAACGCCGTGCGTGCGGCGGCCACCGCCTTATCGACATCGGCCTGCGAACCGAGCGTGATCTCGCTCACCGGGCTTTCGGTGGCGGGGTTGATCACCGCGTGCCGCTTGCCGCCCTCGCTTTCGACCCACTGGCCACCAATATACTGGTTGAGATAGCTCCGCATCCTCGCCTCCGCTTTTTCCAACATCGGGTATGGGCGTTATGTGGCGAGCGGGGGCAAGCGTTGCAACCTGAAACTGGAGGCTGGCGATGGCGCGCGTCGCGATGATCGAACGAACCGGCGGACCCGAAGTCATCACATGGGTCGAGCGCGAACTGCCGCCGCCCACCGCCGGCGAAGTGCGGGTGCGCCATGCGGCGGTGGGCCTCAATTTCATCGATACCTATCACCGTAGCGGCCTGTATCCGGTGCCGCTGCCCAGCGGCCTGGGCAGCGAGGCCGCGGGCGTGGTCGAGGCGGTGGGCGCGGGTGTCACGCGCTTCGCGCCCGGCGATCGGGTGGCGACCTATGGCCCCGGCCTTGGCGCCTATGCGAGCGCGCGGAACGCGGCGGTGGACACACTGTTCGCGCTGCCGGACGACATCGCGACCGAAACCGCCGCCGCCGTGCTGCTCAAGGGCTGTACGGCGGAATATCTGGTCGAACGATGCGCGCGCGTCGCGCCGGGAATGACCGTGCTGGTCCATGCGGCGGCCGGCGGAACGGGGCAGTTGATCGTGCAATGGCTCGCCCATATCGGCGCCACCGTCATCGGCACCGCCGGCTCGCCGGAAAAGGCGGAGCGTGCGCGTGCGCTCGGGGCGCACCATGTCATCGAATATCGGCGCGAGGATATCGCCGCGCGCGTCCGTGAGATCACCGGCGGGGCGGGCGTGCCGGTGGTGCTGGACGGGGTGGGTGGGTCGACCTGGGAGGCATCGCTCAAATCGACGGCCCGGCGCGGCATGATCGTCAGTTTCGGCAATGCCGGCGGGCCGGTCACCGGCGTCGATCTGGCCGCGCTGGCCAGGCACGGATCGCTGTTCGCCACCCGCCCGACGCTGTTCGACTATTATGTTACCCCCGACGAGCGTCAGGCGGGGGTCGATCGCGTCTTCGATCTTGTCCGGCAGGGGGTGTTGAAGGTGGAGATCGGCCAGCGTTTCGCGCTGGAGGACGCGGCCGATGCCCATCGCGCGATCGCCGCCGGGGAAACGATCGGCGCGACGCTGCTGATCCCCTGATCGCCGGTCAGCCGGCGCGAACCCGCCGCGCGGCCGGCCGCGATGCGACCCGCCGCCCCGGGCGCGAAGGGCCGCGCCGGAACCAGAAGGTCCAGACCGACAGGCTGCCCAGCATCGTCAGCGCCAGCCCGGTCGCGGCGATCGCGATTTTCCACGGCCAGCTGCCGACCTTTGCCGCGTGGATCGGATAGACGGCGTTGGACGCGCGGACACCGGTCGGCATCGCTTGTGCGTCCCGCGCGTCCACCACGCGCCCGTCCTCAGGGCGGAACCACATCAGGGTGCGCCCATTGGGGAGCCATTCGGCGGGCTGGCGCAGCCGCATCTGGATCAGATCGCCAGCCTTGCGCGGCAGGGCGATCGCGCGGATTTCCGCGCCCGGAAAGCGCACCTGTGCCGCCGCGATCATCGCCCGCCAGTCGGGCGAAGCCGCCAGCGCTCCGCCGCGACGATCGGGCGGGGCGAACGGCGCGGTGAGGGCGGCGCTTCCCTGACCCGGTGCGAACACCGCGCCGCTGATCGGTTTCAGCACCATCAGCATGCCGCTCGACATCGACAGGAACAGCAGCGGGGCAAAGACGATCCCCAGATCGCGATGATGGGTGACGATCGCCGGGCGGCTCATCCGCCTCGGCACCAGGCGCCAGCGAAAGCTGCGCCGCGTCCGCCACCACAGGATCGCGCCGGTCACGACGAAGCCGATGCCGATCAACCCGGCAATCCCCGCCACCGTCTTGCCCGCGTCGCCAAACAGCAGATAATGGTGCAGGTCGAACAGCCACAGTTCGAACCGCTCCCATTTGCTCGACCAGCGCGTCACGACCTGCCCCGCCTGGTCGGCATAGGCCCCGGCGCCCTTGCCGGTCGACAGGCGGGCGAGGCCGAAGCCGTCGGTGGGAAACAGGATCGAGGTGGCGGGCGCCTCTCCGCCGAACGCCGCCTGCGCCTGCGCCGACAGCGTGGCGACATCCTGCCGCGGCGCATCGGTTGCGCCGGGCAGGCCGCGCAACCACTGGTCCTTGAACACCAGGATGGCACCAGTCAGGCCCAGCGTCGCGAGCAGCAGCCCGATCAGGCCCCCGGCCCAGCGGTGGATGAGGTCGATCCAGCGCATCGCCCGATCAGAACCTGAAGTCCCACCCCAGCGTGAACGCCCGGCCGCGCCCGGAAAAGAAGCGCGCATTGTCGGTCACCGAAACGGTGTCGCTGTTATAAGTGATGTAGCTTTCGTCGAACAGGTTCGAGACGGCGAGCGTCACCCCGCCCAATCCGGTGTCGTAGCGGACCATCGCGTCGGTGAGGGTGTAGCCTTCGAAGCGGGTCGCCGGCGGAAAGCCCTTGAAATTGCGCGACAGGTAGAAACCCGTCTGCACCCGCGCCGTCACCCGTCCGCGCGACAGGTCGAGCGCGAGGTTGAGCCGGTCCGGCGAGATGTTCGCGCCGTCCAGATCGGTGTCGACGATGTCGTCGCCATTGGTGTCGGTCTTGCCGGCCAGATGCGCATAGCCCATGCTGGCGCGCAGCCCATCGACCGGCAGGCGGACGCCCAGATTGATCTCCAGCCCCTCGATCTCGATCCGCTGGCGCTGGACGTCGTAAATGCCGCCCGAATTGAGGACCAGCAGGCTGCCCAGTTTGGACGACGACCAGAAATAGGTGACGCTGCCGTCCAGCGGCCCGCGCTTCACCTCGACGCCGATTTCCCGATTGTTCGACACCACCGGGCTGATGTCGAGGAACGTGTCGATATCGACGTTGGGAATGTTGATGCCGCGCAGGATGCGGCCGATATCGGCGATCGAATAGCCCTCCGCATAGCTGGCATAGGCGCGCACGCCCGCCACCGGCTCGACGATGACGCCGCCGTTGAGCAGCGCGTCGCGGAACGACGGGTTTCCGCCGCCGACGCGCCGCGCGCCATAGGAGGCGAGGGTGGTATAGTCATCGACCTTCAGCTTCACGTCCTCTACCCGCACGCCGCCCGCCAGGCGCAACTTGCCGTCGAACAGGCCGAGGTTGAGCTGGGTGAACGGCGCCAGGCTGCGAAACGTCGTCGGCGGCACCCAGTCGCGACCGGTGGCAATCAGCGATTGGGCGGTCCGGTCCCACAGGCTGTCGAACCCGATGGTCGCGGTCAGCGCGTCGGCAAAGGTCCGTTCGTAGCTGAACCGCGCGCCAAGCTTGCGCGACTGGTTGGCCGACTGGTCGAACAGCGTGCCTACCGGCGCGATCGCCGCATCCTGGAACGTCGATGTGATGCTGCCGCCGAAAATGTCGCGCGAGCGGTTGAAGAACGCCTGGAGCACCAGCTTGCCGCCGCCCAGATCGCTGTCGGTCAGCGTCAGATTGACCGTCTCCACCCGGTTGGACACCGGTTCGCCCCGGGTCGCTCCCTTTACGCTGGTGGAGGGAATGCCGAGCGCGCGGCTGCCCGCGACCTGCACATATTCATTGTCGCCCTTCAGCTGAAAGCGGTTGGCGAACAGTTCGAGGCGCGCCGTATCGCTCAGCTGCCACCCCAGCCGGGTGAACGCCGACCAGCTTTCGCTGTCCTGCACGTCGCCCTGCGTCCCGTCGATCCCGATGATGCGGCCATCGCCGTCATAGAACAGGCCGCGCCTTTCATAGGCGGCGCCGACCGTCGCGTCGAACGCGCCACCGCGCCAGCCGACCAGCGCGGCAGCCTTGCCGCCCAGCCCGTTGGCATGGAATCCGTCGCCGGCGCTCCCCTGAACCAGCGCGCGCCCGCTCACCCCGTCGCGCGCGGGCGGGCCGGCGACGACCTGGTTCACCACGCCGCCGGTGGCGCCGATCCCCTGAAGCGCGTTGGACCCATAGATCAGTTCGACCCGGTCGAGGAAAAAGGGATCGATGGTATAGCCGTCGCGCGATCCGTCGCGCACCGGCGTCGATTGCGGGATGCCGTTGATCGCGTAGAGGGGCGAGCGGCCGCGCAGCGTCTCGCCCGCGCCCGACAGCTTCTGGCGCGTCGGCGAGAAGGAGGGGGAGAGGTTGGCGACCGCATCGACTACCGATCCGGCGATCGCGACCTGCTGGTCGAGTTTTTCCTTGGCGATGACGTCGACCGTCAGCGGCAGCGCGCTGGCCGGCAGTTCGGTGCGGGCGGCGGTGACGACGATCTGATCCGTGCCGGGATCCTGATCGGCACCGGCATCGGTTGCCGGCCCGGCTGCGTCGTCGGACGCGCGCGCAACGGCTTCTCCTGCGTGTGCGACATCCGGCGCGAGTAGCGTCAAGGCGACGAGCGGCAACGTCGCGACTGCGTGAAACTTCATGATCGGCCTCCCTTGCGTCGCCGCCTAGCAGTGCGGGAATGCGAATGCAACCGACTCGCAATAGCGAGATTTGGGCGGCACGTGACGAGGTGCGCGACCGGCCATGAGACGCGGGAATGCTGCGCGTTCGGGAGGGGGCAGGATCTGCCCGACGGGGAAGGGGCGCCGTCCCGGCGCAGCGCCAGCCGCTGTGTCGGTCGGCGTTATGCGCTGCCGGGATACGGGTTCGCCTTCAGGGTCCGCGCCAGATGCGCGGCGTTTCCGGCGACCATCGCCGCTGTCGCGCGGACCTTGTCCGGCGTTTCGTCCAGATCCTGAAAGTCGGTCGATCCCATCGCCTCGCCCACCCAATAGCAGGCGGCAACGGCGGGGATCGTCCAGCCGACATCGTTCAGCGCCTGGAACAGCTGGGCGGCACTGAAATGCGCGCCGTCCTCATTTCCCACGATCGCCGCGACCGCCACCTTGCCGCTGCTCGGCATCCGGCCCCTGTCGTCGGTTTCGGACAGGAACGCGTCCATCCGCTCCATCACGCGCTTGGCGACACTCGACACCTGGCCCATCCAGATCGGCCCGCCAAAGATCAGGATGTCGGCCGCCAGGATTTTGGTGCGCAGGGCGGGCCACGCATCGCCATCGCCTTCATCGCTGGTCACGCCCGGCCGGATGTCGTGCGCGGCGACACGGATCGTTTCCGAAAGCGCGACATCGTGCCGGGCAAAGGCGTCGGCGAGGACCGCGATCATCGCGTCGGTGGAGGAGGGGGTCGAGGCGTCGGCCTTGAGCGTGCAGTTGAGGGCGATGGCGCTGAGCATCCAACTCAGACGCGCGGCGCGTGCGAAGGTTGCGCCCGCGCGGGTTCGCCGCGCCGGCGCGTTATCGCTTCTCGGCGACCAGCCGGGAGATGAACGCCGCGCTGCGCAGTGCCTGGAGCGGGATCGATGTCAGATCGACCCATTCGCCCTCGGCATGGGCGCCCCCGCCGGCGACGCCCAGACCCGCCAGCGTATCGACGTCGGCGGCGACGAACGCGCTGTCCGCCGCGCCGCGCTTCGACGGTTCGATCTCGGTCATGATCGGCAGCTTGAGGTCGCGATTGACCGCGTTCAGCCGGGCGAACAGCGCGCGGTTGCCCGCCGTCGGCGCCATCGGCGGATATCCTTCCTGAAAGGCGATCTTTGCCGTGGTTCCGGGCAGGTTCCTCGTGACGATCGCCTCCATCGCCGCGCGGGTCTTCGCCTCCTGCTCGGGGGTCAGCGCACGCAGGTCGCCGCGCGCGATTCCCGTTTCGGCGATGATGTTCGTCTTGCCCGACGCGCGCATCTGATAGCCATTGTCGGCCAGCGTCGCCGGTGTTCCGGCCGCCATCACGCCGACGTTGAAGGTCAGGTCCGCCTCGGGCAGGGTGCGGCGGAATTCGTCCAGGATGCGGACCAGTTCATAGGCCGCGCCATAGCCCAGGCCGGCGCCGAACACCGCACTGGAATGGCCCGGCTTTCCGGTGGTGGTCAGCGTCCAGTTGGTCGAGCTGCGCCGCGCCACCGTTCCCTTGTCCTGCCCGCCCTCCCGCGCGAGATTTTCATATTCCAGCGCGACATCGGCCCATTTCCCCGCCGCGATCAGATCGCGCCGCGCGATCGCCAGCGGCGCGCCGGTGCGTTCCTCGTCACCGGTGAAGACGATCTTGATGTCGGCATTTTTCAGCGTGCCGGCCGCCTGCATCGCCCGCATCGCGGCGACGATGACGACGATCCCGCCCTTGTCGTCGCCGATGCCCGGCCCGCTGGCGCGATCGCCGTCGCGGACGAACTTCGTGAAGGGGGATTCGGGTTCGAACACGGTATCGAGATGCGCGATCATCAGCACCCGCTTGCCGCGCCCATTGCCCTTGTGCGTCGCGATCAGATGGCCGGCGCGCCCGGTTTCCGCCATGTCGATCCATTCGACCTGAAAGCCCAGCGGCTCCAGTTCGGTGCGCACCATCGCGCCGACCTTGCGCACGCCGTCCAGATTCAGCGACCCGCTGTTCTGATCGACCAGCCGCTGGAGCAGGGCGACGTTGCGATCGGTTTCGGCAGCGACCGTGTCGGCCATTTTTCGCTCGGCCGCGGTCTGCGCCGAGGCGGGAAGGGCGATGTGCAGCGCGACGGCAGCGCACAGCACGGGGACGGAGCGGGCGAGATGAAGCATGCCGCCAGCCTAGATACGCCACCCGCGAAAGCAACCGCGCATGAAAAAACCGCCGCCCGGCATCCCGGACGGCGGTTCTTTCGTTCGTCAGCGACTGCTGAGCGGACCGGTTACTCGGTCTCGTTCAGATAATCGCCCGCGGCGGCATCGCTGCCGTCGCCGGAGACTTCGACCTTCTCCAGCGCGTCGCTGGTGACCATCGCGTCGATCGGGTCCTGGGCCAGCTCGGCGGCATGCTCTTCCGCAGCCGAGTTCGGCGCGATCAGGGCTTCTTGCAGCTTGCGCTGCTGGGCGCGGAGCGCCGCGTCGCGGCTGGTCGCGGCGATGCGCATGCGGTTCATTCCCGCACCCGTACCCGCCGGGATCAGGCGGCCGACGATGACGTTCTCCTTCAGGCCGATCAGCGTGTCCTGCTTGCCCTGGACCGCCGCCTCGGTGAGGACGCGGGTGGTCTCCTGGAACGAGGCGGCCGAGATGAAGCTGCGGGTCTGCAACGACGCCTTGGTGATGCCCAGCAGGATCGGCTTGCCCTGTGCGGGCGCCTGGCCCTTGCCCAGCTTGGCGTTGGTCTCGTCCATCTCGTCGCGGTCCACCTGCTCGCCGGGGAGCAGGGTGGTGTCGCCGGCGTCGGTGATCTCGACCTTTTGCAGCATCTGGCGAACGATCACCTCGATGTGCTTGTCGTTGATCTTCACGCCCTGGAGTCGATAGACTTCCTGGATTTCCGACACGAGATATTCGGCCAGCGGCTCGATGCCCAGCACCTCAAGGATGTCGTGCGGATCGGGGCTGCCGCCGATCAGGTTGTCGCCACGCTTGACATAGTCGCCTTCCTGAACGTCGATCACCTTCGACTTCGGCACCAGATATTCCACGACCTCGCCGCCGTCCTCGGGCTGAATGCCGATCTTGCGCTTGGCCTTGTAATCCTTGCCGAACACCACGCGGCCAGAGACCTTGGCGATGATCGCGTTTTCCTTCGGCTTGCGCGCCTCGAACAGCTCGGCGACGCGCGGAAGACCGCCGGTGATGTCGCGGGTCTTGGCGCTTTCGCGGCTGACGCGGGCGAGGACGTCGCCGCCCTTCACCGTGGCACCGTCCTCGACGCTGATCACCGCGCCCGGCGCCAGCATGTAGCGCGCGGCCTCGCCCTCGCCCTCACCGGTCAGGGTCAGGCGCGGACGCAGATCCTCCTTCTTGGCGGACGCGCCGCGATTTTCGATCACCACGCGCTGCGCGATGCCGGTCGCCTCGTCCACCTGTTCGGTCAGCGTCTTGCCGTCGATCAGGTCCTGATACTTCACGACGCCGCCGGTTTCGGTGATCACCGGCATGGTGAACGGATCCCATTCGGCCATCCGGTCGCCCTTGCTGACGATATGCCCGTCATCGAACATGACATACGCGCCATAGGGGATGCGATGCACCGCCAGCTCGCGGCCCTCGGTATCCAGGATCGCGATCTCGCCCGAACGGCTCAGCACGACGCGGCGGCCGCGCTGATCCTCGATCACGCGCATGTCGCGGAACTCGACGGTCCCATCGACCGGCGCCTCCAGGTTCGACTGTTCGTTCAGCTGCGCTGCGCCACCGATGTGGAAGGTGCGCATGGTCAGCTGCGTCCCCGGCTCGCCGATCGACTGCGCCGCGATGACGCCCACCGCTTCACCGATGTTCACCGGCGTACCACGGGCAAGATCACGACCATAGCATTTGGCGCACACGCCGATCTTCGCCTCGCACACCAGCGGGCTGCGGATCTTCATCCCCTGTACGCCCAGCGCCTCGATCTGCGCGATCATCGGCTCGTCCAGCAGCGTGCCGGTGGGGATCGCCACGTCGCCGGTCTTGGGATCGACCACGTCCTCGGCGGTGGTGCGGCCCAGGATACGCTCGCCCAGCGACGCGATGACGCTGCCGCCCTGCACGATCGCCTTCATCTCCAGCGCGCGGTCGGTGCCGCAATCGGTCTCCATGACGACGCAGTCCTGCGACACATCGACCAGGCGGCGGGTGAGGTAGCCCGAGTTCGCCGTCTTGAGCGCGGTGTCGGCCAGACCCTTGCGGGCGCCGTGGGTGGAGTTGAAATATTCAAGGACGGTCAGGCCTTCCTTGAAGTTCGAGATGATCGGCGTTTCGATGATCTCGCCCGACGGCTTCGCCATCAGGCCGCGCATGCCGGCCAGCTGCTTGATCTGCGCCGCCGAGCCGCGGGCGCCCGAATGCGCCATCATGTAGATGGCGTTGGCGGGCTTCTCACGACCGGTGTCGGGATCGACCTTCACCGCCTTGATCTCGTCCATCATCGCGGCCGCGACCTGGTCGCCGCAACGGCTCCAGGCGTCGATCACCTTGTTGTACTTTTCCTGCTGGGTGATCAGGCCGTCCTGATATTGCTGCTCGTAATCCTTCACCAGCGCGCGGGTTTCATCGACCATCTCGTCCTTGGCGGCCGGGATGATCATGTCGTCCTTGCCGAACGAGATGCCGGCGCGGAACGCGTGGCGGAAGCCCAGCGCCATGATCGCGTCGGCGAACAGCACCGTCTCCTTCTGGCCGGTGTGGCGATAGACCTCGTCGATCACGTCGCCCACGTCCTTCTTGGTCAGCAGGCGGTTGACGGTGTCGAACGGCACCTTGTGGCTCTTGGGCAGGCATTCGCCCAGCAGCATGCGGCCCGGGGTGGTCTCGAACCGCTTCATATAGGTGTTGCCGTCCTCGTCCGTCTGGGGGACGCGGCTGACGATCTTGCTATGCAGCGTGACCGCGCCGGCGAACAGCGCCTGATGCACCTCTGCCATGTCGCCCAGCACCATGCCCTGGCCCGGCTCGCCCTCTTTCTCCATCGAGATGTAATAGAGGCCCAGCACCATGTCCTGCGACGGCACGATGATCGGCTTGCCGTTCGCGGGGCTCAGGATGTTGTTGGTCGACATCATCAGCACGCGCGCTTCCAGCTGCGCCTCAAGGCTCAAGGGCACGTGAACGGCCATCTGGTCGCCGTCGAAGTCGGCGTTGAAGGCCGTGCAGACCAGCGGGTGAAGCTGGATCGCCTTGCCCTCGATCAGCACCGGCTCGAACGCCTGGATGCCGAGGCGGTGGAGCGTCGGCGCGCGGTTGAGCAGCACCGGATGCTCGCGGATCACCTCGTCGAGGATGTCCCAGACCTCCGGCTTCTCCTTCTCGACCAGCTTCTTCGCCTGCTTGACGGTCGAGGAATAGCCCTTGGCGTCGAGCCGCGAGTAGATGAACGGCTTGAACAGCTCGAGCGCCATCTTCTTCGGCAGGCCGCACTGGTGCAGCTTGAGCTCCGGGCCGACCACGATGACCGAGCGGCCCGAATAGTCGACGCGCTTGCCGAGCAGGTTCTGGCGGAACCGGCCCTGCTTGCCCTTCAGCATGTCGGCCAGCGACTTCAGCGGGCGCTTGTTGGCGCCGGTGATGACGCGGCCGCGGCGGCCGTTGTCGAACAATGCGTCGACGGCCTCCTGCAACATGCGCTTTTCGTTGCGGATGATGATGTCCGGCGCCTTCAGCTCGATCAGCCGCTTGAGGCGGTTGTTACGGTTGATGACACGGCGATACAGGTCGTTCAGGTCGGACGTGGCGAAGCGGCCGCCGTCCAGCGGAACCAGCGGACGCAGATCCGGCGGAATGACCGGGATCACCGTCATGATCATCCAGTCCGGCTTGTTGCCCGACTGCTGGAACGCCTCGATCAGCTTCAAGCGCTTCGCGAGCTTCTTCGGCTTCAGTTCCGAAGTGGACTCCGCGATTTCGACGCGCAGGTCGGCCGCGATCTTCTCGAGGTCCATGCCGCGCATCAGTTCGCGGATCGCTTCCGCGCCGATTTTCGCGGTGAACGAATCCTCGCCGTATTCTTCCTGCGCCTTCAGCATCTCCTCTTCGGAGAGCAGCTGACGGTCCTTCAGCGGGGTCAGGCCCGGCTCAAGCACGACGTAGTATTCGAAGTAGAGAATCCGCTCGAGATCCTTCAGCGTCATGTCGAGCAGCAGGCCGATGCGCGAAGGCAGCGACTTCAGGAACCAGATATGCGCGACCGGCGCGGCCAGTTCGATATGGCCCATGCGCTCGCGGCGCACGCGCTGGAGCGTGACCTCGACGCCGCACTTTTCGCAGATGATGCCCTTGTACTTCATGCGCTTGTACTTGCCGCACAAGCACTCGTAATCCTTGATCGGGCCGAAGATGCGCGCGCAGAACAGGCCGTCGCGCTCCGGCTTGAAGGTACGATAGTTGATCGTCTCCGGCTTTTTGATTTCGCCGTACGACCAGGAACGGATGCGGTCGGGCGACGCAATGCCGATCTGGATCTGGTCGAAGGTCTCCGGCTTGGCCACCGGGTTCGCGAAGTTGGTCAGTTCGTTCATAATCTTTCGTCCCTCTAGAGGGTGTCAGTCTTGCGCGAGGATATGCGCCAGCCCCAAACAACAGTGCCAATCATCGCAAGTATAAAGACGGCATCAACAATCAGACCGTCGTACACTAGCTCCGGAAAAGCTCGTCAAACTGCAGGGATGACGAAAAAGAACGCATTACCAAGAGGCACATGACGGCGGCCTGTTTTCACTTGGCATCTTCTGTACGCTCTCTCCACTTCGTTACTCCGCCGCCTCGGCCATCTCGTCGCCGTCCTCGATCTCGTCGAGATTCTTCAACTCGACGTTGAGGCCCAGCGAGCGCATTTCCTTGACGAGCACGTTGAAGCTCTCGGGAATGCCGGCCTCGAACGTGTCGTCACCCTTGACGATCGCCTCATAGACCTTGGTGCGGCCGATCACGTCGTCCGACTTCACCGTCAGCATCTCCTGCAGCGTATAGGCGGCGCCGTACGCCTGAAGCGCCCACACCTCCATCTCGCCGAAGCGCTGGCCGCCGAACTGCGCCTTGCCGCCCAGCGGCTGCTGGGTGACGAGGCTGTACGGCCCGATCGAACGCGCGTGGATCTTGTCGTCGACCAGGTGGTGCAGCTTGAGCATATAGATGATGCCCACCGTCACCTTGCGGTCGAACGCGTCGCCGGTGCGCCCGTCGAACAGCGTCGATTGACCCGACGGATCGAGACCCGCCAGCTCCAGCATGTCCGTGACGTCGCTTTCGCGCGCGCCGTCGAACACCGGGGTCCCCATCGGGATGCCCGTGCGGACGTTCTGGATCAGCTCGGCGACCTGATCGCCGTTGCGCGCGTCGATCTCGGCGGCATAGTGATCGCCATAGATCGTCTTGAGGCGGTCCTTCACCGCGCCGGGCATGTCGCCCGCCGCCGCATCCGGATGCTCCTCGCGCCAGTCCTCCAGCTGCGCCGCGACCTGCATGCCCAGGTTACGGGCCGCCCAGCCAAGGTGCGTCTCGAAAATCTGCCCGACGTTCATGCGGCTCGGCACGCCCAGCGGGTTCAGCACGATATCGACCGGGGTGCCGTCCTCCAGGAACGGCATGTCCTCGACCGGCAGGATGCGGCTGATGACGCCCTTGTTGCCGTGACGGCCGGCCATCTTGTCGCCCGGCTGCAGCTTGCGCTTCACCGCGACGAAGACCTTGACCATCTTGAGCACGCCCGGCGGCAGTTCGTCGCCCCGCTCCAGCTTCTCGCGGCGGTCCTCGAACTTGTCCTTGATGCGCTTCACGGCCTCGTCATACTGGCCCTTCACCGCTTCCAGGTTCGACTGCATCGCGTCGTCCTGAACGGCGAACTTCCACCATTCGTGACGATCGACGCTGTCGAGCAGGTCCTCGTCGATGACGCTGCCCTTCTTCAGGCCCTTCGGCACCGCGGTCGCGGTCTGGCCGAGCAGCATTTCCTTCAGCCGCGACCAGGTGGCGCGATTGAGGATATTGCGCTCGTCGTCCGAATCCTTCTTCAGCCGCTCGATCTCCTCGCGCTCGATCGCCATCGCGCGCTCGTCCTTGTCGATGCCGTGGCGGTTGAACACGCGCACATCGACGATCGTACCGGAAACGCCCGGCGGCAGACGCAGCGAGGTGTCGCGCACGTCGCTGGCCTTTTCGCCGAAGATCGCGCGGAGCAGCTTTTCTTCCGGCGTCATCGGCGATTCGCCCTTCGGCGTGATCTTGCCGACCAGGATGTCGCCCGGCTCCACTTCCGCGCCGATATAGACGATGCCCGCCTCGTCGAGGTTGCGCAGCGCTTCCTCACCGACGTTCGGGATGTCGCGGGTGATGTCCTCCGGCCCCAGCTTGGTGTCGCGGGCCATCACCTCGAACTCGTCGATATGGATCGACGTGAACACGTCGTCCTTCACGATGCGCTCGGAGATCAGGATCGAGTCTTCGTAGTTGTAGCCGTTCCAGGGCATGAACGCGACGAGCGCGTTGCGGCCCAGCGCCAACTCGCCGAACTCGGTCGATGGGCCGTCGGCGATCACATCGCCCACATTGACGACGTCGCCCACCTTCACCAGCGGACGCTGGTTGATGCAGGTCGACTGGTTCGAACGCTCGAACTTCATCAGCGTGTAGATATCGACGCCGCTCTCCTCCGCCGACACGTCGCCGGTGGCGCGGATGACGATGCGGCTCGCATCGACCTGATCGACGATGCCGGCGCGCTTGGCGGCGATGGCGGCACCCGAATCGCGGGCAACCGTCTCTTCCATGCCGGTGCCGACGAAGGGCGCTTCCGCCTTCACCAGCGGCACCGCCTGGCGCTGCATGTTCGAACCCATCAGCGCGCGGTTGGCGTCGTCATTTTCCAGGAACGGAATGAGTGAGGCCGCGACCGACACCAGCTGCTTGGGGCTGACGTCCATCAGGGTGATCGTCTCGGGCAACGCCATCAGGAACTCGCCCGCCTGGCGCGCCGACACCAGATCCTCGGTGAAGCGGTGATCGGCATCGACCTCGGCCGATGCCTGGGCGATCGTGTGCTTGGCCTCTTCCATCGCCGACAGGTACACGACCTCGCCGGTCACCTTGCCGTCCACGACCTTGCGGTACGGCGTCTCGATGAAGCCGTATTTGTTGACGCGCGAGAAGCTGGCGAGGCTGTTGATCAGGCCGATGTTCGGGCCTTCCGGCGTCTCGATCGGGCAGATGCGGCCATAGTGGGTCGGGTGAACGTCGCGGACTTCGAAGCCCGCGCGCTCACGCGTCAGACCGCCCGGCCCGAGCGCCGACACGCGGCGCTTGTGCGTCACTTCCGACAGCGGGTTGGTCTGGTCCATGAACTGCGACAGCTGCGACGAACCAAAGAACTCACGCACCGCGGCGACCGCGGGCTTCGCGTTGATCAGGTCGTTCGGCATCACCGTCGACACATCGACCGACGACATGCGTTCCTTGACCGCGCGTTCCATGCGCAGCAGGCCGACGCGATACTGGTTCTCCAGCAGCTCGCCCACCGAACGCACACGGCGGTTGCCGAGATTGTCGATATCATCGACTTCGCCCTTGCCGTCCTTCAGATCGACCAGCGTCTTGACGACCGCCAGAATGTCCTCGGTGCGTAGCGTGGTCACCGTGTCCTCGGCATCGAGGTCGAGGCGCATGTTGAGCTTCACGCGGCCAACCGCCGACAGGTCATAGCGCTCGGGGTCGAAGAACAGGCCGCCGAACAGCGACTCCGCCGTCTCCAGCGTCGGCGGTTCGCCGGGGCGCATGACGCGATAGATGTCGGACAGCGCCTGCTCACGCTCTTCGGCCTTGTCGGCCTTCAGCGTGTTGCGGATCCACGGACCGGTCGAGACATGGTCGATGTCGAGCAGCTCGATCCGGTCGATGCCGGCCTTGTCCAGCTTCTCCAGATTCTCGGCCGAAACTTCGTCGCCCGCCTCGATATAGATCTCGCCGGTGCCTTCGTTGATCAGGTCGAAGGCGCTGTAGCGGCCGAAGATTTCCTCGGTCGGGATGAGCAGCGTTTCCAGCCCGTCCTTGCCGGCCTTGTTCGCCGCGCGCGGGCTGATCTTCTGCCCGGCCGGGAACACGACTTCGCCCGACTTCGCATCGACGATGTCGAACGCCGGCTTCGCACCGCGCCAGTTTTCCGGCTGGAACGGGATCTGCCACCCGTTCGGCCCGCGCACGAAGGTGACGGTGTTGTAGAAGTGGTTGAGGATCTCCTCGCTGTTCAGCCCCAGGGCGTACAGCAGGGTCGTCACCGGCAGCTTGCGCTTGCGGTCGATGCGGACGTTGACGATGTCCTTCGCGTCGAACTCGAAATCGAGCCACGAACCGCGATACGGAATCACGCGCGCGGCGAACAGATATTTGCCGCTGGCATGCGTCTTGCCGCGATCATGGTCGAACAGCACGCCGGGCGAACGGTGCATCTGGCTGACGATGACGCGCTCGGTGCCGTTGATGAAGAAGGTGCCGTTCTCGGTCATGAGCGGCATGTCGCCCATGTACACGTCCTGCTCCTTGATATCGAGCACCGACCGGGCTTCCGTATCGGGATCGACCTCGAACACGATCAGGCGCAGCGTGACGCGCATCGGCGCGGCATAGGTGATCCCGCGCTGGCGGCACTCCTCGACGTCGAACTTCGGCGGCTCGAGTTCGTAGGTGACGAAATCCAGCTCTGCGGTGCCGGCGAAGTCGCGGATCGGGAACACGCTGCGCAGCGTCTTTTCCAGGCCGGAGACATAGCCGATCGAGGGATCGGAGCGGAGGAACTGTTCGTAGCTCTCGCGCTGCACCTCGATCAGGTTCGGCATCTGCACCACTTCGTGGATGTCGCCGAACACCTTGCGGATGCGGCGCTTTGCGGTGCCGCTCTCGATCGCTTTCGTTGCCATGTAGCTTTTCGCCTCGTCAGCCAAATAATTTCGTCCCCGGCAGTCCCCGGAGTCGGACACGCGAACAGACGCCAAAAGGGCCGAGCGACTCCCATCCTCGAAAGCGGGAAAAGCTCAGCCTCTCAAGCGTCTATGAACCTCAACCGGCCAATTCGTGCGGATCGCTGCGCGACGACAATCCATTTCCCGGTCCGGATGGGGAGGGTGCGATATAGGTGCCGGCCCAGCCGGTGTCAAACCGGTGGTCGCGTCACATTTTATCCGATTGCTTGCGCGTCACGTCGGGATAGCATCGGGAAATGTCGCTCGTCCTGTTTCTCGCCGCCGCGCTGCAAGCGGGCGCAGAACCGCCGCCAACGCCGCATCAGCGGCTTCGCGCCGAGATGGAAGCGATTGGCGAACTGGTCAATCTCGCGTCGGATGCGGAGAGCGCGGGCGACTATCGCCGGGCGCTCGATCTTTTCCTGCAAGCTGCCGATCGATGCGAGGCGGGTCCGCGCGAGCCGCTGGCCGAGACCGACCTCCAACGCAGCGCGCGATGTATCCGGATCTGGCGCGCGGTCCGAGATGCCGCTGCGCGCACCGGCGATGTCAGTGCCGTGCGGAACGCCGATGCTCGCCTCGCCGCCTTCGCCCGGATCACGTCGGCGCCTTCGGGTGCGCCCGATCCCATCGCCTCGACCGATCGCGAGGCCGCGATCCGGCGGGGCGGACCCTATCTTGACCCCAGGCGGATCGCCGAGGCCGTCGAACGTTCGCTTGCCGGAGCGGAGCCTGCGGGGGCGGGGCTGTCCGACGGCGCGCGCGACGACTATGTGCGGGCGCTGGTCACTATGCATATTGCCGCCGGTCGCACTGACGATGCGCTGGACCTGCTCGATCGTGTCGCCCGCGATATTCGTGATCGTCATCGCGGGCTGGTCACGCCGCTGTTCCATTATATCGCCGAGGATGCGACGCGGTTGGGGCAGGCGGAATTCGCCGTCGCGGCCCAACGGCTGTCGCTTGCGAATCTGTTGTGGAACCAAGCGCGGCGGGACAACAGCTTGCGCCTCGAGTTATTCGAGCCGCTTTTGGCAAACCGCAGCGTTAACCTGATGCGCAGCTTGATCGCCGTGAATCGCTTTGCAGAGGCGTCGGCATATTACGCGTTTGTCTACGACTTTTACCATCGCACCAATCTCAGGGTCGATCAGGATGCCGCCGATTATCTGGAGGTTGGGGCGGTAGCGTTTGCTGGTTTGCCCGACGGGCGTGCGCGCGCTCGCGCCCTGTTTATCGAGGCGGCTTCCGTTCGTCTTGCGCGTCAGGACTATTTGATCAAGATGGAAGCTGCGGCGCGGCGCGAACGGTTGGAAGCCGGGCCGGCCTTCCGCGCCGCGATTCGTAACGGCTGGTTTCTCGCCGCCGAGGCAAGTGAAGTTGATGAAATTCAAGATCCAAATTGATGCGAGTATGAATATCCGTTCATCTTTCGCCATTTATGTTGTGGATCAAGTCAGCCCGATGCCGCTATAAGACTACAAGAACGTTCAACTTGACGATGACAAGTGGCGTTTCGTCGCAATTGCGATCGATCCGCGCGACGAATTGCAGGTTCCAACCGTTTAGCCCGCGTTATGAACCACAATCATCATTCAGCGCGTAACGCGCATCGCCGGGCGATCGCCATGCTTTTAGCGGCCGTCGCCATCCCCTCAATCGCCATGCCGTCGATCGCGCACGCGCAGGAAACGGTGGCGCCTCCGACGGTCTATGTTCCGGCGCAACCGGCGCCTGCGCCGGCGCCGGTTCAGGTGCAACGTCCCCAGATCGTCGCGCCTGAGCCGCAGACCGTGAATGGCTCGCGCACCCCCGTGGCGCCCGGTGTGTTGGAGCAGGCGCGCGAAGAGGATCGCCAGCGCGCGGCCGAACGCCGTGCCGCGGCGCGTGAAACGGCGCGGGCGCAGGCTGCACAATCCGCGCGCACCGCCAGCGTGTCCCCTGCACGCACCGCCAGCGTGACCCCCGCGCGTGCGGATGCTGCGCCCGCTCCGCAGCCAGCGCCACAGACGCAGAGCGTCCCCGCCGCGTCTGTACCCCCGGCCACAGAACCGGCGCCGGTCGCCGCTCCGCCGGTGGCTCAGGCCCCGGCCGCGCCGATCGCACCGCCTGTTCAGACTGGCGGCAACGGAACGCTGTGGCTGATTCTCGCCGGCCTGGGCGGACTTGCCGCCCTTGTCGCGGGGCTGGCCCTGCTGCGTCGTCGCCGGGACGATGACGCGATCTGGCAGGACGCCGAGGCAGAAGCGGGGCCGGCGCGCGCGCCGCAGGCCGCTGCGCCGGCGGTGACCGACCATGACATCGTGTTCGTGCCGGAGCGCGCGGAGACGGACCCGGTCACCCACCGCACGCCGGCGCGTGAAGACCCGGTTGCCGCCGCGCCGATGTTCTTCGCTCGGCCAATGGCCGATGAACGGCCCGATGCGCAGGGCCATGCGTCGCTGGAAACGCCGCATCTGACTGCGCCCGATCCTGAGGATATCGACGCCGTCCTTGGTGGCGCGGCCCCTCGGGGCGATCGCCCGCAGCTCGAACTGGCGATGCGGCCCATGCGCGCCGGCACGAACCGCGACGGCGCGATCGTGGAATTCGAGCTGACGGTGGTGAATGCGGGCGGCGTGCCTGCCGATGACGTGCGCATCGGCGCGTTCATGCTGAGCGGCAAGCCCGGGCAGCAGTCGGAGATCGAACGGATGCTGATCCACCCGCCTGCCGACGCGGTCGTGGATGCCGAACGGATCGAACCGGGCGACGGCACGCGGCTCGACGCCGCGGCGACGCTGCCGCGTGACGACCTGCATGTGACCGGCGACGGTGATCATGAAGGGTTCGTCCCGGTCCTGATCGCCGATGCCCGCTACCGCCTGCCCGATGGCAGCGAGGGGCGCACCGCCGCCGCCTTTTCGGTCGGGCGCGTCAATGGCGGCGAGGCGCTGGTTCCGTTCGAGCTTCGCGACGACACCGCGCTGTTCGACGATATCGAGGCGCGCCTGGAAAGCGTGCCGGCAAAGGTCTGATCCAATCTGACTTCACATTGTATCGGCCCGCGCCGCCCTCTAATCGGGTGGCGCGGGTTCGGCATGTTGCCCGTGAACCGGACGGAATTTTTGATGCGGCATGGGCGCTACAACATGCTAACGGGCGCGCCGTGACTGCGTTTCGATACCGCGCCGGCGTTGCGCTGATCCCTCTTCTGCTCGCCGCCGCTCCCGGCTTCGGGCAGAATGGCCAGCGCCCCGTCATCATCACGCCGCCGCTTCAGGGGTTCGACCTGCAACCAAAGGGCGCGACGCCGACTCCCGCGCCGGCCCCGACGCCAACGCCAACGCCCGCTCCGTCGCCGGCGCCCGCCGCGCGTCCGTCGCCTGCCGCGACGCCCCGCGCGCCGGTCCCCACGCCATCGCCGCGTGCCGTATCCGCTTCACGCCCGACAGGGTCACCGTCGCCGGTCGTGACGCCCGAACCCACCGCATCCCTGCCGGTGACGCGGTTCACGCCGTCCTCCGCGCCTGAATCGCCTTCGCCAGTTCAGACCGAACTGACCCCGGCGATCACCGCCGCGCCGGGTGCGGGAATCCAGGCGCCCGGCTGGCTGTGGCCGCTCCTGGGCGCGCTGGGCCTGCTGGTCGTCGGGGGCGGGGCGGGTTGGCTGCTCGGCCGTCGTCGCCGCGCGGCGGAGGCCGATGCCGCACCCGATCCGCAGCCGGTCGCGACGTCGGCACCGTCGCCCGGCCCTCCGCCGCTCGCGCGCCCGGCGCCTGCCGCATCGCCGCCCCGCGCGCCCGCCGCCCAGGTGGCCGCGCCTCCCGGGCCGCTGGTGACCGAACTGCGCCCGCTGCGCGCGGCGATCCGCGACGGGATGGTGGTGCTCGATTTCGAGCTGTTCATCCAGAATCGGGGACCCGAGTCCGCCGACAATATCCGTGCGACGCTCACCCTGTTCGGCGCGAACCCGCAACAGGATGCCCAGATCGAGGCCTTTCAGGCCGCCGCGCGCATGGCGCCGGGGTCGGAGCCGTTCAGCATCGCGGCCGGCAATGTGCATATGCTCAATGGCCAGGTCAGCCTGCCCGCCGATCAGATGCAGGCGGTGATGATGCAGGGAAAGCAGATGTTCGTGCCGATCGTCCCGGTCGCGCTGCGCTGGTATGCGGGGCTGTCGATCAAGACGCTGCGCGACGCGTTCATGATCGGCACCGCACCGGCCCAGGGCGGCGACCGCCTCGGCCCGCTCTGGGTTGAACGGGCAGGGGAGGGCTTTGGCCGCCTCGCCGCGAAACGCTATGCGACGAAGGTTCCGAGCGCCTAGATGACCATCCTCCCGCAAGATCTCGAACCCTATGTCGAGTGGGTCGAGGATCGTTGCGGAAGAGCCGTCGCATATCTTGCCGCGATCCTGTTGGTCGTCGTCGTCCCCATCGCGGCCGTCGCAATCGCTTTCTGGTGGTATCTCGGCTGAAACGAAAAGGGGCGGCCCGTTTCCGGACCGCCCCCTTCATTCGCAAGCCTATCGCCTGCCGCACGAGATCCCGGACCGCGCCGGGACAAGTCCGATGCGCCCGAAACGGGCGCCTCGGCTCACTTGATCTCGACGGTCGCGCCGGCTTCCTCGAGCTGCTTCTTCAGCTTCTCGGCTTCGTCCTTCGACACGCCTTCCTTCACCGGCTTCGGCGCGCCTTCGACGAGCGCCTTGGCTTCGGTCAGGCCCAGCTGGGTGATGGCGCGGACTTCCTTGATGACGTTGATCTTCTTGCCACCGTCGCCGCTCAGGATCACGTCGAACTCGGTCTTCTCTTCGGCGGCCGGCGCACCGGCGCCCGCACCACCGGCGGCGGGGCCGGCAACGGCGACGGCAGCGGCGGCCGAAACGCCCCACTTCTCTTCGAGGAGCTTCGAAAGCTCGGCGGCTTCGAGGACGGTCAGTTCGGAAAGCTGGTCAACAAGCGCGTTCAGGTCAGCCATGTATAATTCCTTCAGTCAGATTGGTTCGAAAAAAGTCGGTCGAAAGCCTTATGCGGCTTCCTTGGCGCCATAGGCGCCGAACACGCGCGCAAGCTGCGCCGCCGGGGCCTGGGTGACGGTCGCCAGCTTCGTCGCCGGGGCGACGATAAGGCCAACGATCTTGCCACGCAGTTCGTCGAGCGACGGAAGCGATGCGAGCGCCTTCACGCCTTCCGCGTCGAGCAGCTGCGATCCCATCGCGCCGCCAACGATCTCGATCTTGTCGTTGGTCTTCGCGAAATCGACGACCGCCTTCGCCGCAGCGACGGGGTCGATCGAGGTGGAAAGCGCCGTCGGACCCGTCAGCAGGTCCGCGAGCACCGAATAATCGGTGCCGTCGATCGCGATCTTGGCAAGGCGGTTCTTCGCGACCTTGTAGCTCGCACCGGCGTCGCGCATCTTGTTGCGGAGGTCCGTCGATTGCTTGACGGTCATCCCGAGGTTGCGGGTGATCACCACCACGCCCACCTCGCCAAAGGTGCGGTTCAGCTCGGCAACGGCTTCGGTCTTCTGAGCACGATCCATGCCGGTCTCCTCAAAATACCCCAGCCCGAAAGGGACTGGAGCCGGTTACGCCGGAGGTCGGGCGGATGCCCGGCCCCCTCGTCCGAGGGGCATGATCGTCAGGGCCGGAATGCTCCGGCGGGCTGACCCGGTCGCTCCATCGCACGGAAGCCGGCCGGTAAAATCTCTGTCCCCGTCTTGGCGGGAAATTAAGCCACGGCGAACCCGCGGCACCCACTGTCTCGGACGGTACGCCCGCCAGTCACCCGGCAGAGCGAAGGCGCGCCAATAGCGGCTGGCGCGCCCAAGTCAAGTCCGGCGGGGTCAGTTCGCCGGAACGGTGGTGTTCCCCGCCGGCTGGTCGCGGGGCAGGCGCGCGGTCATGCCCACCGCTTCCGCATCGTCCTGAACCTGCTGCTCGGGCTGGCGCAGGTCGGCGACCGGGGTCGCGGCTGCCGTCGGCGTCGGGGTGGCGCTCGGCGTCGGTTCCGGCTCGACGATATTCTCGCTCGGCGTCTCGTCGATGACGGTGACATTGTCCATTTCGTTCACCGCCGGCTCCTCCGGCTTGGACGCGCCCGAGCAGGCGGACAGGGCGAGTGCGGCGGCAATCGTCACGGTGGCGGCGATACGGTTCATCTGAATCTCCCTGTTCATGCGTCAGCGTGCGGCGACCGCCTGGGCGGCCGAGCGGTTCTCGATCTTGGTCGCGAGCGTCTTGTCCCAGCCATAGGGATCGTCGCGGAAGTTCATCGCGCCGCTGCTGCTGCCATAGGCGGTCCAGTAGAGCAGATAGACGGCGACGTCGCTCGGCAGGTCGGCGCGCACCGTATCGCCCTTGGCGATCGCGGCGTCGATCGCTTCCGGCGTCCATTGCGCGCTGCCCTCCAGCAACAGGCGCGCCAGATCGCCCGGCCGCTCCAGCCGGATGCAGCCATGGCTGGCCAGCCGGTCATAGCGGCTGAACGTCCCCTTGCTCGGCGTGTCGTGCAGATAGACGGCGAACGGGTTGGCGAAATCGAACTTGTACTTGCCCAGCGCCGAATGCGACGGCTGTTGCTGCAACCGGCGGCCAGGACCGGTGCCGATCACCTTGAACCCGTTGGCCGCCAGATAGGCGGCGCCCTTGGGAAACAGCTCGCGCTGGGCGATGCCGGCCGGCACGTTCCACGGCGGGTTCAGCACCACCGAATGGATCATCGACGACAGCATCGGCGTCTCGCCGCCGCCCGGCCGCCCGGTGACGCCGCGCATCGACATGACCGGCGTGTCGCCTTCGAACACCGCGACCTGCGCGGCGGCGATATTCACCTGGATACGGTCGGTCGGCATCGTCTGCGGCATCCAGCGCCAGCGTTCCATATTGGCCATGATCTGGCGGACCCGCTGCTCGACCGGCACGTTGAGCGCGGCCAGCGTCCCCTTTGACACGACGCCGGTCGGGGCCAGGCCATAGCGCCGCTGCGCCCGCACCACCGCTTCCTTCAGCGCGGCGTCGAAACTGTCGCCGCCGGCGGGGGTGGTGTCGTCCTCCACCGCCAGCCGCTTGCGCAGCGCGGCGACGCGCGCGCCGCTCGATCCGACCGACAGGTCGGGACCGGCGGCCAGCGTGCTCCACCCGCCGGCGGCGGCGATCAGGCGATAGCGAGCCAGGCCCTGGCGCAGCGTTTCATAGCCCGCATAGGGCGGGGTCAGGTTGGCGAACCACTGGGCGATGCGGTTTTCCGCCACCGCCTTGCTGAACCCGGGCAGCGGGTCCCAGGCGGCGGGGCGCAGCGCCCAGTCCTCCTGAAAGTCCGACGGATCGAGCCGCCCGATATGCAGCGCGCGGGCATAGTCCAGCGCGGTCCTGACCAGCGCGGTGTCGTCGGCGGGCAGCTTTTCCGCCTCGACGCTCGAATAGCGAAGCCCCTGCGCGATCCGTCCCTGCGCGATCAGCTGGCGCAGCTGCGCCGCCTGTTCGCTGGTCAGCGTCGGCAATGGCAGTTCGATCGGCGCGATCTGTGGGGCAAAGGTCACCGGCGCGCCCGGCTGTTGCGCGGCGGGCGTGGCTGTGGGGGAAGGGACGGGTGCCGGCGCCTGTTGCGCCAGTGCGCTCGCGGAAAGGGTCAGGCCAAGCAAGGCCGCGACCATCGGCGGCCCGGAACGTGCGAACATCGAAAACAGAACTCCCGTCAGCAGTCGTGGCGATGATAGGCGGCGAACGCGCGAAAGTCACCCGCCCACGCACCGCTATCGCGATCGCGCGAGCCGGACCAGTGCCTCGTCCAGCGCCGACAGGAACCGCGACCGATCCTCCTTGCGGAACGGCGGCGGCCCGCCGATCTGATCGCCGCCCGCGCGCAGGTCGGCCATGATCGCCCGCGTCGCGATCGCCGATCCGATCGATGCGTGCGTGAAGGGCTTGCCGTTGGGGGCGATCACGCTCGCCCCGGCTTTCAGGCAGCGGTCGGCGAGGAGGATGTCGGCGGTCACCACCACGCAGCGGGCGTCGGCCCGCTCCGCGATCCAGTCGTCCGCGGCGTCGAACCGGTCCGATACGATCTCGCGCGCGATCAGCGGATGGTCCGGGATGCGGATATGGCTGTTGGCGACGATGACTACCGGCACCGCCCGCCGCCACGCCACCTTGTACACCTCGTCCTTGACCGGACAGGCATCGGCATCGACCAGGATGCGAACCCCGCTCACCAACCCGCCCCGTCCTTCCGGACGTGTTGCGCGGTCCCTGGCGCAACATGCGCTGGCCAGGCGAGCGGCTCCGGGGCGACGATGTCCGTGATCGGACTCACTTCTTCCCCGGCTTGCCCCGGTGCGGCTTTGCGGGGCGCGCGCGGTGCATCGGCCGGCTGTGGTCGCGCGGCTTGCCGTGGCGCGGCGCATGGTCGCCCCGCGTTCCCGGCGGCGGCGGCCCTTCGGCCGGCTGGATCAGCACATCGTCATCGCCCTCCGCCGACTTGGCGACCGCCTTCATGAACCGGTCGGCCAGCGCGCGCGGCACCTGGAACCGGGTTTCGCCCGCGCCGATGCGGATCGCGCCGATCTCGCTCTTGGTCACATGGCCGCGACGACAGATCAGCGGCAGGATCCAGCGCGGGTCGGCATTCTGTCGCCGGCCGACATTCATCGCGAACCAGACGACATCGTCGAATCCCGGGCGATGAACCGGTCCGCGTTGATCGGTGGGGCCGCGATCGACCAGTTCCTCGGGCGCAGGCAGGGCGGCGCGGTGCGCGCGGACCAGCGCCTGCGCGATCTCCTCGGGCGACATTCGCGTCATCAACTCGGCGGCGAGGGCGCGGTCGTCCTCCTCCACCTCGACCAGCGCGGTGATCCGGTCGATCAGCCGTTCGCGATCCTTCGCCCGAATGTCCTCGACACCCGGAACCGGCAGCCACTCGGCCGCGATCCGCGCCTGTTTCAGCGTCATCTCGACCCGGCGGCGACGCGGATAGGGGACGATCAGCACCGCCGTTCCCTTCTTCCCCGCGCGCCCGGTCCGGCCGGACCGGTGCTGCAACGTCTCGGCATCGCGCGGCAGTTCGACATGGATGACCAGGCTCAGCGTCGGCAGGTCGATCCCGCGCGCCGCGACATCGGTCGCCACGCACACCCGCGCGCGGCGATCGCGCAGCGCCTGAAGCGCGTGGTTGCGCTCGCTCTGGCTATGCTCGCCGGACAGCGCCACCGCCGCAAAGCCCCGCTCGACCAGATTGGCGTGGAGGTGGCGCACATTGTCCCGCGTCGCACAGAACAGGATCGCCGTCTCCGCCTCGTGATAGCGCAACAGGTTGATAACCGCATGTTCGATATCCGCCGGCGCGACGGCGATCGCCTGATAGCTGATATCGCCATGGCCGCGATCCTCACCCACGGTCGAGATACGGTGCGCGTCGCGCTGATAGCGGCGGGCCAGCGCCACGATCGGCTTGGGCATCGTCGCGCTGAACAGCAGCGTGCGGCGATCCTCCGGCGTCGCGTCGAGCAGCGCCTCAAGTTCTTCGCGAAAGCCCATGTCGAGCATCTCGTCGGCTTCGTCCAGCACCACCGCGCGCACGGCGGACAGGTCCAGCGCGCCGCGCTCCAGATGGTCGCGAAGCCGGCCCGGCGTGCCGACCACGATATGCACCCCGTGCGACAGCGCCCGCCGCTCGCGCGACGCATCCATGCCGCCCACACAGGTCGCGATCCGCGCTCCGGCCGCCGCGTAGAGCCAGCCCAGTTCCTTGGCCACCTGCAACGCCAGTTCGCGGGTCGGCGCGATCGCCAGCGCCGTCGGCAGGCCGGGGGCGGGCAGGGCGCCATCTTCCAGCAACTCGTCGGCGATCGCGATACCGAACGCGACGGTCTTGCCCGATCCGGTCTGCGCCGAAACGAGCAGGTCGCGCCCGCGCGCGTCGTCCTCGACCACCGCCGCCTGCACGGGGGTCAACGCCTCATATCCGCGCGCGGTCAGGGCGTCGGACAGGTGATCGGGAATTCCGGGGAAAGGCATGTGCATCCGTCTTTGTTCGGTCCGCTTGCGCGGAGGCTGTTCGTGCCGTTCCCTCGTCCGGTCGCCCGGGGCCGGCATCCCGTGGCGGCCGGGCCGGGGAACGGGCGGGAACCGGCTCGATTAAACGAGTGAGGGGGACCAGGATCGCTCCCGGCCCCCCTCCTTTTTCATGTCATCGCGTGGCGCGCGTTTACGCTGCCGATACGTCCGCGACGTCGATCTTCACGCCCGGACCCATCGAGGACGAGACCGCGGCCTTGCGCAGATACTTGCCCTTGGCGCCCGACGGCTTGGCCTTGACCACCGCATCGACCAGCGCATCGAAATTGGCGCGCAGGTCCTCGGCCGGGAACGACGCCTTGCCGATGCCCGAATGAATGATGCCGGCCTTTTCGACGCGATATTCGACCTGGCCGCCCTTCGCCGCCTTCACGGCTTCGGCGACGTTCATCGTCACGGTACCCAGCTTCGGGTTCGGCATCAGGCCCTTGGGACCCAGCACCTTGCCCAGACGGCCGACCAGACCCATCATGTCCGGGGTCGCGATGCAGCGATCGAACTCGATCTTGCCGCCCTGCACGATCTCCAGCAGGTCTTCGGCGCCGACCACGTCCGCGCCCGCTTCCTTGGCCTCATCGGCCTTGGCGCCCTTGGCGAACACGCCGACGCGCACGGTCTTGCCGGTCCCCTTGGGCAGCGTCACCACGCCGCGGACCATCTGGTCGGCGTGACGCGGATCGACACCCAGGTTCAGCGCGACCTCGATCGTTTCGTCGAACTTGGCGGTGGCGTTCGCCTTTGCCAGCGCGATCGCTTCCTCGACCGAATACAGCTTCTCGCGATCGACGCTGTCGGCCTGCGACTTCTGCTTCTTGCTCAGCTTGGCCATCGGTTCAGCCCTCCACCACTTCGAGGCCCATCGCGCGGGCGGAGCCTTCGATGATGCGGGTCGCCGCGTCGATATCGTTGGCGTTCAGATCCTTCATCTTCGCGGTCGCGATCTCGGCGAGCTGCGAACGCTTGATCTTTCCGGCGGAAACCTTGCCCGGCTCCTTCGAACCCGATTTCAGGTTCGCGGCCTTCTTGATCAGGTAGGTGGCCGGCGGCTGCTTCGTCTCGAACGAGAAGCTGCGGTCGGCATAGACGGTGATGATGGTGGGGAGGGGCGTACCCTTTTCCTGACCGTCGGTGGCGGCGTTGAACGCCTTGCAGAACTCCATGATGTTCACGCCACGCTGGCCCAGCGCCGGACCGATCGGCGGCGAGGGGTTGGCGGCGCCGGCAGGCACCTGGAGCTTGATATAGCCGGTAATTTTCTTGGCCATGTCTCTCACTCTGTCGCTGGACGCGGCGGCAAACGCCCGCGCCCGGTTCAAGTTAAGCGGTTCAAACGCCCCCGATCGATACCGGAGGCTCCCGCGGCGGATCCAATGCTGTCGCGCTGGAAGGGCGGCCCCCTAGCGCGAAGCGGCCCGAATTGCAACGCGGGAAATGGGCGCGGACGAATGCCTCCATGGGCCGAATTCGCCGATAACCGCTGCCGCGTGCTGCCCTGCCTTCGGCCATGTCGGGCCTGCCGCTGGGTTCCGCGCGCAAATCATGGCATAGGTCGTCCGGATGTTCGAAGGCGTTCGGATCGATCGGGCCGCGCTGACGGGGCTGTGGGCCGCGTGCGTTGCGATGCTTCTCGCGCTCGCGGGACCGGCATCGGCGCAGGACCTGTCGGCGCTGACCGGCGCGACGGCGACCCCGGCGGCCGAAGCGAAGGCCGAGCCTGCGATCGCCGCCCGCGCCGAGGCGTCGTCGGATTCGGATATCCGCACCCGCATCCGCAGCATCTTTGCCGAGATCGAGGCGCTGCGTACCGTCACCGTGCGCGTGTCGGCTGGCGTCGTCACCCTCGGCGGCACCGTCCCCACGGCGGCGGATGTCGATCGTGCGGAAGCGATCGCCGCCCGCGTCGCCGGCGTCGTCACGGTCCAGAACGGGATCGAGCGCGACCTGAAGGTCGATACCAACCTGACCCCCGCGCTCAGCCAGTTTCGCGACGATGTGCGCGGGATCGTGCGCGCATTGCCGCTTGCCGGGGTCGCGCTTGCCATCGCGCTGGTGATCGGGGTGCTGGGCCACCTGCTCGCCGCGTGGGGGGCGCTGTGGCGGCGGATCAGCCGTAACCCATTCCTTGCAGAGCTGATCGCGACGCTGGTGCGCTTCGTCTTCATCGTCACCGGCATGATCGTCGGGCTTCAGCTGCTCGGTGCGACGGCGCTGCTCGGCGCGGTGCTGGGCGGGGCGGGAGTGATCGGCATCGCGATCGGATTCGCGGTCCGCGACACGGTGGACAATTACGTGTCCAGCCTGATGCTCAGCCTGCGTCAGCCGTTCCGCGCCAACGATCATGTCGTGATCGAGGGGAGTGAAGGCCGCGTCGTTCGCCTCACCAGCCGGGCGACGATCCTGATGACGCTCGACGGCAATCACCTGCGCATTCCCAACTCGACCGTCTTCAAATCGGTGATCCTGAACTACACGCGCAATCCCGAACGCCGGTTCGAATTCGATCTGGGCGTCGATGCCGATGACGATCCGGTCGCGGCGATGGGGGTGGGGCTTGCGGCGATCCGGGCGCTGGCTTTCGTCCTCGACACGCCCAGGGCGAGCGCGATCATCCGGGATGTCGGCGATTCGAACATCGTGCTGCGCTTCTACGGCTGGGTGAATCAGGGCGAGACCGATTTCTACAAGGGCCGCAGCCTGGCGCTCGACGCCGCCAAACGCGCGCTCGAACAGGCGGGGTTCGCACTGCCCGAGCCGATCTACCGCCTCCGTTTCGATCAGGGCGCGCCGCTCCCGCTGGAGGGCGTCGGCGGCCCCGGGCCGGCCCGCGACACGCGCCCGCCCAGCCCTCCTCCCGCCGCCGACGAGGACGCCGCGCCCGACGCCCATATCCAGAAGCTGGTCGAGGAAGAGCGCGCCGAACCCCACAAGGACGACTTGCTGGACAATGCCCGCCCGATCGAGTGAGCGCGGACAGATGTTCGTGCGCCAGGGGCATTCGAGCGGGAACGGGACGCCCCCCCGAGCGGCCGCGTCAGCTCGATCGCACGCGCCGGAAATGAAAGACGCGGACGAATGGCGCGCCGTTCTGGTCCACGGAGGCTGCCGATTCGGTCATTTCCTCACCATTGGCGGAAATCGAATAGGTGCGTACCGACCCCAGATGCCCGTCCTTCGCGATACTCATGACGAGAACGTCCGAAGCCGGCGATAGCAGCGCCGCGCTGTCACCATCGACATTGTCGCCCTGACTCTGGGCGGGCTGGCCGTCGCGGCGATACCGGATCGAAACCTTCCTGACGGACGCGTCAGGCGCCACGATCTCGATCGTCGTCCGCCACTGGCCCTCGCCGATGTCGCGAAAGCTGTAGGTCACTTTCCTGGGGGGCGGGCCGTAATTGCCCGGCATCCGCGTCAGATCGAGCTCCCATTCGCCCAGGAACGGCGATTGCGCGGGCGATGTCTGTGCGGGCGACGTCGCGGTTTCTGCGATCCCGCGCGCGTCGGCGGGCGTGCGAGCGTGCGCGGTGGTGGCGATTGCCGCCGCACAGGTGATCAGGGCAAAGGATGTCCGGATCGACAGGTGGATGCTGACCATTGCGTTTCTCCTCTTTCACTGGGCGTAAGAAGCGGTTCGAATGTCTTCGGGACACAATTCGGGCGTCATCCACCCGCAGGCTTGTCGGGGTCGATTATCGGTCGGCCGGAATGACGCCCGGAGACATCTGGGCATGGCGTTTCGCGACCAGCGCCACCGTTGCCAGTTCGATCGCCAGCAACGCCGCCTGAAAAAGCGCGCGCGAGCAATCGAGGAACAGGACGCTCATGAAAAGCATCAGCGTCAGGGTGGCCGCGCCCATCCACGTGCCGATTCGGGCCACCCGTTGCCAGTCACGTTCGAGCATGACCCAGGCAATCCGGAAATGCCCTGCGGCAAGCAGAAGCTGAAGAAACAGGATGGACGGCGTGGCGGCCTGATACACGCCGCGCAAAAGCGGCTCGTGCGCCCGCCCTTCCAGCATCGCGCCGCGCAGTCCCGACTGGCCGGGATACAGGTACGGAAAGTCGAAAAGCGCGCATCCCAGCTGGATCGCCGCCATGGGAAGCATCACGCCGAGCACCAGTGCATAGCCGGTCAGGGTGAACCGGCCGGTTTCGCGCATGGCCATGTCCTGCCATGCCGCCGCCAGACAGCCGAGCGCGAAACGCAGCGGCTTTCCTTCTGCAATCGCCTCTTCGAATTCCCCCCGCATTGCCAGCGACCATGGTTGCCGATTTTCATCCATGCAGCATGTCGCCACCGCCATGATCGCGCGGGAGAGCATCCGTTTCATGCCAGCGATTCCTTCGATGGGGGCAGGGAGGGGGTGCCGGGCATCTCCAGTGCCAGCGCCAGTCCGGCGGCCGTGAGGCGATATGCGTGTCGCGGAGGGCGACCGGGCTGCGCGGGCGCGTGCCACTCGGCCTCGACCAATCCCTGGTCGGTCATGCGCATCAACAGCGGGTAGATGGTTCCGGACATCAGGCCGGTCTGCTTCATCAGGTCATAGCCATATTGCCAGTCGGTTCGCCGCTTCAGCAGCGCGTCGAGAAGCTGGCGCATCTTTTTCGAGGGTTTGCGGACACCGGTCATCTCAGAAAATCTACATATATAGATTTTGGAGTCAATGGTGGATTTTCGAGCGCATCGACGCGCCATATCCGAACGAAAAAGGCCGGAGCGTCGCCGCCCCGGCCTGTTTTATGTCGTAACCCGATCGGGTCAGTCGATCATTTCGACCGCTCGACCTGATCGAAGTCCAGTTCGACGGGGGTCGCGCGCCCAAAGATGGACACCGAAACCTTCACCTTCGACTTGTCGAAGTCCAGTTCCTCGACCACGCCGTTGAAGCTCGCGAACGGGCCTTCCAGAACCTTGACCGCATCGCCGATCTCGTAATCGACCTTGATCTGCTGCTTGGGCGCGGCGGCCGCCTCTTCCTTGGTGTTCAGGATGCGTGCGGCCTCGGCCTCGCTGATCGGCTGCGGCTTGCCCGATGAGCCCAGGAATCCCGTCACCTTCGGCGTGTTCTTCACCAGGTGATAGACGTCGTCGTTCATGTTCAGCTTGGCGAGGACATAGCCGGGAAAGAATTTCCGCTCGCTCTGCACCTTCTTGCCACGGCGCACTTCGGTCACCGTCTCGGTCGGAACCTCGACCGATTCGACCAGCGCGTCGAGGCCCAGCCGCGTCGCATCGGCCAGGATCTGCTCCCGCACCTTGTTCTCAAAGCCCGAATAGGCGTGAATGATGTACCAGCGCGCCATTGTCTGTTTTCCCGTATCCGGCGGTTAGCTTGCGAGGCTGAGCAGGAAGCGGACGATCGCGTCGAACGCGTGATCCACCCCAAAGAAGAACACGCCCAGCAGCGACGCCATGATGAACACCATGACGGCGGTCATGATCGTCTCGCGGCGGGTCGGCCACACGACCTTCTTGGTCTCGGCCTGTACCTGGCGCATGAATTCGAGCGGACTGGTCTTGGCCACCTGATGCCTCGCAAAATTGTTGCCCGTTCGCGGGACAGGTTCCGCCGCCCGGTCCCTCGTTCAAGAGACCCGGCGAAGACCCATCACGCTGTCGGATTGGGGCCGGTATCTAGCGACTCGCATGGCGGGGGGCAAGGGGGTCGCGCACGCGCGCAGCAGGGACGAAAAAGGGCGCTTCCCGGTGAGGAAGCGCCCTGATCGTTCCGATCGCGACCGGTTACGGGCTGTCGGAGCTGTCGATGATCTCGACCAGGCCCCAGATCGCCAGACCCGCCACGATCGCGCCGAGCGCATAGGCGCCGGCTCCGGCCACGGCATCGCTGCCCTCGCCCCCGCTGGTGGCGGCGCGGGTGCTGACCACCGGGCTGTTTGCCAGGCTGAGCGACTGCGCCGACGATGCCTGGGCCATGGTGGCGCCAAACAGAGACAGCGTCGCGATCAGGGTTGCGAAAATCTTCTTGAGCATGTCGTCCTCCGATGAAGCGAGTGTGTGACGTGGCTCTATCGCCTGCGTCCGCGCGCGGCTTCGGTCAGGACCTGACAATGGGTCGCCATCGAAAGGCTCGCGATCCGGCGCGTACACCATATCAATGGCCGCGCGCGGGCATGGTTCCGAAGATATCGGGGATCGGGTCGTGGGGAGACATGTATGCGATGGACCGTGGGGTCGGCCTCGTGCCGCACACTGGATGGGCGTCGCACAAAAAAGAAATGGCGGCCAAAGCCGCCATTTCCCCATCATCGCGATGTTTCGAAAGCCTAGGGGCTGTCGGAGAAGATGTCGATCACGCCGGTGATCTCGAGGATCGCCAACGTGCCGATGATGCCGCCGATGATGATCAGCGGGCTCATCGAGCCAATGGCGTCTTCATCCTTGGTCGAGGTCGTCGAAACGCGGGCGTTCGACAGGCTCAGCGACTGGGCCGAGCTCGCCTGCGCAACACCGGCGGTGCTGGCAAGCAGCAGCGCGGCGGAAGCCGCAGCCGCAATCTTTTTCATGCTCATCACGTCTTCCTTCAATAAATCCGGGCAAAGCCGGCGTCACGCCAGAGCTGTTGGCCAAAGCGTGCATCACGTCCATTGATGACCTTGCGAAGACAAGCAACAGATATTTTCGCACTTGCGGTAAGTTTCCGCGAAGGCGTGGGAAATTTGCGACAGTTTCGGTGGCGGTCCGATCGAGATGAGGCCGCGACGCGATCCGCGCCAGGAAATGCTCAGAACGGTCGTCGCCAGAATTGCAGCCGATGATCCGATTCGTCTCGCTCGCCCACCTCCCGCCACCGCATCCGGCAGGCCAGCCCCGGCACCGGCGCATAGCCGCGCGCGATCCAGAAGGGGTGGAGGTCGCGCGCACCGGCCGGGCGGCGGGGGTCCTTGTCCTCCCGGATCACCGCGCAGAACATCGCCGCGCGCGCACCCGCGCGTCGGGCCGCGGCCTCGCGCAGGTCGAAGAATCGGTGGCCGACGCCCCGTCCATGCCAGCGCGGCAACAGCACCGATTCGCCGAAATACCAGGTCACATCCGGATCGATGCCGTGCGCCGCCACCGGTTCGCGGATCGCGGCTTCCTGTGCCGCCATCGGCGATGCGGTGGCCATTCCCACAATCTCCCGCCCGGCAACGGCGGCGACGAGCGTCGCGCCGGGGGCGGTGGCGAAGGCGCTAAGGTAGCGCGCCTCATAATCGGTATCGCCATCGTACAGATACGGCCACGCGCGGAACACCGTGATCCGCAATCGCGCCAGGTCGGTCAGCCGCGCCTGCACCTCATCGGCGTCGAGCGCGCGAACCTCGACCGTCATGCGCGCGTCACCCGCCGACCTGGCGTATCCAGTCCGCCAGATTGTAATGCACGGCAACGCGCGCGATCGCCCCGTCACGACTCTCGAAAAACGCGCCGGCGGGCAGCACATAATGTTGTCCCGTCGCCGGCGGCAGGCCGGGGTCGGTCGCCAGATAATCGCCGTGAACGGTAAAGCGCGCGGCGGCATGTGCGCCGTCGGGCGAGGTCATCACGACGATGTCGTCCAGCCGCTCGCGATAGCACCGGTCCATATGCGCCAGGAACGCGGCGAACGCCGCCTTGCCGGTCTGGCACTCGCCCTGATTGATATCGTGCGCCACGTCGTCGGTCAGGCACGCGAGCATGCCGTCGCGGTCGCCGGCGTTGAACGCATCGTAATAGCGTTCGACCAGCGCGCGCGTTTCCGCCGCGCTCATACCAGCGCGACGAGCGCGAACCCGCCGATCAGCGCGGCCAGCACGATCCATCCGATCAGGTTCAGCCGCTCCTCCAGCACCTTCTGCACCGGTTCGCCGAACTTCTTGAGCAGATAGGCGACCAGGAAGAAGCGCGCGCCGCGGGTGATCGCCGCGGTGACGACGAAGATCGCGAAGTTGAATTCCATCACCCCGCTGACGATCGTCACCAGCTTGAACGGGATCGGGGTCAGCCCCTTGATCAGGATCACCGCCGCGCCCCATTTGGCGAACCACGCGCGCGCATCGGCAATCTTGTCGCCCATGCCATAGACGTGGATCAGCCACTGGCCGACGCTCTCGTACAGGAAGTACCCGATCGCATAGCCCAGCATGCCGCCCAGTACCGACGCGAGGGTGCAGATCGCGGCGATCCGATATGCCTGATCGCGCCGGGCGAGGATCATCGGCACCAGCATCACGTCGGGCGGGATCGGGAAAAAGCTCGATTCGGCGAACGAGACCGCGGCCATGTACCGGTCGGCATGGCGGTGTCCGGCGAGCCTGAGCGTCCAGTCATAGAGCGCGCGGAACATGCAGGGAGACCTTTGCCCGGGTCGAAAGGATGGCAGGGGAGCTCGGATTCGAACCGAGGGCCTTCGGTTTTGGAGACCGACGCTCTAACCAGCTGAGCTACACCCCTGTGCGGTGGAGCGCTTTAGCGGCGGTGCGGGGCGGGGGCAAGCATCCGATCGCGGGGTCGCGCAAATCGCGGTCAGGCGGCGACGCTCGTGCTTCCGCGGGAATCGCGAACGGCAAGGCCGCGCGCCTCCAGCACGGGAAGCGGACGCCCGAAATAATAGCCCTGAACCTTGGTGCAGCCCAGCGCCTGAATCATGCGATGCTCGTCCTCGGTCTCCACGCCCTCGGCGGTGGTCGCCATGCCCAGGCTGTCGGCCAGCGCGACGACGGCGCGGATGATCGCGATCGCTTCCTTGCTGCCTTTCGACGCGCCCTGGACGAAGCTGCGATCGACCTTGATCGAGGAAAATCGCGTGCGGCTGAGATAGCCGAGCGAAGAATAGCCGGTGCCGAAATCGTCCAGGCTCAGGCGCACGCCCATGTCGAGAATCGCCTCCAGCGTCTGCACCGCCGCAGTCCCCTCACGCATGAAGACGCTTTCGGTCACCTCCAGTTCGAGCCGGTCGGGCCGCAGCCCCGAATCGCGCAGCGCGGCGGCGACGAATGAGGCGAAGGCGGGATTGTGCAGCTGTTCCGGGCTGACGTTCACCGCAACGCGGATCGGATCGTCCCAGCGTGCCGCCTCGACACAGGCGGCGCGCAGCACCCATTCGCCGATCGGCGCGATCAGCCGCGCATCCTCCGCCAGCGGAACGAACTTGGCCGGCGAAATATTTCCCAGCTCGGGATGCGTCCAGCGCAACAGCGCCTCGAACCCCATCAGCGCGCCGGTCCCGGCCTGGACCACCGGCTGGTAGAGCAGGTGGAATTCGTCATTCTCCAGCGCCGCGCGCAACGCCATTTCCAGCACCCGGCGTTCCTCGGCCTCGACGTGCAGCTGCGGCTCATAGGCGTGATATACGCCGCCGCCGGCATCCTTCGAACGATAGAGCGCCAGATCGGCGGAGCGGATCAGCATTTCCGCCGTGCGGCCGTCGCGCGGCCCGATCGCGAGGCCGACGCTGGCGCCGATATACAGTGTGTGCTGATCGACGTCATAGGGCTGGGACAGCACCTCGATGATCGTGTGGGCGAGCTGCTCGACGCTGGCGGTGTCGCTCGCATCGCTTACCACGACCGCGAATTCGTCGCCGCCAAGCCGCCCGATCATCTCGCGCGCGCTCATCAGCTGCTTCAGTCGTTCCGAAACCCGCATCAACAGGCGATCGCCGACCGGGTGGCCCAGCGTGTCGTTCACCGCCTTGAACCGGTCGAGGTCGATCATCATGAACGCGCAGCGCGATCCCCATTTCTCGGCCTCCGCCATCGCGACGCCCAGCGTCTCGTTGATCAGCAGCCGGTTGGGCAGGCCGGTCAGCGTGTCGTAGCGCGCCATCCGGCTGATCTGGTTGGCCGATTCGCGGGCTTCGGTGACGTCCGATCCGACGCCGCGAAAGCCGATATAGCCGCCCTCCTCGTTGAAGCGCGGCGATCCGGTCATTTCCCACCAGCGTTCGGTGCCGTCGATATAGACCGGCAGCAGCAGGTCGCGGAACGGCTCGCGCTTCTTGAGATGCTCGGCCATCTGGCGCAGACCGTCGGCGAAATTCCCGCTCTCCCACGCGGTGCCGGCCAGAATCTGGAGGAACGGCATGCCGTTGATCGCCTTCGGATCGACGCCCAGCGACACTGCGAAGCGCGGATTGGCGCGGATGACGCGGCGTTGCGCATCGGTTTCCCACAGCCAGTCGGCGGATTTGTCCTCGAATTCGCGCAGCAGCAGGCTGACCGTCTCGTCGCGTTCGCCCAGGGCGATCTCGTTCGCGCGGATCACGACCAGCGCCTTGCCCCGCGCGTAACAGGAGATGATGAGCAGCGTCGTGAAGAATAGCGACGCAGCGGCGAGCGCTGGCGCGGCGATCAGCGCCAGCGACGCGGCACCCGATCCGCCCAGCACCGCAAGGAACCCGATCGTCGCGAGCGGCAGCGCCGCCATCGCGAATGCCGACGCCGCCATCAGGATCGACAGCACGATCCACAGGCCCAGCGCGGTTTCGGCGTCGGCGAGCGGCAGGAACAGGAACGGCGCGATCGACCAGACCGCGCCCAGCGCGATCCCGTCGAGCACCGTATCGCGCACGTCACGCAGCGATGCGATCCGCTCGGTCCGATGGCGCACCGCAAGCCGGCGGAATGCGACGGTGACGCCGACCGCCGCGACCAGCGCGCCCCAGCTCGCCAGCTGCCACAGCGGCACCTTGTGCGCGAAATTGAGGGTGACGAGCGCCGCGCCGACGACGTTCGCGGCAAGCATGAAGAGCGCCATCTGGCTGCCGGCATTCATCTGGGCGGCGCGGATCGGCCCCCAGTCGGTGGTGTCCGCCGGATCGTACAGGCCAAGCAGCGCACGCACATCGATGCGCGGCTTCGCGAATTGGGAAGTCGTCTGGCTCGTCACCCCACGGGTATAGCCGCAGGCAGGTTAGCGAGAGGTTAGGCCCCCGTCGAAAACGGAGACATTTTTTGCCTCGCGTTTTGCCTCGCGCCGGCGCACCGGCGGCGACGGATCAGGCGGCGATGTCGTAAGGCTTGATCTCGCCCGCGAGATACAGGTTGCGCGCCTTCGCCCGGCTCAGCTTGCCAGAGCTCGTCCGGGGCAACGTGCGCGGGGGGATCAACTCGATGACGCAATTCATACCGGTCACGGTACGCACGCGCTCGCGGATTTCCTCGCGCAGCTTCTGACGTTCGGAATCGTCGCTCGTGCGGCACTGAACCAGCACGGCGGGGGTTTCCTCACCCCCCGGCGTGGTGATCGCGAAGGCGGCGATGTCGCCCTGTTTGAACCCGGGCAGCTGCTCGACCGCCCATTCGATGTCCTGCGGCCAATGGTTCTTGCCATTGACGATGATCATGTCCTTCGCTCGCCCGACGATATAGATATAACCTTCTGAGATATAACCCATATCACCGGTATCGAGCCAGCCGTCCTGCATGCAGGCGGCGGTCGATTCGGGATCGCGGAAATAGCCGACCATGACGCTCGGGCCACGGCACCACACCTTGCCGATCGCCTTTTCGGGAAGCGGAGTGCCGTCTTCCTCGCGAATCTCGATCTCCATGTCCTTGACCGGCTTGCCGCAGTTCACGATCGCGCGGAACCGCTGGGGGCGGTCGCCGCCATGATCGCCACCGGAAAGCTGCGTCTCCTCGACCAGTTCGACGACGATGCCTTCGCCCGGCGGCATGATCGATACCGCCAGCGTCGCCTCGGCCAGGCCATAGCTCGGCAGGAAGGCCGACGCCTGGAACCCGGCATCGGCGAACGCATCGACGAACGATTGCATGACGTCCGGCCGGATCATGTCGGCGCCATTGCCCGCCACGCGCCAGCGCGACAGGTCGAACCGGTCCGACGCCTTGGTCTGGCTCGACATGCGTCGCGCGCAGATGTCGTAGCCAAAGGTGGGCGAATAGGAGAGGGTGGTCCCCTTGTTCCGGCTGATCAGATCGAGCCAGGCCAGGGGGCGGCGGGCGAAATCCTCGGTCTTGAGATAATCGGTCGACACCTGGTTCGCGACGACCGACAGGAAGCAGCCGACCAGCCCCATGTCGTGATACCAGGGCAGCCAGGAAACGCAGCGGTCGCCTTCCTGAAGATGCATGCCGTGGCTGTGCGCCGACAGGTTGTTGAGCAGCGCGTGGTGCGTGATCGCGACGCCGTGCGGAAAGCGCGTCGATCCGCTTGAATATTGCAGATAGGCGATATCGTGGGTGCTCGCCTGGGGCAGCGCCGCTTCGGGGGCGTCGCGGGTCGCAAAGCTCTCCCAGTCGATCCCATCGACATTTTTCATGCGGGCGGCCTCGCCCGCCATCGCCGCCAGTTCGGCGGGGTAGAACAGCATCTTGGGGTCGCAGCTGTCGAGTTGCACCGAAAGCTGGTCGATATAATGCTGGCTGCCACCAAAGCTGGTCGGCAGCGGTAGCGGAACCGGCCACGCGCCGGCATAGATCACACCAAAGAACAGCGCCGCGAATTCGGTCCCGGTCTCGGCGATCATCGCGATCCGGTCCTCGGGCTTCACGCCCGCCGCGATCAGGCGATACGCCTGTTCCAGCGCGTCCGCGCGCATCTCGCGATAGGGATAGGCACGGGTCAGCGTGCCGCGCGCGTCATGGAAATTCAGGCCGCGCTCGCCCTGCGCCGCATAGTCGAGCGCATCGCCCAGCGTCGCGAATTCCGCCAAGCGGCGGGGAAGGGTGTCGTCGGTCGGCGTCGGCTGCAACGCCGCACCGTTCGTTTCGACCTGATCCTTGACGTTCAAAGCCATATTTCAATCCGTGCCCCTGATCGTGACAGGCAGCCCGCCGTTCGATGACGTTCGGCCCCACATCGGAAATGCGGGCGGCACTGCTACGCACTGTCGTTCAAATTCGGTTGGCAGTGTGGCACAAACAAGGCGCATGCGCCGCGATCGCCGTCCTCCGCCGCCTCTCGACGCCGCCGCGCTGGAGCGGTTGGCGCTGCGCTATGTCGAGCGGTTCGCCACCACGCAAGGGAAACTCGCCGCCTATCTGGCGCGGAAAATCCGCGAGCGGGGGTGGGAGGGCGATGCCGTCGATCCCGTCGCGATCGCCGAACGCTTCGCCGAACGCGGCTATATCGACGATCGCCTCTATGCCGAATCAAAGGCGGCGTCGATGGCGCGGCGTGGCCTTGGCGCGCGCCGGGTCGGCCAGGCGCTGCGCCATGCCGGCATCGGTGCGGACGATGCCGAAGCGGTCGCCCCGGCGATCGCGGCGCGTGCCGCCGAAACCGCCATCGCCTTTGCGCGCCGGCGGCGGATCGGTCCGTTCGCCACCCAGGTGCCGGACCGCGCGCAGATCGCGAAACAGGTCGCGGCGATGGTCCGGGCCGGTCATGCGCCGGCGCTGGCGTGGCGGATCGCCGGCATGGATCCGGGGGAAAGCGTCGAATCGTTGCTTGATGAAGTTTAACCACAAAGGATTCGCAGGTTTCGGACATGCTGTGTTAATGTCTGCGGTCAGGGGGAAAGTTTGTAATGCGTGCCGACGTTCAGCGGGTGTCGAGCGGGTTTGGCGAAGCGTCGTCCGACGCGTCCGCCCACGACATGGTCGATCCGGGCGAAACGCATGCCGGCGTCGTGAAATGGTTCGACGTGACCCGTGGCTTCGGCTTCCTCGTCGCCGACGACGCGGATGCAGGCGATATCCTGGTCCATTTTTCCGTGCTCCAGTCCCATGGACGGCGTAGCCTGCCCGAAGGCGCGCGGATCGAATGCGTCGCGGTGCGGCGCGACCGGGGACTTCAGGCGCGCGAGATCCTGTCCATCGATCTGACCGACGCGGTCGAGCCGGTGCGCGCGCGGGCCGGTTCGGCCGATCGTGCGGACCGGCTGGAACTGATCGAGTCGGCGGGGCCGTTCGAACCGGTGAGCGTCAAATGGTTCAATCGGCTGAAAGGCTATGGGTTCCTGGTGCGCGACGGCGATTCCGCCGATATATTCGTGCATATGGAAACCCTGCGCCGGGCGGAGATTTATGACGTCGAACCCGATCAACAACTGCGTGCTCGTATCGTCGCGGGCGAAAAGGGGCCGCTCGCGGTCGTGGTGGAGGCGGACTGACCACGCCTTGCCTGCCGCGCTGGCCGCGCTGGCCCTGCTGCCCTCGTGTAGCGGCACCGCTCCCACCGACGCGCCGCCGAAGCAGGCGATGGCGAACGCGGTCGTGACGATCGACACCGGTGCGGCGAAGCACGTCTTCAAGGTGGAAGTGGCGCGCACGCCCGCGCAGCAACAGCAGGGTCTGATGTTCCGTACCGCCATCCCGGCCGACGCCGGAATGCTGTTCTCCCCCTATCCGGCAGAGGGCGGGGGGCCGCGTGAGGCGAGTTTCTGGATGAAGGATACGCCCAGCCCGCTCGACATCATCTTCATCCGCGCCGACGGGACGATCGCGCATATCGCGGAAAATACCGTGCCGTTCTCGACCGATCCGGTCCGCTCGGGCGAGCCGGTGGCGGCGGTGCTGGAGATCAATGGCGGCAAGGCTGCGGAACTGGGCATTTCGCCGGGTGACAAGGTCAGCTGGTGATCGCGCTTGCCAGGTACGGAATTTGATTTAATGATGATATCATAATTCAGGAGGAATTTATGAGTCGTCATTCGCTCGCGACCGCCGCCGCAGCCGTCGCCACCCTGTCCGTTTCCCCCTTCGCCCCCATTCTGACCGCGCCAGCGCGTGCGCAGGCCGGCGTCCCGATCGAGGCGGCGGGGCCGGAGGGGCCGCTCGCCGGCACCTTCATCGACGCGGGAAAGGGCGCGCCGGTCGCGGTGATCATCCCCGGCTCGGGGCCGACCGACCGCGACGGCAACAGCCCGATGGGGGTCACGGCGGGCTATCTGCGCCTGCTGGCCGAGGGGCTGGCCGGCAAGGGTGTCAGCAGCGTGCGCATCGACAAGCGCGGCATGTTCGGCAGTCGCGCCGCGGTGAAGGATCCCAACAGCGCGACGATCGCCGGTTACGCGGCCGATACCGGCGCCTGGATCGAACGCGTACGGGCGATGACGGGCGCGTCCTGCGTCTGGGTGGTCGGCCATAGCGAGGGCGCGCTGGTTGCGCTCGCCGCCGTCGGGTCGCAGGCGCATGTCTGTGGGCTGGTCCTGGTCGCCGGTCCCGGCCGGCCGCTCGGCACGATCATGCGCGAACAGTTCCGCGCGAACCCCGCAAATGCGCCCTATCTGGATTCGCTGAACGGACTGCTCGACGCGCTGGAGGCGGGAAGGACCGTTCCCGCCGCCGATCTGCCCCCGGTCATCGCGCCGATGTTTCCTGCGGGGGTGCAGATCTACCTCATCGATGTCTTCCGGCACGATCCGGCGGCGATGGCGCGGGCGTATAAGGGGCCGATAATGATCGTGCGCGGCACCCGCGACATCCAGGTGGCGCAGGCGGATGCGGACGCGCTGCGCGCCGCCGCACCCGCTGCCACCTATCTGTCGATCGACGGGATGAATCACGTCCTCAAGCGGGTGGAGGGCGACGATCGCGCCGCGAACCTTGCCACCTATGCCGATGCCAGCCGTCCGCTGGCGCCCGGGCTGGTCGATGGCATCGCGGCGTTCATCAAGCGATGAACGCCGTTGCCCGCGGGCGCGGTGGCGCGTAAAGCGCGGGCCATGGGAATCCTCGCGAACATCTTCACCTGGTGGAACGGATCCACCTTCGGCACCTGGGTTGGCCTGCGCGGCATGGGCAAGGTCGGCGAGGATGCGCTCGGCAACGTCTATTATGAAGGCGGGCAGGACATGCACGGCATGACCCGTCGCTGGGTGATCTACAAGGGGTCGAACGATGCCAGCCGGGTGCCGCCCGACTGGTCGAGCTGGCTCCATCACCAGATCGACGACGTCCCGGATCGCGCACTTCCGCCGGTGCGCGCGTGGGAAAAGCCGGCCGCCGCCAATCTGACCGGCACCGCCGCCGCCTATCGCCCGGCCGGCGCGCTGGAGCAGGGCGGCGCGCGGATCGGCGCGACCGGCGATTACGAAGCCTGGACCCCCGGCGCCTGATGTCGCGTCCCCGGACCGCCGCGCTGCTGCTGGCGCCGCTGGCGCTTGCCGCATGCGACGGCATCGGCATCGGTGGCAGCACACAGAACAAGACCGCCGCCGCCGACCGGGTCGAGGTCGCGCCCAAGGGCGGTGAGGCCGCAGGTGGCGACATCGTGACCGTCGATTCCGGCCTGGCCGCCGCGCCGGCTACCGGCGTCACGCCGATGAGGGACCGGGTCGCAGTGCTGGGCCTGCTCAACAAACGCAACAGCGAAACCCGCGAATTCAAGCTGAAGCCGGGTCAGGCGGTGCGCAGCGGCGACGTGATTGTCCGCCTGCGCGCATGCGAAAAGACCGCCCCGTGGGAGGGGGATCAGGCGACCGGCGCGTTCGTCCAGGTGGATATTCGCGGTACGGACGACAAATGGACGCGCGCCTTTTCGGGCTGGCTGTTCAAGGAAAAGCCGGCGCTCAACGTCGTTCAGCATCCGATCTACGATGTCTGGGTCAAAAGCTGTGCGATGACCTTTCCCGAAACCGGCGGGCAGGTCGTCTCCGAATCGTCGGGTGACGCTTCGCCCAAGCGGTCGAGCGCGCCGAAATCGGCATCGACCCCGGCCGCGCCGGTCGCCAGGCCCGCCACCCCGTCGCCGAGCGAGGCCGACAAGAGCGACAGGTAACGGTCGCGCGGCACCTCCACCGCGCCCAGCGAGGCGAGGTGATCGGTCATGAACTGGCAGTCGAGCAGCGTAAATCCACCGACCTTCAATCGGGCGGCCAGCGCGGCGATCGCCACCTTCGACGCGTCGCGCGCCCGGCTCACCATGCTCTCGCCGAAAAACGCCCGGCCGAGCGCCAGCCCGTACAGGCCGCCCGCCAGCCGCTCGCCCTCCCACACCTCGACCGAATGGGCGAAACCGCGCCGGTGCAGCTCGATGAAAACCGTCTCGATCGCGGCGTTGATCCAGGTGTCGGGCCGGTCCGGGGCGCTTTGGGCGCACAGCGCGATCACCTGGTCGAACGCGGCGTCGGCGGTGATGCGAAAGCGTCCGCGCACCAGCGTCCGGCGCAACGATCGGGACAGGTGAAACCCATCGAGCGGCAGGATCGCGCGCTGACGCGGCTCGACCCAGAACACACTGGCCTCGTCGCGATGCTCGGCCATCGGGAATACGCCCATCGCATAGGCACGCAACACCAGATCGGGGTCCAGCTCGCTGGCGCGCGGGGTGGGGCGGGTCACGCCGTTCCCCCTGCCTTGACGGAGCCGCCTGCGATCCGGTGCTCGACCGCGCGCCACAGGTCGGCGAAGGCGCGGCCGGCAACGCTGCGCGGTGCGTAGCTGCCCACCGGCGCGCGGCGGGTTGCCATTGCCTCGACCACGCTCGCCATCGGCACCACCGGCCAATCCGGATGCCGGGCCAGCGCCTCGGCATGCAGCTTTCGGCGGCGATCGACCATGGCATGGACCGGCATCAGCCGTTTCCCGGCCTTGCCGCCCAGATGGGCCTTAACCTCCGCCAGCGCGCGTTCGGACAGGGGGGAGGGGATGACCGGCACGACGATCAGATCGGCGGCGCGCATCACCTGTTCGCTGGTTTCCGTCAGCCCCGGCGGACAATCGAGCAGGACCTGGTCATAGGCGCCGCCCAGCTGGGTGAGCAGCTTGGCGAGCCGCTTCTTCTTGTCCAGCTCGTGGAACAACAGGTCCAGCGAGCGGAGTGAAGCATCCGCGCCGATCAGGTCGAGCCGGGCGATCCCCGTCGCGCGCGCCAGCTTCGCCGCTGCGACGTCGCGGGTGAACACCGCCTGCGCCGGGGCCTTGGTCGCCTTCGCGTCCGCGCCCAGCAGAAAGGTCGATGCCGCCTGCGGATCCAGGTCCCACAACAGCGTCTGTCGCGATGACAGCGTCGCCGCGCACCAGGCGAGATTGACCGCCAGCGTCGTCTTGCCGACGCCGCCCTTCAGACTGTAGATCGCGATCGTCGCCACGCGTCCGCCTCCCTTGCGCACAGTCTCGCGTGCCAAGGTGACGAAGCGATGACCGCGACGCAAGAGCGGTGTGCGGCATTTTCCCGATACCGGGCTTGCCTCGCGCGGCGCGGAAGCCTAGATCGGGGCGCGTTACGGCCGCCCGGTGAGGGCGGCCCTTATTGTTTCTGGAGACTTTGACGTGGCCCAGCCGCTCATGCCGCACGCGACCGCTTCCTGGCTGGTCGATAACACCGCCCTCAGCTTCGAGCAGATCGCCGAATTCTGTGGTCTCCACATCCTGGAGGTTCAGGCGATCGCCGACGACACCGCCGCGACCAAGCTGACCGGTCGCGATCCGGTCCGCGCGCACGAGCTGACGATGGAAGAAATCGAAAAGGGTCAGGCGGACCCCGACTATCGCATGAAGATGAGCAAGGGGCCCGAGCAGGTGCGCCGGACCAAGGGGCCGCGCTACACTCCGGTGAGCAAGCGGCAGGACAAGCCCGACGGCATCGCGTGGATCATCCGCAACCACCCGGAAATTTCGGACGGGGCGATCGGCAAGCTGATCGGCACCACCCGCAACACCATCGCCGCGATCCGCGATCGCAGCCACTGGAACATCGCCAACATCGTTGCCAAGGATCCGGTGACGCTGGGCCTGACCACCCAGCGCGAACTGGACGCAGCGGTGGCCAAGGCGGCGAAGGCCGCCGGCATCGAGGCGCCGGTCGATACCCGTCTTGAGGGCGATCGCGAGGCGCTGCTCGAACAGCTGCGCGCCGAGCGTGAGGCGGCATCGCGCGAGGATGCGGGCGTCGTCGAAAGCGACGGCGGGTTCGTCGATCCGTTCAAGCGCTGATCGGCAGCGACCCCGAATTTCGAATGTGCCGGACGGCGCGGCGTCTCGACAAGCGGGACCCGCGCCGTCACTGTTTCGGGCATGACCGCCCCGACCTATGTACCCGACTTTTCGCTGACTGAGGATGAGAGCTTCGTCGCGACCAGCCATCGCGGTTTGACCTATCCGTTCGGTGCGCGGACGCCCGAACCCGGTACGGCGATCGCCGTCGCGCCCGGGGTCCATTGGGTGCGAATTCCGATGCCCGGGCCGCTCGCCCATATCAATTGCTGGCTGATCGCGGACGGGGCGGGGGTGACGCTGGTGGACAGCGGCCTGAACGTCGAGGAGGCGGTGACCGAATGGCGCGCACTCTTCACCGCCGATCCTCTGGTATCGCGATCGCCTGTGCGGGTGATCTGCACCCATTTTCACCCCGACCATGTCGGGCTTGCCGGCTGGTTCTGTCGCAAGTTTCGGGTGCCGCTCTGGATGACGCGCGGCGAGTGGCTGACGCTCCGGGCGCTCGTCGCGGATGCACGGGACGACGTGCCGGAGGAGCAGCTCGCCCTCTGGCGCGCCGCCGGCTGGGATGCGGATCAGATCGCGGCGGCGTCGGCGCGCGGTTTCGGGCGGATGCGGCGGATGGTCGCACCGGTCCCGCTCGGCTATCGCCGTATCGTCGATGGTGAGCGGATCGCGATCGGGGACAGGCAGTGGCAGGTGGTGGTCGGATCGGGCCATTGTCCCGAACATGCCTGTCTGTGGAACGCGCATGACGGCCTGCTGATCGCCGGCGATCAGGTGCTGCCGCGGATCAGCTCGAACGTCTCGCTCGGCGTTACGGAGCCTGAGGCGGACCCGCTGGGCGAATGGTTCGCCTCGATCGACAGGCTGATGGAGCTGCCCGGCGACCTTCTGGTCCTTCCGGCGCATGGCGAACCCTTTACCGGCCTGCACGTCCGCCTGGCCGCGCTGCGCGACGAACATCGCAAGCGGCTGGACATCGTCCATGCGCACCTGGCCGAACCGCGCCGCGCGATCGATTGCTTCGGCCGGATGTTCCGGCGGAAGATCGAGGGCGACATGCTGGGCCTGGCGACCGGTGAGACGCTCGCGCATCTGCGCCGGCTGGAGGTGGAGGGGCGCGCGGTGCGTGAGGTACGCGACGGCGTCTGGTGGTATCGCGCGGCCTAGGCTAGGCTCGCGTTCGGGCCGGGGATCGAGGAGAGCTGCATGTGTGACGATCTGACCCAGGCCGATAATGAACGTGCGTTCGGCACGATGTCGCGCCGCGATTTCGGCGGACTGGGCGGCGCTGCGGCGCTGGCGATGTTCCTGCCGGCGCCTGCACAGGCAAAGGCGATCAAGCGCCGCGACGTGACGATTGCGACACCGGACGGCATCGCCGACGCCTATTTCGTCGCGCCGGCGGCGGGGCGACATCCGGCGGTGCTGGTCTGGCCCGACATCATGGGCCTGCGCCCGGCCTTTCGGAAGATGGCCGACCGGCTCGCCCAGTCGGGCTATGCCGTGCTCACCGTCAACCAATTCTATCGCTCGGCAAAGGCGCCGATCATGGCGGAGGGTGAGAATTTCGGCCAGCCGGCGGTCCGCGAACGGCTGATGGGTTGGCGCAAGCTGATGCCGCCGGAGGCGGTGATGCGCGACGCCGCGGCCTTCGGCGCCTGGCTCGACAAGCAGCGCGAGGTCGATGTGAAACGCGGCATGGGGACCACCGGCTATTGCATGGGTGGCCCGATGACGATGCAGACCGCCGCGACGCTTCCGGGCCGGGTACGCGCCGGCGCGTCGTTCCACGGCGGCGGCATCGCCACCGACAAGCCGGACAGCCCCCATCTGCTCGTCCCGAAGATGAAGGCCAGTTTCCTGTTCGCGGTCGCGGAGAATGACGACAAGCGCAACCCGCAGGAAAAGGAGACGGTACGCGCCGCCTTTGCCGCCGCCGGCCTGCCCGCCGAGATCGAGGTCTATGCCGGCACGCTGCACGGATGGTGTCCGCCCGACAGCCAGGCCTATAATCAGGTTCAGGCCGAAAAGGCGTGGGGGCGTCTTCTCGCTCTGTTCGGCAAGACCCTCTGATCTCCTGACGGAAGGACGAACGCGATGACGCTCACCCTCTATACCAATCCGATGTCGCGGGGGCGCATCGCGCGATGGATGCTGGAGGAGACCGGCGCCGCCTATGACACGGTCGTGATCGACTATGGCCCGCGCAGTCCCGACTTTCTCGCCGTCAATCCGATGGGGAAGGTGCCGGCCATCGTCCATGACGGCACGGTCGTCACCGAATGCGCGGCGATCTGCGCCTATCTGGCCGATGCCTTTCCCGATGCCGGGCTGGCGCCGCCGCTGGACCGGCGCGGCGCCTATTATCGCTGGCTGTTCTTCGCTGCGGGGCCGCTCGAACAGGCGGTGGCCTCCCGCTCGATGGGATGGAGTATTGACGACCCGCAGAAGCAGGGGATGCTCGGCTTTGGCAGCTACGATCGCACGATCGACGTGCTGGAGGCGGCGGTCGGCGCGGTCGGGGCTGGCTGGCTCGCCGCCGATCACTTCACCGCAGCCGACCTGTATGTCGGCGCGCATCTTGGCTGGGGAACCGCCTTCGGGACGATCCCCAGGCGCGACGTGTTCGTGGCGTTTGTCGATCGGGTGCAGGGGCGCGAGGCGGCGCAGCGCGCCAATGCGAAGGACGACGCGCTCGCCGCAGAGCGTCAGGCGCAGCCCGGCTGAGGCGCGGTTACTTCAGTTTCTGCCCGCACACGATTCGGAACGCGGCATCGCGCGCCGGATCGGCGATCTTCTGACGCGGGCGCTTGTCGGCCGGAAAAACACGTTTTTTCAGTACTTTTCCCGCCGCGACCGCCGCCTGGCCCCGCAGTTCGGTGATGCCGGCCTTACAGTCCATCGCCACGATGCCAAAGATCGTCGTCTGCACGCCCAGCGTTGTGGTGCGCGTATGGAACACACGCCACCGGCCATCCCGCGCGATGCTGTCGAGGTCGATCGCCAGCGTCGCATTCGCCCCGCCCGGAACGGTGCGCCAGCGCTCGGCCAGCGCCGGCGCGGCGCTCAGAATCGCAATCGCGGCGGTGGCGGCGATGATCGGTCTTGGGATCATGTCAGCGACTTTCCGTTATCGACGCGGCGCCACCCGGTTCGCCCGGACGGCTGCCGCGCGTGCGGCGCATCCGGCGATGGTCCCGGCACCGCCAGGCCCGATCGCCGCACGCGCCGCAGCGCACCTCATGCCGCGAGCTTCCGCAGCACATATTGCAGGATGCCGCCGTTCAGGAAGTAATCCAGTTCGTTGACGGTATCGATCCGGCAGCGGGTCATGAACGTCTCGGTCGATCCGTCGGCGCGGGTCAGCTTCACCTCGACATCCTGACGCGGCCGGATCGCGCTGACCCCGGTGACGGTAAAGGTCTCGCTGCCGTCCAGCTTCAGCGTCTGGCGGGTGACGCCCTCCGCGAACTGGAGCGGAAGCACGCCCATGCCGACCAGGTTCGAGCGGTGGATCCGCTCGAAGCTTTCGACGATCACCGCGCGCACGCCCAGCAGGTTGGTTCCCTTCGCCGCCCAGTCGCGCGACGATCCGGTGCCATATTCCTTGCCCGCGACAATCACGAGCGGGGTGCCGTCGGCGCGGTGCTTCATCGCCGCGTCGTAGATCGGCATGGTCTGCCCGTCATAGGCGGTCATGCCGCCCTCGACCCCCGGCACCATCTCGTTGCGGATGCGGATATTGGCAAAGGTGCCGCGCACCATGACATTGTCGTTGCCGCGACGCGCGCCATAGCTGTTGAAGTCCGCCTTGCTCACCTGGCGCTCCATCAGCCAGCTGCCGGCGGGGCTGTCCGCCTTGATGCTGCCGGCCGGGCTGATGTGGTCGGTGGTGATCGAATCGCCCAGGATCGCCAGCGGCTTCGCCTCGATGATGTCGCTCACCGGCGCTGGCGTCATCGTCATCCCGTCGAAATAGGGCGGATTGGCGATATAGGTGCTCGACACCGGCCAGTTGTAGGTCGCTGATCCTTCGACTGAAATGGCTGACCAGTGCTGGTCGCCCTCGAACACGTTTGAATAGCGCGAGCGGAACATCTCGTCGTCGATGTTCGCGGCCATCATGTCGGCGACTTCCTGGTTCGTCGGCCAGATGTCCTTGAGGTACACCGGCCCGTCGGTGCCTTCGCCGATCGGGGTTTCGACCATGTCCTGCGTCACCGTCCCCTTCAGCGCATAGGCGACGACCAGCGGCGGCGAGGCGAGGAAGTTGGCGCGCACGTCCGGCGACACGCGTCCTTCGAAGTTGCGGTTGCCCGAAAGGACCGACGCGGCGACGATGTCGTTGCCGTTGATCGCCTTGCTGATCGGCTCCGCCAGCGGCCCCGAATTGCCGATGCAGGTGGTGCAGCCATAGCCGACCAGGTTGAACCCGATCGCGTCGAGATCGTCCTGAAGGCCCGACTTGACCAGATAGTCGGTCACGACCTGCGATCCGGGCGCCAGGCTGGTCTTGACCCACGGCTTGCGCGTCAGGCCCTTTTCGCGTGCCTTTTTCGCGACCAGGCCGGCGGCGATCAGCACCGACGGGTTGGAGGTGTTGGTGCATGAGGTGATCGCCGCGATCACCACGTCGCCGTCGCCAATGTCATGGCCGGCGCCATCGACCGGAACGCGGTGGCTGTTCTCACGGTCATACAGCTTGAACAGGTCGCTGTTGAACACCTCGTCCACCTTGTTCAGGCTGACGCGGTCCTGCGGCCGCTTCGGCCCGGCCAGGCTGGCGGTCACGCTTCCCATGTCGAGTTCCAGCGTGTCGGTGAACACCGGGTCGGCCATGCCGTCGTGGCGCCACATGCCCTGCGCTTTGGCATAGGCCTCGACCAGCGCGACATTCTCCTCCGGACGCCCGGTGAGGCGCATATAGTCCAGCGTCTTCTCGTCGATCCCGAAAAAGCCGCAGGTCGCGCCATATTCGGGCGCCATGTTGGCGATCGTCGCGCGATCGGCCAGCGTCATCTGCGACAGGCCGGGGCCATAGAATTCGACGAACCGGCCGACCACGCCCTTGGCGCGCAGCATCTGGGTCACCGTCAGCACCAGATCGGTCGCGGTGATCCCCTCGTTCAGCTTGCCGGTCAGCTTGAACCCGACGACTTCGGGGATCAGCATCGAAACCGGCTGGCCCAGCATCGCCGCTTCCGCCTCGATCCCGCCGACGCCCCAGCCCAGCACGCCCAGGCCGTTGACCATCGTGGTGTGGCTGTCGGTGCCGACCAGCGTGTCGGGATAGGCGATCGTCGCGCCGTCGGACGCCCTGGACGACCAGACCGCCTGCGCGATATATTCCAGGTTCACCTGGTGGCAGATGCCGGTGCCGGGCGGCACCACCTTGAAATTGTCGAGCGCCTTCGATCCCCATTTCAGGAATTCATAGCGTTCGGCGTTGCGCTGATATTCCAGCTCGACATTGTCCTCGAACGCCTTGGGCGTGCCGAATTCATCGACCATGACCGAATGGTCGATGACCAGGTGGCAGGGAACCTGCGGATTGATCTTCTGTGCGTCGCCACCCAGCTTCGTGATCGCGTCGCGCATCGCCGCCAGATCGACGACACAGGGGACGCCGGTGAAATCCTGCATCAGCACGCGCGCGGGGCGATACTGGATCTCGCGGTCCGATCGCGCGTCCTTCTGCCAGTCGACGATCGCCTGCGCATCCTCGGTGGTGACGGTCGATCCGTCCTCGAACCGCAGCATGTTTTCCAGCAGCACCTTCATGCTGAACGGCAGGCGCGAAACGTCGCCGAGTTTCGCCGCCGCCTTTTCGAGGCTGTAATAGGCGTAGCTCTGTCCGCCCACGGTGAGCGTGTCGCGCGTTCCGAGGCTGTCCTGGCCGATGGCAGTCATGATGGGGTCCCTTTCCCTCAAATCAGTGGGCGCCGGGGCGGCCAGGGGAGGCGGCAGGATGCCGCACGGGACGCCGCGGTGCTGCGAATGCGAAGATTCGAGCGCGCGATAGCAGGGCATCGGGGCGGGGGGAAGGGGAGGGGCTAACCGGCGTTCGTGTTGTCGTCGATCCACTCCGCGAACAGGTCGAGGCGGTGCGCCCAAAAGACTTCGACGCCGGCGTCAAGCAATCTCTGGACATCCTGAAATTTGATGACGCCCTGAAGCACGGCGGCCGGTCTGACGAAGGTTCCCCAGTGATGCTTCCACGCGGCCGCCTTTTTGAGAACGTCATTTACGCGTTTGACCGAGTTGGTCTCGTCATTGGTTACCTTGCACTCCATCGCCAGAACGACCGTACCGCCAAGGCCGCAAGCGATATCGACTTCCTGCGCCTCGTTCGGGCCGCTGGCGAACCGGGTCTTGTGCATGAAGGACATCGCCGGAATTTGCCCACCGGTCGATACGATACCGCTCTGAAGCTTTGTCCAGCGCCGCTCTTCGAGCACCGCGATGACGGCGCCTTCCTGAAGCGCGGCCAGGCGCTGACGGCTGGTCGTCGAAACCTGTTGGCTTGCTATCAGGGGTGCGACCGCGCTGATCGTGGCGAAAAGCTCGCGCAACTCGGGCGGGCGCCCCCGATCGATCCATGGGGTCATGCGACGCGAGCGTCGTTCGTTGAAGATCGCGGCTACGGCGTCAGCAATCGCGGGTTTCAGGCCCTTGCCCGTTTTCTCCGTACCTTTGGGCCAGCCCGGACAGATGAGCCGGAATTGGTCCTGACTTATCGGTGGGGCAAGAAAGTGCCGCAGCGCGAGCGTGTGTATGCCGCTTTGGACGAGCGCGCCCGATACGTCCCCGAGAAAATTCGAGGTGCGCAGAAACGCGACGATCGCCCGTCGTGCAAACCAGAGCGCGGTTTTCCAGTCTTCGGCGTCGCTCGCCGCGTTGCGGTCGGCGAGATAATGACCGCGCGCTTCGGCGCAGAATTCGGCGTGGTCGGCAGCGCTGGCCAACGTCAAGCGCCGGCCGCGCGCCATTGCGAGCGCGCGAAACGCCGGTTCGGCGCCGCGCGCCGCGATGCGCCGTTCCGTGCCTCTTCGCGTTCGGTGTAGCGAATCGCCGAAGAGAGTTGATCCGAGAGGGGTGTCAGCGCGTCGGTCCGCAGCGCGCCGGTGGCACCTGCGCCGACCTGATGCATCGACAGCGCTTCGCCGAGCCGACGGCCCAAAAGCGGTGGAACGGCATTGCCGATCAGGCGGTATTGATCCTGCCGACGCCCCTCAAACTGCCAGTCGAGCGGAAAGGTTTGAATGGCAGCGCACTCGCGCGGGCTGAGGCGCCGCAGCCCCAGGACAGGGTCGCGGACCCAGTCCTGTTGCGCATTGGCGGTGACCGTCCGTGCCGGCAGCGCGGGATCGGCGATGAACGCGCCCTGTTTATAGCCCCAATGACCGCCGGGTCGGGTCGATTCCGCCTTGCCCGGGCTCTTCACCCCGGAACCGGGCGGGATTCCCCGCAACTGTTCCGCCAGCTTTCCCGAAGGGCGAATGATTTCATCATCCTGAAGCGGCGAAAGTTCAGCCAGTGCCTCCCCTAGCGTGAGCCAGGGTTGGAGACCGGGTTCGGGATTCCTGCCGTGCGAGGGTGCCGGGAATGCGAAGGGATCGCCCGAACGATAGCCGAACACGATGAGCCGCACGCGCCGCTGAGGGACGCCATAGTCCGCCGAGTTCACGAGCGTCACTTCGGTCTGGAAGCCGGCGTCGAGAAGGCTCCGTCGGATCGCTTCCAGGGCAGAACCAGGCCGTCCGTCCGGCCCACGCGCGGTCAGCAGCCCGCGCACATTCTCAAACATCAGCCAGCGCACATCGAGTTCGCCCGCGATCCGGACGAAATCGTTGAACAACTGTCCGCGCGGATCGTCGAACCCCTTTTGATGTCCGGCGCTGCTCCATGACTGGCAGGGCGGGCCGCCGACGAGCAGCGGAATGTTGCCGCGCGATTTGCCGATGCGTGAAAGAATGTCGTCGCCGGCGAGCGAGCGAACGTCCGCTTCCTCGATCAATGCGCCGTCGAAGAATGCGTGACCGTTCCGCTTATGTGCCGCGTTACGCCGGAGGGTCGCGACCGCGACGGGATCGATGTCAGCTGCGTAATCGGTAAGCCATCCGGCCATTTCCAGACCGATATCGAGACCGCCCGCACCTGAAAATAGCGAAACAAAACAATTGCTTGCCATTTTCGACCTCCCTGACTTCGTTTCGATACCGCGCCAAGCGGACGGTGACAACCGGTGACCGCCGGAATGGGAAACAATTACGACATGTTCATTGTATGTTCCTATCGCGGCGGCGCGTGACTGGCAATTGTTCCCAAAATGTTCTTTCCTACACGTCCCATATTGCATAGGTGATTTCCCCAAAGCGGGACGAGGGACGGGGCATGCACAAGCGATATATCCGGTGGTCGGCGGATACCGAGACGGCGTTTGTGCTGGCGCTGCGGCAGACGGGCCAGGTGCGGCTGGCGGCGACGGCGGTGGGGCGGTCGGTCGCCGGGGCTTACAGGCGGCGGGCGGGGTCGGCGAGCTTTGCGGCGCGGTGGGAGCTGGCGGTGGCGGAGCATCGGCTGGACGCGGTCCCGCCCGAGGAGCGGCGCGGGGCGGCGGGGAGCGTGGCCTGGCCGGTCGCGGCGCCGGAGACACGCGAGCGGTTCGACGGGTGGACGCCGGTGCGGCGGCGGGCGTTCCTGCGCGCGCTGTCCGAGACGGGGACCGTGAAGGCGGCGTGCGAGCGCGTGAAGATTTCGGACAGGTCGGTCTATCGGCTGCGCGCCGCATCGACCGATTTTGCGCGGGACATGGCGGCGGCGCTGGAGCGATCGACGCCGATGCTGGAGCAGGTCGCGTGGGAACGCGCCGTCGAAGGCTGGGACGAGCCGATCGTGATGCGCGGGGAGGTGGTCGGCACGCGGCGGCGCTATTCGGAGACGCTGCTGCGCACCCTGCTGAGCCGCGAATGGGCGGCGTGCGTGGCGGAGCGCAAGGCGGCGGCACATGAGGCGGCGAGGGCGCCGGCCGCCGAGCCGATGTTCGCCGAGTCGAGCGAGACCGACGCGACGTTGAACGCGCTGCTCGACAAGCTGGCGCACAAGCGGCGCGCGCAGCTGCTGGCCGCAGCCGAGGCGTGGGAGGCGTATCAGCGGCGCGTTTACGCGGGCGATGGCGACGGGTGGGTGCGGACCCCGCGATGAGACGCGCGCGCGGACATCCCGCGAAATTTTTCCTGCGGCGAAGCTTTGCCTGCGGCCCTTGCCCCGACTCCCGCGATGGGGCGGTCGCCAGGGACACGGGGGCGGTGCAGGTCGCCCTGGCGGCGCGGATATCCCGAACCCTTTGCCCGGCAACGAAGAAACCCGTTTCACTCGACGCGTGTCGCGCCTAATCGTGCGACATGCCTGGACGCGACGGCACCGTCGGCGGGGCAATGATGAGGTGCGAATGGGGGGCGCTGCGCAAAGCACGGCACGGATGCGGTTCTTTCCGATCCGGCCCGAACTGACCCGGTATCTGACCGCGATCTACCTCAACGACATCGATGTCCCGCCGGGCGAGCGGATGATCGACATGCTGCACCCCGAATGGGCGAATCTGCGCTTCATGGAGGGCGATCCCGGAATCGGGTCGATCGGTCCGGGCGAGATGACCCCGACACCCGTGTGCGTGCTGGCCGGCCCGACCTGTCACGCGACGCGGTTCGAACTCGGCACGATCCGCAGTTGGGGGATCGGGTTCCTTCCGCTGGGCTGGACCCGCTTCTTCGCCGCTTCCGCCGAACATTATGCGGATCGTGCGGTCGATGCCGAACAGGATCCGGTCTTTGCGGCGATCGCGCGGCTGCGGCCCCAGCTCGCCGATCCGCATGCCGACCCATATGCACAGGCGGAGGCGATCAATCGCCACCTGATCGACCTGCTCGCCGATGCGCCGCCCGACGATCCGGCGGTGGTGCGCGCCCATGCCGCGCTCGCCGATCCCGATGTCGGGACGGTGGCGGACCTGGCCGCGCGGGCCGAGGTGTCGGAGCGTTCGCTGGAGCGGCTGAGCCGGAGGGCCTTCGGGTTTCCGCCGATGCTGCTGCTGCGCCGACAGCGGTTCCTGCGCACGCTCGGCGCGGTGATGCTGGACGCCTCGCGCAGCTGGTCCGCGGCGCTCGACCTTCATTATTACGACCAGTCGCATTTCAACCGCGACTTCACGCGCTTCATGGGGCTCACGCCGCGTGCCTATATGGCGAAGCCGCATCCGGTGGTGGATGCCGCGGTGCGCGGGCGCATGGCCGCTGCCGGCGCGCCGATGCAGGTGCTGCACCGCCCGGATCCATGAACCGCGCGCGTGTCGGAAATATCCAATTCGGTCCGCCGCGCCTCGTCCACCTTTGCTCCCCTGACTGCGCAGTTGCGTCAGGAATAGCAGGGTGGAGATGCTCGCATGAAATTCGTTTCTTTCGTGGCCGCAGCGGTGACGCTTATCGGCGCGGTACCGGCATTCGCGCAGGCCAATCCGACCGCCGCCGAAACCCAGGCGGCGCGCTCGCGCGGGCCGTGTGGCGACCCGTGGGTGACGATCGCGCTCGAAACGGTCTATGGTCGCGTTCCCGACCGGCTTCACTGCTCGATTTCGCTCTACAATGGCGGGCGCTGGTCCAGCTATGCCGAGTTGCTGGGCGCGGTGCGGGCCGGGCGCTATTCCTTCCGCCCCGTCCGGATCGACGGCAACGGGCCGCTCGCCGGCCGCTTCGCGCTCGGGATTTTCCAGGGCGGTTCGCTGGTCGCCGCAGGCGGCGGCAACATGGTGGCGGCGGGGGGCGGCAATATGGTCGCCGCGGGCGGTGGCAACATGGTTGCCGCGGGGGGCGGCAACGTCATCCTTCAGAACGGCAACGCGCTCGTCTCGCCGACGCCCGGTGCCTATGGGCTGAGCGGCGGCACCCCGGTGCGCGTGATCAACTGACGCTGAATGCCTGCGCGGGTGCGATCCGCGCAGGCCATCGTCCACAGGGGCCAGGTGCCGATGTCGGATCATTGGGTCGATGCGCTGCGACTGCTCAGTATCGTCGGGCTGAGCTATGGCGCGTGGCAGGGATGGCGCCGCCGCCCACCCGCGCTTCGGCATGCGGGGCGCGCCTATTATCGCCTCGCCGATGGCCGCTATTGCACCCGCTGGGGCCGCGTCGTCACCGATCCGGCGACGCTGGCCGCCCTGTCCGCCGCGTCGCAGGCGCCGCCCGACCCCTGACATTCGTCGGCATCGCGAAACTTTGCCTGCGGCCCTTGCCCCGACTCCCGGCGATGGGCCAAAGCCGTTCGCAATGACTGCCCGCATCGACATGGGAATGGACGGCGGCGGCAATCCGGTTGCCGTCGATCTGGAGGAACTGCTCGCGACCCGCCTGCTGGTGCAGGGCAATTCGGGGTCGGGAAAGTCGCACCTGCTGCGCCGCCTGCTGGAGGGCAGCGCGGGGCTGGTGCAGCAGGTGGTGATCGATCCGGAGGGGGACTTTGTCAGCCTGGCCGATGCGTTCGGCCATATCGCGGTCGATGCCGCCGAATATTCGCTCCCCGAACTGGGCCGGCTGGCCAGCCGCGTGCGCGCGCACCGCGCGTCGGTGGTGCTGAACCTGGAGGGGCTGGAGGTCGATGGCCAGATGCGCGCGGCGGCGGCATTTCTGGCGGCGCTGTTCGATGCGCCGCGCGAACATTGGTATCCGGTGCTGACCGTGGTCGATGAGGCGCAGCTGTTCGCGCCGGCGGCGGCGGGCGAGGTGGCGGAGGACGCACGCCGTGCCTCGCTGTCCGCGATGACCAACCTGATGTGCCGGGGGCGCAAGCGCGGCCTGGCCGGCGTCATCGCGACGCAGCGGCTGGCGAAGCTCGCAAAGAACGTCGCGGCGGAGGCGTCGAATTTCCTGATGGGGCGTACCTTCCTCGACATTGACATGGCCCGCGCCGCCGACCTGCTCGGCATGGAGCGGCGCCAGGCGGACACGATCCGCGATCTGGCGCGGGGCGAGTTCCTCGCGCTTGGCCCGGCGATCACGCGCCGGCCGCTCTCGGTCAGGATCGGCGCGGTCAAGACCGGGTCGAAGGGCGGCAGCCCCAAGCTGACCCCCCTGCCGGAAGGGCCGAGCGAGGATCTGCGCGACATGCTGTTCGCGCCGGCCGCAGAGGATGAGGCGCCACCCCCGCCGCCGCCCGCACCGGTGCCGATGGCCGATCTGCTGGGCCGCGTCGCCGCGCCCGCGCCGGTCGCAGTCCCCGATATGCCGGCGCTGGATGCGGACGAACAGGCGCGGGTCCGTCGCGCCGTGATCGCCGAGATCGCGGCCGAGGACGCGCGCGTGCCGCTGCCCAATGCCTATCAGGATTATGGCGTGCGGTGCCGTATGCGGGGCGTGGAGGGGGGGAGCGACCTTGCCGCCTTCCGCCAGGCGCTGGCGCTGGCGCGCGCGGGGATCGACGATGCGGAGGGGTGGGACGAGGCATTGGGCCTCGCGGCCTCCCTGCCGGAGGAGATGCTGGCGCCTTTTCTGGGCATCGCACGCGCAGCGCGGGCTGGAGAGGCGTGTCCCAGCGATTCCGCGATCGCGGCGCTATATGGCACCAGCTCGATCGGGCGGGCGAAGCGGATGCTTGCCCATATCGAGGAAAAGGGGCTGATCGTCACCCGCACCGACCTGTCGGGAAAGCGCAGCGTCAGCCTGCCGCATCTCGGCTGGACCACCGCGCCGGCCTGGCCCGATCCGGCGAACCCGCAACGCCCGGGACGAACCGCCGTGCGCGCGGCCGAACGCGCCAGGCTGGTCTGAGCATCGATCGGCGTCAGGGCATCAGTTCCCCCGCGCACGCTGCCTGTGCGGCGACCAGGAATTCCACATTCCCTTCGGGTCCGGTGATCGGGCTGCGCGTCACGCCCTGCACGGTCCATCCCGCCTGTTCCAGCCACGCCACCACTTCGGCGCAGACCCGCGCATGGACCGTCGGATCGCGGACCACGCCGCCCTTGCCGACTTCGTCGCGCCCGGCCTCGAATTGCGGCTTGATCAGCGCGATCACGCGCGCGCCGGCGCGGACAAAGGCGAATGGACGTTCAAGCACCTTTGCCAGCCCGATGAAGCTGGCGTCGCACACGATCAGGTCGATCGGTTCGGGGATATGGCCAGCGGTCAGGATCCGCGCGCTGGTCTGTTCATGGACCACGACGCGATCATCCTGCCGCAGTTTCCACGCCAGCTGGTTGGTGCCGCTGTCCACCGCATAGACGCGCGCCGCCCCCCGGGTCAGCAGCACGTCGGTGAACCCGCCCGTCGAGGACCCGACGTCGATCGCCACCGAACCGGCGGGATCGATCGCGAAATGGTCGAGCGCATGGGCCAGCTTCACCCCGCCGCGCGAGACCCAGGGATGGTCGCGGCCACGCACTTCCAAGGGCGCGTCGGGCGCGATCGGCTGACCCGGCTTGTCGATCCGTCGCTCGCCGGAGAAGACCAGCCCCGCCAGGATCAGCGCCTGGGCGCGCGTCCGGCTTTCGGCGAGGCCGCGATCGACGAGCAGCTGGTCGGGGCGGGATTTGGCCATGGGCGCGGGGTTTAGCGGGGCCGCACCGCTTCGTCACCCCGGCACCGCTGTCCGGCCGCCGACAGAGGTTCGAGCCGATTGTGGTGGCGGAACTGGAAAAACATCTTTCCTACAATGAACCATATAGGATAATTCGACGCCTTTCGGGACAGGAGGGACGCATGACGGTCGAACAACTCATCGATGAAGTGATCGCGCGCGAGGGGGGATATTGTGACCATCCCGCCGATCGCGGCGGCCCGACGCGCTGGGGAATCACGCTGCGGGTCGCGCGCGAACATGGTTTTGCCGGCGACATGCGGGTGTTTCCGCGCGACGAGGCGGTCGCGATCTACCGTCGGGTCTACTGGTCGCGGCCGCGCCTGATGGACGTGGCGAAGCGGGCGCCTGCGCTTGCCGGCGAACTGTTCGATACCGGGGTGAACATGGGGCCACCGGTCGGCATCCGCTTCCTTCAGCGCGCGCTCAACGCGCTCAACCGCAATCAGCGCGACTATCCGGACATGACGATCGACGGGGCGATCGGGCCGGTGACATTGCATGCGCTCGACGCGTTTCTCGCCCTGCGCAGGCCGGCGGGCGAGGGCGTGCTGCTGAAGGCGATCGAGGCGCTTCAGGGCGAGCGCTACGTCACGCTGGCCGAACGCCGCCCCGCGAATGAAGCGTTTCTCTATGGCTGGCTGGCGAACCGGATCGGTTCGAACGGGGAGGGTTGAGATGGCATTGCTCGACGGACTCATCGGCCCGATCGCCGGGCTGATCGACAAGATCATTCCCGATCCCAAGGCGCGCGACGCGGCAAAGCTGGAACTGATCCGGCTGGAAGGGTCGCAGGAATTGGAACGCGTGCGCACCCAGCTCTCCGCCATCGTCGCGGAGGCGCAGTCGCCCGATCCATGGACCAGCCGTGCGCGACCGAGCTTCCTCTACGTCATGTATGCGCTGTTGCTCTGGGCGATCCCGATGGGGCTGATCGGCGCGGTCGCGCCCGATATGGCAAAGGGGATCGCGGCGGGCATGAACGCATATCTCAACGGCCTGCCCGAACCACTCTACGCGCTCTTCGGCACCGGCTATCTCGGCTACACGGCCGCACGGCAATGGGGGAAGGTGAAGGGGGTGGAGAAATAGCGGCGGTTCAGCCGTTGGTCATTTCACGTGCGCAAATTCTATTGCGGCGAATTTCGGGTATCTATATTCGCTCCACGGGAAAAGGAGGTGCGTATGCGTGTTGCTTCTGAAGCCACTTTGAAACGTGCCGCCAAACTTCGCAGCGGCGGAAAGAGCTGGCTCCAACTGACCCGGACTCCGCAAGCGCGTCAGACCGGCCTGGATTTTTTCAAGGGCGCCAAGGGGCAGCCGCAATCGGGCAGGGCCAAGGACAAAAAGTAGGACCTGGCGCTGGATGATCGAGTCCGGTCTTTTACTGTTTTTCCTTATTCCCGGGCTTTTGTCGTACTGCGCATTTTACGGCACCTTTCATTCAGGCCGCTCGATCGCTCCGGAGCCACCAGCCCCAGGGTCGGTCGAAATTGTCACGCTGATCCTGTTAAGCGCTGCGGTCGTGCATGTCACTTCCGCGGCGTTTATTCACATCAATCACATCTTTGTCGCGAAAGTCGGGGGTATCCTTCACTTGCCGGCCGGGCTCGTCGATCCGTACGCGGCAGCTTTTCGGGCAATGGGAAGTCAAGAAGCTAGCGGCGATGCGATCGGAGGTCTGGTCGGAATAGCCCTGATGCAGGGGCTGATCGCATATGTGATCGTGCGAGCGTATCTTAGGCATCTCGCGAAATCAGATCAGCTACCAGCCTGGATCTATGGGTGGGCCGTCGATATTGCAAACGCGGCGGACAATGAAGACGAGTTTGTCGTAGCTTATGTGCTGACAACCCACGACCATTCCGACAAGACCATCGTCTATGGAGGCGTTCTATATGAGATGGGCCTGAAATCGGACGGGTGCATCACGCGGATCGCTTTGTGGGACTGCGAGCGCTATCTGGCCGATTTGAGTGCCGGGATGAACATCAAGACCCTGCCTTCGCCGTCGTCCCGCTTTCCTTTCATGATTATCGATGCGAGCCAGATTCGGAACGTCGCTTTTGAAGTCGTCGATCTGGCGGCCGATCCGGAGTCTTGATAAGCCGGGCGACCGTCCCCCATATCCCGCGCCATGAGTGACACGATCAAATGGCATGGCACCACGATCCTTTCGGTTCGCAGCAACGGGCGGGTGGTGATCGCCGGCGACGGGCAGGTGACACAGGGGCAGACGGTGATGAAGCCGAACGCGCGCAAGGTTCGCCCGCTCGGCGACGGCACGGTGATCGCCGGGTTCGCCGGTGCGACGGCGGACGCCTTTACCCTGTTCGAACGGCTGGAGGCGAAGCTGGAGCGGCATCAGGGGCAGCTGATGCGCGCGGCGGTCGAGCTGGCCAAGGACTGGCGCACCGACAAGTTCCTTCGCAACCTTGAGGCGATGCTGATCGTCGCCGACCGGACATCGACGCTGATCGTCACTGGCAATGGCGATGTGCTGGAGCCGGAGGCGGGGATCGCGGCGATCGGATCGGGCGGCAATTTCGCGCTCGCCGCCGCCCGCGCGCTCGCCGATTACGAACAGGATGCCGAAACGATCTGCCGCAAGGCGATGGGGATCGCCGCCGACCTGTGCGTGTACACCAACGACCGGCTGACCGTAGAGACGCTCGACAGCGACGATTGACGCGATAGGGTGGCGGGGTGAACGCGCCGCTTTCCCGCCGTCATGTGATCCGCTCCGCGACGCTGGGCGCGGGCGGGCTGGTCCTGACCGGTTGCGCGACGACGGCGGTGCGGACCGCGGGCGCCCCGACCTGCCTGCCGAAAGTCGATGTGTCCGCCGACCGGGTGATCCGCACCGTTGCCGGGCTGCGGCCCTATCGCCCGGCGGGTTTCCGCGTCGCGCGGGAGGCGCTGGGCGACACGGCGCTGGTGCATAATTACGGACATGGCGGGGCGGGGATCACGCTCAGCTGGGGGACGTCGAAGCTGGCGACCGCGCTCGGCCTGCCCGGACATCAGGGGCCGGTCGCGGTGATCGGTGCGGGGGTGATGGCGCTGACGACCGCGCGGCTGGTGCAGGAGGCCGGGTTTCCGGTCACGCTCTACGCTGCGGACCTGCCGCCGCACACCACGTCGAACATCGCCGGTGGGCAGGTCCATGCCTATGGCCATTTCGATCGCGACGCGGTGACGCCGGCATGGCAGGCACAGCTCGACACCGCCTATGAATACAGCGTCCGGCGGTTTCAGATCATGGTCGGGGACGACTATGGCATTCGCTGGTTGCCGACCTATGCCGGCGGGGCGAGCCGGGCCGGGCCGCACATGCCCGGCTTTCGCCTGCTGGAACGCGGCGCGCATCCCTTTGCGCAGGACCGGGTGGCGCGGTACGAGACGATGTATGTCGAGACCGGGCGCTTCCTGCGGACGCTTTCGCGCGATATCGAGATTGCGGGCGGGCGGTTCGTCGTGCGGCGGTTCAATGCGGCGAGCGAGGTGGCGGCGCTGCCCGAACGGCTGGTGTTCAACTGTACCGGCCTCGGCGCGGGCGCGCTGTTCGGCGATGCGACGCTCTACCCGATCCGCGGACAGCTCGCGATCCTCGTCCCCCAGCCGGAGGTGCGCTACGCCTATAATGGACCGGCCGGCTACATGTTTCCGCGTGCGGACGGCATCCTGCTGGGCGGGACGTTCGAGAAGCACGTCGCCGACGCGACGCCACAGCCCGACGACATCGCCGGCATCATCGCGTCGATGCGCGGATTGTTCGACGGGTTCCGCTGCGGTTGAACTCCGCGCACCGACCGCCCAAATGCGGCGCCTATGAACGACAATCTGACGCCCAAGGCGATCGTCGCCGCGCTCGACGAACATATCATCGGCCAGACCGAAGCGAAGCGTGCGGTGGCGGTGGCCCTGCGCAACCGCTGGCGCCGCCAGAAGCTGAAGCCCGACCTGCGCGACGAGGTGACCCCGAAGAACATCCTGATGATCGGCCCCACCGGCTGCGGCAAGACCGAGATCAGCCGCCGCCTGGCCAAGCTGGCCGACGCGCCGTTCGTGAAGGTCGAGGCGACCAAGTTCACCGAGGTCGGCTATGTCGGCCGCGACGTCGAACAGATCGCCCGCGACCTGGTCGAGGAGGCGATCCGGCTGGAGAAGGAACGGCGGCGCACGGCGGTGAAGGACAAGGCGGAGGCCGCGGCGATGACCCGCCTGCTCGACGCGCTGACCGGCAAGGATTCGAGCCAGGCCACGCGCGAGGCGTTTCGCGAGCGGCTGAACGCCGGCCATCTCGACAATACCGAGATAGAGATCGAGGTGGAGGCGGCACAGGGCATGCCGTTCGAAATCCCCGGCGCGGGACCGCAGATGATCAACCTGGGCGAGATGATGAAGGGCTTTGGCGGCCCGCAGTTGAAGCGGCGCAAGATGAACGTCCACGCCGCCTGGGCGAAGCTGGTCGAGGAGGAGGCCGACAAGCGGCTGGATCAGGACGATGTCGCGCGGGTCGCGCTCGCCGACGCCGAGGCGAACGGCATCGTCTTTCTGGACGAGATCGACAAGATCGCGGTGAGCGACGTGCGCGGCGGGAGCGTCAGCCGCGAAGGCGTGCAGCGCGACCTGCTGCCGCTGATCGAGGGGACGACGGTCGCGACCAAATACGGGCCGATGAAGACCGACCATATCCTGTTCATCGCCAGCGGCGCGTTCCACGTCGCCAAGCCCAGCGACCTGCTGCCCGAGCTTCAGGGCCGCCTGCCGATCCGGGTCGAGCTGAAGGGCCTGACCGAAGATGATTTCGTCGCGATCCTGTCCGACACCAAGGCGAGCCTGCCCGAACAATATCGTGCGTTGATCGGGACCGAGGGCGTGGAGGTGGCGTTCACCGGCGACGGCATCCGCGCGATCGCCCGCATCGCCGCGGAGGTGAATGGCGAGGTCGAGAATATCGGTGCGCGCCGTTTGCAGACGGTGATGGAAAAGCTGCTGGAGGACATCAGTTTCGATGCCGAGGATCGCGGCGGATCGATGCTGACCGTCGATGCCGCCTATGTCGAGGCGCAACTCGCCAGCATCGCCCGCAACACCGATCTGAGCCGTTACGTGCTCTAGCCGGCACTCCCCGCAACTCTTTGCCGCCTGCTGCATTGTCGCCAGGCGGGGTGGAGCGGAGAAGGCCAATGGCACGGTGCGTGGTGGTGACGGGTGCGGAGTCGGGGATCGGCGCGGCCTGCGCCGCCGCGTTCGGCGCGCGCGGGGATCGGGTCGCGGTCTGCTATTTTCGGGACGAAGCCGGCGCGCAGGCCAGCGTCGCCGCGGTGCGCGACGCCGGCGGTGACGGCATGGCGGTGCAATGCGACGTCGGGGACGAGGCGTCGGTGGCGGCCGCGTTCGCGGCGGTGGAGGGCGTCTGGGGGCCGGCGTCGGTGCTGGTCAATTCGGCCGGGATCAACATGGCGGGCGTGGCGGTGCGCGACATGACGCTCGCCCACTGGCAACGGATGCTGGCGACCGACCTGACCGGGGCGTTCCTGGCGTCGCGCCGGTTCCTCAACGGTCGCGATCCGGCGGTGCCTGGTTCGATCGTCCACATCTCTTCGATCCATGCCTATGCCGTGCGGGCCGGTGGCGCGGACTATTGCGCGGCGAAGGGCGGGCTGACCAACCTTATCGAGACGATGGCGATCGAGGAGGCGGCGAACGGCGTGCGGGTCAACGCCATCGAGCCGGGGATGATCCTGACCCCGATGAACGCGCGGGCGCAGCGCGACACGGCCTATCGCGACAGCCTGACCGCGAACATCCCGATGCGGCGCGCCGGCACCGCGGAGGAGGTGGCGGCGCTGGCCCGATGGCTGTCGTCGGACGAGGCGAGCTATATCACCGGAGCGAAGATCGCGATCGACGGGGGGCTGTCGCTGATGCAGGCGCTGGGCGCATGAGCGCGGCGAAGGATCGCGTCACGCCGGCGGCGGTGCCGGTGGATTTCAGCGTCCGCGAACTTCAGCCGGTGGCGCTGGACGGGCCGCCCGAACTGATGGCCCGCGACTGGATGAGTCCCTTTGTCTGGAGCGAGCCGGACGGGCGGCTGGGGATCATGGTGCGTGCGGTGCCGCGGGTCGGCGCGCGCGTCACCGATACCGGGGTGATCTGGGCGGGGTGGAGCCGGGATGGCCAGCGCTTCGCGATGCTGCCCGGTCCGTCGATCGTGCCGGGGCCGGCGGACGATCAGGCCGGCGGGGTGGAGGACCCGACCGTGCTGCGGCGACGCGACGGCAGTTACGTCGTCTATTATACCGGCGTCGAACGCGACATGGCGCATGGCGAGCTGTTCTATGCGGTCGGCCCGTCGATCGACCGGCTGGAAAAGACCGGCGTGGCGCTCGCCTCCTCCAAGTCAGAGGGAAACACCAAGGAAGCGACGGTGATGCAGACCGCCGATGGGCGCTGGCGGCTGTTCTATGAATATGCCGCCGATCAGGCATCGCGGATCGGGCTGGCCGTGGGGCCGGGCATCCACGGCCCCTGGGAGGAACAGCCCGTCCCCTTCGCGCCGCGCGAGGACAGCTGGGACAATTGGCACCTTTCGACCGGCCCGATGCTGCTCGACGATCCCGAACATCCGGTCATGTTCTACAATGGCGCCACCCGCGACGCGCGCTGGCGGATCGGCTGGGTGATGTTCGATCGCGACTGCACGCGGGTGATCGGGCGCGGGATCGAACCGCTGATCGTGCCGCCCCCGGCAGAGGAGAGGACCGCGACCGACATTGCCTTTGCCGCGTCGGTCGTGGCGGGGGACGGCGACATCTGGCTCTATTATTCGCTGGAGGACCGCAAGCTGGCGCGCGCGCGCATCCGGCGCAGCTGAAAACCTTGCGCGCGGGAAGGGGGCGCTGCACACCGGCGCGATGCGTTACGTCCTCGCCGTCGCCGCACCGATCCTCGCCTCTGCACTGCCGGCGGCGGCCCAGGATCGCCCGCCCTGTCGCGAGGTCGGCGACGTGTCGGCGATCCGCATCGATCCCGACGCCGCGGCGAAACTCCGGGAGATTGGTCTTGGCCGTGCCGAGATCTTTCAGCGGATGCGCGAAACCTCGATCCCCGAAACCATGGGATGCTGGGCGATGCCGGTCGGCAATTTCGACAGCCAGCTGGTTTCGGTCGGCATGTCGCAATGGAATTACGGGACCGGCAGCCTGCAACCGTTGCTGCACGCATGGCGCGACGGATTCCACTCCCGGCGCCGGTTTCGGCGCGCGCTGCGGGAGTTGGCGCCGGAATATGGCCGGCTGTTCTTCTCCCGCGATTGCCTCGACACGCCGGTGCGCGACCGGTGCCGCGCCGGCATCCTTGCGGCGCACGGCCAGGACGGGAAGCTGAACCCCATCGCGCGCGGGGAACTCACCGGCATCTTTGAAAGCGACGCGATGCTTCAGGTGCAGGCCGATGCCTATGTCGCGCTGTTGCTGGAGGTCAGGGGCGAGCTGCTGCGGCTATGGCCCGACACCCCGATCACGATGCGCAAGGTCCGATGGGCGATCGACACCCGCGTCCAGCAGAAGACGCTGCCCGGGGATGAGGATGTCGCGCGGCTGCGGCGCAAGCTGGCGGCACTGCCATCGGGCGAACGCGCCGCGCGGTTGAAGGCGATGCTGGCCTGGTATCAGGGCCTGAGTGAGGCGGTCGATCAGGACGGGGTCAGCCGCGACTATGCGTGGAACGTCGCGCAATGGACCTGCATGATCGATGCCGGGCGGATCGATGACGAGCAGTTCGAGCTGCTGCACCTCACCTTCCTGCGCAGCCGAACGGCGACCGGCAATATGGGGCGGTGGCAGGCGCTGACCTTTTCCCGGCGCGCGAAGATCATTCTGGGCGTCGGCAGTGTCAGCGGGGTGCGTGACGGGAGTTGCCTTGAGGCGCAGCAGCCCCCTCCCTGAAGGAAGGGGCTGCCACATCCTTAAAACCGCGCGCGAACGCCGCCCATCACCGTGCGCCCCTCACCCGGGTGAAAGATCGCGCTGGCCGCGGTCGCGCCGACGGCGGCGGCGACGTCGGACACATAATGCCGGTCGGTCAGATTGCGCGCATCGACGAACAGCGTCACGCCGCCGGCAAGATCGGTCCCGGCGCCAAGCCCGACCGTCGCATAACCCGGCACGCGCAGGCTGTTGCGATAGTCCGCCCAGATCGACATCGGGCGCCAGTCGAGATTGGGCTCCAGGAACACGCCGCCCTTACCCTCATATCTGAGTGCCGCGCGATATTGATGGACGGGCGCGACCGGTAGGCGGTTGTCGCCATAGGCGGGGTCGCGGTCGAACCGGAAGTCGGACCATGCATAGGTCTGTCGCAATCGCAGCCTGTTGCCCGGGCGGTCGATCAGCCACCAGTCCAGACTGGCCTCGACCCCCTGATGCCGGGTCCGGCCGGCGTTGAACACCGTCGCGGGGATGGTCGGCGTGGTCTGATAGCCGAGCAGTTCGCCGCGCACCCATGCATGATAATAGGTCACGTCCCAGGCCAGCGGACCGTGGCGCCCGCGCGTGCCGATCTCCGCCGTCCAGGCGCGCTGGGGATCGAGCGGCACGAACACCGATCCCGTCGTGTTGGTTTGCGCCAGCGCCCCGAAATGCGGCGGTTCGACCGATCGGGTGACATTGGCATAGACCTGCACCCCCTCCCGCGAGAACAACAGGCCGGCACGAGGGGCAATCCAGTCATAGCGCTGCCGCGCCGTCCGGCCGCTCAACCGGTTGAGATAGTCGCGCCCGGCATGCCCCCATGACGCGCCGGCGACCAGCGCGAGGTCGTCGGTCACGAACACCCGCCCCTCCGCGAACAGGTCCAGCCCGTTCGCCTCTTGCCGGGCATCGCCGATGCGCATCCCCGCGCGCCCGGCGACGTTGGTGAACAGCGTCTGGTTCGTGCCGCCCTGACGATAAAAGGCCCCGGCGAACAGGTCGGCCTTCAGCTCGCCGATCGCGCCCGACCAGTCGAAGCGGCCGAACGCGCCCTGGGTATCGGTATCCTGAAGGATGAAAATGCCGACCGGATGGTAGAGGTCGGTCTGTGTCGCATAGACGCCGCCTTCGAAAACGAGCGTGTCGGCGAGCCGCAGGCGGGTCTGCAACGTGCCACGGAACACACCCTGATTGCGGCGCTGATTCTGCGGAATCGCGGACGCGCCGGGTGCGCGCGGGTCGGACAGCGCCTGGGCGAGCGTGACGGTGCCGGGGACGCCCTGATAGATGTCGGCCGCGTAGAGGATCGCGCGCACCTCATTGTCCGCGCCGAAGCTGTAGCCGGCGTTCAGCGTGCCGCGCACCTGATCCTGATAGCCCTGCACGCGATACCCCGCGCTGTGAAAGGCGTTGATCCCGGCGAAATAGTCGAACGCGCCCGATGCGCCAGCGACCTGGCCGACGGCGCGAACCGTCTCGTCGCTGCCGCCCTCGATTCGGAGCAGCGCGGGGGAGGCGGCGGTCTTGCCGTTCGGGGTCACGAAATTGATCGCGCCGCCCAGCTGGGCGCCGCCGAACCGCAATGCGTTGCCGCCCTTGTACACCTCGACATAGCGGGCGCCCAGCGGGTCGATCTTCTGAAAATCGGAAAAGCCGTCGGCATCGGCGAACGGAACGCCGTCCTGCGCCAGCAGCACGCCGCGCTGGTGAAAGCTCTGATCCAGTCCGGAGCCGCGGATCGAGAGCCGCCCTTCCTCGCCATAGCGTTTCTGGGCCAGGACACCGGGGACGTCGCGCAGGATGTCGGGCGTGCCGACCGCGAACCGGTCCTGATAGGCTTCGGCGGCGACCACCGCGACCGATCCCGGCGTGCGGGCAAGGCGCTCGCGGGCCTGGGCGACGACCGGCGGATCCTCTGGGTTGGGCGTGCCGGTGACGATGATCTCCGGCTGTTTCTGTTCCTCATCCGCGGCCAGGGCCGGGGTCGCAAGGCAGGTGGCGGCGAGCAGCGCCGCCGTGTGAAACGTCTTCATGATATGCATTCCTGATCGGCGCGCGAACGCGGTCCGCGCGCGGGTTGAGTGTCGTCGTGTCGATCAGGCGATGGCGGGTGGGCCGCGTAACGGGGGCCAGGCGTGACGCGCGCGTCGGCGGGGTGGCAGCGGCGCCGCCATGAAGCCGAGCGTCAGGATGAAGGCGATGGCGCCGGCGAGCAGGAACGGGTCGGCGCCCGACGCCAGGGCATGGGCGAAGCCGGCAAAGGCGCAGGGCTGTTCCTTCCTGCCTGCGTCATCCGGCTGGGCGGGCAGGCCCGGCACCTCGATCACGATCCGTTGCGGCCCCATTTGCGAGCACACCGCCAGGACCAGCGTGCCGTTGCCGGCGACCGGCATGAACCCCGCCGGGACCGCGAGCTTCATCGCCAGCGTCAGCGCGAGCAGCGCGGCGGCCAGACGGGGATGCGCGAGGACGAGACGGCGAAGCACAGCGGCGCGGTTAGCGGCTGGCGCGGGGGCTGTCATCCGCTAAAGGAACCCGCGACACGAGCAAATGGACGGGCCATGGTTACCATCAAGACCGACGATCTGATCGACAGCGTCGCCGACGCGTTGCAGTTCATCAGCTACTATCATCCGATGGACTATATCCGCGCGCTGGGCGCGGCATATGCGGCGGAACGGGCGCCGGCGGCAAAGGACGCGATCGCGCAGATCCTGACCAACAGCCGGATGTGTGCGGAGGGGCATCGGCCGATCTGTCAGGATACCGGCATCGTCAACGTCTTTGTCAAATGGGGCATGGACTGCCGGCTCGACGACAATTCGCGCGCGTTGCAGGACGTGATCGATGAAGGGGTGCGGCGCGCCTATCTGCACCCGGAGAACAAGCTGCGCGCCTCGGTGCTGGCCGATCCCGCCTTCACCCGCCGCAACACCCGCGACAACACGCCCTGCGTCCTGCATGTCGAGATGGTGCCGGGCAACACGGTGAGCATCGACGTCGCGGCCAAGGGCGGCGGCAGCGAGAACAAGTCGAAGTTCAAGATGATGAACCCCAGCGATTCGATCGTCGATTGGGTGGTCGAAATGCTGCCGCAGATGGGCGCGGGCTGGTGTCCCCCCGGCATGCTGGGCATCGGCATCGGCGGCACCGCCGAACATTGCGTGCTGCTCGCCAAGAAGGCGCTGATGGATCCGATCGACATGGGCCAGCTGAAAGCGCGCGGGCCGCAGACCGATATCGAGGCGCTGCGCATCGAGATTTTCGACAAGGTCAATGCGCTGGGCATCGGTGCGCAGGGGCTGGGCGGCCTTTCCACCATCCTTGACGTCAAGATCATGGACGCGCCCTGCCACGCGGCGGGCAAGCCGGTGGCGATGATCCCCAATTGCGCCGCCACCCGCCACGCCCATTTCACGCTCGACGGTTCCGGCCCGGCCTATCTGGAAGCGCCGAAGCTGGACGCATGGCCCGACGTCAACTGGACGCCGGACAAGGCGGCGATCCGCGTCGATCTGGACAGTCTGACGCCGGAAGTGGTGCGGGGCTGGAAACAGGGCGACCGGCTGCTGCTCAACGGCAAGATGCTCACCGGGCGCGACGCCGCGCACAAGCGGATCGCCGACATGCTCGCGGCCGGCGAGGAACTGCCGGTCGAGTTCAGGGGCCGCGTCATCTATTATGTCGGCCCGGTCGATCCGGTCGGCGAGGAAGTGGTGGGACCGGCCGGTCCGACCACCGCGACGCGGATGGACAAATTTACCCGCATGATGCTGGACCAGGGGCTGCTCGCGATGGTCGGCAAGGCCGAGCGCGGTCCGGCCGCGACCGAGGCGATCCGCGATCACAAAAGCGCCTATCTGATGGCGGTCGGCGGCGCGGCCTATCTCGTCGCGCGGGCGATCAAGGGCAGCAGGGTCGTCGGATTCGAGGATCTGGGGATGGAAGCGATCTACGAGTTCGAGGTCGCCGATTTCCCGGTGACCGTCGCGGTGGATAGCGAGGGCAACAACGTCCATCAGCTCGCCCCGTTGGTCTGGCGGGAGAAAATCGCGGCGGAGGGACTGCTGGAAAAGATGTGACCGGCATGACCGAGGGTGCGTCGGACCCCGAACGCGACGACGCGCAGGTCCGGCAGCTGATCCGCGAGGCGCAGGCGCTCGCCGCGCGTTACTATCGCGCGACCGGCAAGCCGCTGGGCGTTACCGGTGAGGTGGCCGAGCTGGAGGCTGCCGAGAAGCTGGGGCTGAATCTGGTTCCACCCCGCACCGCAGGCCATGATGCGATACAGTTGCGCGATGGGGTCCGGCTTCGCGTCCAGGTGAAGGGGCGCGCGGTCGATCCACGCGACCGGTATCGCGGGCCATGTCCGTCGATCAAATGCGGCGACAGGTTCGACATCGTCCTGCTCGTCCTGCTCGACCGCGAGACGATGGAAGCGCTGGAGATCTGGGAGGCGACAGAGGGTGCGGTGGCGGCGCGGCTGGCGGGTCTGTCGGAGGCGAAGCAGAAGCGCAGCGCGCTTGCGATCACTCAGTTCAGAAGCATCGCCACCCGGGTCTGGCCGCGATGATTACGTCACCGATCTGGCTTCCCGCCACGCTGGTCGCGGCGATCTTTCAGCCGTGGCGCACCGCCGTGCAGCGCCGCGTCGGGCGGCAGCTGTCGATCAATGCGGCGGGGCTGGTCCGCTATCTCTATGGCCTGCCGTTCGCGCTGGCGATGGCGGCGGCCTATCAGTTCCTGTTGGTTCCGGCGGCGGTGCCGGTGCTGGGGGGCTGGCTGCCCGTCTATTGCGCGGCGGGCGGCCTGGCGCAGATCGTTGCCACCAACCTGTTGCTGATGGCGTTCGATCACCGCAATTTCGTTGTCGGCACCGCCTATTCGAAGACCGAAGCGGTGCAGGGCGCGTATCTGGCCATGCGCGAACCCGGCCAGATCGCCGGCGTCTTTCGGACATGGCGGATTTCGGGCCAGGTGGGGCTGCTCTCCTCGCTCGGTTCGGCGTGCTGGTTCACCGGTTTCGCGACCGCGCCGGTGGCGCTGGTCCGCGTGGTCGGCCAGATCGAGGTCGCCTTCACGATGAGTTTTGGCCATTTCTATCTTGGCGAGCGGGTGACGCGCGGCGAGGTCGCCGGTCTGGCGCTGGTGACTGGCGGGGTGGTGGGCGCGCTCGTCGGCGCGCTGTGACCCGATCGACATTCGCCGGCCGATGTGCAAGCTGCGCGGCGTGCGGATCGATCTTGTCTCCCCGATGTCGCCGGTCGCTGCGGCGACCCGCCTCAAGGAAAAGGTGGCGGTCCTGACCGTGGATGCGCCGCGATGCGTGACCGGCAACGGCACCGATCGCGAAATGACATTGTGGGTCCATCGCCCGCGCACCCGCAATGATTTCAAGCCGCTGCTGAAGGCCCGGCTCGACCCGTTCGAGGGCGGCACGCGCCTGCGCGGTCGCATCGGTGCGCCGCGATCGGTGGGGCTGTTCATGGGATGCTGGGTCACCTTCGTCAGCCTGTTCCTGGCGTTCGGACTGATCCTGCTCCTCTCGTCGTCGGGAGCGACCCGCTGGACGGGTCTTGGCTTCGTCGCCATTCCCGGCCTGATGCTTGCCATGGCCGGCGCGATGATCGGCATGACACGGGCGCAGACGCGTGGCGACCGGGAGGAGATGCTGGCGTTTCTGCGCGAAACGATCGGCGCGCGCCCGCGCGACGGACGCGACCTCTAGGCGCGGCTATTTGGGGCGGTTCTCGGCAATATATTTGAGTTCGGACGTCGCGATCGCGTTGTCCGGCTCAAGCTTGAGCGAGTCACGATAGGCGCGCTCGGCCCCCTCCCAGTCGCCCTGTTCGATCAGGACCCAGCCAAGCCCGCGCAAGCCATGGGCCTGATCGTGCGCACCGCGCGCCTTGTCGACGGTCAGCTTTCCCGCCTCGATCGCGCGCACATAGACGGCCCGTGCCTTGACCAGGTCACGGGAGCGATAGGTGTAGCCGAGTTCCGCCAGATACCGGCCGTTGCGCGGCGCCATCGCACTGAGCTTTTCGAGCACCGCGGTCGCTTCGGGCAGGCGGTCGAGCTCGGCCAGGATATAGCCGTGCAGGTACATCGCCTCGCAGACCGGATCGGTGAACACGGTCGAGGTCTGGCGGCTGTCGCTTCCCATCGCCGCATAGGTCGCCATTTCGTCGCGGTCGGCGGCGCAGAAGACCAGGCCCCTGGCGCGCGCCGTTTCGATCGACGCGTCGATCCCCGGCAGGACGCGCTCGATTTCGGCCAGCGCGGATCCGGCCCGCTTTTCGCGGACGAGCCGTTCGGCCCGCTCGACGGCTTGCGCGACCGGATCGACCGTCTCGACCGGTGCCGGAGCGGCAAGTGCGATGATGGACAGGACAAAGGGATGTATCGTCATCGTACCGCGTCCACCTTTCCCGACAGGATCAGAACGGATCGGGCAGGAAAATACAAGCCGCAGCCTTAATCTTCGCGCGTAAAATCAGGGATTTGTGGAGGAGGCTTAGCGCGGATTTAACCTATCTGCGCCACTGTTGCGCGAAAGCGGGAGAGCCGCGAACCTTTTGCGGAGACGGGCGTGGATCTTTCGGCGACGGTAAGGAAGGCGGCGAAGATGTCGGGCGAACTCGGCATCCGCACGCTCGATCTTCAGGCGGATATCAGCGAACTCGCGCAACGGGTCACGGCACAGGCGAACACGATCGAGACGATCGGCAGCGAATCGGTGCGGCTGGCCGGGGATGGTCAGAATGTCGCCGTGGTGGCGAATGAGGTGCGGCTGAGCACTGCGGGCGCGCGCCAGGTGATCGACGTATCGACCCGCCAGATCGCCGACGCCTCGGCCAATGTGGTCGAACTGATCGATCAGGTCAGCCAGATTCACGCCGGCCTTGGCGCATTCAACGACGCGCTGGCCAGCGTGAGCCAGGTGACCCAGATGATCGGCGGCATCGCCAGCCAGACCAATTTGCTGGCGCTCAACGCGACGATCGAGGCGGCCCGTGCCGGCGATGCCGGGCGCGGCTTTGCGGTGGTCGCGAGCGAGGTCAAGAAGCTGGCGCAGGAAACGAGCAGCGCGACCCGGACCATCGAACGTTCGATCGCGGCCCTGTCCGGCGAGGCGGCGGGGATGCTGGGCCGCATCGCGAGCGGCGTCGATACCGCCCGTTCGGCGCATCAGGGAAGCAAGCAGATCGAGGATCTGGTCGCGCGCCTTGGCGCCATCGTCCACGAATTGTCGGACAGCAGCGATCAGGTGAGCGATCGCGTCACGTCGATGGTCGATGCCGTGGCGACGATCCGCAACGGGCTTGGCGCGCTCTCCGCCAATTCCAGCGCCAATGCCGATGGCCTGCAACGCCTGTCCGACCGCCTGTTGACGGTGAGCGACGATACCAACCAGCTGTTGCAGCATTTCGCGGTCAGCGGCGTCGATACCGCCGATTCGCCCTATGTGAATTTCGCGCTGGAGGCGACGCGCGCCGTCGCCGCCGAACTGGAGCGTGCGGTGGCCGACGGGCGTATCAGCATGGAGACGCTGCTGGGCGACGGCTATACGCCCATTCCCGGCACCGATCCGGCGCAGTTCCGCCATCCGGTTCAGCCGATCATCGTTCCGGCGGCGCGACCATTTCAGGAGCGCGCACGCAGCCTGCCGGGCTTTTTCGGAATGACCCTGACCGACCGCAACGCCTTTGCCGCCGTCGCGATGCCCGAACGCTCGCAGCCGCAGCGGGCAGGCGCGACGGAGTGGAACAGCGAACATTCGCGCTGCGGCATCTTTTTCGACTTTCCCGATACGCGGCGGCTCTGCCTGCTGACGGAGCCCTTTTGCCTGAAGGCGTATCGCCGCCCGACCAGCGATGGCGGCGTCGTGCTGCTCAAGCAGATGATTACGTCGATCCATGTCAACGGGCGCCACTGGGGCGTGATGCAGATCGCCTATGCGGAACCGTCCTGAGCCGGGCCGATGCGTCTTGCCAATGACGAAGCCAGAACCGACATAGCGTGGGATGCACGCGTTCAAGACGGCTCTGCTCCGGGCCGGACAAATCCTCCTCTGGCTCATCATCACATTCTGCCTGGTCGCCAGTGCCGCGCCGCAGTTCCTCGACCGCATCTATTATCGCGGCGCGGTGAGCGGCCATTTCGACGGCGCGCGGTTCTTCAATCCGGATGGCGAGGATACGGTGCGCCCGCCGACGGGCGGAAACCGGTCCGGATTTCTGCTGCGCTATCTCGCCGGGGATGATCGGCCCGAATGGCCCGCGCGGATCGGGACGGAACAGGATCGACCGCCCGAGCGGGTGGAGGGCGGCGCGATGCGCGTCACCTGGGTCGGTCACGCCACGGTGCTCATCCAGACCGATGGCCTCAACATCCTCACCGACCCGATCTGGAGCGACGTGGCCGGGCCGTTCGACAGGTTCGGCCCACGCCGGGTTGCGGCGCCCGGCATCGCGTTCGAACGGCTGCCGAAGATCGATCTCGTTCTGGTGAGCCACAATCATTATGACCATATGGACCTCACGACGCTCAAGCGCCTGTGGGCGCGGGACCGTCCGCTGATCGTCACCAGCCTGGGCAACGACACCATATTGCGCACCGCCGGGATCGCGGCGCGGGGGGTGGAGTGGGGAAGGCGGGTTCCGGTTCGCGACGGGATCGAGGTCGTGGCGACGCGCAATCATCATTGGGGAAGCCGCTGGTTCGCCGATCGCAACCGGGCGCTGTGGTCGAGCTTCGTCATCCGCCTGCCAGGGGGGAATATCTTCTTTGCCGGCGATACCGGGGCCGGCGACTATCGCTGGGCGGACGCGGCGGCGGGCTATGGCCCGATCCGCTTCGCGATGCTGCCGATCGGCGCATTCCGCTTTCAGGAGGGGCAGATGGGGATCGGCAGCCATATCGGCCCGATGGATGCGATCCGCGTCTGGAACCGGCTTGGACGCCCGACGACGCTGCCGATCCACTGGGGGACGTTCCGCCTGTCGTGGGAGGGATATTGGACGCCGCCCCGGATGCTGCGCGCGCTTCAGGCATGCGCGGGGGACACGTCCGGAAGGTTCGCGCCACAGAATATCGGGCGCGCCTGGGACATTCCGGCCGTGACCCCGCCGCCGCCGCCGGTCGCCGACGCGCGTCTGGCGGCATGCGGGACCGATCCGCGGGTGACGGCGCTGCGCTAGACGGCCGGAGCTATCGCGCCGGGACGGCGATCGTGCGGACGATCCCGTCGCGCCGGGGGTCGGCCCCGCCATCGAACCGGCCGTCATGGATCAGCACCGCCTGGATCCCCGAATCCTCACCCGATCCGGAGCGCACGGTGACGCCGCGCGCCGCCATCGCCGCCAGCAGCGGCGGAGCGAACTTGTCGGCCTCGCCGTTGAAATTGCTGCCGCGCGCGACCAGGTTCGGCAGCGCGATCGCGTCGGCCACGGGCAATTTCCAGTCGATCATCCCGACCAGCGTCTTCGACACATAGGCGAGGATCGCATTGCCCCCCGGCGACCCGACCGCGCCGGCGAGCCGGTGATCGGGATGCAGGATCACGGTCGGCACCATCGACGAACGCGGCCGTTTTCCCGGGGCCACGGCGTTCGGGCCGGTGGGAACGAACGAGAAATCGGTCATCTGGTTGTTGAGGAAAAATCCATCGACCATGCGACCGCTGCCGAAAATGCTCTCGACTGTGGTGGTCATCGACACCGCATTGCCCTCGCCATCGATGACGATGAAGTGCGACGTGCCGGGGACTTCGTTGGTGGCATCGATCCGCGCCGACCTGGCGCCCGGCGGCGTACCGGCGGTCGGCGGCGGACCGGCCATGTCGCCGATCAGCGCGGCGCGGCTGGCGACATAGGCGGCGTCGAGCATGCCCTTCACCGGCACGCCGGGAACATCGCCGACATAGGCGTCGCGATCGGCGTACATGATCCGGCTGGCCTCGGCATATTTGACCCAGGCGAGCGGATCGGCGGGACCGCGCGCGCCGATATCGGTCCGCTCGATCATCGCCATCAATTGCAGCAGGCCGACGCCAGACGAGGGCGGGGGCGGCGCGCAGAGGATATAGACGCGATAAGGGTTGCAGATCGCCGTGCGCTCGACCGGCCGATAGCCTGCCAGATCGGCTTCGGTGATCGTGCCGGGCAACGCCCCTTGCGCCACGCGCGCGACGATGCGGCGCGCGGTTTCGCCCTTGTAGAGCGCGTCGCTGCCCTGTGCGGCAAGCCGGCGCAGGAACGCCGCATAGGCCGGATTGCGCAGCGTATCGCCGGCGCGGATCCTTTCCCCCCGATCGTTCCGGAAATAGGCGATGACGTCCGGGGCGGCATTTTGCGGATAGGGGCCGGCGAGCATGCGGCCGAGCCGCTGGGTCACGGTGAACCCCTTGTCCGCGGTCGCGATCGCGTCATCGAACAGGTCGCGCCACGGCAGGCGGCCATGTTCCTTCTGCGCGCGGGCCAGCATGCCGACCGCGCCGGGAACGCCGGTCGCGCGCCCCGACAGCACGGCGGTGGCGAAGGGCAGCGGCTTGCCGTCGGCGCCCATGAACATGTCGGGCGTGGCGCCGGCAGGCGCGGTTTCGCGCCCGTCATACACGGTGACGGCCCTGGTCTTCGCATCGTAGCGGACCATGAACGCGCCGCCGCCCATGCCCGAACTTTGCGGTTCGACCAGGCTCAGCATCGCCTGGATCGCGACGGCGGCATCGACGGCGCTGCCGCCCCGGCGCAGAACGTTGAGGCCGGCCTCTACCGCGAGCGGGTGCGCGGCGGCGACGAACGCCTGCCGCTCGGTCGTCGGCGCGCTTATGGCGGGGGGCGGGGCCTCAGCCTGCGGGGCGGGGCGGGGCGCGCAACCGGCGAGTGCGGCCAGTGCAAGGGCGAAGGTGAAGGATCGAAGGCGCATCGCCACCGCTATGCCAGATCGCGGGCGGATTTGAACGCCTCTTGATCCAGTTCGCCCTCCCATTTGGCCACCACCACCGCGGTGGCGAGATCGACGGTGACGTTGGGGATGGTCCGCGTCATGTCGAGAATCCGGTCGAACGGCAGCACGAACCCGACGACGATCGCGGTCTGTTCGGGCGTGACGCCAATCGCGTGCAGCACCGCGGCCAGCACGAACAGCGATCCCGACGGCACCGGCGCGACCCCCATCGCGACGATGGTGGTCGTCGCGGCGATGACCAGATAGTCGGCGGCGGACAGATCGACCCCGAACGCCTGCGCGGTGAACAGCGTCAGCATCGCCACATACATCGCCGCGCCGTCCATTCCGATCGTCGCGCCCAGCGGCAGCACGGTGGACGCGATCGGCGGCGACACGCCCAGATTGCGTTCCGCCACCCGGATCGCGACGGGCAGGGTCGCGGAACTGGACGCGGTGGAGAACCCGACCATGATCGCGTCCGCGATGCCGCGCAGGAACGGGACGATCGGCATCCAGCCGATGATGCGGACGATCAGCAGCGTGTGGATCAGCAACGTGACCACCGCCGAACCGACGACGACGCAGATCCCGAGCTTAAGCACCGCCAGGAAACTGGACGGGCCGGTGGTTCCCATCACGACCGCGATCAGCGCGAACACCCCGATCGGCGCCGTTTCCATGACGAAGCCGACGATCTTCAGCATGACGTCCGACCCGCTGGCGAGGAAGGCGCGCACCGGTTCCGCGCCCTTGCCCGCGGCGATCACGCCCGCGCCGACCAGGATCGCGAAGAAGATCACCGACAGCGTCTTGCCCTCCGCCATCGCGGCGACGGGATTGTCGGGGACGATTTCCATGAAGAAGCGCGCGGTGTCGGTGGGGGCGGTCACCGCGCGGGGGATGGCGTCGGCAAAGGTCGCGCCCGCGCCCGGGGCGATGATGCTGGCGACGATCAGCCCGGTGACCACCGCCAGCGCGCTGGAAAAGACGTACATGCCCAGCGTCCGGACCCCGATACTGCCGAGCCGGCGGGGATCGGCGAGCGCGGCGACGCCCGACGCGATCGTCAGAAAGACGAGCGGCACGACGAGCATGCGGATCAGCCGTACGAACAGCTCGCCGATCCAGCCGATCGCGGTCGCGCCCTCACCCCATGCCAGCCCGACCGCGGCGCCGAGCACCAGCGCGCCCAGGATGCGCTTCCACAGGGCGATGCCGAACCACCAGCGAAAGGGGCCGCCTGAGCGCCGGGGCGGCGTGGCGGGTTGTGCGGCGGGCGTTTGCGTCATGCGGGGCATTTCCATCCGGGTTGACGAGGCTTGGGCAAGGGGCGACCGGCGAGCGTGCCGGTGAGCCGCCCCCGATCGACCGCCACGCGTCCGTTGACGATGACATAGGCGACCCCGACCGAGGGCAGGTCGGGCGCGTCATAGGTCGCGCGTTCGGCATAGGTCGCGGGATCGAAGATCGCGATGTCGGCGAATTTGCCCGGCGCGAGCACGCCGCGATCGCGGATGCCCAGGATGCGCGCGGTGAGGGTCGAGGAACGCTGAACGAACGCGACGTCGCTCATCAGCTTCTTTTCGCGCACGAACAGGCGCCAGCGGCGGGCGAAGCTGCCCATCCGGCGCGGATGCCCGCCGGTCGCGTCGGATGAGCCGACCACCCAGGGCTGGCGCGCAAAGGCGTCGATATCGGACTGCGCCATGTTGAAGCTGGCGATGAACGCCGCCGGCTCGGCGATCAGCAGGCGCGCGGCGGCGTCGAGCGGGTCGAGCTTCCATGCGCGCGCGATGGCGTCGAGCCGTTGCCCCTTCTGGGCGCCCCCGACCATCAGGATCGCGTTCGGTCCGCCGCGGATGCGCAGTTGTTCGGCCATGTCGGCGCGCAGCCTGGGCGTCATCGCCTTCAGCCGCTCGACCATCGCGCCGGCGCCGCCGTCCTGCGCCCAGCGCGGCACGATCGCGGCCGCCAGCGCGGTGCTGGAGGCTTCCCAGGGATATTGGTCGGCGGTGATCCGCAGGCCGCCCTTTCGTGCCGCATCGATATGCGCGATCACCTTTGGCGCGGTTCCCTGCACGTCCGCGCCCAGCGCCTTGATATGCGCGATATGCAGCGGAAGGCCGCCGATACGCGCGATCGAGATCGCCTCGTCGATCGCCGCCATCAGCCCGATCGAGGAACTGCCCTCGTCACGCAGATGGGTTTCGTAGATGCCGCCATGCCGACCCGCAATTCGCGCCAGCAGTGCGACCTCATTGGTCTTCGCATAGCTTTGCGGCGCATAATACAGCCCCGTCGACAGGCCGAGCGCGCCGTCGCACATCGCGCGGAGCGTCAGCGCCTGCATCCGTCGCACCTCGACCCCGGCGGGTGGGCGATCCCGCTCGCCCACCACGTTCAGCCGGATTTCGCCGAACCCGGCAAAACTGGCGACGTTCGGACCGGTGGGGTTCGCGGCCAGCCGGGCGAACAGGCCGGCCAGATCGGTCGATCCCCCGCCGTCATTGCCGATCGCGATGCTCGTCACCCCCTGCAACAGATGGTTGGGCAGCGCGCGGCGGTCCGGATCGGCGGCCAGCGCGTCGGGGCCGCTATGGGTGTGCGGGTCGATCAGGCCGGGCGTCACGTCCAGGCCGCGCGCGTCGATGATGCGGGCGGCGGTGACGCCACGGGGCCGCGTGCCGACAAAGACGATGCGATCGCCGGCGATGCCGATGTCGGCGATACGCGGGCGCGCATCGTCGCCCGCGATGACCCGGCCATTGGCGATGATGAGGTCCAGCCTCATGCCATCGGGGGAGGGCTGCGGCGCCGCGCCGCCCAGCGACAGCGCGATGGCGGGGATGAGGGCGATGCGGCGGTTCATGTCCGGCCCCCGATCAGGTCCGCGACCTCGCGCGCCGATCCCGCAGCCCAGGTCCAGCCGAGCGCACCGTGGCCGCAATTGGCGATGACGCCCGGCGCGATCGCCCGGGTGATCGGCAGCGAGTTCGGCGTCATCGGGCGCAATCCGGCCCAGCGCATCTCGATCCGTCCATAGTCCGCCGCACCGGGCAGCGCGGCGCGGGCCGATGCGATCAGCGCCGCCAGCCGCTTGCCATCGACCGTAGTGTCGCGCGCGCCCAGATCGGCCAGACCGGCGATCCGTACCCGGTCGCCCAGCCGCGCGAAGACGACCCGGTTGGCGGCGTCGGTGATGCTGGCGTGCGGTGTGGCGGCGCCGATCGGCGCGGTGATCGAATATCCCTTCACCGGCTGGATCGGCAGACGCACGCCCAGCGAGCGGGCAAGCGCGACCGATCCGGTGGCGGCGGCAAGGACGACGCGATCGGCGCCGATCCGTTCGCCGGTGGTGAGGATGATCGCGGGCGTCGCCCCGTCCTCGACGATCCGCGCGACCCGCGTCCCGAAGCGCAGCGTGCCGCCGAGGCGTCGAAGCGCGGCCGCCGCTTCGGTGCAGAACAGATGCGGGTCGCCCACCGCCTCTCCCGCAGTGTGGAGCGCGCCGGCGATGTCATGCCGGATCGGCGCCAGCGCGGGTTCGTGCGCGACCGTGGCGTCGGGATCCAGCACCTCCTGCCGCACTCCATAGCGTGCCTTCAGCGCGGCCATCCGTTCGGCGCCCGACAGCGCGGCGGCGGAGCGATAGAGATGGATCTTGCCCGGCATCGCCTGAGCATAATCGAGCGCGTGGCGCTGCGTAAGCTCTTCCAGCGCGTCGCGTGCGCGCGCGGCGAGCGCGAGGCCGGCGATCGTGTTCCGCTGAAACCGGTCGATGGCGCAGTTGCGCAGGAAGGCGAGGCCCCAGCGCAGGAAATCGGGATCGAGGTGCAGCCGAAGACGAAACGCCGGGTCCCGCCCGAGCGCCAGGCGCGGCAGCTCGCCCAGCACGCCGGGGCTGGCGAGCGCGTCGGTATAGGCGTAGCTCAGCTGCGCCCCATTGGCGAAGGAGGTGCCGAGACCCGGCCCTTCGGCACCGTCGATGACGGTGACGCGGTGGCCGCGGTCAGCCAGCGTCAGCGCGGTCGCCATGCCGACCACGCCCGCGCCGATGACGATGATATCCTGCGCGCCGCTCATCGCGAGCATGCGGCGTTGGCCCGACTGGTCAGCCCCGATCTCCCCGGTTCCGGTGCTCCCCTGCGCCGGAACATGCGAACCTATCCGCCGCCCGAAATGGCGCCAGCATGGTTTCAATGGGAATTCCATAAATGACGGTTATGGCTGCTCCGCACGGCTTGCCGTGAGCACTTCTTCCAGCGTGCGCAGGAAGCGGCGGATCGCGCCGGCGGGGCGGCGCTCCTCCAGCGTCGTCCAGCTGATCGCGAAGCGGAGCGGGGGGTCGGCGCGCTGGGTCGCGAACCCGGGCGCCTGCAACGCCCGGGCGGTGAATTCATCGACGACCGCAACCGCGCCCTCCAGCTGCGCGAGCCGGGCGGCGATGAAGAATGTCTGGACCGACACCGGTTCGCGAAACGCGATGCCCGCCTCCTGCGCGACGCGGGTGAACACGTCGCCCACCGGCCCCGCCGCCGAAACGCCGATGACGTCCCGGTCGGCGAGTTCGGTCAGCGGCAGGCGATCACCCTGCGCCCGGAACATGCCGGCCGGAAACTGGATGACCATCTCTCCCTCGCCCAGCACGTCGCTGGCCAGACGCGGATGGGAAGGGGGGGCATAGGCGATCGCCAGATCGATCTCACGCTCGATCAGCGCGCGGACCAGATCGTCATGGTGCCGGGTATGCACTTCGAACGTGACCTGGGGCCAGTCGCGCCGGAATTGCGCGAGGGCATGGGGCAGCACGTCGAGCGCGAGGCTGGGAACGATGCCCAGCCGGATATGTCCGCCCCCGGCACGGCTGAGATTGCGGGCGGTCTGTTGCAGCGTGTCGAGCCGCTCGAACACGTCGCCCGCCTCGCGCATCAGCACATGTGCCTCGTCGGTCGGGATCAACCGCCCGCGCGACAGGTGGAACAGCGTGACGCCCAGCCCGTCCTCGGCATGGCGCAGCGTCTTTGACACCGACGGCTGCGACACGCCAAGCGCGCGCGCCGCCGCGCTGATCGAGCCGTGGACATAGACGGCGTGAAAGACCTCAAGCTGACGAAACCGCATGGGGCGAGGTTAGGCAGCGGCGGCGAAAAGGCAATCGCGGTCGCCGCCGCCCGGCCGGATGCCGGTCGAATCTCAGTCCAGATTGGGCCGCAGCCAGCGCTCCGCCTGTTCGATGCTCACCCCGCGCCGCACTGCATATTCCTCAAGCTGGTCGCGGCCGATGCGGGCGACGCCGAAATATTCCGCCTGGGGGTGGCCGAAATAAAAGCCGCTGACCGCCGCCGTCGGCAGCATCGCGAAACTTTCGGTGAGCGAGATGCCGGTCGCATGGTGCGCGTCGAGCATGTCGAACAGGATCGGTTTCAAACTGTGCTCCGGGCAGGCGGGGTAGCCAGGGGCCGGGCGGATGCCGCGATATTGCTCGCGGATCAGCGCCGCATTGTCGAGCTGTTCACCCTCGGCATAGCCCCAGAGCGAGGTGCGCACGAACTGGTGCAGCCGCTCGGCAAAGGCTTCGGCGAGACGGTCGGCAAGCGCCTTCAGCAGGATATCCGAATAGTCGTCGATCGCCGCCTTGAACCGCGCGAGATGCGGTTCGATGCCGTGGATCGAGACCGCGAAGCCGCCGATCCAGTCGCCATTGGGATCGATGAAGTCGGCAAGGCACATGTTCGCACGGCCCTCGCGCTTCTGAATCTGCTGGCGAAGCATCGGCAGGGTGACGTGCTTTTCGTCCTCGACATGGACGATGATGTCGTCGCCCTTGCGCCGGCACGGCCACAGGCCCGCCACGCCGCGCGCGGTCAGCCACTTTTCCGCGATGATGCGGTCGAGCATCTTTTGCGCATCGTTGAAGAGGCTGGTCGCGCTCTCGCCGACCACGTGATCGTCAAGGATCGCCGGATAATTGCCGGCAAGCTCCCACGCGCGGAAGAACGGGGTCCAGTCGATATAGCGTCGCAGGTCCGCCAGATCCCAGTCGGGAAACGGGTGGACGCCGGGCATGCGCGGGCGGCCGGGCTTCAGCGCCATGTCCGCATCGAACCCATTGTCACGCGCAGAGGCGAGCGGGACCAGCTCGCTCTGCCCCTTGTTCGCCCGGGCGACGCGGACGGCTTCATACTCGTCGGCGATCCTGGCCACGTAATCGTCGCGGATCGTGTCGCTGACCAGCGTCGTCGCGACGCCGACCGCGCGGCTCGCGTCGAGGACATGGACGACAGGCCCCGAATAAGCGGGCGCGATCCTGAGCGCGGTATGCACTTTCGATGTCGTCGCGCCGCCGATCAGCAGCGGCATCGTCATGTTCGCGCGCTGCATTTCCTCGGCGACCGTCACCATCTCGTCCAGGCTGGGGGTGATGAGGCCGGACAGGCCGATCATGTCGGCGTCATTCTCGCTGGCGGCGGCGAGGATGTTGGACCAGGGAACCATGACGCCCAGATCGACGACCTCGAACCCGTTGCATTGCAGGACGACGCCGACGATGTTCTTGCCGATATCGTGGACGTCGCCCTTGACGGTGGCCATGACGACCCGGCCCTTGCCCTTCGCGCCCGGCTCTTTCTGCGCCTCGATATAGGGGAGGAGGTGCGCGACGGCCTTTTTCATCACGCGCGCCGATTTCACCACCTGGGGCAGGAACATCTTGCCCGATCCGAACAGGTCGCCGACGACGTTCATCCCGTCCATCAGCGGGCCTTCGATCACCTCGATCGGCTTGTCGGCCTTCAGCCGGCATTCCTCTGTATCCTCGACCACATATTGGTCGATGCCCTTGACCAGCGCGTGTTCGAGCCGCTTTTCGACCGCCCAGCCGCGCCATTCGGCCGCCTGCTTCTCCGCCACCGCATCGGTGCCGCGAAACTTTTCGGCCAGCGCGACGAGCCGGTCGCCCGCCTCGGGATCCTTGTTGAGGATCACATCCTCGCACGCGGTCCGCAGCCCGGGATCGATCGTGTCGTACACGTCGAGCTGGCCGGCATTGACGATCGCCATGTCGAGCCCGGCGGGGATCGCGTAATAGAGGAAGACGCTGTGCATCGCGCGGCGCACGGGTTCGTTGCCGCGGAAGCTGAACGACAGGTTCGAGAGGCCGCCCGAGAAATGGACGTGCGGGCAGCGCGCCTTGATGACCTTCACCGCCTCAATGAAGTCGACGCCGTAGTTGTTGTGCTCCTCGATCCCCGTCGCGACCGCGAAGACGTTGGGATCGAAGATGATGTCCTCGGGCGGGAAGCCAATGCCCATCAGTTCGCGGTAGGCGCGTTCGCAGATCTCGATCTTGCGCGCCTGGGTGTCCGCCTGGCCCGTCTCGTCGAACGCCATGACGACGACCGCCGCGCCATAGGCCATGCATTTGCGGGCGTGTTCCAGGAACTGGTCGATGCCCTCCTTCATGCTGATCGAATTGACGATCGGCTTGCCGGAGACGCATTTCAGCCCCGCCTCGATCACATCCCATTTGGAGCTGTCGATCATCACCGGCACGCGCGCGATGTCCGGCTCGGCGGCGATGAGCTTGAGGAAGGTGGTCATCGCCTCATGCGCGTCGAGCAGGCCCTCGTCCATGTTGACGTCGATCACCTGCGCGCCGTTCTCGACCTGCTGGCGCGCGACCTCGACCGCGGCGGTATAGTCGCCGGCCATGATCAGCTTTTTGAACTTCGCCGATCCGGTGACGTTGGTGCGCTCGCCGATATTGACGAAGTTTGTGGAGGCGGGGGTCGATGTCATTGCAAATCCAGAAATATCGCCGGGCAGACCTTCATCGCGGAGGACGTCCCGAATTGGTGTCGGCGGGGGCGGCGGCGGATAGGTTCAGGCCGCCATCGTGAACGGCTCAAGGCCGGCAAGCCGGGTGCGCACCGCAGGCGTCGGCACCGCGCGCGGGGGGAGGGCCGCTACCGCGTCCGCAATCGCCCGAATATGGGCCGGGGTCGATCCGCAGCAGCCGCCCAGCACATTGACCTGCCCCTGATCCGCCCATTCGCGAACCAGCCCGGCGGTCGTCACCGGCGCCTCGTCATAGGCGCCCAGTTCGTTGGGCAGGCCGGCATTGGGATAGACCATGATGAGCGTGTCGCAGAGCTTGGAAAGCGTCGCGACGTGCGGGCGCAGCTGCTCCGCACCGAACGAGCAGTTGAGGCCGATCGTCACCGGCCTGGCATGCCGCACCGCCGCCCAGAACGCCTCGACCGTGTGGCCCGACAGGTTGCGGCCCGACAGGTCGGTCAGCGTCATCGACAGCATGATCGGCAGGTCGCGGCCCAGCGCCTCGCCCGCTTCGATCGCCGCCATGATCCCCGCCTTGGCGTTGAGCGTGTCGAACACCGTTTCGATCAGGATGAAGTCGACGCCGCCCTCGACCAGCGCGTCGATCTGTTCGCGATACACGTCCTTCAGCGTGTCGAAGTCGATCTCGCGATAGCCGGGATCGTTGACGTCGGGGGAGAGCGACAACGTCTTGTTGGTCGGGCCGAGCGCGCCGGCGACGAAGCGGGGGCGCCCATCCTTTGCCTCGAACTCGTCGGCGATCGACCGGGCGAGCTTCGCGCTCTCGACATTGATCTCGCGCACCAGATGTTCGGCGCCGTAATCGGCCTGGCTGATCCGGTTTGCGGAAAAGGTGTTGGTTTCGGCGATATCGGCGCCCGCCTCGAAATAGGCGCGATGGATGCTTGCCGGCACTTCGGGCTTCGTCAGCGCCAGGATGTCGTTATTGCCCTTCTGGTCATGCGACAGGCCCAGCGTGCCGGCATAGGCGGCCTCGTCCAGCTTCCAGTTCTGGATCTCGGTGCCGAACGCGCCGTCGGTGATCAGGATGCGCCGGGCGGCCTCGGCCAGCAATTTCTCACGTGCGGTCATGCCGCTTTCTCCTTGGCGGGATCGGTGGGGCGCACGCCGAGCAGGTGGCAGATCGCGTAGCTGAGTTCGGCGCGGTTGAGGGTGTAGAAGTGGAACTGGCGCACGCCGCCGGCATAGAGTTTGCGGCACAGTTCCGCCGCCAGCGTCGCGGCGACCAGCTGGCGCGCGGCGGGGCGATCGTCCAGCCCGTCGAACAGGCGCGCCATCCACCCCGGAACGGCGGTGCCGCACATTGCCGACATCTTCTGCACGGCGGCAAAGCTCATCACCGGCATGATGCCGGGAACGATTTCGGCGTCGATGCCCGCCGCCGCCGCATCGTCGCGAAAGCGCAGGAAGGTATCGGGCTCGAAAAAGAATTGCGTGATCGCGCGATTGGCGCCCGCATCGATCTTGCGCCGGAGATTGTCGAGATCGTGCGTCGCGTCGGGCGAATCCGGGTGGCATTCGGGATAGGCGGCGACCGAAATCTCGAACGGATGCAGCCGCCGCAGACCGGCGACCAACGCGGCGGCATTTTCATAGCCGCCCGGATGCGTCGCATATTTCGCGCCGGCGGTCGGCGGATCGCCGCGCAGCGCGACGATGTGGCGCACGCCGGCCGCCCAATATTCGTTCGCGACCGCGTCGATCTCCTCGCGCGTCGCCTCGACACAGGTCAGATGCGCGGCAGCGGCGATCGGCGTTTCGCGGGCGATCCGCGCGACGGTGTTATGCGTCCGCTCCCGGGTGGATCCGCCCGCGCCATAGGTCACCGAAACGAAGCGCGGACCCAGCGGCGAGAGCGTCTGGATCGACTCCCACAGCGTCTCTTCCATCTTCTCCGTCTTGGGCGGGAAGAATTCGAAGCTCACATCGATATCGCCCGCCACGTCCGCGAACAGCGGTGCCTGCGGGTCCAGAACCAGATTCATGCTGCTTTCACCTTGCCCAGTTTCTCCCCGGCCTTTCGGCCGAGCCATAGTTTCACGGTCAGTTCGCCGCCCAGCAGCGTTTCGGTGCGCACCGGCGCGAGATGCGCCGCGTCGAACCATCCAAGCATCTGTTCGTCGGAAAAGCCGAGCCGCGCATGGCCTTCGCGCAGGCGCAGCTCCTCGCGGTCATGCGGCGCGAAATCGGCGATGAGCAGCCGTCCGCCGGCGCCGAGCACCCGCGCCGCCTCGCGGATCGCGGCGCCGGGCTGCTGCGCGAAATGGAGCACGTGATGCAGGATCGCGGCATCGGCTTCGCCGTCCGCCATCGGCAGCGCGTATAGATCGGCCTGGCGCAATTCGGTATTGCCCAACCCCTGTTCGGACAGCTTCGCGCGGGCGAGGCGCAGCATCTCGGACGAACGGTCGATCCCCATCGCCCGGCCGGCGCGTGGCGCGAACAGTTCGAGCATCCGGCCGGTTCCGGTGCCGATGTCGATCAGACGGTCGATCGGCCGGTCGCCCAGCGCGAGCGCCATCGCCGCCTCGACCTGCTCCTCGGCGATATGAAGCGACCGGATCGCATCCCATTCGCCGGCATGGGTTTCGAACCATTCGGCGGCGGCGGCGGCGCGATCGGCGCGGACGGCGGCGAGCCGTGCGCTGTCGGCGACCGCCCAATGATCGGATTCGTTCGCCCCCCATGCATCCATCGCGGCAAGCACGGGCGCAATGCGATCGGGATCGCCCAGCGCGACGAAGACCCAGCTTCCTTCCTTGCGGCGCTCCGCCAGGCCGGCGTCGCACAGAATCTTGACGTGCCGGGAAACGCGGGGCTGGCTCTGGCCCAGTACCTGCGCCAGTTCGCCGACCGAAAGCTCCATCGAGCGCAACAGCGCGACGATGCGCAGCCGCGTCGAATCCGCGAGGGCGCGGAAGCTTTCAAGGGCGATCTTCATGCGGGCGGGCCTAGCAACGATACTCGCTGAAAGATATAAAGATATCTTTATATGGCGTCAACGAAACCGTTCGGGATCGTGTTCGTTGGACAGCGGGAACCGGGGGAAGGCCGGGGGAAGGCCGGGGGAAGGCCGGGGGAAGGGCTGTCGGGCGGCGATTGCCGTCGGCGCGCTCCGACCCTAGACTGGCTCCCGCGCGCGCCGGAACGGGCGCACCGCAACCGATAGGAGATTGCATGAAACGAGTCCTTCTTCCGCTCGCCGCCGTCGCCGCGCTTGGCCTGGCCGCATGCAGCGAAAAGGCGCAGAATGAAACCGCAGAGGCGGCCGAGGCCGTGGGTGCCGATGCCAATGCGACGATGACCGAAGCCGCCAATGACGTCGAATCGGCGACCGACCGCGCGCTGGGTTCCGCAGAGAACGCCATCGACCGTGCCGGTAACGCGATCGATTCGGGCGCGGACAAGGTCGATAATGCCGCCGACGCGGCGGAAACCGAACTCAAGAAATAAGCTCGGCGGAGCCGTCCGGATCCGGGCGGCTCCCCTTTTACCGGATAGACTCGATGCGCGCGATGTTGATGCTTCCGCTGACGCTGTTGCTGCTGACGGCATGCGACGGGACCGACGATTCGACCGGGGTGACGGCGGGGGAGGCCGCGCAACTGAACGCCGCAGCCGATACGCTGGACGTCAACGCGACCGCGCCTGACGCGCAATCGCCCGACCCGCAAACGGACGCCGGCGCCCCGCAACCTGCCCAGACTCCGTCAGCCGAGGAATAAACCATGCGCGCCATCGGCGTTACCGATCTTCACACCCCGCCGATGGTGTTCGGCGGCAACGTCTTTGGCTGGACGGCCGACCGTGAGACCAGCTTTGCGCTGCTTGACCGCTTCGCCGATGCCGGCGGCACGCTGGTCGATACCGCCGACGTCTACTCCGCCTGGGTGGACGGCCATCGCGGCGGCGAATCCGAAACGATCATCGGCGAGTGGATGAAGGCGCGTGGCAAGCGGATCGCTGTCGCGACCAAGGTCGGCATGCTGCCCGGCGAGGGGGGCGAGAAGCTGGCTCCCGCCCGTATCGCGGCGGCGTGCGACGCGTCGCTCCGTCGGCTGGGCGTCGAAACCATCGACCTCTATTATGCGCACAAGGATGACGAGGATGTGCCGCAGGAAGAGGTACTGGCGGCATTCGGCAAGCTGATCGACGCCGGAAAGGTCAGGAATATCGCCGCGTCCAACTTTTCCGCGGCCCGCCTCAAATCCGCGCTCGACATCGCGGCGCGCGACGGGCTGCCGCATTATCGCGCGCTGCAACCCGAATATAATCTGGTGCGCCGCCACCGGTTCGAGGGGGAGCTTCAGGACCTGTGCGTACAGCATAATATCGGAGTGCTGCCCTATTACGGCCTCGCCGCCGGTTTCCTTACCGGCAAATATCGCGACGCATCGGACCTGGAGAAAAGCGTGCGCGGAAGCGATGTACGGGCGCTGCTGGACGGCAAGGGCCGCGATGTGCTCGCGGCGATGGACGCCGTGGCGGCGGAAACCGGCGCCGGCCTGCCGCAGATCGCGCTGGCCTGGCTTCGCGCGCAACCCGGCGTCGTCGCGCCGATCGCCAGCGCGACCAGCGTCGAACAGCTGGACACGCTGATCGGCGGATGGGATCTGACCCTGACTGCCGAACAGCTTGATCGGTTGACGGCCGCCGGCGCGTAAGGGGACGGAGCCGGACGCCGCCTCGCCGGTCGGCCGCTATTCGTCCTCGAAAATGCCGCGTGTGATGAGCGCCAGTTCGATGCGGCTGGTGACGTTCAGCTTGCCATAGATGCGGTGCAGATACAGTTTCACCGTGCCTTCGGTGATCCCGAGGTGCTCGGCGATCTCGCGGTTGCGCTGGCCCTTGGCGATATGCCCCGCGATCTCGCGTTCCCGCCGGCTGAGCGCGGCGAGCGGATCGGCCTCCCGTTCCAGCCGTTCGGTGACCTCGCGCGCGTGCCTGAGCAGGTCCGGGTCGATCGATTGCTCGCCGCCACGCACCCGCTCCAGGCAGGTGATGAGCGATTCCTGCGCCCGGTCCTTGAGCACGATGCCGTTCACCCGCAGCGCCAGTGCGTCGAGCAACAGGCTGTCGGAAAGCTCTGCGGTGAGCAGCACCACCGGACGCGGGTCCGCGCGATCGCGCAGCGTGCGCAGCACCTCGATCCCGTTCATTCCGGGCATGCGCAGATCCAGGATGATGATGTCGATCCGCGCGTCGAGCCGCGCCAGCGCCTCTTCGCCGGTGCTCGCGGTCGTCACGATATCGAACCCGGTGTCGCGAAGCGCGGCTTGCAGGCCGGAAATCATGATCGGATGGTCGTCGGCGATCAGCAGGCGGGTCATGTGGCAAGCTCCACGGGCAGGGAGAAGGCGATACGCGATCCCGTCGAATCGCTCTCGACGCGAATGGTCCCGCCCAGCGCGCGAACGCGCTCCTCCAGCGACCATGGGATCGCCCCGCCCAGCGCGGGATCGAAGCCCGAACCGCTGTCGCTGACGCGGGTGGTGAGCGTGCCGGACGCGTGCGCCATGACGATGCTGATCCGGTCGGCACCGCCATGGCGCACGGCATTGGCGATCGCCTCGCGCAGAAGCTGGTGGATTTCGTGCGCGATCGTCGCGGGGGCCAGAAGGCCGCGTGCGCCTTCGAATTCGAAGCGCACGGGCCACTGGCGCGCCATGCGCGCGATCAGCTCGGCGACCGACCCGTCCAGATCGACGATGCGATCGGCCGGTACATCCGCGCGCATGCGACCCATCAGGCGCCGGAGCGCGCGTTGTTCGGCCGAAAGCTCCGCCTGAAGGTTGCTGACATCCTCATCGACCGGGCGCCCGGCCGCTGCGGCACGCTTCACGCCCTCCAGCCGAAGCGCCGTTCCGGCGAGCAGCTGAACGACGCCGTCGTGCAGATCGCGGGAAAAGGCGAGGCGGGTGCGGGTGGCGGTCCGCTCCTCGTGAAAGCTCATCAGCGACCGGTGTTCGAGCGCGCGCGATACCGTTTCCGCCAGGCGTTCGCCGGCGCGCAGATCATCCGCGCAAAGCCCGGGAACGCCGAAGACGAAAAATCGCCCTTCATACAGTTCGGAACGGACCGGAAAGGACAGGCCGCTCGCAATGGGCATGTCCGCCAGCAGCGGTGCCGCCACCGGCGCCTCCCCTGGACGAAGGCGTCGCGCACGGGTCCCCTCCCGGCGAAGCGCGCGCCGTCGCCCGCTATCGAAGATGAAGAAGGCATTATCGAGTTCCGGCGTCACCGAGGGTTCGATCTCACCGGGGTCGAGCTGTTGTTCGCGATACCCGTCGGCGGTGAGCGTCAACAGCCGCTGCCAGGGTTCGTCGGCTTCGGAATACAGCAAGCGGACGGCCTGAGCGTCGGTGAAGTGGCGCACATGTTCGAGTGCCTCACGCAAGGGCGGCGGGCCGGCCAGGGCGGGGCCGGGGCCAGCCAGTTCGATCTCACCGGTCGGCCGGTCGCCCTGGTTGATGCCGAACCAGATGAGCAGCAGCGGCAGCACCATGAGATTGGTTACGCGGAAGACCACCCGGCTGATTTCCAGGTCGCCGGTCCCCATCACCATGGCGAGCGCGCCCGCACCGAAATAGAGCAGCAGGACCAGCATTCCCGTCACCGCGGTGCCGCGCCATCCCCAGCGGATCATCGCGCTGAGCAGCAGAAAGGTGAAGAAGCTGAAAAAAGGGCTGCTGAACCCCTCGGTCAGCAGGACCGTCAGCGTGAACACCGCGATGTCGATGGCATGCGCGGCAACGCCCGTCGCATGTTCGACCCACCAGTCGCGCCAGGTCAGCGCCAGATAGGCGATCGCCAAAAGCGTGTAGCCCGCGATCAGGTAGAATACGGACTTGCCATAGGCGTCGTCGAACGGCGACGGCAGAAAGGTGATGCAGGCGAGGAACACCGCCGCCAGCGCGAGCCGGCCGAGCGAGATCACGCGACCGGATCGCTGATGATTTGCCTGTCGCATCGCCGATCGTCTCACCGCAGCCGGGAAAACGTCTCGCAGATCGTCATGCGGTGGGCAATCATCGCCGCGCATCTCGCCGGCCGAACCGCTGTTCCCGGACATTTGATGGCTCCGCTGCGACCGCTCATGCGACCGGATTGGCCGGGGACCGGCGCTGGCGGATAAGGTCGCATTGCGTCTGCGCGCTGTAAATATAACGTCGGATAGGTCCCGCGACGATTTTGCCGGGCGAGGCGTCGCCGATCCTCTGGCGCTAGAATTGTTCGGTATCGATTTCCGCCTGGGTCGCCGCCGGATAGCGTGGTCCGGCGATCGCAGCCGGATCGAACAGCCGATCGAGTTCGGCGACGACCTCCGCAGCCAGCGGAGATGGCGGGGTCGCCGCATTCTCCGCAAGGTGCGCAGGGGAGGTGGTGCCGGGAATCGGCAGCACATGCTCCCCGCGCGCCAGCAGCCATCCCAGGCACAGGTGCGCGGGCGTGCGGTCGAGGCCAGCGGCGATCGCCCGGAATTTGGATAAAAGGTTGAGGTTGCGCGCGAAATTTCCGGCTTCGAACCGGGGCATGGCGCGCCGGATGTCGCCGGGTTCCAGCGTGTCGGGACTGTCGATGCCCCCGGCGAGAAATCCGCGCGCGACCGGAGAGAAGGCGACGAGCGCGGTGCCGAGTTCGCGCGTCGTATCGAGGATGCCAAGCTCGGCATTGCGCGACCATAGCGAATATTCGCTCTGGACCGCCGCGATCGGATGGACGGCGTGCGCCCGGCGCAGGGTCGGCGCGGACACTTCGCTCAGGCCGATCGCCAGCACCTTTCCGGCCCGCACCATCTCGCCAAGCGCACCCACCGAGTCCTCGATCGGCACCGATCTGTCCCAGCGGTGGAGATAATAGAGGTCGATGCGATCGGTCCCCAGCCGCTTCAGGCTGGCGTCGATCTGCGCCCGCAACGTGGCGGGACGCCCGTCGATGACCCGCTTTCCATCGACCATCCCCATTCCGCATTTCGAGGCGAGGAAGAATGCGTCACGGCGATGCCCGATCGCCTCGCCGATCAGGGTCTCGTTCTGTCCGTCGCCATACAGGGTCGCGGTGTCGAAATGATCGTAGCCAAGGTCGAGCGCCTGATTGAGCAGGCGAATGGCCGCCGCGCGCGGGGGCGGGGAGCCATAGGCATGGCTGAGCGACATGCAGCCCAGGCCGATGGGGGCGACGCGCGAACATCCCAGCTGTCTTGTCATCATCACTCCCGATCCGCGCTTCGCCGCGCGGCGAACTTCAACATACGCGCCGCCTTAGCGGGATATGCGGCCAGGCGCGACCGTGACGGCGACCGAAAACGGACCGTCGCGAAATGGCGGTGGCGCCGGGCGACCGACGCCGTCGGATTGACGCAGTGCGGAAAAATGTGTCTCTCCATCCGTCCATGGCAGAGGAACATTTTGGGGGCGGCCTGCTCGGCCCGCTCGTCGGCTATCATCTCCGTCGCGCGTCGGGGGCGTTCGCGGCGGATTTCATCGCGACGATGGAGGGGACGGGCATGCGCCAGGTCCTGTTCGCGATCCTGGCGACCGTATCCGACGCGCCGGGGATCAATCAGGGTACGGTGGGACGCATCCTCGGGATCAAGCGGGCGAACATGGTCGCCCTGATCAACGAACTGATCGACGCCAAGCTGGTGACGCGCAAGACCGATCCCGCCGACCGCCGGGCCTTTCTGCTGCACATCACCGCAAAGGGCCGCACGACCCTGGCCGATGCGCTTGCCCGGGTCGCGGCGCATGAGGAAAAGATGCTGGTCGGGTTCACCGAAGCGGAGCGCGAGACGCTGCTCGAGCTGCTCGGCCGGATCGAACGGCGCGAGCCGGAGATTTCCTAGGCGCGCGATACGTGCCGTCCCGGCCTGGACCCAGCGAACCGGGGCGGCCACGCAGATCCTAATCCGCCAGAATAAGCGCATCGAGCGCGATCACGCCGTCGCCGCGCGGGTGGACCACCACCGGGTTCAGGTCGATCTCACGGATCGACGGCGTTCCCACGAGTACGCGACCGAGATCGGCGATCAGCCGCGCCACCGCATCGACGTCGAGCGCGGGTGACCCGCGATAGCCGTCCAGCAGCGCGCCCTGCTTCAGCGCGCGAAGTTCCGCGACGATCGCGTCATGCGTCAGATCGGGCGGAAGCAGCCGGACATCGCGCAGCAGTTCGGCCGTCACGCCGCCGAACCCGACCAGGATGACCGGCCCCCATTCGGGATCGTTGCGCGCGCCGACGATCAGTTCGACGCCGCGTCGGCCCATCGCCTCGACCTGAGCGCCGTCGAGCGCGATCGCCGCGTCATGGGCGGCAACATTCCGATGCAGCGTGACCCATGCGCGTTCCAGCGCCGCCGCGTCGGCGAGGTTGAGGAGTACGCCCCCCGCATCGCTCTTGTGGCTCAGGTCCGCCGACTGCGCCTTGATCGCGACGGGATAGCCGACCCTGGCGGCGATCGCCCTTGCCTCCTCGATCGTCGCGGCGAAGCCGCCGGCGGGGAAGGGGATGCCGATCGGACCGAGCAGTTGCTTCGCGCGATATTCGGGGATCACCCCCGATGGCAGGTCGAGTGACACCGGCGCGGCTCCGGCGCGCGCGAAATCGCGCGCGGCGAGCCGGTTCAGGTGCCGCAACGCGCGAAAGGCGCGGTCGGGCGACGGGAAATACGGCACGCCGATCGCGCGCAGCCCCTCGATATAGGCGGCCGGCACCTCCGCCCCATCGTCGATCCCGGCAAAGATCACCGGCTTTTGCGGGTCGAGCGCCTTCACCGCGTCGATGATCGCCGGAAATTTGCGCGACGCCGTTTCCGGGTCGGTCTGGATGATCCCGAACACCAGCGCGGCGAAATTGTCGTCGGCCAGCAGCGGGATCAGCGTCCGTCGATAGAGATCGGGATCGACCAGCGCCTGCGCGGTCAGGTCCATCGGGTTGGACAGGGGGATGAAATCGGGGATCGCGGCGCGCATCGCCGCCGCCGTCTCACCCGACATTGCCGGCAGCGCGAGGCCGATCGTTTCGGCAAGGTCCAGCGTCAGCGCCTTGAACGCGCCCGATTCGGTCAGCACGGCCGCGCCACCAGCGCCGACCGGCTTCGCGCGCACGGCGATCTCGATCACATCGCCCAGCGCTTCCAGGCTATCGACCAGCACCACGCCGGCGCGCTCGACCTTCGCCTTCATCAACTGCCAGTCACCGGCCATCGCGCCGGTATGGGTCGCCGCGCTTTCACGCGCCGCGCTCGACGTGCCGGGGTGCAGCAGCACGATGGTCTTGCCCGCGGCGCGCGCGCATTCGGCAAGCGCCAGGAAGCGGGCGGGCTTGCGAAACTGTTCGACGATCATCGCGATCGCGGGGGTTGCCGGATCGGCGATCAGATGCGCGACATACTCCTCGACGCCGCTCGCGGCCTCGTTCCCGGTCGAAACCGAAAGGGTGATGCCCAGCCCCCTGGCCATCAACGTCGTTCCCAGCACGACCGCCATCGCGCCGGACTGGCTGACGATGCCGACCGCCGGCTTGCCGGCCAGATCGAGCACCGGCGCCTCGACAAAGGTCAACGGGACGCCGGCGGCGTAATTGACCATGCCCAGGCAGTTCGGGCCTTCCACCACCATGCCGCTTTCCGCCGCGATCCGCGCGACTTCGGCCTGGGCCGCCAGCCCCTCGTCACCGCCCTCCGCGAAGCCGGCCGAAAAGATGATCGCGGCGCCGACACCCCGCTGCGCCAGCGCTCTGACCGCCGCGAGCACGCCCGGGCCGGGAATCGCAAGCACGGCGGCATCAACGCCATCGGGCAGCAGGTCGATCGAGTGCAGGCAGGGGCGGCCGTCGATCGCGTCACGCTTGGGATTGATCAGATGGATCTCGCCGGAAAAGCCGTGCCGCTCAAGATTGCGCAATACCGAATTACCCAGCGCGCCGGGGGTGGGGGAGGCGCCGACGATCGCCACCGATTTGGGCGAGAGGAGGCGGGAGAGATCGGGGGCTGGCATGGCGGTCCCTGACGTTGAACGGGTCGAGATGGCGGCGCGCGCTACCGCCGCCTGACCGGCGCGGCGCTCTGGCCCCGATGGGGAGCGAGCGATCGCCATGTCGGGCGGCGGCGCCGGGTTCGGATCACGCCTTCACGCGATCCTTGTCATAGGCGCCCAGGCCCGGCTTGTAGCTCTTCTCGTCGATGAACTGGCGGATCCCCTCCTTGCGTCCATCATTGTCGAAGCTGTTTGCCGCCTCTTGCGCGCGGACCAGATAATCCTCGGCATCGTCATAGCTCATGACGCCGACCCGCTTCATCGCGTCCTTCGTCGCCTTCAGCGCCACCGGGTTCTTCTTGAGCAGTTCGTTGGCGACCCGGGTCACGCGATCCTTCAGATCGGCGAGCGGCAGCGCCTCGTTGACCAGGCCCCATTCGGCGGCCGTCGCGCCGTCGATATTCTCACCCATCATCGCGTGGTACATCGCCTTGCGGAAGGGCATCAGTTCCTGCGCCACCTTGGTCGCGCCGCCACCGGGCAGGATGCCCCAGTTGATTTCGGAAAGCCCGAACTTGGCTTCTTCGGCGGCAAAGGCGAGGTCGCACGCGAACAGCGGTCCATAGCCGCCGCCGAAGCACCAGCCATTGACCATCGCGATCGTCGGTTTCTGATACCAGCGCAGGCGGCGCCACCAGCCATAGCTTTCCCGCTGCGCCTTGCGGGTGCCGCCCAGCCCCTGGGCCTCGGTCTCGCGGAAATATTCCTTTAGGTCCATGCCGGCCGTCCATGCCGGCCCCTCGCCGGAAAGGACCAGCACGCCGACGTCTGCGCGAAATTCGAGCAGGTCGAGCACTTCCATCATGTCGCGGTTGAGCGTCGGGCTCATCGCATTGCGTTTTTCGGGCCGGTTGAAGCGCACCCAGGCGATGCCGTTTTCGACATCATACGCCACGACGCCGTTGGTGCTCAGTTCGGTCATGCTCTCTCGTTCCTGTTCGGCGCCTGCGCGCCTGGTTCACGATATGAAATCGATGGTGACATGGTCGGGCATTCGCGTGCCGCGACATATCAGATCGGATAGTGGCCGGGCTGGGTTTCGATGGTGATCCAGCGCAGTTCGGTGAAGGCGTCGATGCCCGCCTTGCCGCCGAAGCGGCCATAGCCGGATGCCTTGACCCCACCGAACGGCATCTGCGCCTCGTCATGCACGGTGGGACCGTTGACGTGACAGATGCCCGACCTGATCTGCCGCGCGACGTTCAGGCCGCGCGCGGTGTCGCGGGTGAAGACCGAGGCGGAGAGGCCATATTCGGTATCGTTCGCCAGCTCGATCGCATGGGCTTCATCGCGCGCGCGGATGATGCCGACGACGGGGCCGAAGCTCTCGTCGCGAAACAGCTTCATCTGTGGCGTCACCCTGTCGATGACATGCGCCGGCATCAGCACCCCCTGCGCCTCGCCGCCATTGACCTGCACCGCGCCGCTCGACACCGCGTCGGCGATCAGCGATTTCACATGATCGACGGTCTTCTGATCGACCACCGCACCCAGCGGCGTCTTCCCCTCGCGCGGGTCGCCTACCGCCATGCTGCCGACCTTGGCGGCGAATTTCTCGACAAAGGCGTCGGCGACCGCGTCCACGACGATGATCCGCTCGGTCGACATGCAGATCTGGCCCTGGTTCATGAACGCGCCGAATGCCGCCGCCTTCACCGCCTCGTCCAGGTCCGCATCCTCCAGCACGATCAGCGGCGCCTTGCCCCCCAGTTCGAGCAGCACCGGCTTGAGCTGTGCGGCCGCGCGGGTCGCGATGATCTTGCCGACGGCGGTCGATCCGGTGAAGTTGATGCGGCGCACCTGGGGGTGGTCGATCAGCGTCCCGACGATGTCCGCCGCGTCCTCCGGCGCGTTGGTCACGATGCTGACCGCGCCTTCGGGCAGCCCGGCTTCGGCGAACGCCTCGGCGATCAGGCTGTGTGTCCGCGGGCATTGCTCGCTGGCCTTCAGCACGACGGTATTGCCGCATGCCAGCGGCACCGCGACGGCACGGACGCCCAGGATGATCGGCGCGTTCCACGGCGCGATGCCCAGCATCACGCCCACCGGCTCGCGCAGCGCCATGGCGATGCAGCCCGGTTTGTCGGAGGGGATCACCTCGCCGCCGATCTGGGTGGTCAGCGCCGCCGCCTCGCGCACCATGCCAACCGCCAGCATCAGGTTGAACCGCGCCCAGCCCTCGGTCGCGCCGATCTCGCCCATCATCGCATCGACGAACTGATCGGCCTTGCCCGCCAGCGCGTCGGCCGCCCTGTTCAGCAACGCACGCCGCGCATTGGGACCCAGCGACGACCAGGCGGGAAACGCCGCCGCCGCCGCATCGACCGCCGCATCGGCATCCGCCGGCGTGGCCGCCGCGGCGGTCGTCGCCACCTCACCGGTTACCGGGTTCATGCGGGTGAAGGATTTGCCGGTTGCCGGCGGTGCGATCGTAGCCATGGGCCTCTCCAATTATTGTTATGCAATATAACCTAATATCGATCGACGCAAGCGCTCTTGTCCGCGCCACGGTGCGGCACCGCGCCCGCGTCTTTGAGCGATCCGCCGCCGGCCTGGCTCGAACGGCGGGCTATGCTCAGGCCGTCGCGCCTTGCGCACGCCAGCGCAGCATCCCGGCCAGCGCCACCGCGCCGATGATCGAGCCAAGGCCCATCAGCACCGCGACGCTCTGCAATCCATATCCCGCGGCGAACAGGAATCCGGCCAGCGCCGGCGCCAGCGCGGATCCGCCCCGGCCGACGCCGATCACGAACCCGGTCGCGGTGGCGCGGACCCCGGTCGGGAATGACTGGGCGATCAGCGCATACAGGCCGACCACGCCGGCATTGGTCGCAAAACCCGCCAATGCCGCCACCATCGAGAGCGAGGAGAGATCGGTCTGCGCGCGCCCGAACACGATCACCAGCGCGGTGGAGAGCAGCATCGCCACGATCGTCAGCGCGAGCAGGCGGATCTTTCCGCTCAACAGTCCCAGAAGCACCGAGCCGGTCGCGCCGCCGATGCTCGCCCAGACAAGCACGCCGGCGGCCTCTGGAGGAGGAAACCCCATATCGACCACGATCTTCGGAATCCATTTCAGGATGAAGTAAAAGGTCATGATGTGCGCCAGATACGCCAGCGTCAGCAGGATCGTCGGCCGCAGCAGCGCGGGCGAGAACAGTTCGATCATCGGCACCTTGTCACCGTCGCCAACCTCGACCTCCGGCAGCGCATCGACGGGGGGATGCCCCATCCGCGCCAGCGCGGCATTGATCCGCTTCAGTGCGTCGGGCGGGCGCTTGTGCATCAGGAACGAAACCGATTCGGGCGCGCGCCACAGCACCAGCGGCACGAACAGCAGCGAGCATGCCGCCCCGAACACAAAGATCGCGCGCCAGTCGTATATCGACAACAGCACCGCCGATACCGAACCGCCGACGATGGTGCCGACCGGATAGCCGGCCGCCATCAGCACCACGGCGAGCGAACGATGCCGCGCATTGGCCGCTTCGGCGACGGCGGCATTGGTCGCGGCGAGCATCCCGCCGATTCCCAGCCCGGTCAGGACGCGCCACAGCATCAGCACCGTCACGCCGTTCGCGGTGGCCGCGCCCAGCATGCCGACGGTCATGATCGACAGGCAGGACAGGATCGTCGCGCGTCGCCCGATCCGGTCGGCGATGCCGCCCAGGAACAGCGATCCGATCGCCATGCCCACCAGTTCCATCGAAAGCACGATGCCCAGCGCGGCGCGATCGATGCCCCAGTCTGCGGCGATGCCCGGGGCGGCAAAGCTGATCGACAGCACGTCGAACCCGTCCAGGGCGTTGAGGCCGATCATCGTCGCCACCACGCCCCATTGAAACCGGGACATCGGAGCGCCGTCGATGACTGTGCGCGGATCGGTCGCCATTCCACCCCTCCAGCTTGATTGTTATAGCTGCTAGCTATCCCTGATAGATGCGGGCCAGCATTTCCTCAAGTGCTGCCAGTTCCCGTGCCGAGAACCGGGCCTTCAGCCATGCTTCATGGCTCTGGATCGCCTGTTTCGCGTCGGCCAGCAGGCGCTCGCCCGCTTGCGTCAACCGGAACGCGATCCGCCGCTTGTCGGTCGGCGACGGCTTGCGGGACAGCAGCCCGCGCTTTTCGAGCGCGTGGACCAGCGCCATCGTCGTCGCCCGGTCCATGTCGAGCGCGGTGGCGAGGTCGGTCTGCGCCACGTCGGGGTGATCGCCCGTCAGCCACAATACCGATACCTGTTTCTGGGTCAGGCCAAGTTCGGCGAAATGCTCGGTGAAGTGCCGCTGGACGGCGCCATGCGCGCGGCGCACCCGCAGGCCGAGATTGCGGTCGAGTTCGCCGCGATCGATCACGCGCCTTCCGCCCCGGCAAGCCGCCGGATGATCGCGCGCGCGCGAACGCTGCCCTGATCGATCGAATAGCCGCGCAGCTTCATGTCGGGATTGGCATTCACGCTGCGTTGTTGCGCCTCCAGCACTTCGACATCCTCCTCGAACACCTGACCCTGCTGCGCCTTGAAGCGGGCGGTGAACCCGGCATCCTCGATATCGAAATTGCGCGCCATTCCCCAGAAATAATGGGTCGTCCCCTCAGTTTCCGGGGTCATCGCATCGACCACGAATCCGCGAACCCCCGAATCATGGGTTTCGATCGTGTCGCCGGCCTCGACCGGGGAGACGCCGACATCGATCAGCACCGATGACGGCGGCAGGAAATGGCAGATCTGCCAGCGATCGACCGGCCCGGCGGCGCGGAGCGCGTCGCGCCAGAAGGGCGGGGGCTGGATGCCGGGCATCCACCGGCGCACCCGCACCTCGTCGCCCGCGACGATGGTTTCGATCGGCGCCTGGGTGATCTCGTGCTGGCCGATCGACCCTTGATGCACCCAGGTTTCGTGGCTGAGGTCCATCAGATTGTCGATCACCAGCCGATAGTCGCAGGCGATGTGATTATACCCGCCGTCGAACGTCCATCCCGGCGCGCTGCATGGCCAGAAATCGGGGATCAGGTCGGGATCGGCCCGTGCCGGATCGCCGATCCACACCCAGACGAACCGATGCCGCTCGACCACCGGGTACAGCGTCGCGCACAGCCCCTTCGGCACCGCTTCGGACTTGATCGGCATTTCGCTTGCGTCGCCATCGGGTCCGATCAGCAGGCCGTGATAGCGACAGCGGACCGAGTCGCCTTCCTTGAACCCCATCGACAGCGGCAGCAGCCGGTGGGGACAGGCGTCGCGCATCGCGACGACACTGCGATCCAGCTTGCGGTAGAGCATGACCGGTTCGCCACAGATCGTCCGCGCGATCGGGGTCCGATCGACCTCGGAATCCCATGCGGCGACATACCAGCGATTGTAAATCCAGGTCATTGCCCTCTCCATCATGCTGCGGTATCGCTCCGCGCAATATTTTGTATGTAGTACGTACAAATATCACAAGGAGAGATCAACATGTCCAAGCCGCCGTTCCGCGCCGATCATGTCGGCAGCTTCCTCCGTCCCAAGGCGCTGATCGACGCGCGGACCGCCTATCGTCAGGGCGAGATGGATGCGGCGGCGCTGCGCGATGTGGAGGACGAAGCCATTCGCGGTGTCGTGAAGTTCCAGGAGGATCTGGGGCTTCAGGGGATTACCGACGGCGAGTTTCGCCGCACCTATTTTCACACCGATTTCCTGTTGCAGCTTGACGGCGTCGAAGAGGCGGGGGGAACCCAGGTGAAGTTCCATCAGCATGGTGGAAAGGAACTGGAATATGCCCCGCCGGTGATGAAGATCACCGGCCGGATCGGCCATGCGAAGGACATTCAGCGCGCCGATTATGAATTCCTGGCCAGCTGCACCTCGCGCACGCCCAAGGTGACGATCCCGTCGCCGACGATGCTGCATTTTCGCGGCGGCCGCGAGGCGATCGATGACGCCGCCTATCCCGATCTCGACGATTTCTACAGCGATCTCGCTGCGGCGTACCGGGCCGAGATCAAGAGCCTGGCGGACGCCGGCTGCCGCTATCTTCAGCTCGACGATACCAACCTTGCCTATCTGTGCGACGATACCCAGCGGGAGAATGCGCGGCGTCGCGGGATGGACCCGGACCAGTTGCCGCGCCTGTACGCGCGCATCATCAACGAATCGATTCGGGACCGGCCGGACGACATGGTCGTCTGTGTCCATCTGTGTCGCGGCAATTTCCGCTCAAGCTGGGCGGCCGAGGGCGGGTACGAGCCGGTTGCCGAGGTGCTGTTCAACGAACTCGATATCGACGGCTATTTCCTCGAATATGACGATCCGCGCTCGGGCGATTTCGCGCCGCTGCGCCACCTTCCAAAGGGAAAGACGGTCGTGCTGGGCCTCGTCACCACGAAGCTGGGCCAATTGGAGTCTAAGGATGACGTGAAGCGCCGGATCGAAGAGGCCGCCGGTTACGCGCCGATCGATCAGCTCGCGCTGTCGCCGCAATGCGGCTTTTCCTCGACCGTCCACGGCAATGATATCGAGGTGGAACAGCAGGCGGCGAAGATGCGCCTGGTGATCGATGTGGCCAACGAGGTGTGGGGCTGATCCGGCGCGGGCGCGGCGCTGCCATGGCGCCGCGCCCGCTCGCCCGGGTCAGGCGTGCTCGGGCCAGTAAAGCCGCATCGGATTGTCGACCAGCAGCTTGCGCTGCAATTCGGCACCGGGCGCGATCTGCGGGATGACATCGACCAGCGCGCCGTCGTCGGGCAGCACCGTTTCCATGTTGGGGTGCGGCCAGTCTGACCCCCACAGGACGCGGTCGGAATAGGTTTCGACCAGCGGGCGCACGGCGCGCACGAAATCGGCATAGGGCGGTCCGGCGGGGTCGAGCCGGTCGGGGCAGGTCACCTTTGTCCAGATGTCGTCGCGGCTGTCCAGCAACGCGCGAAACGCCGTCATGTCGGGGCCGTCGGGTCCCTGTCGCACGTCGGGGCGGCCCATGTGATCGATGACGATCGGCACCGGGATCGCGGCGAGAAACGGCTTCATCTCGTCCAGGATATCGGCTTCGAAATAGACGACAACGTGCCAGCCGAGCCGCGCGACGCGATGCGCGACGTCGAGGAACCGGTCCTTGGGCGCGTCGTCCACCAGCCGCTTGAGGAAGTTGAACCGCACGCCGCGGATGCCACCGGCGTGGAGCAGGTCCAGATCCGCGTCAGATATCGCCGGATCGACCACCGCCACGCCCCGGCAGGTTCCGTTCGACCGGGCGATCGCGTCGAGCGTCGCGCGATTGTCGGTCCCGTGGCAACTCGCCTGGACGATGACGTTGCGCGCGAAGCCCAGCCGCTCGCGCAGCGCGAACAGCGCGTCCGGCCCGGCATCCTGCGGCAGATATTTCGCCTTTGGGCTGAACGGGAATTGCGCCTGTGGGCCAAAGACGTGGCAATGCGCGTCGATCGCACCCGGCGGCGGCACGAAATGCGGGCGCGACGGGGTCAGCGTCCAGCTGCGGATGCGCCCGTCCGCGTCGGTGGTGCTCATGCGAAAACCTCTCCGTCCATCAGCTTGCGTGCGGTGCGCAGCATCCCGGCCTCCACCGGCGCGCCGCGCGCGTCCAGCGTCACCACGCATTCGGTCACCCCGGTCGGATGTTCGACCCCCAGCGTCAGCGATCGCCCCTCTGGCAGCTGCGCCAGCGCGGCGGCGGGTGACCCCTCGACCAGGCATGCCGTCGCCACGCTGACCGCGCCGAGCACCCCGATCGATGCATGCACGCGGTGCGGGATCAGCGACCGGACGGCGATCGCGCCGCCATCGCGAGGGCGCGCGACCAGCATCATCTTTGGCACCGACTTTTCGGTCACGTCGCCCAGATTCATCAGCGGCCCCGCCTTCAGCCGGATCGCCTCGACCTTTGCCTTCATCGCCGCGTCGGCGTCCAGCGTGTCGCGATCCTCATAGCCGGTGATGCCCATGTCGCTCGCCGCGATCACGACGCATGGCATGCCATTGTCGATCATCGTCACCGCGACGCCGTCGATGTGATCGACGCCATGTCCGGTGGGCAGCAGCGCGCCGCAGCTCGATCCGGCGGTATCGCGAAAGGCGAGGGGGATCGCCGCCGCCGTTCCCGGCACGCCGCTGATCGCGGCGTCGCCGTCATAGCGGACCTTGCCGCCCGGCGTCCGGACGCGCGCCACCGCGACCTGCCCGGTATTCTCCATGAAGATCGCGACCTGCGTCGCGCCATCCTGTGCCGCGACCAGGCCGCGCTCGATCGCGAACGGGCCGACGCCCGCCAGGATGTTGCCGCAATTCTGCGCATCGGTGACGATCGCCTGATCGACGAAGACCTGAAGGAACAGGTAGTCGACATCGACGCCATCGCGCGCGGAACGGCGCACCACCGCGACCTTGCTGGTCAGCGGATCGGCCCCGCCCATGCCGTCGATCTGACGCGGGTCGGGGGATCCCATGACGCGCAGCAACAGCACGTCGCGCGCGGCGGGATCGGCGGGCAGGTCGTCGGCGAGGAAATAGCCGCCCTTCGACGTTCCGCCCCGCATCCACATACAGCGGATGCCGTCACTCATAGCGCAGCCCCATCGCCTCCAGCCGCGGCCGCATGTCGTAGATGTCGAGGCCCAGTTCACCAGCGGCCAGCCGCTTGCGCTTTGCCTCCTCCGCCGCCTCGCGCTTGCGCGCCGCCTCCAGCACCATGGCGGCATCGGCGCGCTTCACCACGCATACGCCGTCGTCATCCGCCACGACCACGTCGCCCGGTTCGATCGCCGCACCCGCGCACACCACCGGCACGTTGACCGATCCCAGGGTGTTCTTGACCGTCCCCTGTGCGAACACCGCCTTTGACCAGACCGGAAAGCCCATCTGGGTCAGGTCGCGCACGTCGCGCACGCCGGCGTCGATCACCAGGCCCCGGCACCCGCGCGCCATCGCGCTGGTCGCCAGCAGGTCGCCGAAATAGCCGTCCACACAGGGGCTGGTCGGTGCCAGGACCAGGATGTCGCCGGGCCGAAGCTGTTCGATCGCGACATGCACCATCCAGTTGTCGCCCGGCGGTGACGAGATCGTCACGGCGTTTCCGGCGATCCGCGCGCCGGCATAGATGGGACGAAGGGGGTGCGCGAGCAGCCCGATCCGCCCTTGCGCCTCATGCACCGTCGCGACGCCGGCCCCGGCCAGGCCATCGACGATGTCCATCGGCGTGCGATCGATCTTCTGCACGACGCGTGCGGTCATTTGGAGGTCTCCCGTGAGCGAAGCGGCCGGATGGAATGGAGATGTAGCGAAGGCGCCGCCGCGACCCGGTATCTGAAAAGCCGAGATGTCATAAGATTTTGTGATATGTCTTCCAAATGATTCGTCCCTTCGATCTCAATCTCCGGCATTTGCGCGCCCTGGGCCAGGTGATCGCGCAGGGGAGTCTCAATCGCGCGGCGGAGGCGGTGGGGCTGTCGCAGCCGGCGCTGACCCAGGGGCTGGCGAAGCTGGAGCGACAGCTCGGCGTGACGCTGTTCGATCGTCACCCGGATGGCGTGACGCCCAGCGTTGCGGGGACGGCGCTGGCCGACCGGGTCGGGCGCGCGTTCGATCAGCTCGCCGCCGCGTCCCGCCGTTCGGCCCGGCGCGGCACGCGCGGCTTTGCGCGCCCGGAGATGCTGATGACCGCGACCCAGCTCGACGCCTATCTCCATTTCGCCAATGCCCAGGGTTTTGCCGGCGCATCGGCGTCGAGCGGCATGTCGCAGCCCGCCGTGCATCGCGCGGTCCGCGAACTCGAACAGGTCTGTGCGACGCCGCTCGCCGAGCGACGGGGGCGGGGGATGGCGCTGACCCCGGCGGGGCGGGCGCTCGCCCGTGGTGTCCGCCTCGCCGCGAGCGAGATCGCGGCAGGTATCGCCGAGGCGCGCGGTGCGGACGGCGATGGCGGGCGGATTGCGATCGGCGCGATGCCGCTCAGCCGCGCGCTGCTGCTGCCGCACAGCCTCGCGGAGTTTCTTCGCGATGAACCGCGCACGATCGTCGATGTGGTCGAGGGATCGTGGCGCGAACTTGTCGATCCGCTGCTCGACGGCGTCATCGACATCATGGTGGGCGCGCTGCGTGAGGATTGCCCGCCCGGGATCGATCAGCTGCCGCTGTTTACCGACCGGCTTGCCATATTCGGCCGGCGCGGACACCCGCTTGCGGGAACTTCCGTCGATCTCGACACCCTCGCCGCCCAATCCTGGGTGGTCGGTCCGGTCGGCACCCCGCTGCGTGCGCATTGGGAGGCGCTGTTCGCGGGGCGCGCGCCGCCGCCGGTGCCGGTCGAATGCGGATCGGTCATGGTGATCCGGGGTCTGCTGGCGCAGAGCGACCTGCTGACGCTGCTGTCTCCGGACCAGGTGGCGCTGGAGGTGCGGGCGGGTATGCTGGAGGCGATCGGGCCGGATCTGCCCGATGCGGTGCGCACGATCGGTATCAGCACCCGTGCCGGATGGCGCCCCACCCGCGCGCAGTCGCGCATGATCGCGCTGCTGCAACGCGCGTCAGATGAAACCAGAGTTCAGGAAATCGGATAGCATTTGGTACAATCCGATTGGAAGTCGGGCGCCCGGTCCGCTTGATGGCGGCCATGCATGACGCCGTCGCCCTGATCGGATTTGGCGAGGCCGGACGGGCCTTTGCCTGCCCCGGTGTCGCGGCGTTCGACGTCAAGGTTGCGGACCCCGCCAATGGTCCCGCCATGATCGCCGCGTTCGACGCCGCCGGAGCGCGCGGAGCTTCCAGCGCCGCGGATGCGCTGAAACGGGCGGACCTGGCCCTGTGCCTCGTCACCGCGGATCAGGCGCTGGCGGCGGCGCGAGCCTGTGCGCCGATGCTGCGCCCGAACGCGATGTGGATCGATATGAACAGCGTGGCACCGGCGACGAAGCGTGCGGCGGCTGCGGCGGTCGAGGCGGCGGGCGCGCGATATGTCGATGTCGCGGTCATGGCGCCGGTGCTCCCCGCGCGGCTCGCGGTGCCGCTGCTGGTCGCCGGGCCGCATGCCGATGCCGCGGCCGCCGCCTTGCGCGGCTATGGCTTCACGCATGTCTCGGTCGCGGGCGCGACGGTGGGCGACGCGTCGGCGATCAAGATGATCCGATCGGTGATGGTGAAGGGGCTGGAGGCGCTGAGCGCCGAATGCGTCCTTGCCGCGCATCGCGCCGGCGTGGCCGATGCGGTGTTCGCCTCGCTCGACGCCAGCTGGAAGGCGCAGGATTGGGCGGCGCGCACCGACTATAATCTCGATCGGATGCTGGCACACGGCACCCGCCGCGCGGCCGAGATGGAGGAAGTGGCGAAGACGCTGGAGGATCTGGGCATCGCGCCGGCGATGACGCGCGCGACCATTGCCCGGCAACGCGCGCTCGGCGCGCTCGGCATCGCGCCGCCCGATGGCCTTGCCGCCAAGCTCGCCGCGATCGAACACAGGGAAGAGGAAGCCGCCGCGTGATCATCGACTGCCATGGCCATTATACGGTGCTGCCCCAGGGACACGATGCGTGGCGCGAGGCGCAAAAGGCCGCGTTCAAGTCCGGTACGCCATGCCCGCCCTATCCGGAGATTTCGGACGACGAGATCCGCGCGACGATCGAGGCGAACCAGCTGCGCCTGATCAGGGAGCGCGGCGCGGACCTGACGATCTTTTCGCCCCGCGCCTCGGCGATGGCCCCGCATGTCGGGGACGAGGCGGTGGCGCGGGAATGGGCGATGCGTTGCAACGACCTGATCGCGCGGGTCGTCGGGCTGTTCCCCGAAACGTTCGTCGGCGTCTGCATGCTTCCGCAAAGCCCCAAGGCGGACATGGCCAACAGCATTGCCGAGCTGGAACGGTGCGTCAGCCAGCTGGGCTTCATCGGATGCAACCTGAACCCCGATCCGGGCGGCGGACACTTTACCCACCCGCCGCTCACCGATCGCTACTGGTATCCGTTCTACGAGAAGATGGTCGAGCTGGACGTCCCGGCGATGATCCATGTCTCGGGCAGCTGCAACCCGGCGATGCACGCGACCGGCGGCTATTATCTCGCCGCCGACACGGTCGCGTTCATGCAATTGCTGGAGGGCGACCTGTTCGCCGATTTCCCGACGCTGCGTTTCATCATTCCGCACGGCGGCGGCGCGGTGCCATATCATTGGGGCCGGTATCGGGGACTGGCCGACATGCTGAAGAAGCCGGCGCTCGACACGCATCTGATGAACAACATCTTCTTCGATACCTGTGTCTATCACCAGCCGGGCATCGATCTGCTGGCCGATGTGATCGAAAACAGGAACATCCTGTTCGGCAGCGAGATGGTGGGCGCGGTGCGCGGGATCGATCCGATGACGGGCCATTATTTCGACGACACCAAACGCTATGTCGATGCGCTGGACATCAGCGATGCGGAGCGGCACGCGATTTTCGAGGGCAATGCCCGCCGCGTGTTTCCGCGCCTCGACGCGAAGCTGAAGGAGCGGGGGCTGTGATTACCGAAAATCCGGACCGGCAGGACATTCACGAATATCTCGCCGAATTCGAGGATATTCCCGGCACCCGCGTCTACACGGCCGCACGCGCGCGGCGCGGCTATCACCTCAACCAGTTCGCGATGAGCCTGATGAAGGCGGAGAACCGCGAACGCTGGAAGGCGGACGAGCGCGCGTACCTGGCCGACTGGCCGATGTCGGACGAGCAGAAACAGGCGGTTCTCGACCGCGACTACAACCGCCTGCTCGATCTGGGCGGCAACATCTATTTCATGGCGAAGGTCTTTTCGACCGATGGCCTCAGCTTTGTCCAGGCGGTGAGCACGATGACCGGCATGTCGGTCGAGGCGTATCAGGCGATGATGATGGCCGGGGGTCGGTCGCCCGAAGGCGTTCGTTCGATCAGGGAGAAGCGCTGATGGCCCGCATTACCGCCGGTGTGGCGTCCAGCCATGTGCCGCTGCTGGGCGTGGCCCACGACATGGGCAAGGATCGCGACGCGTATTTCGGCCCGATCTTTGCCGGATATGACTGGACCCGCGAATGGGAAAAGGCGGAACGGCCCGATGTGGTGATCCTGGTCTATAACGATCACGCATCGGCGTTCGATATGAAGATCGTGCCGACTTTTGCGATCGGCTGTGGCGAGCGGTACAAGCCGGCGGACGAAGGCTGGGGTCCGCGCCCGGTGCCGGACGTGCATGGCCATCCCGACCTCGCCTGGCACGTCGCGCAAAGCCTGATCCTCGACGAATTCGACATGACGATCATCAACGAAATGGACGTCGATCACGGCCTGACCGTCCCGCTCAGCATGATGTTCGGCGACGTGCCGGAATGGCCGTGCAAGGTGATCCCGCTGGCGGTGAACGTCGTCACCTATCCGCCGCCATCGGGCAACCGCTGCTGGGCGTTGGGGGAGGCGATCGCCCGCGCCGTCGCGAGTTTTCCGGAAGACCTGAACGTTCAGATCTGGGGAACCGGCGGGATGAGCCACCAGCTTCAGGGGCCGCGCGCGGGCCTGATCAATCGCGTGTGGGACAATATGTTCCTCGACGGGCTGATCGGTGACAGCGACCATCTGCGCCAGATCCCGCACATCGAATATCTGCGCGAAACCGGCAGCGAGGGCATCGAGATGGTGATGTGGCTCATCATGCGCGGCGCGCTTGGCCGCCGCGCCGCCGCGCTGCACCGTCACTATCACGTTCCCTGTTCGAACACCGCGATCGGCCATCTCGTGCTCCGCCCCGACAATGGCGAGGGACTGGACATGACCGGCAGCGGGTTCGCACAGGCGGCGGAATAACCGGAGACTAGGATGAAGATCGCACTCGCAGGCGCCGGCGCATTCGGCGAAAAGCATCTGGACGGCCTCAGGAACATCGACGGGGTCGAGGTCGTGTCGGTCGTCGGACGGCGGCTGGAACCGACGCGGGCGGTGGCCGACAGATATGGCATCGCGCATGCGTGTACCGACCTGGCCGAGGCGCTGGAACAGCCGGGCCTGGACGCGGTGATCCTCTGTACCCCCACCCAGATGCACGCCGCCCAGGCGATCCAGTGCATGGAGGCGGGAAAGCACGTCCAGGTCGAGATCCCGCTGTGCGACAGCCTGGCAGAGGGCGAGGCGGTGCTGGCGAAGGCGCAGGAGACCGGCCTGACCGCGATGGTCGGCCACACCAGGCGCTTCAACCCCAGTCACCAATATCTGCACCGCAAATTCGCCAGCGGCGAGGCGCGGGTGCAGCAGATGGATGTCCAGACCTATTTCTTCCGCCGCCAGAACATGAATGCGAAGGGCGAACCGCGCAGCTGGACCGATCACCTGTTGTGGCACCACGCGGCGCACACCGTCGATCTGTTCGCCTATCAGGCAGGCCCGATCGTCGCCGCCCATGCGCTGGAGGGGCCTCTGCATCCCGAACTCGGCATCGCCATGGATATGTCTATACAATTGAAGGCGGAGAGTGGTGCGATCTGCACGCTCAGCCTGTCGTTCAACAATGACGGACCGCTCGGCACCTTCTTTCGCTATATCTGCGACACCGGCACCTGGATCGCGCGGTATGACGATCTGGTGACCGGACGCGAGGAGCCGGTCGACCTGTCCGGGGTCGCGGTGTCGAACAACGGCATCGAATTGCAGGACCGCGAGTTCGTGGCCGCGATCCGGGAGGGGCGCGAACCCAATTCCAGCGTGGCGCAGGTGTTGCCCTGTTACCGCGTACTCGACATGCTGGAGCGACAGTTAAAGGGTACGGGCTGACGATATGAGGACACAGGTCGCGATCATCGGGGCAGGGCCGTCGGGCCTGCTGCTCGGTCACCTGCTGCGCCAGACGGGGATCGACTGTATCGTCGTCGAGCGGGCGTCGGCGAACTATGTGCTCGGCCGGATCCGCGCCGGCGTGCTCGAAACCGTGACGACCGACCTGATGACCCGGCTCGGCATCGATGCGCGGATGCAGGCCGAGGGGCTGGTGGAGGACGGCTTCAACCTTGCCACCGACGACCGGCTGATCCGCATCGATATCAAGGCGCTGACCGGTCGCCATGTCATGGTCTATGGCCAGACCGAACTGACCCGTGACCTGATGGACGCGGCGCCCGGGCGCGGGCTGGACATCGTCTATGATGCCGCCGACGTCGCGCTGCACGAGATCACCGGCGACGCCCCCTTCGTCACCTATCGCAAGGGCGGCGAAACCCACCGGATCGACTGTGCCTATATCGCCGGGTGCGACGGCTATCACGGCCCCTCGCGCAAGGCGATTCCAGTCGGCGCGGGGCGCGAGTTCGAGCGGGTCTATCCGTTCGGCTGGCTGGGCATCCTCGCCGACGTGCCGCCCTGTCATGACGAACTGATCTATGCGAATGCGGATGCCGGGTTCGCGCTTGCATCGATGCGATCGAAAACGCGCAGCCGCTATTATATCCAGGTGCCATCGACCGACCGGGTCGATGACTGGAGCGAGGCGCGGCTGTGGGACGCGCTGGCCGCGCGGTTCGATCCGATCAGCAGCCATGGCGTGACGCGCGGCCCGGCGCTTGAGATGTCGGTCGCGCCACTGCGCAGCTATGTCTTCGAAACGATGCGCCATGGCCGCCTGTTTCTCGCCGGCGACAGCGCGCATATCGTCCCGCCGACCGGGGCAAAGGGCCTCAACCTTGCCGCGTCCGACGTCGCCTATCTGTGCGACGCGCTGGTCGGCGCGCTAGATCGGAACGATGTCGCGGGCCTGGACGGCTATCAGGATCGCGCGCTCGCCCGGATCTGGAAGGCGGAACGGTTCAGCTGGTATCTGACCAAGCTGATGCACCGCTTTCCCGAGGACGGCACGTTCGAACATCGCATGCAGGTGGCCGAACTCGACTATGTCGCCGGTTCCGAGGCGATGCAGACGGCGATCGCGGAAAATTACGTCGGTCTGCCGCTCTGACGATGCATCGCGCGCCCGATCGCCGATGCGTCCCGGGCGCAGCACGCTGAGGCGCGCCGACGGTGGTCCATGCCCGGCGTCACGCGAAGCGGTCACCGTCGGTGCCGTTGCGTTGAGTATGTCGCCGCACGGATGACGTCACCGATGCCGGCGAGGGGCGTCGCGATCCTTCCGACTGCCAGGATCCCGCGCCGGGCGGCGATGTTGTTCCCTTTGACCGGACCCCGGCGGTCGCCGCACCCCACGGGAAGCCGGGTGCGGAACCCGCTATCGGGCTGGCAGGCGCCGCGCGGGCCGAGCGCGAAGCTACCCGCCGCGCCCGCCAGCATTTCCATCATATCCCGGCGATCGATCGGTCGGCCCGCCATGTCATGCACCTGGGGGATCAGAACCGATGGCGCACCTGCGCACCCCGGGGCGCCGGCTCGCATAAATGGAGTTGGTGAACCCGGAATTGTTGTAGCCGGGGTTCGCCGCCACCCGATATTCGGTCTCTAAAGACGCTGTCGCCGAACACCGCGACATGGAGGTCGGGTCCCGTCGCAACCCGTCGGCAAGGCGGGAGCATCTTTTTGCTAGAATTAGAACACTGATTTTGATAACGAGGATTCGTTAGGGATGCGGAGTCACATGCATCCGGGCATAATTTTGGGGAGGAAGCTAATGCGAATCAGCGCAATTCTTTTCACTGGCGTAGCGTCCATGGCGCTTGTGACGCCGGCCTTCGCGCAAGACGCCGGAGATGCCGCGAAGACGCAGGCCAAGGACGATCTGGGCGATTCGGAAATTATCGTGACTGCGCAGCGTACAGCGCAAAGTGTGCAGGACGTGCCGATTCCGATCACGGTGGTCGGGGCCGATCAGCTGCGCGCGCAGGGCGTTCAGGAAATCAACGATCTGGGCCGGACGGTTTCGTCGTTGAAGCTGGCGGAAAATCCCGGCGGTTCCGGCGGTGGCGGCTATATTCGCGGCGTGGGTACGTTTTCGCGCTCCCGCGCTGCCGAACCGTCCGTCGGTATCGTCGTCGATGGCGTGGTGCAGGGCCTGACCAATATCCGTAATCTTTCCGATGTCGCCCGGGTTGAAGTGCTGCGTGGCCCGCAAGGAACATTGTTCGGTCAGAGCGTGTCCGCGGGCGTCATCAACATCACGACCATCGCGCCGGATTACGACAAGTTCAGCGGGACCATATCGACTGAACTGAGCTTCGACGACTTTGCGGGATCGAACTACGGCAAGCAGCAAATTCGCGCCGCCGTCAATGTTCCGATCGCCGGGTTTGCGGGTCTGCGCGTCAGTGGTTACGGCGTCCGGACGCAGGGCGTTCTTGAGAACATTTACCTTGGCAACAAGGACTATCGCCGGGAATGGGGTGTTCGCGGGCGGTTCAAGGCTGAACTTGCGCCGGGATTCACGCTCAATCTTGCCGCTGAATATAACTCGGAAGATCGTGGTAACGGCTATTTCCTGGCGCTGCGCGATACCGGGCTTCTTAATGCGGCCACGGGTACGTTGACGCAGCCTGCGCCCCCGGCCGGCGTCGTTGCGAGCAACTATGACCGTGTCCGCTATTGCGGGGTCAATCCGAATATCAACAACTTCGAAATCTGTAGTGACGCGCCATCGGCCCAGACCTATCGGACGCAGGGTTATTCGGGTGAATTCGACCTTGATCTGGGCGGGGGACTGTCGCTCACTTCGATTACTGCATATCGTAAGCTCGCCACATCGACTCAGAATGACATCGACAATCTGCCCGAGGCGCTCGACCTGACCAGCGTTCATTCCGGCCTGACCAGCGATTACGATCAGTTCACCCAGGAAATCCGGTTGGCATCGGATATGTCGAAGCCGTTGTCCTTCACGCTGGGCGGCTTCTATTTCATCTCTCATGTCGACAGCGTCGCCGGGCCGTCGGCCGGGGCCTATACGCGCATTTATACCCGCAAGGGCTCGTTGCCGATCGCGACCTGTTTCCCCGTTTCGACCAATGCGCTTTGCAACACGTTCATCGTCCCTGGCGCGTACGACAACTTCCAGTCCTGGTACACGCGTAACACATCGGTCTTCGGCGAGCTTCGCTATCATCCGGGCCAGTTCACGGTGTTTGCGGGCGGTCGCTACAATATCGCGAAGGTCGGTTTCGACGGGACGACCGTCAATACCGCCAATAATGCGACGACGACGGCCAGCATGCGGCTTTCCGATAATGACTTTTCCTGGCGTATCGGTGCGGAATATGAGATCGACCGCAACCTGATGCTCTTTAGCACCGTGTCGCGCGGGTATAAGAACGCTCAGATTTCTCCGCTTCAGAACACGACGCCGGCCCAGGCGGTTTCGCCTGAGATTCCGACCTCGTTTGAGGCCGGGATCAAATCAAGCTGGTTGAATGGTCGCCTGTTGGTGAACCTCAGCGCCTTCTATACCAGCGTGAAGAATTACCAGGGGTCGCGTTGCGACGTGGATATTGCCACGCAATCGACGACGTGTAACCCGTTCAATATTCCGAAGATCATCACCAAGGGTATCGAAGGGGACATCTTTGGGCGCGTGGGCGACCATCTGAAGCTGAATGCCAGCTTCACCTTTAACCCCGTGCTGTATCCTGACAATTTCCTGGCACAGGACGGTACGAATATGGGCGGAACCCAGCTGGCTGATGCCGCCCGCTTCACCGCCAGCTTCTATGGGGACTATGATTTCGCATTGACCAGCAAGGTCGATGGCTTCCTCGGTTTCGATATCAGCTACAAGAGCGAGGAACGGCTGTCCGATCTGAGCAACAGCCGGTATTTCATCTACAAGGGCCACGCGATTGTCGGCGCCCGTGTCGGTGCGAAGATGGGCGATAGCTGGCGTCTCGCGCTGTTCGTCAACAACCTGTTCAATCAGAACTCGCCGCAGCAGTTCGCCTCGCTGGCCAATCAGGATACGACGCGCGCTCCAAATATCGCCTGGGGCGTTTACAACACCAGCCGCGGCTTGCGTCAGGTGGGTTTGCAGGCGTCGCTCAACTTCTGAAACGGAATGGGTCGGGGCGATGCCCCGGCCCATTTCCTGCCGGTGGCCTGACGCCGCCAGTGGAGTATCGATTCATATGCATGCGCTGACCCGTCGTCATTTCATTGGTACGACGGCGAGCGCTGGTGTGCTGTCTTCCGCGGGCTTGGGCCGGGTCAGCGCCGCCACGCCGACGCGCAGGATCGCTTGCGAGGAAGGGTTCTCGCTTCCCGAACTGATCGACGCGGTCGATGCCTTCATGGCGAAGCACGCCGACCGGGAGCCCGGGCTGGCCAGCCTGATCGGACCTGGCGGCAGGTTTCCGCGGATGCCGCAATTGCTCGACCCCGAATTGCGCATCGCGGATATGGATCGCGCCGGCGTGTCGATGCAGGTGCTGTTGCTCAATTCGCCGGGCGTGCAGATCTTTGAGGCGGGGCAGGGGGCCGAACTGGCCCGGCTGGCCAACGACCGGGCGGCGGGATGGATGCGGCAATGGCCGGATCGCTTTGCGCCGCTCGCTGCCTTTGCGCCGCAGGATCCGGACGGCGCTGCCCAGGAATTGGAGCGCGCGGTGCGCTCGCTTGGGTTCAAGGGGGGGATCGTCAATTCCAGTACCAACGACCGATATCTGTCGGACACGCGCTACTGGCCGATATTGGAGGCGGCCGAAGCGCTCGATGTGCCGATCTACCTGCACCCGCGCGAACCGCGCGCGGATATGCTGAAACCCTATCTCGAACAGAATTTACAGGGTGCGGTGTGGGGCTACGCCGCCGAGGCGGGCCTGCATGCGATGAGCATGATCATGGCGGGCGTGTTTGACCACTTCCCGAAGCTCAAGATTGTTCTGGGGCATAATGGGGAGGGCATTCCCTTTTACCTGGACCGGATCGACAATCGCTACATGGCGATGAATCGTGGCGGCACCGGCAAGCTGAAGCGGCGTCCGAGCGCGTATTTCCGCGAGAATTTCTACGTCACGACCAGCGGCACCAACTGGGCGCCCGCAGTGCGCCTGTGTCAGGAAGTACTGGGTGCCGACCGCGTGTTGTTCGCGATCGACTATCCGTTCGAGGATGGACCGGAGGCAGTACGGCGGGCCGACGCCATCGGGATGAACCGGGCGGATTCCGCTCTGTTTTTTCACGCCAATGCCGAGCGCGTATTCAAAATTCACGCAGCGACATCGTCATGAACCAGACAACAGCTGTTTCCGTGTTCAGCCATTCGACACATGAGGGGATTTCGTGAGTAAGTTCGAGCCGAGCCGCCGCCGATTTCTGGAATCCGCCGGCGTGGCGGGTGTCGCCGGAGTCGCCATGACGTTGCATGGCCGCGCACGGGCGAAGGCTGGCCCAGCAGCGGGCAAGGCGAAGCAACCCCATATCCTGTTCATCCTCGCGGACGACATGGGATATGCGGACCTTTCCTGCTACGGCGCGCAGGGGTATCGCACGCCCGTGCTTGACGAACTGGCGCAGCAGGGCGCCCGGCTTGATCAGGCCTATGCCAATGCCGCGATCTGTTCACCCACCCGAACCGCGCTGCTGACGGGGCGCTATCAGGGTCATTTCAAAGCCGGGCTAGCCGAGCCGAACATCCGCTTCGCTCCCGGACAGGAGGTGCCGCTCGATACGCCGACCGTCGCGTCGATGTTGCGTGACGCCGGATATCGCACCGCGCTGGTCGGCAAGTGGCATGTGTGCAAGATTCCGGAATTCGGGCCTACACATTATGGCTACGATCATTTCTTCGGCATTGCGGCGGGCGCGGCGGATTATTTCACGCATAATCTCGGTCCCGGTTTCAATTCGCCGGATGCGGGGCTGCATGACGGCGACAAGCCGGTCAGTCGTGACGGCTATCTGACCGACATTTTGGCAGATGAGGCGATCCGGCAGATTCGCGCCAAGAGCGACAAGCCCCTGTTTTTGAGCCTCCATTTCAATTCTCCGCACTGGCCGTGGGAAGGGCCGGAGGACGTGGACCATCACCGTTCGGTCTCTAAGATGAATGACCCGACCGGCGGATCGCTCGAAACCTATGCGAAGATGATGATGAGCATGGACGCCAATATCGGGCGCGTCCTGGCGGCGCTCGATGAAATGGGCATGGCGGAGGACACGATCGTGGTCTTCACCAGCGACAATGGCGGCGAACGCTATTCCAACACATGGCCCTGCGTCGGATACAAGGGCGAGTTGATGGAAGGCGGCATCCGTGTGCCGCTCATCATGCGCTGGCCCGGCCGGATCGCGCCGGGAACCCGGTCGGACCAGGTAATGATCTCCATGGACACGGTGCCGACCTTCCTGGCCGCCGCCGGCGCGCCGGTGCCGGACAATCTGGAAGGGATCAATCTGCTGCCGCAGCTGGTCGATGGGGCACCGCCGGTCAAACGAACCCTGTTCTGGCGCATGAAGGCCAGCGGGCAGGCCGCGGTGCGTGATGGCGACTGGAAGTATCTGCGCATCGGCAACAAGGAGCGGCTGTTCAATGTCCGCAAGGACCCCCGCGAACGGGCCGAACAGCAAACCTTGCAACCGGCGATCATGGCGGACCTGAAACAGCGATGGGAAGCATGGAATGCGACCCAGCTTCCCTATCCCGACCGCAGCCCCAGCGAGGGCGCGTTCAACATCTATATCGACCGCTATCGCGCACCGGTATCGGCAGGAGGTGACAATGCGGAATGAGGTGAAAGCGAATGCGAGGGGGCGTCAGGGGGGGCGTTCGCTTCGCCTGATGCTGGCCGCCGGTGCCGCGCTTGCGCTGGCCGGCGCGACGAACGGGTGCGCGCCCCGATCGGCAGGACCGGGCGCCAGCCCCCCGGCGGCGACCGCGCAAAAGCTCAATGTGCTGTTCATCATCGCGGATGACCAGAATTCGCGCCTGGGTACCTATGGTGCGCCGGTGCGCACGCCGAATATCGACCGATTGGCGAGTCAGGGGGTGCGGTTCGACCGGGCCTATACCCAGTTTCCGATCTGCGGGCCGAGCCGTGCCTCGTTCCTGACCGGGTTGCGACCCAATACGATCGGTATCGGGGCGGTGTTCGAGCGGTTTCGCTGTACCCTGCCTGACGCGGTGACGATGCCGCAATATTTCCGCCAGAACGGCTATTATGTCGCGCGCGTCGGCAAGGTGTTTCACCAGGGTGTACCCAAGGATATCGGCACGTCGGGACCGGATGATCCGCAAAGCTGGGATCAGGTGGTCAACCCGCGCGGCGTGGACAAGGATGTCGAAGACAAGGTCCATAACCTGACCCCGGGGATTCCGGGGCTTGGCCGGGCGCTCGCCTGGCTGGACCATGATGCGCCCGATGGCGATTTCACCGATGGCAAGGTGGCCGACGCCGCGATCGACCAGCTGAAACAGCATGGCGACAAACCCTTCTTCCTGGCGGTCGGGTTTTATCGCCCGCACGTACCCGAGATCACGCCGAAAAAATATTTCGCGGATTATCCGTTCGCTTCCGTGAAGCTGGCGAACGAAACGCCGGAATCGCTGTCAAAGGTGATGCCCGTCGCCGCCAATTCCGACCTGATGAACCTCGGCATGACCGAATCGCAGCAGCGTCAGATGATCGCTGCCTATTCGGCCTCGAGCAGCTTCATCGATGCACAGGTCGGCCGTGTGCTGAAGCAGCTGCGTGACCAGGGGCTCGACAAGAATACCGTGGTCGTTTTCATCGGCGATCACGGTTTCATGCTGGGCGAACATGGCCAGTGGGAAAAGTCGCTGCTGTGGGAAGAGGCGGTGCGGGTGCCGATGATCATCCGCGCGCCGGGGCTGTTGCGCGATCGGTCGGCGCGGCAGATTGTCGAGATGCTCGATCTTTATCCCACCCTGGTCCAGCTCGCCGGCCTGCCGCCCAAGACGGATATCGAAGGTACGAGTCTGAAGCCGCTGTTGCTCGATACCGCGCGCCGGGATTGGGATAATACCGCCTATTCTCAAATTCTGGGTGGCCGCAGCATCCGTACCGACCGCTGGCGCTATACGGAGTGGGAAGGCGGCAAGCTGGGCCGTCAACTTTATGACCATGACGCCGATCCGTTCGAGCATCGCAATCTGGCGGACGATCCGCGTTATGCCGCTATCGTCAAGGAGTTGAGCGGGCGGTTGCCGCCGGGGCCGGTCGAGAAACGCGGCAAGCAGACGCTGGTCGATCCGCAGACGCCCAAGCCGCCACTCGGACGCTATCCGGAGCCGGTTGGTTGCGAGCATCTGGATCGATTGACGGAATAGCGCGGGACCCACTTGACAGAATTGCCCTGAAATAGAATACATATTCTAATAGAGATGTCGTAAGCTGGGAGAGGGTCAATGGAAATCAACAGGCGCCAGGTCTTGCACGGCGGCGCCCTGGGTGCCGCTACAGCCCTGGCAAACCCGGTTTCCGCGAAGGACAAGGTGCCGGCGCCGGGTGAGCGGCCCAACATCCTGTGGTTCACCAGCGAAGACAATTTTCCGGTCATCGGGGCATATGGCGACAAGCTGGCCTATACGCCCACGATCGACCGGCTGGCGCGACAGGGAATCCTGTTCGAGCGCGCCTATTGCGTGTCGCCGGTATGCGGTCCTTCGCGCTTTTCCATCCTGTTGGGCATGCATCCGGCGTCTTGCGGTTCCTCCGAGGATTTCGGTTCGCTGGACGAGGTGCTGCCGCGCTATATCCGCGGCTATCCCGAATATTTCCGCGATCTGGGCTATTACCGGTCGAACAACCAGAAGAAGAATTATAACTCCCAGTTCGACTATGTGATGGACCTGTGGGACGAATCCAGTGAGGAGGCGCACTGGAACAAGCGGGCGGCGGGGCAGCCTTTCTTCGCCGTCTTCAATACCTTCACCACCCACGAAAGCAGCCTGTTCAACGGCCGCAAGGATCTGTTCGGCCAGCCGGTTCGCGAGGGGCGGTTCAAGCCGGAGATGATGGGCGGCAAAATTCCCCCCTTCCTGCCGGATACCGAGAAGGTGCGGACCGATTTCGCGACCTTCTACAATGCGATGGAGCATATGGACCGCGAACTGGCCTTCCGGCTGAAGGAGCTGGAGGATGCCGGTGTCGCGGACGACACCATCATCTTCTATTATGGTGACAATGGCGGCATCACGCCGCGCGGCAAGCGCTTCTGTTACGATCTGGGCCTGCGCAATCCGCTGATCATCTATGTGCCGCCGAAATGGCGCCACCTGTCGCAATATGCGCCCGGTTCCCGCGTCAAGGAGCCGGTGACGTTCAATGACCTGATGCCGACCGTGCTGTCGCTGGTCGATATCGAGGCGCCGAAACATGTTCAGGGCCGCGCCCTGATCGGCCCGCGTCAGGGCAAGCCGATGAAATATGCCGTCGGCGGGCGCGACCGGATGGACGAGCGCTATGACCTGTCGCGCAGCATCACCGACGGGCGCTTTCGCTATATCCGCAATTACACGCCGCACCGCCCATGGGGCCAGCATGTCGAATTCATGTTCCAGGCGGGTTCCTATCAGGACTGGCACGCGCTGCACCTGGCGGGGAAGCTCACCCCGCAGCAGGAGCGCTTCTGGCAGCCCAAGCCCTATGAAGAACTCTACGACGTGGAAGCCGATTTCCACATGGTCGACAATCTGGCCGCCCGGGCCGATCATGCCGGGAAGCTGGCCGAGCTGAGCAGGGCGCTCGATGCCCACATGATCGATATCGTCGATAACGGCCTGATCCCGGAAGGGTGTGCGGCCGAGGGGTATGTAAACAGCCGCAACCCGCTGGCCTATCCCATTCGCGACGTGATGAAGCTGGCGGCGCTGGCGGCCTCGCGCCCGGCGGACATGAAACCGTTTCTGGACGCGTTCGATCACGACAATGAGGTGATGCGCTACTGGGCGGCGATGGGCTTCCTGATCGCTGGGGAACGCGCCTTGCCGCATGCCGGCAGGCTGAAACGTCAATTGCTGGACGAGCCTTCGCCGGCGACCCGTATCGTGTTGTCGGAGGCGCTGGTGAATCTGACCAACGATGATTTCGCGCTCAATATGCTCGGTTTCATCATCGATACCGAGGATGACGGGCCGTTCCGCATGCAGGCGATCAACGCGCTCGATTTCGTGGGCGAGCGGGCGCGGCCGGTGCTTCCGGCGATCCGGCGTTCGGCGAAGGAGGATCACCGTTCGGTTCGCAAGGTCGCCAAATATATCATCCAGAAGCTTGAAGGCACCTACGACCCCTACAAGGTCGATCGGTCGCCCGGCGGCTTTGTCGATACCGATCCGCGCAAGAACCAGCCCGAGGGGGCGCCGCGCCCCTATGACTGAGTTCAGGTCGGCAGCCCCCTGATCAATCCCTTCCAGATTCTACCGGAGTAGCCGCATGACGCAGAGTGCCAAAACTTCCCGCCGCAAGGTGTTGCCGTCCCTGTTCGCCACGGCGTCGCTGGGCCTGGCCATGGTTGCGGGCGGGCCTGCACTGACGGGCGCCGGTATCGCAAAGACCGTACCCGCCGGCGCGGATTCCTCCGCCTGGTCGAAACAGCCGAATATGATCTTCATCCTGCTCGACGATCTGCCGATCGACGATATCGGCGCCGACAATCCGACGCTGAAGACCCCCAATATCGACAAGCTGGTGAAGGGGGGGACGTATATCCCGCGTGCCGCCGTCACCACGTCACTGTGCAGTCCCAGCCGTGCGACGATCCTGACCGGCATGACGACGCGCAATCATCATGTGGTCGACAATACCGATTCCAGCGAGGAGGGGCTGACCTTCTTCCCGAGCTACCTGCAAAAGGCCGGATATCAGACGGCGTTCATCGGCAAGTGGCACATGGGTGCGGACAGCGATGCGCCGCGCCCCGGCTTCGATAAATGGGTCAGCTTCAAGGGGCAGGGTAGCTATCTGCCGATGGGCGATTTCGGCCAGAAACAGCAGCAGATGCTGAATGTCGATGGGAAGGCGGTGCCGCGCAAGGACTATATCACCGACGAACTGAGCGGATATGAGATGAACTGGCTGGAGCAGGAGCGCGATCCGAGCAAGCCGTTCTTCCTCTATATGTCGCACAAGGCGGTGCATGGTCCGTGCATCCCGCCGCCCCGCTATGCAAACCAGTATAAGGGCTGGACCTATCAATTGCCGGCCAGTTTTGCCGACACGCCGGAGAATTACAAGGACAAGCCCATGTGGGTGCGCAACCAGCGCAACAGCTGGCACGGCATCGACATTCGACATGCCACGGGGCCGGATTCGCTGCTCGCCAACCGGCGCGATTGCGATCAGGTGTTATCGGCCGTCGATGACAGTATCGGGCGCATGATGGCCTATCTGAAGAAATCGGGCCTGGACAAGAATACCATCATCGTCTTCTTCAGCGACAATGGGTCGATGTGGGGCGCGCACGGCCTGGTCGACAAGCGAAACGCCTATGAGGAATCGGTGCGCGTGCCGATGATCGCCTATGCGCCCGGCCTGATCCCGGCGGGCGTGCGCAGCCCGGCGCGTATCCGCAATCTCGATCTGGCGCCGACCTTTCTCGATTTCGCCGGGGTAAAGGCGCCGCCGCAGTTCGAGGGACACAGCGTCGCGCCGCTGCTGAAAGGCAAGGTGGCGTGGAAGGACTGGCCGCAGGATGATTTTGTCTACGAATATTATTGGGACTGGCAGTATCCGATGACCCCCGCCAGCTTTTCGATTGTGCGCAACGACATGAAATATATTCAGTATTTCGGCGTCTGGGACATTGAGGAGCTGTACGACCTCAAGAGCGACCCGAAGGAGATGCGCAATCTGATCTTCGATCCCGCCTATGTCGATGTGCGCGTCGATCTGCGCCACCGCCTGTTCGAGCAGCTGAGGTCGAGCGCGGGCGCGCATAACATTCCGTTCACCGAACGGTCCAACCGCGGTTTCGTGTTCCGTAGCACCAACGGCACGCCGCCCGCGCAATTCCCGCCGGAATGGGAACTGACGCCGCCGGCGGGCAAGGATTTCGATTTCTTCACGCTCTTCAAGGAATCGAACAAGCAATAGAGCGTCCGGGTGCCGGAACCGCTTGCGGCTCCGGCGCCTTCGGGCGGAGGGCGATGGCGCGTGCGCGTACAGGCGACGGCGCGCGGCGCTCAGCCCGCGTTGTCTTCCAGGATCAGTTCAGCAGCGCGGGCGCCGACGGCCATCGCCGGTCCATTGGTGTTTCCCGAAACCGGCGTCGGCATGATCGAGCAATCGACCACGCGCAGGCCGTCGATCCCGTGTACCCGGCACCGCGCATCGACCACCGACGTGGCCGGATTGGTCCCCATCGAGCAAGTGCCGGTGCCGTGAAGGCCAGGATCGACCATCTGGCGCAGTTCCTCGATCAGTGCTTCGTCACTGCGAACCTCGTCGCCCGGCATGCGTTCCTTACCGACAAAGGGCGACATGGCCGGTGATGCGGCCATCGATCGAAGCATCTTCAGCAATTCGAGCGCTTTGCCGATGTCGTAGGAATCGCTCCACATCCCGGATTCGACCCTGGGGGAGGCGGATGCATCGGCCGATGTGATGGCGACCGAGCCGCGGCTTCTGGGGCGCAGGTGATAACCGGAAAAGGTGATGCCCGGCTTGGTCGAGATCGGGCTGCCCGGTGCCGCCGCCATTTCCTTGACGGTGCGCATCGCAAAGGGCGCGGCGGCCAGCTGAAAATCCGGCCAATCCGGTTCGCCTTCGCTCGACCTGAGCATGGTCAAGGGCATCCCCACACGAGCAAGCGGCCCGGTGCCGGTCAGGAAATACCGCAACGCGTTGCGGTATAGCCGCCAGCCCAGAAATTCGCGGTTGGTGCCGGGGTGGTTATGCAGATCGTACGAGATGCCGAACTTTTGATGATCGCACAGATTCCGGCCGACCGCAGGCAGATCCTGGACGACAGCAATTCCCAGGCTGCCGAGCAGCGATCCGGCGCCGATCCCCGACAGTTGCAACAGTTGCGGCGACCGATACACGCCGGACGAGACGATGACGTCCCGCGCGGCCTGATATTCGATTTCCGTGCCGTCGCGATCGCACACAATGCCCGTCGCACGCCGTCCATTGATCAGGACGCGGCGGACCAGGCAATCGGTGACGATCGTCAGGTTGGGCCGATTGCGGATCGGCGCGAGAAACGATTCATAGCTCGAGGAGCGCTTGCCCTTGCGGTCCACCGTATATTGCGTGCGCCCCACGCCCTGCGTCGCCGGTGTGCAGATATCGTCGAGCCAGGGAACGCCCATGCCCGTGCAGGCTTTGATCAGAGCACGGTAAACCGTGGAGTCGTGGTCCGACTGGGTGATCTGTAGCGGGCCGTCATGCCCGCGCGACGGATCGGCACCGGGTGCGCGATAGTTTTCGAGCCAGCGATAGCAGCGCTCAAGCTCGTCCCAACCCCAGCCGGCCAGCCCCTGGTCGCGCCACTGATCATAGTCGCGCGGCTGTCCGCGCAGATACCAGGTGCCGTTGACGGCCGACGATCCGCCAAGGCCCTTGCCATAGGTGTGTACCTCTTTTCGGCGGCCGGGCAGGGGTTCGACCGGGAAGGACCAGAAATAATCCGGCCGGCCCAGGATTTTCATGAACCCGCCCGCCATCTTGATGAACGGATTCTGGTTGTCGCCGCCGGCCTCGACAAGAAGTACGCGATTTCGGGGGTCGTCGCTCAACTGGCGAGCGAGAACGCAGCCCGAAGAGCCGGCCCCGACAATCACGTAATCATATTGTGTCATCCTCGCCCTGCCCCTATCCGTTTGTCATTGGGCCAAAGATGGCCGCCTTGAAAAAGGCGCCGCAATATCCCCACTTGGATTTGAATTAGAACCATTATTCTGTTATGTCCAGAAGGAAGCTTGAACAAGAAATGAAGGCTCGCTGCGGCTTGCGAAATGGGGGGAGGCTATGACCTACGACGACGCAGGCATGGCCACCGCGTTGCGTGCGCCGGTGCAGGGGCGAAGTCGCGCATCCTATGAGCGGATGCTGGTCGCGGCGGAGAAAATGCTGGCCAGCCGCGGATCGGATGATTTCACGCTCAACGAAGTCAGCAAGATGGGCAAGGTGTCGATCGGATCGATCTATAATCGATTCGAGAGCAAGGAGGCGCTGCTGCATGCGGTGCAGTTGCGCATCCTGACCCGCGTCGAAGACAAGATGCACACGCGGCTGGAGGCGGCGCGTAAACAGAGCGACAATCTGGATTCGCTGGTGGTGCGCCTTGTCGATGCGGTTTCGGAAACGCTTCGCGAATTTGCCGATCTGATGCGTCCGCTGATGCTGCGCGCAACCACCGATACGATCGTCGCGGCGCGGGGCAAGGCTTCCTATATGCGCGCGGCCGACGAGGTGAAGAGCGCGCTGTTGGAATTTCGGGCAGATATCCGCGAGCCGGATCCCGACCGCGCGGTGGATACGGTCTATCGGGTTCTTTATGCAGCGATCGCCCGTCACCTTGGCTTTGGCTCGCCGACTGCGGCGTGGGAAGGGGACTGGCAGGTCTTGAAGGAAGATCTGGCGCGAATGATCGCGCTGTTCCTGACGACCAAGCCGCATTTCTGAACGCTTCCGGGAAATGATTGACACCGCCTTTGTTCGAAAGATATTAGAACCATTGTTCTGATATTGATGTCGCCGGCAAAGGCGGCGCGGAGAGGTTGGCAATGCCGCGTTTGCGGATGGGGATGATCGGCGGCGGGCCTGGGTCCTTTATCGGTCCGATTCACCGGATTGCAGCGGAGCTGGATCGCGAGATCGAACTGGTGGCGGGTGCCTTCAGCCGCGATGCCGATCGGTCGGCTGAGGCGGGGCGCGGCTACGGCATCGATCCAGCGCGCAGCTATGCCGATATCGACGCCATGCTGGCGGGCGAGCGGGGGCGGGGCGACCCGATCGATTTCGTCACGATCGTCACGCCGAATTACAATCACCTGCCTGCCGCGCGCGCTGCGTTGAGGGCCGGTTTCCCGGTCATGAGCGACAAGCCGATGACCGCCACCCTGGCCGAGGCGCGCGAGCTGGCGGATGTGGTCGCCCGCACCGGCAAGCCCTATGCGCTGACCTATACCTATTCCGGCTATCCCCTGGTGCGCGAGGCGCGGGCGCGGATTGCGGCGGGGGCATTGGGCGCGATCCGCAAGGTGGTGGTCGAATATCCGCAGGGGTGGCTGGCCGGCGCGGGTGAAGGCAAGCAGGCGGAATGGCGGCTGGACCCGGCGCGGGCCGGCGAAGGCGGGTGCATCGGCGACATCGGCGTGCATGGCTTTCACCTGGCCGAGTTCGTCACCGGGCTGAAGGTGACGCGGCTGCTGGCGGATCTGGGCAGCGTGGTGCCGGGTCGGGCGCTGGATGACGATTGCGCGCTGCTGCTGCGGTTCGAAAACGGTGCGCGCGGCGTGTTGCTGGCATCGCAGATCGAAGTGGGTGAGCTGAACGGCCTGCGCATCCGCGTTTACGGTGAAAGCGGCGGCCTTGTCTGGCGGCAGGAGCAGCCGAACGACCTGATGCTGCATCATGGTGACGGGCGCACCGAAATCGTGCGGGCGGGGGACCCGGGGCTGGGCCGCGATGCGGCGGCGCGCATGCGCACGCCGGGCGGGCATCCGGAGGGATATCTGGAAGCGTTCGCCAACCTGTATCGGGATTTCGCAGCCCTGCTGCGCGGAGAGGCTGCGCCGCTGTTGCCCGGGGTTGCGGCCGGTTTGCGCAGCATGACGCTGGTCGGCACCGCGGTCGAGGCCAGCCGTGCAGAGGCGGGCTGGGTCGATCTGAAGGTCTAAGGGAGCGGGAATATGCGGACGATCAAGGGACCGGCGATCTTCCTCGCCCAGTTTGCAGGGGATGTGGCGCCGTTCAACTCGCTGGAAGCGATTGCCGACTGGGTTGCCGGACTGGGCTACAAGGGCATTCAGATACCCAGCTGGGACGACCGCCTGTTCGATCTTGCCAAGGCGGCCGAGAGCCAGGCCTATTGCGATGAGATCAGCGGCATGCTGGCCGAAAAGGGGCTGGCGATCACCGAGCTTTCAACGCACCTTCAGGGCCAGCTGGTGGCGGTGCATCCGGCCTATGACGCGCAGTTCGACGGTTTCGCCGCGGAGCATGTGCGCGGCAATCCGGCGGCGCGCCAGCGATGGGCGGTGGAGCAGGTGAAGATGGCGGCGGTGGCCAGCCGTCGCCTGGGCCTGTCTGCCCATGCCAGCTTTTCCGGCGCGCTGGCCTGGCCCTATTTCTATCCCTGGCCGCAACGACCGGCCGGGCTGGTCGAGGATGCGTTTGACGAGCTGGCCCGGCGCTGGCGACCGATCCTGGATGTGTTCGATGAAAACGGCGTCGATATCGGCTTCGAGATTCATCCGGGCGAAGACCTGCACGACGGCGTGACGTTCGAGATGTTCCTGGAGCGCGTGGGCAATCATCCGCGCGCCAACATCCTGTACGATCCCAGCCACTTCGTGCTGCAACAGCTTGATTATCTGGCGTTTCTGGACATTTATCACGAGCGGGTGAAGTGCTTTCACGTCAAGGACGCCGAGTTTCGGCCGAGCGGCCGGATGGGCGTCTATGGCGGGTATCAGTCCTGGGTGGACCGGCCGGGCCGTTTCCGCAGCCTGGGCGACGGTCAGGTCGATTTCAGCCGGATTTTCTCCAAGATGGCGCAATATGACTTTGCCGGCTGGGCGGTGCTGGAATGGGAATGCGCGCTCAAGCATCCTGAAGACGGCGCGGCCGAGGGGGCGCCCTTCATCGATCGCCACATCATCCGCGTGACCGACAAGGCGTTCGACGACTTTGCCGACAGCGGCTCGGACCGCGCGCTCAATGCCCGGTTGATGGGGATTGACTGACCAACATGCGAGCGAGGGCCGGCAAGGGGAGAGGGCGGTGAGTGAGGTATCCGCACAGCGCCGTGATGTCCTGGCCGGAGCGGCGCTGTTCGCGCTGGTCGTCGGGGTGCCGCTGGCGACCGTTCGACTGACCGAACTGGCGGCCGAGGACCGGCCGAGCGAGCGCCAGCGCCAGATGATCGCGGCGGCAGCGCAACATGTGATTCCGCGAACCGATACGCCCGGCGCGGGCGAGGTCGGTGTGGGCGATTTTATCGTTCTGGCGCTGGCGCACGGGCTGAACGGTACACGCGAACCGGCAGCCGGCGGGATCGTCACTTCCGGCGGTTCGCAGGTCCTGCGCCGGGACGGCACGCTGCGCTATCTCGCCTGGCTGGAGGCGGTGCTGGATCGCCGCGCCAATGGCGACTGGCTTTCAAAGTCGCCGGCCCGGCGGGCAGAGATCCTGGCCGCGCTGGATGCAGAGGCGTTTCCGCAAGGACCGCCCCCGCCGGTGCCTTCGCCCTGGGTCGCGCTCAAGGGGCTGATCCTGACCGGCTATTATACTTCGGAAACAGGGGGGGCGACCGAGTTGCGTTACGAACTGGTGCCGGGACGCTTCGATCCCGACCTGCCGCTGGCGCCCGGCGACCGCGCCTGGTCGAGCGACTGGACTGCGGTGGAGTTCGGTTGATGGCGGAAACACCCATGTTCGATGCCATCGTGGTCGGTTCCGGCATCACCGGCGGCTGGGCGGCGAAGCAGCTGACCGAGGCCGGGCTGAAGGTGCTGATGCTGGAGCGCGGGCGCTCCATCGAGCATCAAACCGATTATGAGAACGAGACCAAGGCGCCATGGGACATGCCGTTTCGCGGTGTGGGCGATGCCGAGTTGTATGCGCGGGAATATGCGGTTCAGCGGCTGAACCGGCATTTCACCGAATTTACCCAGGATCATTTCGTCAACGACCTGGAAAACCCCTATGCCACCACGCCGGATACCCAGTTCACCTGGTTTCGCAGCTATCAGCTCGGCGGGCGTTCGCTGACCTGGGGTCGGCAATGCTATCGCTGGTCGGACTATGATTTCGGCGCGAACAAGCGGGACGGTTTCGGGACCGACTGGCCGGTCCGTTATGCCGACCTGGCGCCCTATTACGACATGGCCGAGGAGTTTGTCGGCGTGTCCGGCGCGGCCGAGGGGTTGGCGCAACTGCCCGACGGCCGTTTCCAGCCGGCAATGGCGCTGAATGTCGTCGAGGCCGCGTGCCGGGAGCGGATCGCCGCGCGCTGGCCGGACCGGATCATCACCATCGGACGCACCGCCAACCTGACCCAGGCGAAGGAGGGGCGCAGCCCCTGCCAAAATCGCAACATCTGTGGGCGTGGCTGTTCCTACGGCGCCTATTTCTCCACCCAGTCGAGCACCTTGCCCGCCGCGCGAAAGACGGGACGGCTCACCCTCGTCACCGACGCGGTGGTCGAAAAGGTCGAGCATGATCCGGTCACCGGGCGCGTGACCGGCGTGCGCTGGATCGACCGGCTGCGCGGCACGCGCACGCGGGCCACGGCGCGGATGGTGTTCCTGAATGCCGGGGCGTTCAATTCGGTGCAGCTGCTGCTCAATTCCGCGAACGAGGCGATGCCGAACGGCCTGGCCAATTCCAGCGGCGTGCTGGGTACGCATATCATGGATCACGCCAATACCCTGTCGGCGGCGGCGATCGTTCCGGGCTTTCAGGACCGGACCAGCTTCGGCAACCGGCCGACCGGCATCGTCATTCCGCGGTTTCGCAATCTCGACACGATGGACGGGGCGGGCTTCACCCGCGGCTATTCGTTTCAGGGCGGCGCGTTGCAGGGTACATGGACGCGCGGCAAGCGCATGGCGGGCGTCGGCGCGGACTACAAGAAAACGCTGCGTCAGCCGGGCATGTGGGAGATGGTGCTGGTCTGCTTCGCCGAAAGCATGCCGCGCGCCCGCAATCGCCTCACGCTCAGCCGGACCAAGACCGATCCGCACGGTATCCCCCAGCTGGAGGTCGCGTTCGCGCACGGCGCCGAAGAGCGGGCCGCGCTGGCCGATGCCAAGGCGGAAGCCGCGAAGATGATGGAAGCGGCGGGCGGGCAGGTGCTGTTCGGCTTTGACCAGCCGGGGCCGGGCGGCACCGCCATCCATGAAATGGGCGGCGCGCGCATGGGGTGGGACCCGAAGACGTCCGTGCTGGACCGCTGGAGCCGCGCGCACGACGTGTCCAACCTGTTCGTCACGGATGGCGCGCAGATGAGCTCGTCCGCGTGCCAGAACCCGTCGCTGACCTATATGGCGCTGACGATCCGCGCCTGCGAGCATGCGGTGGGGTTGATGCGGCAGGGCGCGCTCTGACTCGCGCCCGCCGGCAGGCGACGCCGGATTACGTTCAGAAACGCTCCAGGTCGCTCGCCATCGTTACCGGGCCGTTATAGTTGCGGTGGATAGCCTCGACGATCCGCATGGGATTGTCGATCGCCTCGGGCGACGGCACGAAATGCGTCAGCACGACCCGGCCGACGCCTGCGCGCTTGGCCAGCTTGCCGATCTCGATCGCCGGCAGGTGATTGACCGCCATGCCGGTGACCAGATTCTGGCGCACCGCATCCGGCATGCCCGGGACACGCGACAATGTCTGGCCGATCGCATCGAGATCGACGACCTCAACGATCAGCGTGTCGGCGCCCTTGGCAAGCTTTTCCAGGCCCGCGGAAGGGCCGGTGTCGCCGGAAAAGACCCAGGACTTGCCGCCCGCTTCGACCCGATAGGCGACCGCCTGCGGCAGCGCGGCCATCGGAACCGAGGGGGGCAATTCGTAGTGATTGACGGTGATCGCCGTCACCTTGATGCGCTCGTCCTGATAGATCGGCACCGGATCGGTCATGTCGCGCGCCAGATCGGTCGCCGACACCGTGTCGCCCAGCGCCGGTTTGGCCGGGCCGATGGTCGGGAACGAGGCCAGCACGGTCGGCGCATTGGCCGCCACCAGCCCCTGGACCAGCGTTTTCGTGCCGTCAGGTCCGTAAACGGGCAGTACGCCGCGCCCGAACAGCCAGTGGGTGACGATGATCGGTCCCAGATCGGCATTGTGATCGAGATGGTGGTGCGACAGGAACACCGCCTTCACGTTGCGCTCGGCCAGTCCGGCCTTGGCCATCTGGCGCTGCACATCGTTGCCGGCATCGAAGACGTAAATGGCGTCGCCGACCACCAATGCATTGGAAATCTGTGCGCGTTCGATCTGGACCGACGGACCGCCGCTGGTGCCGAGCGTCACCCAATGCGCGTCGAGCGGCGCGGCGGGCTTGTCCTGGGCCGATACGGGCGGCGAAAGCAGCGCGCCCAGCAGCGCGAACGGCAGGATCAGGTGTTTCATCACAGGCTCACATGCTTTTCGGTGAAGCGGATCGACGGGAAGGGCATGTAGCTGACGCGCAGCCGCTGGCGCAGGCTGAGCCGATGCTCGCCCTTCGGAAAGCCGCCGGGATAGGCGACGGCAATCGTCGCGGGCTGTCCGAACGGCCAGCGCCGGTCATAGGCGGTTTCCATCTGGTCCAGGGTGATCGGCCCCTTGCCCTCGTCAAAGGTCACGGCTTCGCGCGGAAGCTCGGTGCCGTCGATCGCCACCGTCAGCTCTTCGAGCATGGAAAGCGTCAGCCCGCGATAATAGCCGAGCTTGCTTTCAAAGGCGAAGCCGGTCGGCGCGTCATCCGGGCCGATATTCCGCAGCGTTGCGGGGTCGATGGTATATTGGTCGAACATCAGTTCACGGTCCCAAGCAGATTTTGCGTCCGAAGCCAGCGCATGAACAGGTCGAGCCAGTTTTCGGTCGGCGTGCCTGGCCGGCCGGCGCCGAAGCCGTGCCGACCGCTGGCGAACAGGTGGAATTCGACCGATCGTCCGGCCGTGCGATAATCCTCGATCAGCGGGAAGCCCCTTTCCCGATTGAGCAGCATGTCGTCGGCCGCGACCGCGACGAACATCGGCGGTGCGTCGGCAGGCACCTTCATCGGCCCCATCTTGGGATAGATGGGCGCCACAAAGGCCGGCATCGTCTCGCCGCCGGCCTCGACCAGCGAACGGGCGAGAAAGCCGCCCGCCGAAAACCCCATGAAGCCGATATGCTGCGCGTCGATCCGGTATCTGGCGGCGTTCGCCTGAAGATAACGCATGGCGGCCTGGGCGTCGGCCAGCGCCTGCGCCGGTGTGTCCGCAGGCGGCGCCATGTCCACCGCTTCCCCGCGCATGGCGCGCGCCATCTTGTCGGCGAATTCCGCCTGGGGCGCGGGGGTCGGAACGACGCGGTATTTCAGGACGAAGGCGGGAATGCCGTTGGCCTGTAGCCATTTCGCGACGTTCCAGCCTTCATTTTCCATGGAGAGGCCCAGAAAGCCGCCGCCCGGCGCCACGATCACGGCCGATGTCGTGACCGGCTTTTCCGGCAGAAACGGCTCCAGCGTCGGGCGGGTCACATTCCGAACGTCGATGCGATCGTGGTTTTTGTACCAGACCTCCCGGTCCGGCACGCCCGCTGCCACCGGCAGGGCGATGACACCGGTCCGGACCGGCGGTGAAATGGTTTCAAGCGACGGTCGCGGGCCTTGAGCCAGGGCCGGGATGGCTGTCAGCAGGGCGAGCGGCGCGAAGAAGGCTGACACCATCCTCTTCACGCACCTTCTCCCTGTGCTTCCGCCTGGGCGATCAGGCGCTCGAACATCACATGCTGACGGCGCACCTGTTCGCGGCTGTCCACTTCCTCGACATCCTGAATCCAGCGATTGCCTTCATATTCGCTCGACAAGGTGCCTTCCCAGCCCGCCTTCACGAGCTGGGGGATCACTTCGTCATAGGCGAGCGAGGGGTCGCGACAATCCTCTGTCATGCCGTAGAACTTGGCCTGAATGTGCCGGAAATAGGGGGCGAAGTCCGCGATCCGCCTGGGATTGGCATAGGGTGCGTGGCGCAGCGTTTCGGCCATGCGCACCTCGGCCGGGTTGCCCTTCATCGCCACCGCGACTTCGTAGATCGTGTATTCGCACATGATCTTCTGTTCGTGCTGATCGACGATGAACTGGGCGATTTCCGGCCGCGCGCCCTCCCGTTCGAAACGCGCCCGGAATTCGGGGGGATAGTGTTTCATGAAGATGCCCATATCGGGCAGGATACCCAGATGTTTCGTGCCTAGCCGGTCCGCGACCTCGATGGTGCGCAGGATCCAGGCATGGTCCAGATACCAGGGGGCATGGACCTCCACGCCCATATGCACGTCCAGCTCTTCGGCGAAGGGGACGCAGGCTTCCAGGATGTCCGGCCGCACGAAGATCAGGATGCGCATGTTGCGAATGCCCAGCCGGTTGCACAGCGCAAGATCGCGGCGGATGCTGGCGATCTGTTCCGCGTCGGACATCAGCCGGTCCTTGCGCAGCTTGGTGTCCAGGAACATGTCGTAGCAGGTGAAATGCGCGCCGTGCCGGTTCAGCATGGCATGCCAGCGATCGATTTCGGCATCGCCGATATTCGGAAAGTCCGGCATATTCTGTTCGGGCAGAATTTCGATGCCGTTCGCGCCGATTGACGCTGCGAAGGCGATGCAATCCTCGACGTTCATCTGGCCGAGAAACATTTCCTCCTGAAAACTGTAGAGGCTGACGCCGCGGCGGATTTTGGAGGTCATGTCAGGCAGCCTCGCTCTTCGTTTCACGAACCAGGCTCAACACGAGCCAGGCGATGCCGGCACCGGCGACCGCGATGATGCCTGCGACCACGAAGGCCCCCTGCATGGAGCCGACCATGCCGCGGATCAGACCGACCAGCAGGGGCGAGGAAAACTGACCGAAGAAGAAACAGGCGGTCCATACGCCCATTCCCTTTCCGCGATGATCGAACGGTAGCAGCTTTGACGCCCAGGCGATCAGCACCGGGATCGCCATGCCGGCGCCGGTCTGTTGAATGGTCATGCCCAGGATCATGCCGCGCCAGTCCTGCGCCAGTCCGATGATCGTCAGCCCGGCGCCCAGAATGGCAAGGAAGGTCACGATCATCCCGCGTGAACCGACACCCCATCTGCCGAGAAGCCAGAACAGGATCGCTCCGGCGAGAATGAACAGGCTGGGCAGGGCGGTGATCTGGCCGATCTGTTCCGGATTGCTGACGCCCAGTTCCTTCCAGACCAGGCCGCCATTGATGATGAAGACATAGTAGAGGAAGGACGAAAACAGCGTCACGGCGCCGATGCCGAACATGACCGGCCAGGGAAAGCCTGACGCCGTAATCCCTTCCTCACCGATGCCGAGCATCCGGCGCGCGGTGGCGTCGCTCTTCGGTTCGAACATCCATCGCCACATCGCCACGAAAATCGGGAATGCGACCAGATAGATGAGGAAGATGGCGTTCCAGCGCCATTCCACCAGCGTTCCGGCGAAGAACAGCACGACCGAGGACAGGGCCGGGCCGGCCATGCCCTGCACCGTCAACCAGGTGCGCCGGCCGCGCTCGTCCCAATAGTCTGCGATCAGCGTGTTCAGCGTGGTCAGGATCGCCGCTTCCGACAGGCCGAGCAGCAGGCGCGAGCCGTAAACGGCGTTGAGCGATTCCAGAAAGAACGGCGCCACGCCGAAAATGCCGTAGAAGAAAGTGGCCACCAACAGCAACTTGCGCCGCCCGAACCGGTCAACCAGCATACCGGCGAACAGGGAAATGATGGCGATGGTCAGGCCAGGCGCGGTGACCATGGACGGCACCTTCCACTGCGCCGCCGGATCGCTGGAAAAATGGTCGATCATCGCCGGTACGGCCGGGAACAGGGAGATGATCGCGAGAATGGGCAGGAAGGCGGCAATGACCACAGTCATTCCCTGCGCGAATCCTGCGCGCCGTCCGGTCTCTTCGCCGTTGCTTTCCATTTCCCCTCCCAAACGGGCATTAATTAGAACAGTTATTCTGATTAGCTATCGTCGCGCTGAGGTCCGGTGTCAAGGCCGTGCTTCACGGCCAGGCGTAGCGGGCGTGCTGGCTGGCCATGGCGCCATCGCCGGCAACAAATACGGATGGACGGTCTTGACCCGCCATGCCTGCGCCATTAATTAGAACGACGGTTTTAATTCAGTTTCGGCGAACGACCGAAAAGCTGCATGGAGAGAGGTTTGACCGAGAAACCGGAAAATGGGCGGCCGATCGCGATTCTGCCTGCGGAAACGGTGATCGGGCAGAGCGGCCTTGTCCGTGTCGATGGCGAAATCCGACTCGGTGTTCGTCTGCCCTGGTATCGCTCGCTGCCGCTCTCCACCGTGTTCGTCGAAGCGCTGTCGATCGACGGCGATCCGGTGGATCCTGAAGCCATCACGTTTCTATACGGAGGAGACCGCTGGACGCTGGCGGAACTCGCGGATCAGACCAATCGGTTCTGGTTCGTCCTCGACGAGGCTTTCCTGGCCATTTCCCATCCTCAGCTTGATGTTGGCGAGAGCCATGTCGTCGCGCTGACCATCAGCATCTTCCCGCCCTATATTCCGGGCATGAAGCGCGCCAACCCGCAGTCGGAGGCGCTGGTCGTGCATGAAAGGATGGCGGCATGACCACCGGGCCAAAGACGGGCGCGACGCTCTACGCGTTCACCAACGAATATCTGACCGGGCGCTTCTCCTTTGAGGGGCTGTTGCGTGAAATCGCGAAGCGCGGGCTTGGCCCAGGCGTCGAAGTGGTGGGGTTCCAGAGCATCCGCAGCTTTCCCGATGTCGATGACGCTTTTGTCGAGCGTTTCAAGGCGCTGGTCGGCGAGCTGGCGTTGCAGCCCACCTCGCTGGCGATTAATTCCGACCGGTTCCTCAAGCCCGGCCAGCCGATCAGTGACGCGGCGCTGATCGACTATCACAAGCGCCAGATGCGCGCGGCGGTGAAGCTGGGCTTTCCCCTGGTACGCTACCAATTCTCCACCCCGCCGCACATTGTCCGCGAACTCGCGCCATTTGCGGAGGATCTGGGGCTGAAGATGGGGCTGGAGGTGCATGCCCCGGCCTATGCCGACCATCCGATGGTGATCGCCTATCGCGAGGTTTACGACGAGCTGGATTCGCCTGCGCTGGGCTGGATTCCCGACTTTGGCGGCACTGCGGAGCGGTTGCCGGCCAGCCTGTTGAATGCGGCGCGGGAGCGGGGCGTTCCCGAAGGGCTGATCGATCTGTTGCTGGCGATCTGGCCGGAAAAGGGGCCGCCGCCGGAGCGGGTCGGGCGGTTGCGGGAATATGCGCTGCGCGGCGGTTATGATCCGGCGCACATCCAGATCGTTTCGCTGCCCTTCTTCATCCTGTCGAACGAAGACCCGAAAAGCTGGGCCGCGCTGGTCGATCGCACCATCCATATCCACGGGAAATTCTACGGCGTCGGCGACGACGGCCGTGAAGAGGCGATCGACTATGAAACGATCCTGCCCCTTTTCCGCGACGGCGGCTTCAACGGATCGATGGCCAGCGAGTGGGAAGGACATGCCTATTGCGTGGCCGACGCCTTCGATCAGGTCGCACGGCATCAGGCGATGTGTAACCGCATTCTCGAACGCGATGACAATGAGGTGACGGCATGAACGGGCTGAGCGTGCTGGTGGTGGGCGCCGGGATCGGCGGCCTGACGGCGGCCATCGCACTGTGCCGCAAGGGCCACCATGTCACGGTGATCGAGAAGGACCCGCAATGGTCCGTCTATGGCGTCGGCATCATTCAGCAGGCGAATGTCGTGCGGGCGATGGATCAGCTGGGTGTGCTGGACGCCTTTCTTGACGCCGCCAGCGGTTTCGATGCGGTGGAAATCTTCATTCCCGACGGCACCAGGGTGGCGCGCGTGCCGGCGCCCAGCCTGGTCGAGGGAAAGCCGGCCAATGTCGGCATTTCGCGTCGCGCGCTGCAACGGGTGCTGGGTGACAGCGCGAAGGCGCTGGGCGCGGAAATCCGCCTGGGCGTGACGGTCGAGACGCTCGACGATGACGGCGCGGGCGTGTCCGTCGGCTTTTCGGACGGTTCCGACGGCCGGTTCGACCTGGTGGTCGGTGCCGACGGGGTCTATTCGCAGATCCGCCGGATGATCCTGCCCGATGCGCCCAGGCCGGAATTCACCGGCCAGTCGGTGTGGCGCTATAATTTTCCGCGTCCCGAAGGCATGGATGCGTTGCAGGTGTATAACGGCCCGATCGGGGTCGGCCTGGTGCCGATCAGCGATGCGCTGATGTACATGTTCGCGACCACGCCGGAGCCGGACAATCCCTTTTACGAGAAACAGGGCATCGCGGCGACGATGCGCGCAAAGCTCGCCAATACCGCGCCGCCAATCCGCGCGCTGGCGGAACAGATCACGGATGATGACGCGGTGGTCTATCGCCCGCTGGAAGGCCTGATGGTCTATGGCGACTGGCACAAGGGCCGGGTGGTGCTGCTGGGCGATGCGGTTCACGCCACGACCCCCCATCTGGGGCAGGGCGCGGGCATGGCGGTCGAGGACAGCATCGTTCTGGCCGACGAGTTGAGCGCCCATGGCGGGATCGAAGAAGCGCTGACCGCCTATCGCGCGCGCCGGTTCGAGCGTTGCCGCTACATCGTCGAATCCAGCCTGGCCATTTGCCACGGCCAGCTCGGCAAGGGGCCGGCGGTCGATAACCACAAGGCCACCGCCGCGATGTTCGCGGTGGTCGCAGAGCCGATTTGAGAGGATCAAGATGAGCCGTATCGTCGAAATTCGCTATGTTGGTTATGGCGTCCGGGACTTTGATGCCGAACGCAAATTCTACACCGACGACTGGGGCCTGGTGGAAGTTGCCGCCGACGATTCCACCGCATGGCTGAAAACCCATGGCCATGACGAACATCATGTCGTCCGCCTGCACAAATCCGATACCAACCACGTTGAAGTGATTGCGCTCGCCGCGGACAGCCGTGCCGATGTCGATGCGCTGCAACGGCAGGTTACGGAGGCCGGATGCCGCATCATTCACGCGGCGCGCGAACTGACCGCGCCGGGCGGCGGCTATGGTTTTCGCTTCTTCTCGCCCGACGGACTGCCGTTCGAGATTTCGAGCGATGTCCAGCGGCTCGACATGCGGGCCATGGAGCGGTGGGAAGGTATGCCGGTCAAGATCAGCCATATCGTGCTGCATTCGCCGGACCATCGGGCGCTCGTGAAGTTCTTTACCGATGTGCTGGGCTTCAGGGTCAGCGACTGGCTGGGCGACTTCATGTGCTTCCTGCGCTGCAATTCGGCGCATCATCGCATCGCCATCCTGCCCGGGCCGCCCTGCCTCAACCATGTCGCCTATGACATGCTGACCGTCGATGACATGATGCGCGGCGCCAGCCGGCTGCGCAAACGCGGCACCGACATCCAATGGGGGCCGGGGCGACACACGGCCGGCAACAACACCTTCAGCTATTTCGTGACACCCGGCGGCTTCACCGTCGAATATACGTCCGAGCTGGAAGAGGTGGATTTCGAGGGCCATGTCGACAAGGTACATGTACCCGGGCCGCAGGTGATGGATCAGTGGGGGATTGGCGTCGGCGGGCCGCAGACCATGCCGCACCCTGCGGCGGACCCCTGTCTGTTTCAGCCCGCGGAGCTGTGACCGGTGGCGTTGTACGAACCCTTTCCCAATTATATCTGGAACCTCTCCGTCGCGATTGCGATGGAGAGCGGCGGGCAGATCGGCGAAATCGTCGATATGTGCCAGCCGATCAAGGATGCCGCCGCCAGCGGCGCCGATGCCGGCACGCCCCAGTTCATGAAGGCCTGGGCGGCGATGGGCGCCAAGCTGCTCGAACTCGCCGCCGAGGATGAGGGAAAGGGGCGCGCCTTTTCCGCCTCCAACAAGCTGGAGCGTGCCGCGCTCTATCTGTTCACGGCCGAACGGATGCAGGGGCATGGCGCGCCGGGGCGCAAGGAAACCTTTGCGAAGGCGCGTGAGGCCTTCGATCGTTCGACCGTGCTGGGCAAGCTCAATCGCGAGCGGGTCGAGATTCCGCTCGACACCGGCACCATGCCCGCCCTGTTCACCCGCGCGCCGGGCGAGGGGCGGAGGCCGGTGGTGGTGTTCTGCAACGGCCTGGATAGCTGCAAGGAGCTGCTTTACTGGACGCGCCTTCCGCATGAGCTGGCGCGGCGGGGAATTTCCACCCTGTGCGTCGATCAGCCGGGATCGGGCGAGGCGCTTCGGCTTCAGGGGCTGCCCGTCGATCCGCACAGCGAAAGCTGGGCAAGCAAGGCGGTGGACTGGCTGGAACAGCAACCCGAGGTGGACCCTGCGCGGATCGGCATGACCGGCATTTCGCTGGGCGGGCATTTCGCCCCGCGTGCCGTCGCCTATGAACCGCGCTTCGGCAGCGGCGCGGTATGGGGCGCGAACCACAATTGGCGCGAGGTGCAGGACAAGCGGATGGCGCGCGAGGGCGAGAATCCGGTTCCGCATTACTGGGCGCATGTCCATTGGGCGTTCGGCGCCAAGGATCAGGAGGATTTCCTGGCCAAATCGACGGACATGAACCTCAACGGCCATATGGACCGGATCAAGGTGCCGTTTCTCGTCACCCATGGCGCGAACGATCGCCAGATCAGCCCGGCCTATGCCGACGATCTTTACGATCAGCTGGTCAATTCGCCGCGCCGGGAAAAGGTGATCTTCACCGACCGCGAGGGCGGGGTCGAGCATGTCGGCGCGGACAATATGGCCTATGGTCGCGACCTGATTTCCGACTGGTTCGCGGAAACACTGGGCGGGCAGCTCGCCTGAAATACCTCCGGCATGCCCCGCCGGCGATGAGAGGATATCGAATGAGGCACAGGCTCGGAATGGCGGCGTTGGCATTGCCCGTTATCGCGCTGACGGCGCTGAGCGGGTGTGGCAGCGGCCAAGCTGGCGATGCCGTTTCGGCGGGTGCTGCGCCGCCGCCGCATGCTGGTTCGCTGGTCAAGCCGCGCGCCAATGTCCTGTTCATCATCGCGGACGATTTCCGCCCGCTGATCGGGGCCTATGGCGCCCAGGTTAAGACGCCCAACCTGGACCGGCTGGCGGCGATGGGGGTGCGCTTTACCAATGCCTATGCGCAATTCCCGATTTGCGGCGCCAGCCGGGCGTCTTTCCTGACCGGGCTTCGCCCCAACACGATCGGCCCGGACGCGAATTTCGAGAAGTTCCGTTGCGCGGCGCCGGATATCGTGACCTTGCCGCAATATTTCAAAAATGCCGGTTATCGTTCGATCCGGGTGGGCAAGGCCTATCATCAGGGCGTTCCCAGCGATATCGGCACTGCCGGGCCGGACGATCCGGCATCATGGACCGAAACCGTCAATCCGTCCGGCCACGATCACCTGCCCGATACCGAAAAGCGGATCATCCGGCTGACCCCGGGCGTCGGGCTGGGCCGGGCCATGGCGTATCTGCCCAGCGAGGCCGGTGACCGGGACCAGACCGACGGCAAGGTTGCCGATGCGGTGGTGGAGGCGCTTCAGCGCCAGGACGATACGCCCTTCTTCATGGTCGCGGGCTTCTATCGCCCGCATGTGCCGGAGGTGGCGCCGAAGGCCTATTTCGACCTCTATCCGCCTGACGGAGAGACGGCCGAAGACAGCCCCGCCGCCTTTGACGCGACGCTGCCGGTATCGCGCAACAGCGATGTCGCCAATCTGGGCATGACGGGCGCGCAGCAACGCCAGATGATCGCGGCCTACAAGGCGTCGGTCACCTTCATGGATGCGCAGGTCGGGCGCGTACTGGATGCGCTGGAAAAGTCGGGCAAGGCCGACAGCACCATCATCGTGTTTACCGGGGATCACGGCTTTCTGCTGGGCGAACACGGCATGTGGGCGAAGAATCTGTTGTGGGACCAGGCGACGCGCGTGCCACTGATCATTCGCGTTCCCGGCATGCGCGATGCCGGGCGCGCATCGACCAAGACGGTCGAGATGGTTGACCTCTATCCGACGCTGACCCAGCTGGCCGGTCTGCCGCACTATGCCCGCAACCAGGGAAACAGCCTGATGCCGCTTTTGAAGGACCCGGATGCGGCGTCCTGGGACCACCCGGCCTTTTCCCAGATTTACGGCGCGCGCAGCATCCGGCTGGGCAAATGGCGCTATTCCGAATGGTTGAAGGGGACGCGGGGACGTGAACTCTACGATCTGGACGCCGATCCCGGTGAACGGCGCAACCTGGCGGACGATCCCCGCTATGCCAAGGTCATGACGGCGCTTTCCGCACGCTTGCCCGAGCTGCTCGAAAAGCAGAGCCAGCCGCTGCTGTACAGGAACCCGCAGGCCGACAAGCCCGGGCGCGGCAGTCCGCCCTATCCGGTGGTCGATAATGTCAACAAATGCGGCCTGTGGAACATCGGATGAGCGGCGATCGGCCGACACCCGATCTGGTCCTGTACTTCGCGCCGGGGGCCTGTTCGGGCGTGACGATGATCGCTCTGGAGGAGATCGGCGTCCCCTTTGAGGCCCGACTGGTCGCCTTCATGGCAGGCGAGCACCGGCGACCCGAATTTCTGGCGCGCAATCCGGCGGGCAAGGTGCCGACCCTGATGGTCGATGGGCAGCCGCTGACCCAAAACCCCGTCATCCTGGCCTGGCTGGCACGTCGCTTTCCGCAGGCGGGTCTGTTGCCCCTTGGCGGCGATGCGATTGCCGATGCCCAGTTGCTGGGGCGGTTGAGCTGGTTCTCCGCCGATGTTCACCCGCTGGTCACTCGTATCCGCATGCCGCAGTTCATGTGCGATCTGCCGGGCGCGCCGGAACGTGTCCGGGCGATGGCGGGTGAGGCGATCCGCTTTCACCTGGCACCGCTCGAACAGGCGCTGGCCGAGGCACCCTGGCTGCTGGGCGATCGCTGGTCGGTGCTCGACGCCTATCTGTTCTGGGTGTGGTTCCGCATCACCGGCGCGGGTTTTGCGGCCGCCGAGTACCCGGCCATTGCCGCGCATTATGAGCGCATGTCCGACCGGCCGTCGGTCCGGCGCGCGCTGGTGCGGGAAGACGCCGCCTTTGCCGAACTTTCCGGGCGCGGTCTGGCCGTGCCGCTGTCCTGAAACCGGAGGCTGATCATGGCCCGTCACTTCGTCGATCTGTCGATCCTGCTCGAAAATGAAGTCGTTACCGACCCGCCGTTCCTGCGGCCCAAGATCACCTATCAAACTCATGGCGAGACGGTGGCGGAGCTTCAGCATTTCTTCCCCGGCGTGACGGCGGAGGACACGCCGGACGGTGCCGGCTTTGCCGCCGCCGAGTGGGTGACGCTGACCACCCACAATGGAACGCACCTCGATGCGCCCTACCACTATCACCCCACCATGGATGGCGGTGCGCGGGCGATTACGATCGACGAGGTGCCGCTGGAATGGTGTTTCCAGCCGGGCGTAAAGCTCGATTTCCGCCATTTCCCGGACGGCTATGTCGTGACGGCGCAGGATGTCGAGGATGAGCTGAATCGCATCGGGCATACGCTTCAGCCGCTGGAGATCGTGTTGGTCAATACGGCGGCGGGCAAGGCGCTGGGCGATCCGAATTTCGTCAATATCGGATGCGGCATGGGCTATGAGGCGACCATGTACCTCACCAGCCGGGGCATCCGCGTGACCGGGACCGACGCCTGGAGCTGGGACGCGCCGTTCAGCTATACGGCGGAAAAGGTGAAGGAAAGCGGCGACACCTCCCTGATCTGGGAAGGACACAAGGCGGGCCGGGATATCGGCTATTGCCACCTGGAAAAGCTCCACAATCTGGAAGCGCTGCCCGGCGACGGGTTCACCGTCAGTTGCTTCCCCCACAAGATCAAGGGGGCGAGCGCCGGCTGGACCCGCGCCGTCGCCATTTTCGAGGACTGAGCATTTGCGACTTGCGACATTCAAGGACGGTTCGCCCGACGGGCGGCTGATGCTGGTTTCGAGCGACGGCGCGCGGGCCTTGCCGGCGGGTGCCGAGGTTCCTGACCTGCTCGACGCGATCGGGCGATGGGAGGCGGTCCAGCCCTTGCTGCGCGCGGTCGATGCGCGGCTGGCGGCGGGCGAGGGCGAAGCGATCGACCCGGTCCGGATTGCGGCGCCGCTGCCGCGCAGCTGGCAATGGCTCGACGGTTCCGCCTTTTCCACCCATGGCGACTTGATGCAGATCGCCTTCGGCCTTGATCCCATCAATGCCGATCGGCCGTTGATGTATCAGGGGCTTTCCGACCGTTTTTACGGACCCAATGATGATGTGCCGTTCCCGTCCACCGAGCATGGCATCGATTTCGAGGGCGAATTCGGCGTGATCGTCGATGCCGTGCCGATGGGGACCGACGCGGAGCGCGCGATGGCGCATATCAGGCTGATCGTGCAGATCAACGACTGGTCGTTGCGCGCCATCGCCCCGGTCGAGATGAAGACCGGATTCGGATGGGTGCAGGCCAAGCCCGCCTGTTCGATGGCGCCGTTCGCGGTGACGCCGGAGGAATTGGGCGACGGGTGGCGCGACGGGCGGGTCTGCCTGGACCTGGAAATCGACTGGAACGGCAGGCGGTTCGGTGCCGCCAATGGGCGCGAGATGGCGTTCGGCTTTCATGAGTTGGTGGCGCACGCGGCGTTGACGCGCGATCTGGTGGCGGGAACGATCATTGGGTCGGGAACCGTATCCAACGCCGATTATGCCCGCGTGGGGTCAAGCTGTATCTCCGAGGTGCGGGCGATCGAGATGATCGCCGGCGGTAAACCGGAAACGCCGTTCATGGCGTTCGGCGACCGGATCGCTATGCTGGCGCGCGGACTTGACGGCCGGGCGTTGTTCGGTGCGATCGACCAGCAGATTAAGAGGCGCTGAGATGACGGGTTCGGTAGGTTCAGGCGGTTCCGGGAATGTTCTGGAGGATGCCGTGATGCTGCCCGACGATATGCCGCCGCGTCCGGGAATGATCTTCGTGCCTGGCGGCAGCTTCACGATGGGGTCGGAGAAATTCTACCCCGAAGAACGACCGCTGCGCCGCGTTCGGGTCGATGGGTTCTGGATGGACGAAACGCCCGTCACCAATCGGCAGTTCGCCGAATTCGTGGAGGCGACGGGATATGTGACCGTCGCCGAAATCGCGCCGGACCCGCGTGATTACCCCGGGATGGATCCGGCGCTGGCCCAGCCGGGATCGCTGGTGTTCCGGCGGACGGACCGGCCGGTCACATTGGACGACTTCTCGCAATGGTGGTCTTTCACCCTCGGTGCCGACTGGCGGCACCCGCTGGGGCCGGGCAGTGACCTGACCGGCCTGGACGATCATCCGGTGGTGCATGTCGGCCACCCCGACGCGCTCGCCTATGCCGAATGGGCCGGCAAGGCACTGCCCAGCGAGGCGGAGTGGGAATATGCCGCGCGCGGCGGGCATGACGGGCGCGAATATGCCTGGGGCGACGACCTGGCGCCCGGCGGCGCGATGATGGCCAATTACTGGCAGGGCATGTTTCCCTTCGCCAACCTGATGACCGACGGGTGGGAGCGGACATCGCCTGTGCGCAGCTATGCGGCCAACGATTATGGATTGCACGACCTGATCGGCAATGTCTGGGAGTGGACGTGCGATTGGTATGCGCAGCCCAGGGCGGCGGACAAGAAAAAGCCCGGCGCCTGCTGCGTGATCGACAATCCCCGCGGCGGCCGCAGGGCGGAGAGCTTCGATCCTTGCATGCCCGGCATGAAAGTCGCCCGACGCGTCATCAAGGGCGGGTCGCACCTGTGTGCCGAAAATTATTGCCAGCGTTATCGCCCTGCCGCGCGTCAGGGCCAGGCGATCGATACATCGACCAGCCATATCGGCTTTCGCTGCATCGTCCGAAGCGGATTCTCGCCGACGTGAAGCGGCACTTGCCGCCTGTGCGGCGCGCCGAGTCGATCAATGGCGCGATGTGGCGAGATCGGCATCGCGGTCCGCGGGCTTGCGCCTGAACGCCGCGATCCGGCCGAAATCGAACAGCGGATCGGATCGCTGCGACGCCTTCAGGGCCGCTCCAACGTCGAAACCGCGCGCACGGGGGCGAAGCCCATCGGGCGCCGGATGGCGCAGAACTGGACGATTGATGCCGAGATGAAGGCATTGGACGGCAGGAAGGACGGGGCGGCCCGCGCCTAAACGGAGGCGGTCGAGCAGGAGCATCCTGCCGACGGCATCGTGACGCGCATCGACGCGCGCTATTCGACCGACCACGAACCCTGATTTTGTCTAACCCGCGCACCCCGGACTTGTCCAACCGTGCTGAAAATCGGCGCAAACCTGCGCGTCTTCTAACCGGCTGGTGACCCCTACGGGACTCGAACCCGTGTTTTCGCCGTGAGAGGGCGACGTCCTAGACCGCTAGACGAAGGGGCCGTGCGAGCGGGAAGCGGGCCTTTATCGGTGTGCGGGCGGGGCGTCAAGCTGGGCGGGGAAACGCCGGTACGGGCTGGCGCTCGCGCGTTTGCGCCCCTATCTGGCGGGGCTATGGCGCGTTCGACCCGATCGATGGACTGGGGCTTCCCCCGCTGGCGACCCTATGGGTCGGAGCGCGAGGCGGTGAAGGTGCGGCTGTGCGATCGCGAGGGGTGCGACGCGCCCGGCGATCGTCCCGCGCCCAAATCGCCGAACAGCCCGGAGCGCTGGTATTTCTGCGAAACCCACGCCGGTGAATATAACCGCAACTGGAATTACTTCGAAGGACTGACCGCCGAAGAGGCCGCCAAGCGCGAGGCAGAGGAACGCCGCACCGCCGACGGCTATGCCGAAAGCAGGCACAATGCCTGGGCCGGACCGGGCGACGGCAGTCGTTCGCGGGACGAGATGCGCGCGCTGGAGGTGCTGGAGCTCGATCCCGATGCGGTGTTCGAAGCGGTGCGCGCCGCCTGGCGCCGGCTGGCCAAGGAAAATCACCCCGACATCCGGCCCGGCGACGCAGAGGCCGCGAAGCGCTTTCAGGCGATCCAGGCGGCCTATGAGGTGCTGCGCGCCGCCGAGGAGCGCCGGCAGTGGCGACCGGATTGAAGCCACGCGTCGCCGCCAACTGGCGCAGCGCCATTCTCGTCTGCGCGAAATGCTCCCGGCGGCTGGACGGCGGCTTCGGGCCAAAGGGCAATCAGCCGCTGGGCAAGGCGCTGCGCAAGCATCTGGGCGTGAAGAAGGGGCGCAAGGCGCGCGTCGGCATCGTCGATGTCAAATGCCTGGGCATTTGCCCGCGCGGCGCGGTGACGGTGATCGACGGCGCCGCGAGCCGCGAATGGCTGCTGATCCCTGCTGGAACGGACCTGGACGCGGTCGCCAAGACGCTGGGCCTCGATTGAGACGAGGGTCAGGAGCGGTGCGCGCGATCGAGCCAGTGCTGCGCAAACGGCCATAGCGGCAGCAACAGCCGGTCGATCGCGAACAGCGCGACCAGCGACAGCGCCAGCATCGGCAGCAGTGCCGCGAGCAGGATCGTGATCGCGGCCACGACCCGCAGCTTTACGGCATCCGGGCGTGGCGGGGCGCCGAGAGAGCCGCCCGGTCGCCGCCGCCACCACATCACCACGCCGCTGATCGCCAGCGCCATCAGGGCGAGCGCCGTCAATACGCCGACCAGCTGATTGACCCATCCGAACAGCTGCCCTTCGTGCCAGGCGATGCCATAGCCGATGATCCGGTCGATCGGATGTTTGTCGGCGAAACCGCTGCGCGCGATTTCCCGGCCCGTAAGCGGATCATAGCTCACCGATCGCGCCAGCGGACGATTCTGGGTTTCGCTGGTCAACGTCCAGACGTTTCCGTTGGGCGGTCCGAACCGTGTCGGCGCATGGGGCGGCGCCAGGATCGCGGGGGCGGGCATGCTTTCGCCGCGTGCGATCGCGACCATCTGGGTCAGGCTCTTGCCATCGCTTGCCCGCGCGGCCTGCCGCCGCATCATCGCGCCATGATCGTGCTCTGAATGCAGGTCGATGCCGCCCTTCCACTGCTGGGGTCCCTGGATCCAGCCGAGTTCCGCGCGGACCGCGCGAAAGGCGGTGGCCCAGCCATCGGTCCAGGGAAGGCCCGATACCAGAAGCACCAGCGCCAGGCCGGATACCCAGAAACCGGTAACCGCATGCAGGTCACGCCAGAAGACGCGACCACCGCGCGATAGCCGGGGCCAGAAAGTCCCCGCGAGACCACGCCCCCGCGGCCACCATAGATACAGGCCGGAAACGATCAGCAGGATCGCCCAGCAGGCGGCGGTTTCGACCAGCAGATCGCCGGGAAGGCCGATCAGCAGCGATCCGTGCAGCCGCTGAACCGTTGCGGCGATGCGGGCTTCGGGATCGTCGATCGCGATCACCCGTCCCTGCGGCGAAACCGCGATATCGCGCATCGCGCCATCGGGCAGCCCGACGTGAACGACCGCCGCGTCGCCCGGCGCCTGCGGGATGCGATAATGGTGAAAGGTCGCCCCCGGAACCGCGGCCAGCGCCGCATCGCGCTGCCTGTCCGGAGACACCGCGCCGGCGACCGGAAGGTCCCGCCAGCCGCGTTCCTGCCATGCGTCAAGCTGGGGCTTGAACAGAAAGATGCTGCCGGTCAGCGCGAGCAACAGGATGAACGGCAGGACGACAAGCCCGGCATAGAAATGCCATCGCCAGATCGCGCGATAGATGCGCCCTTCCTCGCGTTTCATGCGGCATATCGCTCCGCGGTCGCGCGGATCAGGGCGATCATGTTCGGAATGCCCTGTGTGCGGTTGGAGCTGAGCTGGTTGCGCAGGTCGAACGGGGCGAGCGCGCCCTCGATATCGGTCGCCAGGATGTCGGCGGGCGTGCGGTCCTGCACCGTCCGCAGTACCAGCGCGATGATCCCCTTGGTGATCGCGGCGTTGCTGTCGGCCAGGAAATGGAGCGTGTCGCCATCGCTTCCCGCGGGATAGACCCACACCGCCGCCGAACATCCGCGCACCAGCGTCGCGTCGGTCTTGAGCGCGTCGGGCATCGGCTCCAGCGCGCGGCCGAGATCGATCAGCAGGCGGTAGCGATCGTCGGCGTCGAGAAATTCATATTCGTCGCGAAGTTCGGACAGGGTGGGTGCTGGATCGGTCATCGCCCGCGCCGATACCGGGTTTCGTCTGGCCCGTCACCCCGGCCCCTTGCCGCCGGCCCGTTTCCGGCCGGGCGCTTCGCTGGTTTCCGGGGGCGGCCGGCGCTCCGCGTCCCGCTTCGCATGCCGGCCGTTCCGGACGCTGTCCGCGAATGCCGGTCGGGCGGGGCGATTTAGAGGTCGACCCCCGCCGCGATGGCTTCCAGCTTGCGGATCCGTTCCTTCAGATCGGCGATCTCGATCCGGGCGCCGGCGTTTGGGACCGCCGCCTGGGGCGTCTCGCCCTGCTGGAACAGGTGCATTTCCTGTTGCTTGAGCGACAGCCAGCCGCGCCATCCGGCCAGGCCCGCCGCCGTCACCATGCCCAGGCCGGCCAGGCCGGCGCTCGCCATGATCATGTAGAAATTGGGATCGGTCATCACGTCCTCCATCAGACGTTCCGGTTTGGCGGCGCGGGGCGCCTGCTTCCGGTCAGTTACGGTTGTCGCGCAGCTTCTCGATTTCCCGGTCGAGATCGCTGCTGCTGTGATTGTCGGTGATCACGCGCTCCAGCACGGCGATCCGATCCTTCAGCGTCCGGACCTCTTCCTGCAATCGCCGCGCTTCGGCATCGCTGGCTTCGCTGTTCAGGCGATATTCGTTGCCGTGGCGGTCGCGGCCGATGCCCATCTTGGCGCGGACGATGCTCGCGATGCTCACGATCAGGATGATGCCAAGGACAAATTCGAAGGGGTTCATTCCAGTCTCCTGCCTCTTGTCGATTGCCGGCGTTGGCCGCCGGTCAGTTCGCGGCCTGTTCGCGGGCCGCGCGCTCGGCACGGCGGACGGGACGGTCGCGCATTTCGGTGAGCGTGACGCCGATTGCGCCGATCACACCCAGTACCGCGAAAAACCCGATCAACATTTCAACTCACTCCTTACGCAAATTCGTTCAGTTCACCGGCCGGTCGTCGCGCAGCCGTTCGATCTCGTCGGACAGTTCGACCCCCTTGTCGGTGGCGATCCGTTCCAGCACCCGCACCCGCTGTTCCAGCCGCTCGGTATGCGCCGCATATTGCGCGGCCTTTTCAGCGGTCTGGGCGCTCAGCGCGTCTGCCATCTTTTCCTTGTGCTTCAGCCAGCGTCGAAACATGTCGCTGCCGATGCCCAGGATGACCGGGATCCCCACCACGATCATGAAGAAACCGAGAACCAGGCTGGTCCTTTCCATCGTCGCCCCCTTTTAGTTCTTTGTCAGCCGCAGCGATTCGATCTCGCGATCGAGCGCATGGGCGCCGTCGGTCACGATCCGCTCGACATTCGCCAGCCGGTCCTTGACCGAACCCAGTTCCGCGCGGAGCTGGGCATTTTCCTGGCTGATCAGCTTGATCCGCTCGACCAGTTCCTCGTTCTTCTGCGGATAGACCGCCTGGCCCCAGGCGCCGTCGAGCGGATATCCGTTCTTGATCCGCAGCCAGGTGGTGAACATCCATCCGATCATCCCGGCCACGCCGACGATCGCGATCGTGGGGGCCAGCGCGGTGAAGAATTGCAGCTTTTCCATTCTGTCCTCGTTCGTCAGCGCAGCGCGTCGATATCGCGGGCGGTGCGTTCGGCCGGGTCGGTGGCGATGCGCTCCAGCACCGCGATCCGCTCTTCCAGCCGGCCGATCTGCCCGGTCAGCCGCTCGTTTTCATTGGTCAGCAGTTCGATCCTGCGGTCCGCCTGGGGATCGCCTTTGCTGCTGGTGCCGCTCCATTCATTCTCGATCGGATAGCCGTGCTTCGCGCGGATCCAGGTCGATGCGAGCCAGCCGAAGGTCGAGATCGCGATGATCGCGATGACGAAACCCGGTCCACCCCAATTCATTCTCGTTCTCCCCGTTGAGCGCCGCGCTTAGCGGAGGCGCTCGATCTCGTCGGCGAGCTGCGTGTTGCGGCTCGTGTAGAAGGTTTCGATGTCGGCCATGCGGCGGTCGATGTCGCGCAGCTTGCTGCGGACTTCCTGGGTCGAGCGGCGCGGATTGGCGCGCACGCCCTGCCAGAATTTCGCGTCCTCGGCCGTTTCGTAAAGCCCGATCGGCTTTTGCGAGGTCACCATCGCCAGGCCGATATAGACGAAGAACATGATCGGGAAGGTGGCGACGAACAGCGCAAGAAAACCCAGGCGGATCCACAGCGGGTCGACCCCGGTATATTCGCCCAGCCCCTCACAGACGCCGAGCCATTTGCCGTTGACCTTGTCGCGATAGAGTTGCGTGCGGCTGACGGACATTTCAGTTCCTCCGTGAAAGGTCATAGTCGGGAAGTTCGCGCGGCGCGGGCGCTTCATGGCTGCGCAGGCGGAACTCGGGATTGTCGGCGGCGATGATCCGTTCGATCGTGTGGAGGCGATCCTCAAGCCGGCGGGCCGTGTAGTGCAGCTCGTCCAGCAAATTCTCGTCCTCGCCGGTCAGCGTTTTCGCCTGCTTCCACTTTGTGACATAGTGCAGGATGACCCAGGGCATGCCGATGAAGAGCATGCCGACGATGACGACGGGCAGAAAGAAATCCAGCATCTCATTCCCCCTTGTTCATGCGCGCCTTGAGCGCGGCCAGCTCGGCATCGACCTTCTCGGCCGACTGGAGTTCGGCGATCTCTTCCTCCAGTGTCTTCTTCGGCGCGCCCAGGCTCAGCGCGTCGGCGCGGCCCTCGGCGAAATCGACGCGACGTTCGAGCAGGTCGAAGCGGCTGAACGCGTCATTGACCTTTGACCCGTGGGTCATTTCGCGCAGCTTGACGCGGTTGTTGGCGCTTTCCAGCCGGGTCATGATCGCGTTCTGGCGGGCGCGGGCGTCGCGCAGCTTGGTCTGCAACTTCGCGATATCCTCTTCCGAGGCGCGGAGCGCATCGTCCAGCACCGAAATCTCGGCGTTCAGCTGGTCGCACATGTCGAACGCCTTCTGCCGCTCGATCAACGCCGCCTTGGCCAGGTCCTCGCGGTCCTTGCTCAGCGCCAGCTCGGCCTTGTACTCCCAATCGAGTTGCTCCTGCTCGAGCACGCCCAGCTGACGCTCGCGCTCCTTGCGCTCGGCGATCACCTTGGCGGCGGCGGAACGCACCTCGACCAGCGTGTCCTCCATCTCCTGGATCATCAGGCGGACGATCTTCTCGGGATCCTCGGCCTTGTCCAGCAAGGAGTTCAGGTTGGCATTGATGATGTCGGAAAGGCGGGAAAAAACGCCCATGGTGGTCTGCTCCTGTGGGTCTGACCCTGTTCGGGCAGCAGGGGAGAAACAAGGAACGTGCCAGGGGTCGGTGCGCGAGGGCGCGAGGGCGCGAGGGCGCGAGGCAGGTGAAGGCTCGGGCTTCGCGACCATGTGTCAAGCCCGGCGCGCAAGGCCTCCCGGCGTCGTGCCTTTCGGGCCGACTTGTCGCCGAGGTGCCAGCCCGTTCCTTGCCCGCCGTCCCCAGCTCCGAGTCCCGAATCAAGAGTCCCGGCTGCTTACCTGCGCTCACGCCGTCGTCTCCACCCCATGGCGCAAGCCACTAAACTTGCGCTGAACTCGCCAAGGCTTTGCGCGATCGCCAAGGGTGACGGCGGCACCGCGCATTCCGTAGAATCCGCCGGCCCCTCACGGTCCCATGGCACCTGCAAGTGCAGGCGCAGGCATCGGGCCGGTTCCGGCTCCACTTCGGAGGTATTTGATGAAATTCGCTAGATTGGCGGCGTTGGC